>NZ_JBDSUA010000020.1:0-6604 GCF_039927955.1 Devosia sp. | reverse complement strand
GGCCCTCGGGTCAAGCCCGAGGGAACGACTGAGAGGCGGGGAAACCCATCTACTAATCCCCCGCCTTATCCGCCGCGCGCACCTCATTCCAATAGCCATCGAGCCGTTCAAGCCCAGCATTGGCGATCGGCACGCCGTCTTCCCGGCAGCGCGCCTCGACGAAGCTGAAGCGTCGGCCAAACTTGGCATTGGCGTCGCGCAACGCCGCTTCGGCATCGACGCCATGCTTGCGCGCCAGATTGGTGACGGCAAACAGCAGGTCACCGATCTCTTCGTGGCGCCCCGCCGCGTCAGTGGCCGCTGCGACCTCCGCCAGTTCCTCTTCCACCTTGGCCACCACCGATGCAATATCCGGCCAGTCGAAGCCGACCGTTGCGGCGCGCTTGGTCAGTTTCTCGGCACGGGCCAGGGCGGGCAGGGTGCCCGCAACGTCGTCCAGCACCGACGGGACGACCTCGCCCTTGCGCGCCGCCTTGGCGGCCCGCTCACCAACCTTGATCGCCTCCCAGCGCTGCTGCGCCGCTTCCGCATCATTGGCGTCGAGATCGCCGAACACATGCGGATGCCGCCGGATCAGCTTCTCCGTGATCGCCAGGATAACGTCGCCGATATCGAACAGCCCACGCTCGGATGCCAGTTGCGCATGATAGACCGGCTGCAGGATGAGATCGCCGAGTTCTTCCCGCAGATCATCGAAGTCGCCACGCTCGATGGCGTCGGCAACCTCATAGGCTTCTTCGATGGTGTAATGGCGGATGGTGGAAAAATCCTGCACCAGATCCCACGGGCAACCGCTGACCGGATCGCGCAGCGCGGCCATGATTTCAACAAGGCGGGAAATATCGCGGGACGGCTGCATGGCGAACACTCGAATGGAATCGTGGCACCACATTATCAGTGCCGGCAATCCGGGGCAGCACTGCCGCGCCTGGTCCCCAACATCTTGTCCACCAGGGCGGATGGCGACACGGCAATATAGCCGCCGCTGACCCAAACAGGGCGGTCATTTGCCAGACGACGCTCTCAAAATTCCAACATCCTTCATTCGCATAATATATATTATGGAACTAAAATGTATGCCGAGACCCTTGGAATCCGGCCTAATCAATGCCGCGGCTCATTGAGCCTTGGCAGAACCCGCCTGGATACTCCGCTTCGCCAACCAGATGACGTGGCGTGAGCCCCGGCTTTTGCCATTGGCGCGAATGCGTTCTTCCTCAACGGCGAAGCCTGCGCGCTGGAGACGCTGGGTAAAAGCGCGGTCAGGAGCCGAGGCCCAAATCGCCAGGATCCCGCCTGGACTCAGCGCTGCGCGAGCGGCCTTGAGACCGGCCAGGCTGTACAGCGCGTCATTGGTCTCGACCGTCAACCCATCGGGGCCATTATCGACGTCGAGCAATATGGCATCATAGCTTGCCTTGGCCGAATTGATCAGCCGGCGCACATCGAGGACTTTTACATCGACGCGCGGATCGTCGAGGCAATTGCCAAAGATGGTCGCCATCGGACCTTTCGCCCAAGCCAGGACGGCGGGCATCAGCTCGGCAACGGTGATACTGGCGGTGGCCGGAAATTCGCGCAGTGCGGCGCGGAGTGTGAAGCCCATGCCCAGACCGCCGATCAGCACTTTTGCCTTTGGTCGATCGCTAATCCGCGCCCAGGACAATCCGGCCATGGCTTCCTCCGAACCACTGAGGCGGCTGTTCATCAAGGCGATGGTGCCCAGCATGATGGAGAACTCATCGGCGCGCTGGATCAGGCGAATGTCACCACGACCATCGGGGAGCGGAACGGTGTCGATCAGGACCCAGGGGTTCAAGGCATCGCTTTCGGAAGAAGGTGTCGACACTGCCGAGCACTTTGGCGCAGCAGGCCCGAAATGCTGGAGCCCGCCGCGAAATGCGCCGGGCTCCGAAGTATTTGCATCGTCAGCAGCTCAGTCCTTGGCGCGTTCGACGTAGGAATTGTCTTCCGTCAGGATAACGATGCGCGTGCCAGGTCCGATATGCGGCGGCACCATCACCTTGAGACCATTGGTCAGCAGCGCGGGCTTGAACGACGACGACGCTGTCTGACCCTTGACCGCTGGTTCGGTCTCGGCGATTTCCACCGTGACGCGCTGCGGCAGTTCCATGCCGATGGCGACGCCTTCAAAGGTCTTTAGATAAACCTTCATGCCGTCCGTCAGATAGGCCTTCTGGTCACCGATCACGTCTTCGCTGACGGTGATCTGGTCGTAGGTTGCCGGCTCCATGAAGTGATGGCCTTCGCCATCCGAATACAGATAGCCATAGTCGCGCTCGTCGACGTCGGCCTTTTCCACCATTTCGACGGTGCGCCAGCGGCCGATCACCTTCACGCCGTCATTCATGCGGCGCATGTTGACGTTGGTGACGGAGTTGCCTTTGCCGGGATGCACATTTTCGGCCGTCAGAATGATATGCAGCTTGCCGTCCTGTTCGACGACATTGCCCTTGCGCAGCGACGAGGCGATGACCTTGACCATTTTTCTTCCTTGTTCAGGCGGTGTCCGCGTCTTAAACCAACGGCAATAGGAACGGACCGGACGCACTGAGATGAGTTCTGTGCCGCCCGATACAATAATTTCGACCAAACTGCCAGTCCCCAGAGCGAAAGACCCCAGTTTGCCCCCTGCCCCTTATTCGCCACCGGCCTCGCCATGGTGGACGCCAGCCGTGCATGCCGATCGGCGGCCAATCCTGTTGGCGCGCAATCGCGTCGAGGCGGCGATGCGCGGCTATTTTGCCGAACAGGATTTTCTGCTGGTGGACCCGCCGGCGCTACAGCGCTCGCCGGGAAACGAGACGCATCTGCACGCCTTTAACGCCACCATGATCGGCAATGACGGCCTTGGACAGGTGATGTATCTGCACACCTCGCCCGAGTTCACCATGAAAAAGCTGCTGGCGGCCGGCGAGCGGCGGATTGCCAGCCTCGGCCACGTCTGGCGCAACCGCGAACGCGGGCCATTGCACCATCCCGAATTCACCATGGTCGAGTGGTACCGCGTTGAACAGGCTTATGAATCCGTGATGGACGATTGCGTAGCGCTGCTGCGCCTGGCCGCCAGCATCACGGGCGCCTCAACGCTGCGCTTCCGCGATCGGGAGTGCGATCCTTTTGCTGAGCCGGAACGGCTTGCTGTGGCGGAAGCCTTTGACAGATTTGCCGGAATCGATCTGCTGGCGACGATTTCCGCCGACGGGTCAACCGATAGCCAAACCCTTGTCGCGCAGATGCGGGCGACCGGGCTGACCATTCCGCAAGACACCAGTTGGTCCTATCTGTTCAGCCGGGTGCTGGTCGAAAAAGTCGAACCAAATCTGGGGCTTGGCTGCATTACTATCCTGGACGAATACCCCGCTGCCGAGGCTGCGCTGGCACGAAAATCGACGCGCGATGGCCGGGTGGCAGAGCGGTTTGAAGTCTATGCCTGCGGCGTCGAACTGGCCAACGGCTTTGGCGAACTGACCGATGCCGGCGAGCAGCGCCGCCGCTTTGCCGCAGAGATGAACGAAAAACAACGGCTTTACGGCGAGCGCTATCCCTTGGATGAAGACTTTCTGGCTGCGCTGGCGATCATGCCGGCGGCCAGCGGGATTGCCATGGGGTTCGATCGCGTGGTGATGCTGGCAACAGGCGCTCCCAAAATCGATCAGGTGATCTGGGCGCCCGTAGCGGGAGACGACCGATGAACGCAGCGCGATCCCTTCGGACGGTTGACGATCTGATAGGCGCGGGCCTGGCTCAAGCCCAAGACGCTGCCGGTCTTGGTGACGTCGCCGCACGCTATGCGGTGGCGATCACGCCGGCCATTGCGGCGCTGATCGACAAGGACGATCCAAACGATCCCATCGCCCGGCAGTTTGTCCCCGATGCGCGCGAACTGCTGCTAACACCGGAAGAGCGCGAAGACCCCATCGGCGACGCCACCTACAGCCCGGTAGAGGGCATCGTCCACCGCTACCCGGACCGCGTACTGCTCAAGGCCGTGCATGTCTGCCCGGTCTATTGCCGCTTCTGCTTCCGTCGCGAAATGGTCGGGCCGCAGGGTCTGGGCACCCTCACGCCGGCCGCTATGGACGCGGCGTTCGACTATATCGCCGCCCACACCGAAATCTGGGAAGTCATCCTCACCGGCGGTGATCCACTCGTGCTGTCGGCGCGGCGGCTGGCCGAGATGATGGAGCGGCTCGCAAGCATCCCCCACGTCAAGATCGTGCGCTTTCACACCCGCGTGCCGGTGGTGGAGCCGGAACGGGTCGACATGTCATTGATTGCGGCGCTCAACGCTAGCGGAAAGACAACCTATTTGGCACTTCACGCTAACCATCCGCGCGAATTGACAACGGCCGCCAAGGCCGCCTGTGCGCGTCTTGTCGATGCGGGCATTGTCATGCTCAGCCAGTCGGTGCTGCTCAAGGGCGTCAACGATGATGCCGATGTGCTGGCCGAACTGATGCGAGCCTTTGTCGAGAACCGCATCAAGCCCTATTATTTGCACCATCCCGATCTGGCGCCGGGCACCAGCCATTTTCGGCTGGGGATCGATGAGGGGCAGGCTTTGGTCGCGGGGCTGCGCGGGCGCGTCTCCGGCCTCTGCCAGCCGACCTATATCCTCGATATTCCCGGCGGCTACGGCAAGGCCGTGATCGGTGCGACTGCGGTCCGGGCGTCAGGCGATGGCTGTTTCACCGTCACCGACTATCGTGGCACCGAGCACCAATATCCCCCGAGCGCCTAGTCGCCGAAGCGCCGATCCGCTTCGTCGGCAAATGCCCGCATGATTTCGTCCTGCTTGGCGGAGAAGGCCGGTTCGGCCACCGCTGCCACCAGCGGATTGGAAATCTTGAAGTCGATTTCAAAGCGGACGCGCGTACCCTGGCCTTCCGGCTCAAACAGCCACACGCTATCAAGGTATGCAAACGGCCCGTCCACAGCCTTTGCCGTGATACTCTTGGCCACCAGATCGGCAACCACGCGGCTGGTATAGCTCTGGGTGATCGGCCCGAAGCGCAGCGTCATCTTGGCGAGTTTGGTGTTCCCATCGCCCGCCGGGTCGGGGCGAACCTCCATGGCGCTGCAATTGGGAATGAAGCGCGGGTAATCCGCCAGATCGGCGACGATGCCGAACATCCGCTCAGGCAGATGGCGGGAATGCTGTTCAAAAAACCGTTTCATCAATGACCAAGCTTTGCCATGCGCGCCGCCTTGAGGGCCGCAAAATCTTCACCCGCATGGTGCGACGAACGAGTCAGCGGGCTGGATGAAACCAGCGCAAAACCCTTGGCATTGGCCACGGTCGCATACGACTTGAACTCATCGGGGTGAACAAACTTCAGCACCGGATGGTGCTTCTTGGTCGGCTGCAGATATTGGCCAATCGTCAGGAAATCCACGTCGGCCGAGCGCAGATCATCCATCAGTTGCAGCACTTCATGCCGCTCCTCGCCCAGGCCGACCATGATGCCGGACTTGGTGAACATGGTGGGGTCGAGTTCCTTGACCTTCTGCAGGAGCCGGATCGAGTGAAAATAGCGCGCACCGGGGCGCACCTTGAGATACTTCGACGGCACCGTTTCCAGATTGTGATTGAACACATCCGGCTTGGCCGCCACAACGATCTCCAGCGCGCCTTCCTTGCGCAGGAAGTCGGGCGTCAGGATTTCAATCGTTGTCCTGGGGTTGCTGGCCCGGATCGCCCGGATCACCGCCGCGAAGTGGTTGGCGCCACCGTCAGCCAGATCGTCACGATCGACCGAGGTAATGACCACATGCTCCAGCCCAAGCTTCTGCACGGCCCTGGCGACGTTCTCTGGCTCGTTCGGATCGAGCGGTCCGGGCATGCCGGTTCGCACATTGCAGAACGCGCAGGCGCGGGTGCAGATCTCGCCCATGATCATCATGGTGGCGTGCTTCTTGCTCCAGCACTCGCCGATATTGGGGCAGCCGGCTTCCTCGCAGACGGTGACGAGATTGTTGTCGCGCACGATCTGCTGCGTCTCGCGATAGACCGGCGAGCCGGGCGCGCGGACGCGGATCCAGTCCGGCTTGCGCAGAATTTCCGCGTCGGGCCGGTGGGCCTTTTCAGGGTGGCGCGGACGGGCCTCGATAAGCGTGACCAAGGGGCTCCTTAGTGTCCGGCGATCAGCCGGGCGATGATGACGACGATGATTGCACCAACCGTCGAGGTAATGATCTGGCTGAGCCAGATATTAGCGATCGGCAGCCTGATCTTCAGCACCGAGAACAGGTAACCGCCGACGAACGAGCCGATAACGCCCGAAATCAGGTAGGTCAGCAGCCCTTCGCCACCGACGATCCAGCTGGCGAGCCAGCCGGCGATGGCGCCGATGACGAGAAATACCACCACGTGGCGGATGGTTTCGTCGCGCACCACGTCGCCGCCGCTGTCGTCCTGCCGTTCAAGCTTGCTCATCTCAATTTCTCCCATGCCCGCCTGTCATATCGAGACAGGACAGCCACGTATCAAGCCTTGGCCTTCTTGCGCGTGAATAAGGCCACGATGCCCGCCACGATGAGGCCAAAAATCAGTGCCGGGATCGCTCCCGAGATCAATGCG
>NZ_JBDSUA010000019.1:0-14021 GCF_039927955.1 Devosia sp. | reverse complement strand
AGGTCGCGCCGAGGCGCATCTGCAGGTCCTTGAGTTCGGAGCGCAGGGACTCGCGGAGCTTGGCATCGAGGGCCGATAGCGGCTCATCCATCAGGAACACCTGCGGCTCGCGCACGATGGCACGGCCGATGGACACGCGCTGCATTTCGCCGCCGGAGAGCCGATCGGTCTTGCGATCGAGCAGGTGGCCGATGCGCAGGGTCTTGCTGGCATAATCGATGCGCTGGTCGATATCGGCCTGCGACATGTTCCGCACCTGCGAACGCAGCGGAAAAGCCAGGTTGTCCCGCACGCTGAGGCGCGGATAGAGCGAATACTGCTGCAGCACCAGCGCGGTGTCCCGCTCGGCCGGACCCCAGTCGTTGACATTGGCCTCGTTGAAATGGATCGAGCCGCTGGTTGGTTTTTCCAGCCCCGCAATCATGCGCAGCGTCGTGGTCTTGCCGGCGCCGGTGGGGCCGAGCAGGGCGAAGAATTCGCCATCGGCCACATCGATGCTCAGGTTGTCGACGGCGACATGCTGCCCGAAGGTTTTGGTGACGTTTTCGAGACGGATACGGGCCATGTTACTCGCCTAGCCTGATGTCGAGCGAGGCGCCCGATTTGGTGTCAAAGAAATGCGCCTGCGCCGGATCGATCCGGGCCCAGACCCGGTCGCCGGCTTTGCCAATAAAGCCGGACGTGGTGCGGGCGCGCAGGGTCTTTTCGCCGACTTTGAGGTCGACAATATCAAAGCCACCGAACGGTTGAATGATATGCGCCACCACCGGCCTGTAGCCCGGCTGGTCATTGTGGCTGACTAGAACCCCCTCCGGACGGACCCCGAGCGACAGGTCGGCGGCGGCCTTTTTCTGCTCCAGCATGCCCAGCAGATCGAGGGGCAGGTCGAACCGGGCGCTGTCCAGCTCGATCTGGGCATTGCCATTGGCTTCGCTGACCTTGGTGGCCGAGATATTCATCACGGGCGAACCGATGAACTGCGCCACGAACAGGTTGGCGGGATGCAGATAGACCTCGGTGGGCGTGCCCACCTGCTGCAGCATGCCGTCGTGCATCACCACGATGCGGTCGGCCAGTGACATGGCCTCGACCTGATCATGGGTGACGTAGATCGAGGTCGAGCCGTTTTCGAGGTGCAGGCGCTTCAGTTCCAGCCGCATGGTTTCGCGCAGCTTCGCGTCGAGCGAGCCGATCGGTTCGTCCAACAGCAGGGCCTTGGGCCGGCGCACCAGTGCGCGGCCGATGGCAACGCGCTGCATGTCGCCACCCGAAAGCGACGACGGCCGAGACTTGAGCAGATGCAGGATGCCCAGCGACTGGCCGACTGATTTCACGATGCTGTCGATCTGGTCCTTGCTGGTGCCGACGGCGCGCAGCGGGAAGGCCAGGTTCTCGTACACGGTGAAATGCGGATAGAGCGCATAGTTCTGGAACACGAAGGCGATATCGCGATCCGCCGCCCGCAGGTTCTGGATCGGCTTGCCATCCAGCAGGATATCGCCGGAGTCGATTTCTTCCAGCCCGGCAATGGCCCGCAGCGTGGTGGTCTTGCCGCAGCCCGAAGGGCCGAGGAACACCACGAATTCCTTGTCCTTGACCGTCAGGTTGACGTTTTTGATGACGTGGACGAGGCCGAAATGCTTTTCAACATTACGCAGTTCGATCTCAGCCATGGGGGATGACCTCCGGCTGCTTGGCGGTTTCGGCGACCGGCATATGCGCCGCGACGTTAAAGCCGATCAGCCCGAGCAGCATGATCAACACGCTCCAGGCGTGCAGCACGGCAATCCACGGTTGGCACAGCGAGACGATGCCGAACACCATCAAAAAGATCGCCAGGCGTTCTAGGGTCTTCTGGTTCATTTGCGGATCGCTCCGAAGCTCATGCCGCGCAGCAGATGGTTACGCAGGAGGAAGGTGAAAATGGCGACCGGCAGCAGGAACAGGACAGTGCCGGCAGCGATAACCGTCCAGTCCTGCAGCCCGGTGCCAACCTGGCTGGGAATGAACGGTGGCGCGGTCTGGGCCCGGCGATTGGTCAGGATCAGCGCAAACGCATATTCGTTCCACGCGGTTATGAAGCAGAACACGGCGGTGGCCGCGATCCCGGTCGCCGCCTCGGGCAGCACGACCTTGAAAAACGCCTGCATCCGCGTGTAGCCGTCAACCAGTGCGGCCTCTTCGTATTCCTTGGGGATTTCGTCGATGAAACCCTTCATCAGCCAGACCGCGAACGACACGTTAAAGGCGGTGTAGAGGATGATCAGGCCGATATGGGTGTCGTTCAGGCCCACCGCCCGGTACATCAGGAACATCGGGATCGCCACCACGATAGGGGGCAGCATGCGGGTGGAGAGGATGAAGAACAGCAGATCTGCCTCCCCCTTCACCCGGAAGCGCGAGAACCCGTAGGCGGTGATCGTGCCCAGCGACACCGCCAGCAGCGTCGAGGTGATCGAGATGATCAACGAGTTGACGAACCGGTCCGGATAGGCGGAAAAAACCACGTCGCCATTGCCATCCCGGGCCAGCCGTTCGCCGCCATCGAGCACCAGCTTTTCCCACCAGGGCGCGGCCGCATAAACGGCCGGGTCGACCGGGCCGGTCAGTTGCGCCCGCTTGGTGAACAGCTTCACGAACGGGGTGATCTGCGGCTCGAACACCACCGAAGGCGGGATGGACGTCGCCTGCACCAGCGGCTTGAAGGCGGTCGAGGTAATCCAGTAGATCGGCGACAAAAAGATCAGCGTGATCAGGATCACCGCCGCAACCGCAATGCGGCTGCCAAGGCGTCCGGCGCGCGTGGAAACAACAGCCATCTCTAGCGCTCCTTTGCCTTGTTGAGATACTTCACGTAGATATTGGTGATGCACAGCACCATGATCAGAATGATGTAGGCGAGGGCCGACGACGGGCCCGTCTGCCACTGCTGGAAGGCCATCTTGTAGAGGCGCGACGAGATCAATTCCGCCGCCGGCTGCCCGGTCATGACGAAAGCGATGTCGAAGGTCTTGAACGCCTCCATGGTGCGGAAAATCACCGCGATCAGTAGGATCGGCGCCACCAGCGGCAGGGTGATGCGAAAGAAGGTGTAGAACTTGCCGGCGCGGTCGATCGATGCGGCCTCGTAAAGATGCTTGGGCACGGCGCTCAGCCCGGCCAGCGACAGCAGCATCACGAACGGCGACCACATCCAGATATCGGTGATGGCCACGGCATAAAGCGCCAGCTTGGCGTCGGTCAGCCAGGCCATCTTGCCCAGCCCCAGCGCATAATTGAGAATGCCCCATGAGGGATCGTAGATCAGCTTCCAGAACAGCCCGACAACCACTGGTGAGAGCATCATCGGCAGCATCAAAAGCGTGGTCAGCAGCCCCTTGAACGGCAGCGGCCGGTTGAGCAGCAGGGCCAGCCCGAAACCGACGACGAACTGCCCGGCTACCGACACGATCACATACCACAGCGTGGTCGAGAAAGTCCGCCAGATCACCGGATCGGCCAGCGTGTCGATATAGTTCTTGAAGCCGACAAAATGGATTGGCGCCTTGCTGGAGGCACGGAAGTCGGTGAACGAAAATCCGAGCGAGTACAGCAGCGGAAACACATTGAATACGATCAGGAACAGCACCGTTGGAATGACAAAGACATTCCGGATCGTGGTGTCGCTCCACCCGCGGGACGCAGCGCGCGAGGCCGGGTCGAGCGTGGCAATAAGGTTGGTCAAGTCGTAATCCCCCGATGAGACAAGAGCCGGAGGGAAAATGGCTTCCCCTCCGGACAGGTTTTGTCTGGCGCTACTCGGCTGCGTATCCAGCAGTTTTCAGGCTGTCGACCCAGGTGGTGGTCAGCTTGTCGAGCGTTTCCTTGGCTGTGCCATTGCCGTTCACGACGTAGTCGTAAAGGCCTTGCTGACCCTCATCGAGCAGTTCGGCATATTCAGGCAGGGCCCAGAAGTCGCGGACCTTGAACATGGTTTCGTAGAACGCCTTGTTGTACGGCGTGGCGTTCTGGAACTCGTCCGACTTCAGGATCGCGGCGGCGGCGGTGTAGCCACCGAGCTGAGCCCATTTCTTCTGGGTTTCGTCCTTGACCAGCCAGTCGAGGAACTTCATCGCCTCGTCTTTGTTCTGGCTATACGAGACCAGCGAAATGCCCTGGCCGCCAAGAGCAGCAAAGTCGTCGCCGCGTGGGCCGGGTGGGTTGGCAAAGAAGCCCATATTCTTGGCTTGCGGATTGGTGGCCTCGTTCAGCAGCGATGGGAAGAACGCAAAGAAGTTCATCCCCATGGCGACCTGGCCTTGCGCGATCGCCGTGTTCACTTCGGCGAAGAACGCATTGCCCCAGCCCGGAGGGCCGAAACCGAACAGCTTCTTGTAGTCTTCAAGGCCTTCAACCGACGCGGGCGAGTTCAGCAGACCGCTGACTTTGTAAGTGGCAAAGTCGCCGAGCGAGCCGCCATAGGCGAAGATGAAGTTTTCCACGCCCATCATCAGCGCGTCGCCGGAGCTCTGCGAATAGATGGCGGCGCCGTAACGATTTTCGTCCGGCCGGTTGAAGAATTCGGCGATGTCGACGAGTTCCTTGAGCGTCTTTGGCACGGCAAGGTCGCGGCCGTATTTGGCCTTGAAATTGGCCATTTCGGTCGGATCTTCGAACCAGTCCTTGCGGTAGGCCCAGCCGACGGCGTCGCCTTCCAGCGGCACCGACCAGTAATGGCCCGAACCACCCGGATACTCCGAGTAGTACTTCATCGTGGCGGGCGCCATTGTCTCGGTCAGGTTATGGGCTTTGACGAAGTCCGTCAGTTCCACATAGTGCCCACCGGTCGAAGCGGCACCGAGCCACTGGCTGTCGCCGACGACCAGGTCATAGGCGGAGCCTTGCGAGTTGAACTCGGTGAACGCCTTGGTCTGGAAATCCGGCCATGGCACGGTGTCCACCTTCACGGTAACGCCGGTTTCCTTCTGGTAGTCGTTGACCAGTTCCTGCAGGTAGTTTGCAGGGTCCCATTCAGCCCATAGAATTGTCAGTTCTGTCGCGTACGTCGCCGTACTCGACAGCAGGATCAGGCCAGTCGCGGCCAGAATACCCTTCATGCGCATATTGGTTCCTCCCTTTGCGCTTCTCGTTCCCAGCGACGTTCAGAACGTCGCTTCCTTGCGCCCCTGCTTTGGGGCATTCCGTTTGCATGCATTCTGGCCCGGCCCCTCAGCCTTTGGCCGTTCAGCGCTGCATCCGTTTCTGAAGCCTGGCGGTGATGGTCGCTGTGTTGATTGCCCCGGCGATTGTCGCTCTTGGGCTGCCGCAGTCTGTTCCATCTGGTGTTGCCGTCGCTTCGCTATTCCCTTTCTGCCGTGAGCCGGCCGGAGCCGGGTTATTGAAATTTCCGGCTACGCCGCCGCGTCCTCTATCGCGGCGCGCACCAGCGCTTCGGCGGCCCACTGGGCCACGTAGGTCGTTTCTTCGAAATCAAGCCGCCAGATATCCTGCAGCACCAGCAAGACTTCGAGCCCGTAAACCAGCGACAGCGCCTGTGCCAGTCGATCAAACTGGGTCGGAGACAGCTTATCCTGCAATGGCGCAATGGCAGAACGCAGCAGGGCGATGCGATGCCCGCGGGCAAAGACCGGCTCTGCGTCAGGCTTGCCGGCGACGCCCTGCGCCCAGTTTTCCAGCGAGTGCTTGAGCGCCGCCTTGAAGGTGGCCTCGAACTCATAAATCCGCGGCATCGAGGTATTGAGCAGGTCGGTCACCCGTTCGGCAGCATCTTCGGATGGCGATTGCCACTCCAGGATTGGGCCGAGAGCTTCATCGACAACCGTCTGCACCAGAACCGATTGGCTGGGGAAATACCGGTATGCCGTCGCCCGCGACACTTCTGCCGCCTCGGCAACTTCACTGACGGAGGGCGTATTGCCCTTCTGCATCAAGCCGATTGCCGTCTCCAGCATCAGCCTGGTGGTGCGCGCCCTTGGACCCTTGGGGGCCGCTTCGGCGTCTTCCGAATTTTGAAATGATACTCCCATGCCGAAATGATACGCACATCTCAAAATGCTTTGCAATGGCATCCAATGCCTGCTTATAACTCGCTCAGGGAACCGGGTTGAACCGCTTGTCAAAGGCGGGTCCGGTGGTGGGGAGGCGCGTTTGCAGCGCATCTATGTCATTGGCACTGCTGACACAAAGGGTGATGAACTCGCCTTTCTGGCCGCCCAGGTTCAGGCCGCTGGCGGCACTCCGGTGCTGGTCGATGTCGGCACCACCCGCCCTACGATAGCTGTGGATATTGCCGCCACCACCATCGCCCGGCATGGCGATCAGGCCGCTATCGGCAGCGGCGATCGTGGTATCGCGGTCAAAGCCATGGCCGACGCCTTCGCCAATTTCGTGCCGACGCTGACCGACATCGGCGGCATGGTCGGCATCGGCGGTGGCGGTGGCACCTCGATCGTTACGGCCGGCATGCGCACCATGCCGATCGGCCTGCCCAAGATCGCGGTGTCAACGCTCGCCTCGGGCGATGTCGCGCCCTATGTCGGCGTCTCTGACATCATCATGATGCCCTCGATTACCGATATGGCCGGCCTCAACCGCATCAGCCGGGTGATCCTCACTAACGCCGCCAATGCCATTGTGGCGATGAGCATCAAACCGTTCGTCGGCGCCGCCACCAAGCCCGCCATCGGCCTGACCATGTTCGGGGTGACCACCACCGCGGTGACGCGGGTCGTCGATCTGCTCGGCGACGCCGTAGAGCCACTGGTGTTCCACGCCACCGGCACCGGCGGACGCACCATGGAAAGCCTGGTCGATAGCGGCCTGCTGACCGGGGTGATCGATATCACCACCACCGAAATCGCCGACCTGCTGTTTGGCGGCGTGCTGCCCGCCGGGCCGGACCGGCTCGATTGCATTGCCCGCACCAAAGTGCCCTATGTCGGCTCGCTCGGCGCCTGCGACATGATCAATTTCTGGGCGCCCGAGACGGTTCCGGCCCAGTTCCGCGCCCGGCTGTTTTACCACCACAACGCCAATGTCACGCTGATGCGCACCATCCCCGCCGAATGTGCCGCCATCGGCCGCTGGATTGGCGACAAGCTCAATGCCTGCACTGGCCCGGTGCGGCTGCTGATCCCCGAAGCTGGCGTTTCCGCACTCGATATCGCCGGCGGACAATTTTTCGACCCGGATGCGGATTCGGCCCTATTTTCGGCGCTCGAACAGGTGCTGGTGCCCACGCCGAACCGGCAGGTCATCCGCCTGCCACTCCACATCAACGATCCCAAATTCGCCGAGGCTGCCGTAGCGGCCTGGCGTTCGATAGCATCCTAGGAGAGCCCATGGCTTCGATCCCCCGCAGCACCATCCTGAAGAAATTCCAGCAGATGGTGGCCGAGAAAAAGCCGATCGTCGGTGGCGGCGCCGGCACCGGCATTTCGGCTAAATCCGAGGAAGCGGGCGGCATCGATCTGATCATCATCTATAATTCCGGCCGCTATCGCATGGCCGGGCGCGGTTCTGCTGCCGGGCTGTTGGCCTATGGCAATGCCAACGACATCGTCAAGGACATGGCCCGCGAAGTGCTGCCGGTGGTCAAGCACACCCCGGTGCTGGCCGGGGTAAACGGCACCGACCCTTTCCTGCTGATGCCGCAATTCCTCAGCGAACTCAAAGCCATGGGCTTTTCCGGGGTGCAGAATTTCCCCACCATCGGCCTGTTCGATGGCCAGATGCGGGTGAGCTTTGAGGAAACCGGCATGGGCTATGGGCTTGAGGTCGACATGATCGCCGAGGCCCATCGTCAGGACCTGCTGACCACGCCCTATGTGTTCAACCCCGATGAAGCCACCGCGATGGCCAAGGCTGGCGCCGATATCATCGTTGCCCATATGGGTGTCACCACCGGCGGCGCTATCGGCGCCAAGGCGGCCAAGACGCTGGACCAGTGTATCGCCGAAATCGACGCCATCTCCGCCGCTGCGCTCAAGGTGCGCCAGGATATCATCGTGCTCTGCCATGGCGGGCCGATCTCGATGCCAGATGATGCGAAATACGTGCTGGCGCGCGCCAGGGACTGCCACGGCTTTTACGGCGCCAGCTCGATGGAGCGGTTGCCGGTGGAAGTGGCGATCCGCAGTCAGGTCGAGGAATTCAAATCCATGCCGCTGCGCGGCTAGAACGTCAAGGCAATGCCGCTACGCGGCTGGGGGAGGCAGGAATGGCCGAGAACAACTTCGTTTATCCCAGGGATGTCAGTGCCTTCGGGTTCGATTGGGGCAAGCTGTCGCTGACCTTCGCCCCTGAAGTGAACGGGGCCAAGCGCTTCTCCGGTGGCGTTGTCGATCTGCCGAGCGGGCAGGGGCATTCGCGCCACAACCATCCCGGTGCCGAGGAAATCATCTTCGTGATCTCCGGCGAAGGCACCCAGATGGTCGAGGATGAGGCGGGCAATCCGGTCACCCAGGTGGTGAGCGCCGGCTGCACGGTATTCGTGCCCGAGAGCCGCTTTCACTCCACCCTCAATACCGGCAGCGCGCCGATGCAGCTCTTTGTGGTCTATTCGCCCGCCGGCCCGGAACTGGGCCTGCGCGAATTGCCCGATTTCCGGCTGCTCCCTCCGGGCCAGAAATAACCGCTCCGTTCTAAAACCAGGGGCGGCAGACCTCCCATCTGCGGCTCCATTTCAGATTTCCCTGCTTTTGAGGAATGCAATTTCCCCACACGGGGCATTTACCAGTCGTAAATCTCTATCAATTTAGTCGGGTAATGCTATCGTTTGCTGGTCCAGAAGGGCGCGACGTACATCCAGCACCGGCAACGAAGGGAATACGACGATGATCCATTTCTTCGGAATTTTGCAGCCCGCTTTTCCGCCCAGCGATGGCGACAGCGAAGCCCCGTTCAAGCGCCGCAGCTTTGGCGAGGCGATGTTTAGCAGCGCGCTGGCCGACGAAGCGTTGAGTCCCGCTGAACGCGACAGCCTGGTTCTCGCCGGCAAAGCGCCGATCGGCACCAGTGAACGCGACGCTGAAGATCGGCGCTTCGTCAGAATCGCCTTTCCTCCCTATCTCTAGCAACCGTCCTGATCGTGCCGGTTCCTCACCTGTCGATCAGCTAGGCAATCGTCTGGTGGATCAGCTTAAGCACCGCCGCAGCATCGATCCCGACGCTGACCAATTGGCTCGGATACCCGTCCCACGGCCCCGGCGGGAAGAACTTGCCGTCCGGCTTTTGGATGGTCTGCCCCGTCGCAATGCCTTCGCTGACCACCCGGATCGGGCCGCTGCGATTGGTGAACAGTTCGGGCGCCACCACGTAAACCGCCGCGCAGCTATCGTGTACGAACATGCCGTCATCGACGATGTGCTGGTAAAAATCGATATAGAACTGCGACAGCGCATTGAGAAACCTGACGCGCTCGCCGCCGGTGCGGGCCGTTTCGGCCAACTCGGCGCGGGTCATGATGGTCTGGTGGGTCACATCGAGCCCGATGGCGACCACCTTCCACGCGGCAGTCATCACGATATCGGCGGCTTCCGGATCGCCGATGATATTGGCTTCAGCCACCGGGGAAACATTGCCCGGCACATCGAACGCGCCGCCCATGATCACCACCTGCTTGACCAGCCCGACAATGTCGGGGGCCGCGGCCAGCGCCAGCGCCAGATTGGTCATCCGGCCGACAGCGACGATATTGATCTCGCCCGGATTGGCACGAACCGTATCGATGATGAATTGAAATGCCGGGCGCGGATCGGGTTGCGTCGCCACGCTGTCGGGAACGCCCGCGACATTGCCAAGCCCGTTGTCGCCATGCACGAAGGCCGGTGGCGGCCCTTCCACCCGATCGGGATTGATCGCGTGACCGGCGCCGCGTGCGACGGGCGCCGCGATCTGCCATTTTTCCTTAAGGAACAGCGCATTGCGCGTCGTGGTGGCGATCGTCGCATTGCCGAACACGGTGGTAATGCCGACCAGATCGATTGCCGGATGCTGATGCAGGAACAGCAGCGCCATCGCATCATCGACCCCGGGATCGGTGTCATAAATTACCTTGTGCGCCATGCTCTTACCTTTCGCGTGCAAACCGCCCCTCTACACGAAAAGCCAACGGCTTTGCCAGCCCCAAGCTCATCGCGCCACCCAGTTCAGCCCGCGCCGCAGCATTTCAGCGGCCTGTGGATGCGCCAGTTCCGACGCCACATGGCCCAGTGCGGAATAAAAGATCCGGCCCTGCCCAAACCGCCGCTTGAACGCCACCGGCATCACCACATCGGTGGTAACCGGATCATGCGCACCGCTGAACCGCGTGCTGGCGAGGATGTCAATCGAGGGATCGTAGTGCAGATAATACTGTTCCGAGCGATACTCGAAGTCGCTGATACCGGCCACCAGCGGATCATCTGGCCGGGTGATCTGCACGCGATAGTCGATGATATCGCCGGGAAGGGAAACCCAGCTAACGCCTGTCAGATAGTGAAACGCCCCGCTGTCCTTGAACGAGGTGGTGAGGCAGGCGTGAAACCCGCCCAGCCCCAGGCCCTCGCGCACCATCTGCATCAGGTGGTTGGCATGACCATCGGGCAGCGTCTCGCCGGTAATGATCGGCACCAGCAGAGCGGCATCGGCCAGCGCCGGCGCGGCGAAAATATCGAAATCATTGGTGACCTCGACCGCAAATCCCTCGCGCGCCAGCCGGTCGCCGATGATCTGAGCGCATTGCTCCGGCTCATGCCCGGCGCAGCCGCCCCAGACGATGATGGCCTTGCGCATGCCGGTCAGACCCGCTTGCCCGAAGCGTCGATCACCACTTCGCCGTCTTCCTTGGTGAACGGCCCGATATGTGGATTGGGCAAAATCTCCAGCACCAGCTCCGAAGGACGGCAGAGCCGCACGCCTTTGGGCGTCACTACGAAAGGCCGGTTGAGCAGGATCGGATGGGCGGCAATCGCCGACAGCAATTGCTCGTGGGTCAGCGCCGGATTATCCAGCCCAAGCGCCGAATAAGGCGTGTCTTTCTGCCGGATCGCATCCCGCAGAGTCAGCCCGGCGCGCGAGGCCAGATCGACAATCTCCGGCCCGTCCGGCGGGGTCTTGAGATACTCGATGATCACTGGCTCGACGCCGCTCTGCCGGATCATCGCCAGCGTATTGCGCGACGTGCCGCAATCGGGATTGTGGTAGATCGTGATCATCAAGTTTGGCCCCTTCTGGTAATGTGTTCGATATATGCGACGCCACGGACGTGCGCCGCCACCCGGCTGTCTGCTCATGTGGCCTGTGCGCACTGGCTTCTGCTGCCGCAAGCGCGCTTGACACAAAACTTATGTTTTTCCTCGTCAGCATGGCGATAGTTATGGCCGATGCTATAGCAGGGCTGACGGCACGATAGAACGTGAGGATGGTACGGCATGCGGATTGCAATGGTGGGCGCGGGATACGTTGGTCTGGTCAGCGGCGCGTGCTTTGCTGACTTTGGTCACGATGTCATCTGCGTCGAGCTGGACAAAGACAAGGTTGAACGCCTCAAAAGCGGCGAGATGCCAATTTACGAACCGGGGCTGGCCACATTGGTCGACGCAAACACCAAGGCCGGGCGACTACTGTTTACAACGGATATCGCCGCAGCAGTGGCGGGCGCCGATGTCGTGTTCATAGCCGTTGGTACCCCCTCGCGTCGTGGCGATGGCCATGCTGATCTGAGCTATGTTCACATCGTCGCCCGCGATATCGCTCACGCTATTTCCGGTTTTACCGTCGTGGTCACCAAATCCACTGTGCCGGTCGGTACTGGTGACGACGTTGAGCGCATCATGCATGAAACCCGTCCTGACGCCGATATCGTTGTGGCCTCGAACCCCGAATTTTTGAGGGAGGGCGCAGCGATCGAGGACTTTAAACGACCTGACCGCATCGTGGTTGGCATTGAAGACGAACGGGCCCGCGCCGTGATGAGCGAGGTCTATCGGCCGCTGTATCTCAATAAGGCGCCGATCCAGTTCACCAGTCGCCGCACCGCCGAGCTGATCAAATATGCAGCCAACGCATTCCTGGCGATGAAGATCACTTTCATCAACGAAATCGCCGATCTGTGCGAGGTTACAGGTGGCAATGTGCAGGAGGTGGCGCGTGGCATCGGGCTTGATAACCGGATTGGGGGCAAGTTTCTTAACGCGGGCCCTGGCTTCGGTGGCTCCTGCTTCCCCAAGGATGCGCTGGCGCTGGTCAAGATTGGCCAGGATTACGGCAGTCCGCTGCGTCTGGTTGAAACCACGGTCAGCATCAACGATCAGCGCAAGCGGGCCATGGGGCGCAAGGTCATCAAAGCCTGCGCCGGCGATATCCGCAACAAGACCATTGCGGTACTAGGCTTGACCTTCAAGCCCAATACCGATGATATGCGCGAGGCCCCATCCATTGCCATCATTCAGTCGCTGCATGACGCCGGTGCAAGGGTGCGTGCTTACGATCCTGAAGGCATGCAGGCCGCTCGGGCATTGCTGGGTGATGTTACCTATGGTGCCAGCGCTTATGAAATTGCCGAAGGCGCCGATTGTCTGGTGCTGGTGACCGAATGGAACGCCTTCCGGTCGCTCGATTTTGGGCGGCTCAAGGGACTGATGAAGACGCCAACATTGGTTGACCTGCGCAACGTCTATCGTCGCCCCGAAGTCGAGGCGCATGGCTTCGCTTATCACAGCGTTGGCCGCCCGGCTGCTGATGGCACGGTTTAGGCGCTCCGGATTACTTTCCTTGCGGTTTGGGTTCCCTTTCAGAGGGACGTTCTCTCCCAGTCGCGGCAAACTCCGCCGATGCCCGGACGACAAGGGCGAATGAACATGGAGGGAATATGAGGGTTGAGGAGCGTCGCCGCGCTGAACTCTGAGCGGCGAAGGCGCGTGGCCGAGTAGGCTGGGCATTGACCCATAGAGCTGATTTGCGTCGCAGGGAGTCATATCGGTTCAGCCGTTGGTGAAGCGTTGGTAGATTGGCATTGGTCGGCTTCTAAGTAGCTGAAAATAAGGTCTTTTCAAAAAATTGCCGAACTTAAAACAAATTGACGACTGCGTCGATCTCGCTGCTATATATGGAAAATAACTAATGAATATAAGTGCGCTGAGGAGTGTATTGAGCCAGAATTTTAGAGTTAAAATTGGTATTTATATGCATCAAAATTCAGTCAAAAGCCTGGTGTTCAAGTCAGAGTGCTTTCAATAATTTTGAAGATACTAAGCCTTGGCTCGGCACTGATCATTATTATCATGATCGTGCCGCTGAGAACGTTGGCCCCGTTCTTTCTGTGCCGCACAATATCGGCACCGTGTTGGCGCAAACCGCCGTGTTCGCCACACTGGCCCTGGCCAATATGTGGTGATCGTGGCGCGCGGTATCGATCTGTCGGTGGGGTCCTGTATAGCCTCTTGCACGGTCGTTGGCGCGTCGGTCTTCCACGCCCTGCCGGTCTCGACCCGGCGCTGGCGTCGTCGTCGTCATCATTTCCACGATTTTGACCGACGCCCTGGTCGGTACCGTTAACCGCACGGTCTAGGTCTATAGCCGGCTACCGCATCCGTTCATCATCACGCTGGCAACGCTGGGCATCTGCAAGGGCCTCGCCTACGAGCTGTCGCATAGCCAGAAAATCACGGGCGTGGCACCGGATGTGCAGTTCTTCGGCCGTACGCAGATCCTAGGCTTGCCGATTTCCGCCTATGTGGTGGCAGTCATCGCGCTGATCCTGCTCGGCGGACACCAGTTGATTTGGGGACGCTGGATTTACGCCGTGGGCGGCAATCCTGCAGCCGCCGTCCGCTCGGGCATCTGCGCCGCCGTCGCTGCTGTCATCGTGGCGGGTCGCGCTAATTCGGGTTCTGGTTTGCTGGGTAATCGGGGTGTGGTGCAGGGGCAGGGCGGTGCGGTGGTTTCCACCGCCGCTGGCCGCGTCAATGCCAAGGCGGTGCTGGTCTGCGGCAACGCTTATCTGGGCAACGTGGTGCCCGAACTGACCGCGCGCGTCATGC
>NZ_JBDSUA010000018.1:0-102038 GCF_039927955.1 Devosia sp. | reverse complement strand
GACTTGAAACCGCGCCTGATCAGATGCGCACCACCACACCGGGGACAATCCATCCCATCCTCCTGAGCAAATCACTTGCACAGCACAAGAATCCAAAAAGGATCGTAGGTAAACAGTTCCCCCTTGTGGGGAGGTGGTGGCGATCTAGCGGCTAAAACGTCTCCGCCAGATTCCTTACCTTCAGCGATTTTTTCAACTCCGCCGCCGCTACTTTCGCACCGTGGCGGGGGGTGAAGGTGAGTTGGGTTTCGCGACCGGGTAGCAGGGTTACGGCGTTGTCGGAGAAATAGCCGGGGACATCGACGGTGGCGGTGACGAAGACGGCCGGCTTGTCAGTGCTGAGAGTTAACACGGGCTGGTCGTCGACGGTTGACCAGGTGGATTTGATCCTGGGCTGGGGCACGTCATAGGCCTTGTAGGGCCTGGGGAAGAAGTCGTTCTCGCCCAGCAGGTTGCCCTTGGCGTCCTTCCAGGAGAAGAACAGGAATTCGTCTTCGGCCAGATCGGCGCTGGCGAGGGATTTGACCTCGATGGCGGCGTCGGAGCCGATGGCGCAATTGCCCGAGAAGACGACGCGGTCGCCGCCGCCAAACTTGACCGCACGGACTTCGAGCTGGATCGAGACCGGCTTGGCGGTGTCGTTGATGCCCTTGAAGGCAATGCTGGTTTTGTCGGGGCTTGGCACGGCCACGACATTGACCAGCAGATAGAAGCGCTTGGCCATGTATTGCAGGATTTTCCACTGCCCGCCGTAATCAAGGCTCGACCACGAGGCGACCGGCCAGATATCGTTGATCTGCCAGAACAGCGTGCCCATGCAGCGCGGCTTGGTGGAGCGCCAGTATTCGATGGCGGTCTTGATCGCCAGACCCTGCTGGATCTGGGACAGGAACACCATCTGATCGAAATTGGCCGGGAAACGGAAATAGCGGGCCATGGTTTCGAGAATGCGGGCATTGCCACCATTGTTGCGCTGGTGCTCTTCCATCACTGGCGAGGATGGATTGCGATCCTCGGGCCGGGTGAAGCCCTCGATGACATTCATCGAGGTGAAGGACTGGAAGCCGAACTCGGAAGCAAAACGCGGATTGATGGTGCGATAGGCTTCGAACGGCTTGGCCGAATGCCAGACGTCCCAATAATGGGTGTCGCCGCGGGTATCAGCATGCCAGCCATCAGCAAAATCCATGTAGCCCAGTGATGGCGAGGACGGCCAGAAGCGGCGGGCCGCGTCTTCGTCCTCCACGATGTAGCCGAGCATGGAATTGAGGCGGTCGTAATTGGCGACGTAGCGTTCGGGCGCAGCCTTGGTTTCGGGATACCAGGTGAGCGAGCCGATGACTTCGTTATCGCCGCACCACAAAGCGATACAGGCGTGATGGCTGAGGCGGCGGACCTGCTGGGTGATTTCAGTGCGCACATCGGCGAGAAATTCGCGATTTGACGGGTAGCTCATGCACGAGAACATGAAATCGTGCCAGATCAGAATGCCCAGCTCGTCGCATAGGTCGTAGAAGTAATCGGGTTCGTATTGGCCGCCGCCCCAGATGCGCAACATGTTCATGTTGGCGGCCTTGGCGCTGAGCAGCAGATCGCGGATCACGCCGGGGGTGATGCGCGACGGGATGGCGTCGGCAGGAATCCAGTTGGCGCCCATCATGGTGATGTCGCGACCGTTGACGCGGCATTTGAACGTATGATCGATTTCGTCCTTCTCGATGATCCATTCGAGCTGGCGCAGACCGATCTGGCGCGTGGTCTTTTCGCCATCCAGTTCGGTGGTCAACTCGTAGAGCGGCTGTTCGCCCTGCCCGGCTGGCCACCAGAGTTTTGGATCGTGGATAGTGACGTTGTGGATGAAGACGTTGTCGCCCTTGGCTACGGCGACCTTGTCGGCAATGACCTGGCCATCGATAGTGTGGGTCAGTTCGATCTCGCCGTGGGCAAAGGCGAAGACGCGAGTCTTGATAGAGAGTTCGGCGGTTTTCTTGCCGTGGGCCTGATCGACCTGCACGCTTTCCTGACGCGCTAGCCGCGACTTGCGCAGGCTCATGGTGCCATAGACGCCGATCGGCATCAGGCAGATGCCCCAGTCCCACCCGGCATGGCATGCGGCCTTGCGGATGAAGTTCATATGAATGCCCTTCAAACCGTTGGTCTGGTAATTATAGGTGAAGGGGATGGGGAACGGGTGGGCGTCGGCGCGGGCCTTGGCCACATCCTGGGCGATGCCGAACTCGATGCGCAGGGTGTTGGTGCCGGCGTGGACCTTGCCGGTCACATCGATATCGTAGCGAATGAACGAATTCTGCGCGGCGGCGATGGCTTCGCCATTGAGGAACACCGTGGCGATGCAGTCGATCTCGGACAGTGTCAGCGTCAGATAGCCATCGATCTGATCCGGAGCCGCGGTAAACTGGCGTTCGACCGACCAGGCGGTTTCGTTGACCCACATCACCGCCTTTTCGTTGGTGCCGAAATATGGATCGGGGATTTCGTCGTTGGCCAGCAGGGCCGAATGCACATCGCCAGGCAAAGTGATCTTTGGCCTGGTCTTATGGGTAGGCGAGGACAACGCGAACTGCCCGCCCAGATCAAGCGCGGAATAGGATGTGATGGCGCCTTCCGGCGCGACTGTCTTGGCCAAGTTTGCCTCCCCGTGGACGCCGGTTTGGTGCAGCGCCGCCCAGTGCTTTAACGACGAACGAACCACGCGGCCATGGGCCATCGCAATCGATTTCGGCTCGTTTCTAGCGCGTCAGCGACCGACTTCCAATGGCGAAACAAGCCAAAAACACAGATTACTAAACCGCTTAAGTTGTTAAATTGTAACGATGCAAAAGCTGATTTATTGGCCAAACCGGCTTTGATAAGGCAAAATTAGATGAAACCGGGCTATTTCAGAGTGGATTTACCGTTCCATTAGGATTTGTACGGCTACCGTGAACGTTGACGATGGGGCGAATGACAGAATGTCTATGCTGGAGGGTATCCGGCGGGGGTTATCGATCCCCACCGACAATCCGGAACTGATCCGCTCGCAGGCGCGAGCGCTGTCCCGGCACATCCCGATGATGTACGGCATGCTGGTGATCAACAGCCTGGCGCTGGCCGCGACGCACCTGTCGGTCGCCCCCCCATTGCTGAGCATTTATATCCCGGCCGTTTTGACGGCTTTGAGCATTGGCCGCATGATCCTGTGGTGGCGTACCCGCAACCGCGTGTTGGACGAGGTGCGGGCGCTGCGGCTGTTGCGCACCATGGTAATCATCGCCGGGTTTCTGGGCCTGAGCTTTTCGGGGTGGGCGCTGAGCCTTTATCCTTACGGCAATGCCTTCCAGCAGTCCCACATCGCCTTTTACATCGGCATCACCACCATTGCGTGTTTCTTCAGCCTGCTGCATTTGCGTGCCGCGGCGCTGATCGTGGCGATCACGGTGGGCGTGCCATTCTGCCTGTTCTTTTTCATATCCGGCAATCCAGTATTCGTGGCGCTGGCGTTCAACTTTCTGCTGGTTGTGGGCGCGCTGATCATGATCCTGCTCAATACCAACCGGAATTTTGCCGAACTGGTCAATTCACGCCGCGACATGGTCCGCTCGCAGGTGGAAACGCAAAAGCTGAGCGACGAGAACTACCGGTTGGCGCATCACGACAGCCTGACCGGGCTGCCGAACCGGCTGCAGTTTTTCGCGACGCTGGAGAAGATGCTGGCCGAGGCAGAAATCAGCGGCCGGCAGATCGCCGTGGGCCGGATGGACCTCGATGGCTTCAAATCGGTCAACGATATTTTCGGCCATGTCAGCGGCGACAGGTTGCTGGTCGAGGTTGGTGCACGCCTGATGGCAATCCGCAGCCCAACCACCTTTATTGCCCGCCTTGGTGGCGACGTGTTCGCGCTGGTGATGGAGGGGCCGGTGCCCGACAGCCGGCTGACCGCCTGCGGCAAGACAGTGTGCGACACCATTCGCCAGCCATTCACTTTTCCCGGCGTCAATGTGCGCATTACCGCTTCGGTGGGCTTTGCCTCGTCGCGTGTCGGCGATACCGCAGAAACAATCTACGACCGCGCGGATTACGCATCATTCGTGGCCAAGGAAGACCAGCGCGGCGGCTGCGTGGTATTTTCCGAAGCCCACGAGTCCAAGATCAGCAAGGTGCGTTCGCTGGAGCATGCGCTGCTAACCTGTAACCTGGACGACGAAATCTACATCATGTTCCAGCCCCAGTTCGATGTCGCGCTCAACCGCACCATCGGCTACGAAGTGCTGGCGCGCTGGCGCAGTCCGGTGCTCGGGGAAGTCTCACCGGGCGAGTTCATTCCGCTGGCCGAACGCACCGGCATCATTTCCAAGATTACCCAGACGGTACTGCGCAAGGCGCTGCTGGTGGCGGCGCAATTGCCCAAGCCGCTGCGCCTGTCGGTCAATCTATCGGCGCATGACCTTGGCTCGCAGACGGCGATCGAGGCGATTGCCGCAATGGTGCGCGAAAGCGGGATGACGCCGTGCCGGGTGGATTTTGAAATCACCGAAACCGCGGTGATGCGCGACCTGAAGCAGGCCAATACGGCGCTGCTGACGCTGCTGTCGCTGGGTTCGCGCATTGCACTGGACGATTTCGGCACCGGCCATTCGAGCCTGACCTATGTGCAGAAATTGCCGCTGGACCGGATCAAGGTCGACCGCAGTTTCGTCGCCGAAGTGTGCAACGACCCGGCCAGCAGGGCTATTGTCAAGACCACGGTAGATCTCTGCCGCAACCTGGGCATTGCCTGTGTGTTCGAAGGCATCGAGACCGAAGAACAGCTTGAAGTGCTGTTGGCGCTGGGCGGCACGCTGATGCAGGGTTATCTGTTCAGCCGCCCGATCAGCGAAGAGTTGGTGCTCGATCACTATGCGCGCGAACGGGTGCAATTGGGCGGCCCTGCCGCGCAGGGCATGCGCGCCTCGCACTAAGTCAATTATTGCGCGACTTTGGGCTCCAGATCGAGGAAGCCGCCAGACTGACGTTCCCAGAGATCGGCGTAGTGGCCGCCTGCGGCCAGCAATTGGGCGTGGGTGCCCTGCTCCACGATCTGGCCCTTGTCGAGCACCACCAGCCGGTCCATGGCGGCGATGGTGGACAGACGATGGGCGATGGCGATCACGGTCTTGCTGGCCATAAGCGTGTGCAACTGTTCCTGAATGGCGGCTTCGACCTCGCTATCGAGGGCGGAAGTGGCTTCGTCAAGGATCAGGATCGGGGCGTTCTTGAGCAGGACCCGGGCGATGGCGACGCGCTGGCGCTGGCCGCCGGAGAGTTTGACGCCGCGTTCGCCCACATGGGCGTCGTAGCCGTTGCGCCCCTTGAAATCCGAGAGATTGGCGATGAATTCGTCGGCCTCAGCCATCTGGGCGGCGCTGATCATTTCCTCGTCGCTGGCCTCGGGGCGACCGAAGACGATATTGGCGCGGACCGAGCGGTGCAGGAGCGCGGTATCCTGGGTAACGACGCCGATATTGGCGCGCAGACTGGACTGGGTGACCTGCGCAATATCCTGCCCATCGATGGTGATGCGACCGCCCTGCAGGTCGTAAAAGCGCAGCAGCAGGTTGACCAGCGTTGATTTGCCGGCACCGGAACGACCGATAAGACCGACGCGCTCGCCGGGCTGGATTGTCAGATCGAGATTGTCGATGACGCCGGACGGTTTGCCATAGTGGAACTGGATGGCTTCAAAACTGATGCGGCCTTTGTCGACCAACAGCGGTTTGGCGTTCGGAATATCGACGAGGCCGAGCGGACGGGCGATGAGTTCGGCGGAGTTTTGGGCGGTGCCGTAGTTGCGCATCAGGCCATTGAGCTGGGTCATCATGCGGCCCAGCAGGTTGTAAAGCCGCAGCACCAGGCCAAGGGTGAAGGCGACGCCGCCGACCGAGATCAGGCCTTCGCTCCACAGATGGATCGATAGCGCGGCAATGGCGGCGATCATCACGCCCGACAGCATGCCCATGGAGGTGCGGACGCCGACCAGGGTGCGGGCCAACGCCGTCATCGCCGCAATGAAGCTGTCAAAGCCGCGACGCACGAAGCGATCGTCCTCATCGGCGCTGCCGAACAGCTTGAGGGTCTGGATATTGCTGTAGCTATCGACGATGCGCCCGGTGAGCGCCGAACCGGCTTCGGCGGCGAGGGCGGAGCGTTTGCGCATCCTCGGCACATAGTACCGCGCCAGCCCGGCAAAGATGGCGATCCACAGGCTGACGGCGGCGGCGAGGCGCCAATCGAGTTGGCCCACCAGCACTAGCGTGGCAATGGCATAGACAGCGATGAACCAGACTACCTGCAGCAGCGCCACCATGAAATCGCCGACGGCGGCGCCGCTTTGCCAGACTTTTGAGGCGATGGAGCCGGCAAAATCGTTCTGGAAGAACGACAGGTTCTGACGAATGACGTGGGCATAGGCCTGCCAGCGAACCAGATTGTAAAAACCCAGATTAACCGATTGTTCTTCAACCACCGCTGAGAGCCAGGTGATGATGAAGCGGATCACCAGCACCACGACGAGCATGATGGCAAGCTCGCGACCATTGCTGGCGACGATGCCGCCCCAGCCAGCGGCCTGGTCGGACGCGTCAAGAATATCGACGAGGCGCCCGACATAATAAAACAGCGAAGCCTCGACCAAAGCTACGGCGCCGCCCAACGCCAGCAGCGCCAGAAACGGCAGCTTGGCCTGGCTGATATAGTGCCAGAAAAACCGCAGCATCGAATTTGGCGGCTGCAAGTCGGTCTTGGAGCGGAACGGATCGATCCAATGTTCAAAGATGCGATGCAGGGGAGAAAAGAGACTCATGAACCGTCCGGAGATGTGCGCGGCAGCGTTATCACGCAACCAGCGCCAGTCCAGTTGGTTGCGCCGGCGCGCGGCAAAATGATGGCGCTGATTAGAATGCTATCGGATTTTTGCCAAAGCGATGCTGTGATCCGCGGGCCCACACTCGGTGTCATTCCCGGGATTTCGACGGCCCTACGCAGAAGTCCACGGTAAACAGGCCTGCTCCCGAAGGGAGGGGTGCGATGCCGCAACAAAGCGCCATTTACCAGCATCGCACCCCTCACCCAGCAAGTCTGCTGAACGCAGAATTGCTGTCCCTCGCCCACAAGGGGCGAGGGTAGATCAACCGCACGTTCTGCCCCGAACCGGCTATTGTGCCACCGCATCCAGATCGAGGAAGCCGCCGGACTGGCGTTCCCATAGATCGGCGTAGTGCCCGCCCGAAGCGAGGAGCTGGGCGTGGGTGCCCTGCTCGACGATCTGGCCCTTTTCCAGGATCACCAGCCGGTCCATCGAGGCGATGGTGGAGAGGCGATGGGCAATGGCGATCACGGTCTTGTTCTGCATCAGGGTCTGTAACTGTTCCTGGATCGCCGCTTCCACTTCGCTATCGAGGGCGGAGGTGGCTTCGTCAAGCACCAGGATCGGCGCGTTCTTGAGCAGCACGCGGGCGATGGCGACACGCTGGCGCTGGCCGCCCGAGAGTTTTACGCCGCGTTCGCCGACATGGGCGTCGTAGGCGGCAAAGCCCTTGGGATCGGTCAGGGCCATGATGACGTCATGCACCTTGGCCTGCTGGGCGGCCCGGAACATCTCCTCATCGGTCGCGGACTGGCGACCGTATTTGAGATTTTCGCGGATCGAGCGGTGCAGCAGGGAGGTATCCTGGCTGACGAGACCGATGGCGGCGCGCACGCTTTCCTGCGTCACGTCGCGCACATCCTGCCCATCGATGCGGATCGAGCCGTCCTGCACATCGAACATGCGCAAGGCCAGATTGACCAGCGTCGACTTGCCGGAGCCGGAGCGACCGACCAGACCAATTTTCTCGCCCGGCGCGACGCGCAGGTTGAAATTATCGATCACTGAACCGGTCTTGCCGCGCCAGTAGTTGAAGCTGACGTTGTCGTAAACCAGCTCGCCCTTGTCGACCGCCAGCGCCTTGGCTTGGGGCTTGTCGAGCATGGTCAGCGGCTGGGCGATGGTATCCATCGAGTCGCGGACATTGCCGACCTGGCGGAAGATGTTGGAGCCGATCTCGAGGATCCAGCCGCTCATATTCATGATCTGCAGCGCAAACGGAATGGCCGTTGCCACGGCGGCGGCACTGAGCGTGCCGTTGTTCCAACCCGTCAGTGCCAGCCAGGTGACCGAGACCACCAGAGCGGCGTTGAGCATGAACAGGATCGACCACATATAGGTGAACACGCGCATCAACTTGCGGAACGAGATGGCGTGGTCGTTGATCGAATCCGCGACGTAGAGGTCTTCGTGCTCGCCGGTCGAGAAGGTCTTGAGGGTCTGGATATTGGTGTAGCTGTCCACGATCCGGCCGGTCATCACCGATTTGGATTCCGACAGGTCCTCGGAATACTTGGCGATCAGCGGCATGGTGATGGAAAACAGGATGGCATAAAACAGCAGCCATACACCGATCGGCACCAATAACACCGGATCGAGCCGGGCCAGCACGATGATGGCGACGACCACGAACACGGTCGCGTACCAGGCAGCATCGATGGTGAGGTTCACCCCGATTTCGATGGCTTCACCGGCCTGCATGATCTTGTTAGCGATGCGGCCGGCAAAGTCGTTCTGGAAGAAGGTCCAGCTTTGACGGATCACGTGCCAGTGGCTCTGCCAGCGCACCAGATCGACCAGATTGGGGACGATGCCGTGGTTGCGGATCAGCGTATCCATCAGGAAGGTCAGCGGACGAACGATGACCACCACGGCGATCATGACCAGGAAGATGCGCCAGTTGGCCGAGAACATCTCGCCGGGCGGCGTGGTGGCCAACAGGCCAACAACGATACCGACAAAGACCGGCATCATCGCATCGGCAACCGAGCCGATGGCGACAAGCACGATGCGGATGCCGAAGGCAACGCGGAACTGGCCGATAAAATAGGCGACGAAGGCCTTAAGGCCCAGCGGGGGCTGCCGGTTTTCGGCGAGCGCTACGGGCGAATAGAGATTGTCGAAAAAGTCGATGACGCGATTGAACATGGTGTTGCTCGATATTGCGAGCCGCGCCTGACGGAGTCACTTGGTCGCATCGCTGGTCGGAAAACCGGTATCGGCTGTTCCGGCGATGCTTGGCTCAGGTCAGGGTCGGCATCGTTCCACGGGTTTGGTTGCGGTGGCGGTCTGAGCATTGGCGGTTTCAATGATATCCATTTGGGTGGTCCTTTTGGGTTGGTGGGGTGTTCTTCCTTCCCTCTCCCCTTGTGGGCGAGGGTGGATCGGCGGAGCCGAGACGGGTGAGGGGTTGGTTCAGTCAGCTATGGCTATCCAACCATCGCTGACCCCTCATCCGCCCTTCGGGCACCTTCTCCCACAAGGGGAGAAGGGAGAAAGTTATTGTGCCGCCTCCTCGGTGAGATCGGCGTCGATGAAGCCGCCGGACTGGCGGTGCCACAGGCTGGCATAGACGCCGTTGTGTTCCAGCAGTTCGGCGTGGGTGCCCTGCTCCACAATGGCGCCGCCGTCGATCACCACCAGCCGGTCCATCATGGCGATGGTGGAGAGACGGTGGGCAATGGCGATGACGGTCTTGTTGTGCATCAGCAACTGCAACTGACTCTGGATCGCCGCTTCCACTTCGCTGTCGAGAGCAGAGGTGGCTTCGTCGAGCACCAGGATCGGTGCGTTTTTGAGCAGGACGCGGGCGATGGCGATGCGCTGACGCTGGCCGCCGGAGAGCTTGACGCCGCGTTCGCCGACATGGGCGTCATAGCCCTTGCGGCCCTTGGGGTCGCCCAGCGTGGCGATGAAGCCATCGGCTTCAGCCTGTTCCGCGGCGTGGCGGATATCGGCTTCAGTCGCGTCGGGTTTGCCATAGGCGATGTTGTCGCTGACCGAGCGGTGCAGCAGGGACGTATCCTGCGTGACCACGCCGACATTGGCGCGCAGCGAGTCCTGGGTGACGCCGGAAATGTCCTTGCCATCGATCAGGATGCGGCCACTTTCACGGTCGTAAAAGCGCAGCAGCAGATTGACGATGGTGGACTTGCCCGCGCCCGAACGGCCGACGAGGCCGATCTTTTCGCCCGGACGGATATGCAGGTTCAGACCCTCGATAACGCCGCTGGCCTTGCCGTAATGGAACGATACGTCCTCGAAGACGATATCGCCGGTGACAGTGCCGATCGGCTGGGCGCTGGACTGGTCGGACACCAGACGCGGCAGCGAAATCGACGAGATGCCGTCGCGCACCGTGCCGATGTTTTCAAACAGGGCCGACATTTCCCACATCACCCACTGGCTCATGCCGGAAAAGCGCATGACCAGGCCCAGCGACACAGCCAAAGCGCCAGGGCTCATCGCGCCCTGCAGCCAGAGCCAGATGCCGGTGGCGGCAACGGCGAAGAACAGCAGCGAATTGGAGATGTTGACCATGATGTTGAGCACGGTGAACAGGCGCATCTGCCGGTAGGCCGTGTCCAAAAAACCATCCATGGCCTCGCGGGCATAGGTTTCCTCGCGGTTGGAATGGGAGAACAGCTTGACCGTGGCGATATTGGTATAGCTGTCGATAATGCGACCGGTCATCAGCGAGCGGGCATCGGCCTGCTGTTCGGCAACCTTGCCCAGGCGCGGAATGAAATAGCGCATCATCGACACATAGCCGACCAACCAGACCAGGAATGGCACGGCCAGACGCCAATCGGTGGTGGCGGCCAGCAGCACGGCGCCGCTGAAATAGACCACGACATAGACCAGCATATCGAGCAGCTTCATCACCACTTCGCGCACAGCGAGCGAAGTTTGCATCAGCTTGGCGCCAATGCGGCCGGCGAATTCGTCCTGGAAATAACTCATCGACTGACGAATGAGGTAGCGATGGCTCATCCAGCGGATGCGCTGCGGCAAGTTCGACAAAAGGGTCTGATGGATGGTCATGGTGGACAGGATCATCAGGCCCGGCAGACCGATCAGCACGACGCTGCCCATGAGGGCGAGCTTCCAGCCATCGGTTTGCAGGAAGGTGGTGCGATCGGCCTCGGCCAGCCAATTGACGACATCGCCAATAAAGCCGAACAGCATGATTTCACCCGCCGCGATCAGCGCCGAGGTGACAGCCATCAGCGCCAGCCACTTCTTGGCGCCATGGGCGTAATAGAGGCAGAATGCCAGCAGGCCCTTAGGGGGCTCGCCGGGCTCGCTGACCGGATAGGGATTGAGTCGCGATTCAAACCACTTCAACAACGACGTAACCATCGGCGCCCCCGGGCGTTGATCGGGGCACAAAGCGGTCAAACCTTGCTGACAAGGCGTGACGAGACTGGGCCGCTGGATAAACCAGACCGATCGTTTCAATTTTGGATGACGCCCTCGATACACCCGCAAGATAGCGCAGAGGAGAACGTGCCGCTGCCCGTTTGAGCGCCTCCCCAATGCCGACGAAATTGGCGTAGAAGAAAGCAGCTAAGCGGTAGCTAGCCGCATAGAATACACGAAACGCCAGATTCGGCTGTTGCAACGTTGCCACATACGAATCGCTATTGTTGCAACTGGATGCCCTGCCCATGCGTACCGAAACCGAACACACGATCTTCCTCAAGGACTATGCGCCGAGCCCCTACCGGATCAGCGCGGTCGAACTCGATTTCAAGATTGCCGTGGAATCGACGCGGGTGCGGGCGCTGCTGACGGTGGAGCCGCGCGAGGACACCGAACCCGGCACGCCGCTGGTGCTGGATGGGGATGAACTGAGCCTGTCCTCGATCGCCATCGATGGTGCGCCGCTAGTCCTGTCGGCCTATGCAACCGATGCCAACGGGCTGACGGTGATCGAGCCGCCGCTGCGCAAGTTTGTGCTGGAAACCGAGGTGATGCTGACGCCCGAAACCAATACGCGCCTGATGGGGCTGTATCGGTCGAGCGGCACCTGGTGTACGCAATGCGAGCCGGAAGGCTTCCGCCGCATCACCTATTATCTGGATCGGCCGGACAATCTGGCAGTGTTCAAGACCACGATCACCGCCGATCTGGTGGTGGCGCCGGTGCTGTTGTCCAACGGCAATCTGGTGAGCAAGGGCGATGCCGGCGACGGAATGCATTTTGCGGTGTGGGAAGACCCGCATCCCAAGCCGGCCTATCTGTTTGCGCTGGTAGCGGGCGATCTGGGATCGATAACCGACAGCTTCACAACGGCGTCGGGCAAGCCCGTCGATCTGGCGATCTATTGCGAGCACGGCAAGCAAGACCAGTGCCACTGGGCCATGGACAGCCTGAAGCGCTCGATGGCCTGGGACGAGCGCCGGTTCGGGCGCGAATACGATCTGGATATTTTCAACATCGTCGCCGTGTCGGATTTCAATTTCGGCGCGATGGAGAACAAGGGCCTCAACATCTTCAACGACAAGCTGGTATTCGCGCAGCCGGAAACGGCGACCGATGCCAATTACGCCGGGATCGAGCGGGTGATTGCGCACGAATATTTCCACAACTGGACCGGCAACCGCATCACCTGCCGCGACTGGTTCCAGCTCTGCCTCAAGGAAGGACTGACGGTCTATCGCGACCAGGAATTCTCGTCGGACGAACGCAGCCGGCCGGTGCAGCGCATCCACGATGTGCAGACTTTGCGCGCGGCGCAGTTCCCCGAAGATGGCGGGCCGCTGGCCCATGCGCCAAGGCCGGACCACTACAAGGAAATCAACAACTTCTACACGACCACGGTCTATGAAAAGGGCGCGGAAGTGGTGCGCATGCTGGCGACGCTGTTGGGCGAAGCCGGGTTCCGCAAGGGCATGGACCTGTATTTCGAGCGGCACGACGGCGAGGCAACGACCATCGAAGCGTTCCTTGACGTGTTCGCCGATGCCAATGGCGTCAACCTTGATCAGTTCAAAACCTGGTATCTGCAAGCGGGGACGCCGCAGGTGACGGTGACGGACAGCTATGATGCCGCCAGCCAGACCTATACTTTGACGCTGAGCCAGAAGACCGAGCCGACGCCTGGACAGAAGGAGAAATCGACGCTGACCATTCCGGTCAAGTTCGGGCTGATTGGCCCCAATGGCAGCCCGATGAGCTGGAGTGCGGTCAGCGGCGGCACGGTGCGCGATGATCTGATCGTGCTTGATACCGACAGTGCGACACTGACGTTTTCCGGCGTGGCCAACCGGCCGGTGCCGTCGCTGTTCCGGGGCTTCTCGGCACCGGTACAGGTGCATTCGAGCCGGTCGCAGGCGGACAATCTGTTCCTCGCCCAGCACGACAGCGATCCGTTCAACCGCTGGGAGGCCCTGCAGGACGTGAGCCTGGCGCTGCTGATCGCGGCGATTGGTGGGACGCCCTGGAGCGCAGCGGCGCTCGACGGCTTGCGCGCGGCGATGGATGAGACGCTGGCGAGCGGCACGCTCGACCACGCGTTCAAGGCGCTGGCGCTGGATGTGCCCGATGCTTCGCTGATCGCGCAAAAGATCGGCAAGGATGTCGATCCGGCGCGGGTACATGCGGTACGGGCCGAGTTCACCAAGGCGCTGTTCGGCCCGCTGGCTGGCCAGTTGGAGGCAGCTTATCACGGCCTTGCCAGTGCGGAAGCCTATCTGCCCGATACGGCGCAGTCTGGTCGCCGGTCGCTGCGCAACCAATTGCTGTCGCTGCTGGTGGAGGCCGCTGGCAATGGGCCGGCAGTGGCCGCAAAGCAATATGCCGAGGCGACCAACATGACCGACCGCTTCGCGGCTTTGGCGATTACCGGAGTGCATTGGACGGCCGAGGCGCAGGCGCTGCTGGCTGATTTCCACACGCGGTTTGCCGCTGGCGATCCGCTGGTGCTGGACAAGTGGCTGAGCGTCAATGCACGCGCCGAGGACGATGGGGTGATTGAGCGGATGCGCGCGATCCTGGCCGATCCGGCCTTCCCCAGGAACAACCCGAACCGGCTGCGCTCGCTGATGGGGGCGTTCGCGATGAACAATCCGCTGCAGTTCGCGCGCGCCGATGGCGCCGGGTTCCGCTTCGTCTGCGAGTTCGTGAAGGACGTCGACGGGCGCAATCCGCAAGTGGCGGCGCGTGTGCTGACCGGGTTCAGAATCTGGCCGATGCTGGAGCCGCAGCGCCGGGACGCCGCGCGGGCTGCGCTGATTTCCCTGCAGGAGACGGCGGGCCTCAGTCGAAATACCGCTGACATCCTCGGGCGCATGCTGGCGGGGTAATCCGTCCCAAATTTTGGAAGAATTATTTTCGTCCTCTAAGTGATTCAATCGACTCGCGAAATTCCCGTCCGGGTGCCAAGGCGTCCGGACGGGGCCTAGACACCCGGTCCGACCTGATTCATTGTTTGTTAAGAGCAGATCTGGCGGGGCAAACTCCCGAAAAATGGACGGAGACGAGTATGCGGTCGGCGGGTAATTCCGGCGCCGGCGCCGGAGGATTCGGCGCGGACAAAGGAGCCAAAATCAAGCGCCCGGACGGTCTGGAAACGCTACGCAATTTCGTGCCGCGTTTCTGGCAGAGTCTCTCGCCCATCAGCACTTCCATTGGCATCACCGCGTTCGCGGCAGCAGCGCTGTTCGTAATTTTCGACACCATGCGTTCGCTGGACGATGCCCGCGACCGACTTGAACAGACCGGTCAGTTGATCGTTGCCGAAATTGGCGGTGTGGTCGGAGAACGCGCGGACGCAGCATTGGCCGCATCATTATCGCACCGGGACGATTCCCTGCATGCCACGCTGCAGGAAACACGCGCCGACGCGGTCGGACCGGGCCTGGTCACCGCAATCGTGCCGGCGGGAACGCTGGGTTTTCTGGCTCTGCGCAAGGATGAAGCAGAGACCGTCAGCGGTATCTGGCAACGCGGGCTGGGCGCATTCGGGATGGCGTTCGTCTTAATCGCGGTCAGCTATCGGCGGCGTGGGACGCAGGCCGATGTTCAGCAACGCAACAATTTTCAAACCCTGGTGGCGGCGATGCCGCTCGGCGTCGCCTGCTGGACAGCCACCGGGCGCCTCGTGGTGTGCAACGACCAATATCGCACCAGGCTGAACCTTGAAGCCACCGGCATGCGGGACAACGTCACCTATCACGACGCCGTCAAACAATTGATCCGCGGCGGCTATATGAAACTGGTGAACGAGGACGACAAGAACCGCATTCTCGAACTGCACCGGCAGGACGGCTCCTGCCTGCTGATCGACGAACGGCCGCTGGCGAACGGGGGGTTCATTACCCTGGTTTCGGACGTGACCGAGGCTAAAAAGGCCGACACCTTGCTCAGCGCCATCCGCGAAGAGCAGCGGCTGCTGGCGCGGCGTTATCACGAAGAAAAGCTCAAAGCGGAAGCGGCGAGCCGCTCCAAGACCAACTTCCTTGCCCATCTCAGCCACGACATCCGCACCCCGCTCAACCACATTATCGGCTTTGCCGAACTGATGCGGCACCAGACCTATGGCGCGCTCGGCGATCCGCGCTATCTGGACTATGTGCAGACCATCAAATCATCGGGCGAAGGGCTGCTGGCATCGTTCGCCACTATTCTGGATCTCGCAGAGCTGGAGAGCGGACAGAAGGTGCTGCGCAACGCGCCGGTGCGCGTCGGTGAACTGCTCGACAGCACCGTGCTACGCTATCGCGGGCAAGCTGCGCGGGCCGGGATTGCGTTCGATCTGGGTGGACCATGCGACGCGGTGCTGTATGCCGACAAGTTCGCCCTGCAGCGGATGATCGGCAACCTGATCGACAATTCGCTGCGCTTCACCCCGAGCGGCGGCAAGATCACAGTGGCGGCGTTTGCAGCGACCGACGGCGTGGTCATCGAAGTCTCCGACACCGGGCTGGGGATGACCGAGGACCGGCTGGAAAGCCTGCAACAACCCTTTGCGCTGGGTGACGCGACGTTTACCCGCGAGGGCGTCGGGCCGGGGCTGGGGATTTCGATTTCGCGCGCTATTGCCGAACTGAGTGGCGGGCATATGGCGATCGATTCCAGCCCGGCGCTGGGGACGACAGTGGCGATTTCCCTGCCGTTACGGCCAGAAGAAAGCGCGATGCGAGCGGCGGAGTAGATCCCATTCTTCCTTCTCCCCTTGAAGCAGAAGGTGCCCGAAGGGCGGATGATGGGCCACTTCTGGCTTAGCGTATGCGGAGGCAACCCCTCACCCTGACTTTCTGCTGAACGCAGAAAATCAGTCCCTCTCCCACAAGGGGCGAGGGTTGTCGACTGCGGGGTCGACGGGCGATTTTAAAGTCCCCTCGCCTTCTCGTACCACTCCGCCGCCGCAGCGATGACTTCGGCGCGCATGGTGTTCAAATCCAGTTGCAGCCGTTCAAAATCCGGATAGTGGGTCAGCGTGGCCAGCAGTTCCTTGAAGGCGCTGCTCCAGGCTTCGTCCTTGAAGGGGTGGACCAAAGCCGTGCTCATCACCTGCAGGATGGTGGCGTAGACGGTGTGGATTTCGGCCAGCCGGGCGCCGTTGGGGACCAGGCCGGTTTCGGCGAGGCGCATCAGCACCCTGGTGGTCAGCGCCTGTGGCCGATCAACACTGCGGCCGGCGACCAGTTGGGCCGATTGGGCGATGAATTCCAGATCGACCAGCCCGCCTTCGGCCAGCTTGAGATCGAATGGGTGGCGCGCCGGGCGTTCGCGGGCCATCAGGGCGCGCATCGAGACCACGTCATCCACAGTCTTGGCAATATCGCGCGGGCGTTCCATGACTTCGCCGATGGCCGCATCGACATCGTAGCCCATGGTGCCATCGGCCATGATGACGCGGGCGCGGCTGAGGGCAAGGTGCTCCCAGGTCCAGGCATTGTCGCGGTGATAGGCGCTGAAGCCCGACAGACTGGTGGCCAGCGGGCCGGCATTGCCCGAGGGGCGCAGCCGCATGTCGGCTTCATAGAGCACGCCCTCGGCGGTTGGCGCGGTGATGGCTGCAACAAGGCGCTGGGTCAGACGGGTAAAATAATGGTTGGTGGTCAGCGGCTTGTCACCATCTGACTCGGCATCCGCTGGCGCGTCATAGAGCATGATGAAATCGAGGTCGGACGAGACGGTCATTTCGCGGCTGGCCATTTTGCCGAAGGCCAGCAACGCGGCGCGGGCGTTGGCGATGCGGCCATGGCGGCGTTCGAACTCGACGCGGACCGCATCGAAGAGGCGGCGCAGCAGGGTTTCGGCCAAAGCGGTGAACTGCTCGCCCGCCGTGGTGGCGCTGAGCGTGCCCGAAAGCAGACCGGCGGCAATGAGGAATTTCTGCTCCTGCCCGATAATACGGGCGCGATCGATGATCTCTTCATAGGAGCGCCCTTCCCCGAGGAAAGCATCGATCTTGGCAACCAGCACGTCGCGATGGGTGACGTCGCTGGCAAAGGCGGGATCGATCAGGCCATCCATGACATGGGTGCGGTGGATTACGGCTTCAGCCATGCGGGGCGCCGAGGCCATGAACTGCACCAGCAGCGTGCGCAATTGCGGATGGGTCCGCAGCAGCGCGAAAAGCTGGACGCCGGTGGGGATACGGGACAGGAAGTTGTCGAAGCGTGCCAGCGCCTCATCGGCATTGCCGGCGGTGCCGAGTGTGGCGAGCAAAGCCGGCAGCAGTTCGGTCAGGTGGGCGCGGGCCGCGGACGCGCGGGTGGCGGGGTAGCCGCCATAATGCCATTTGCGCACGGTTTCGATGGCTAGATGCGCGTCGGCAAAGCCCATGGACGAAAGGGTTTCGAGCGTACCCGGATCATCGTCGGAGCCGGTGAACACCAGATTGCCCTCGCCGCTGCCCAGCGTTTCGCCATCGGCAAACAGTTCGGAATAGTAGCGGGTGACCAGTTCGAGCGCTGCGCGATAGGCGGTTTCGAACTTTTGCAGATCAGGCTCGCCCATCAGCCGGCCGATCGCGGCAACCTCATCGGGCGTGGTGGGCATGATGTGGGTCTGCTCATCGCGCAGCATTTGCAGGCGATTTTCGATGGCGCGCAGATACCAGTAGGTTTCGGTCAGGTCGCTGGCGGTTTGCGGCCAGATCCAGTTGGCAGCAGCGAGAGCGGCGAGCGCCTGGGTGGTCGGCTTGACCCGCAGATTGGCGTCACGGCCACCGGCGATCAGTTGCTGGGTCTGGGTGAAGAATTCGATCTCGCGGATGCCGCCACGACCGAGCTTGACGTTGTGGCCTTCGACGCGGATGTCGCCGACATTCTTGGAAATGTTGATCTGGCGCTTCATCGCCTGGATATCGGCGATGGTGGCAAAATCCAGATGCTTGCGCCAGACGTAGGGCGCCAATTCCTTGAGGAAAGCGGCACCGACCTTAAGATCACCGGAACAGGCCCGGGCCTTGATCCAGGCGGCGCGTTCCCAGTTCTGGCCGCGGCTTTCGTAATAGGCCAAGGCGGCATCGAAAGAAATCGCAACAGGGGTCGAGCCGGGATCTGGACGCAGGCGCAGATCAGTGCGGAAGACGTAGCCGTGCTCGCGGCGCTCTTCCATCAGCCCGACAAGTTTTTGCACCATGCGGGAATAGATTTTGGTGGCTTCGGACGGGTCGGTCAGCACGTTCTTTTGCGGATCGAAGAAGGCGACGATGTCGATATCGGACGAATAGTTCAGCTCGCGACCGCCGTGTTTGCCGAGGGCAAAGATGGCAAGGCCGGAATTGACGGCGGTGGCGTCTTCGGGCGCGAGGGTGAGCTGGCGCTTTTCGGCGGCCTGGCGCATCAGGAAGTTCAGCGCGGCGTCGAGAGCGGCATCGGCAAGGTCGGATAGGGCAGCGGTCGATTGGGCCGTGGTCCAAGCGCCGCCGGTTTCGGCGATGGCGGCCAGCAGCGCCGTGCGGCCCTTGGCGATGCGCAGGACGGGGGAAAGCGCGGCTTCGTCGCTGGCGGTTTTGCCAGCGGTGACCACGGAAGCAATGACGGCGGCGAAGGCAGTGTCGGCGTCGCCCAGCAGGGTTTCGGCGAGCCAGGGGGCATTGGCTTTGGCGAGGTTGAGCAGATAGGGCGCGGTTTCCAGCAACGGGCCGAGTGCGGGGGCTGCGGCAGTGAATGCCGATGCATCTGGCAGTTCGGCCAGCCAGGCGTCGAACTGCGGGTGCGGAATCGGCGGCAGGGCGTTGAGCGTGATGGTCATGGTTGAGTTATGGCTTGGGCGGAAAGTGCCAGCAAGGCGCTTCCGGGTTAGCGGAGAGAACCCCTCACCCTGATTTCCTGCTGAACGCAGGAAATCTTTCCCTCTCCCACAAGGGGCGAGGGGTAGCTCAGAGCCTAGACAAACCACGGCGCCTCCCTTCTCCCCTTGTGGGAGAAGGTGCCCGAAGGGCGGATGAGGGGGTTCTTGTTGGAAGTTCAAGCCGCCGGCAGATCGATCACTGCCAGAACGCCGGGGTTGTTGTCCTCAAGTCGGAAGGTGCCGCGGTGCAAGCGGGTGACCGCATTGACCAGCGACAGGCCCAGACCTGAACCGGGTTCGGTGCGGCTTTTTTCGAGGCGGACGAAGCGTTCGAGGACGCGCTTGCGGTCTTCGAGCGGGATGCCGGGGCCGTTGTCGCCCACTTCGATCACTACGCGGTCGCCGACCTGGCGCACACCGACGGTGATCTTGCCCATGACGCCGTCGCGCGGCTCGTAATATTTCATGGCGTTTTCGACCAGATTGACCATGGCCTGGCCGATCAGTTCGCGGTTGGCATGCAGGTGGATACCGTCAGTCACGGCAGTTTCGAGCGTTATGCCGTCGTCTTCGGCAACTGGGCCATAAAGTTCAGCGACGTCGGCGACAACCGCACTGACGTCAACATCGACCAAGGCCCCGGACGGCGCCCCGGCCTCGGCGCGGGCGATCATCAACAGGGCGTTGAAGGTCTGGATCAGCTTGTCGCTTTCGACAATGGTGGTTTCCAGCGCCTTTCGGCGCAGATCATCGCTGGCGCCGTCACGCAAAGCGGACTCGGCTTGATTGCGCAGGCGGGTCAGCGGGGTTTTGAGATCGTGTGCGACATTGTCGGTGACCTCTTTCAGCCCCTGCAGCAATTGCTCGATGCGGTCGAGCATGGCGTTGAGATTGAGCGCCAGCCCGTCGAATTCATCGTTGCGTTTGGTCACCGGCACGCGCTCGGACATGTTGCCCGACATGATGGTGGTGGAGGTGGCGTTGATCGCGTCGATCCGGCGCAGCACACGCCGCGCCGTAATGCCGCCAGCGATCACCGAAAACACAAGGATGCCGCCGACGCCAAACAGGAAGCTCTGGATGATGATGGCGGTGAAGCCGCGCCGCTCGACCACGTCGCGGCCGACCACCAGCCGCAGTCCGCTATCGAGCAAGACCGAGCGCACCACGGCGAAGCCGCGGCGCCCCGGAGGCGGCCGGTTGTCGTCGGGATCGACCGGTACGGCGCGTTCGTAGTCGAAGCTATAAACGCCTTCATCCTGCAGCACATAGATCGGCACGGTGGTGATATTGCCGAGCAGGAACTGGCCGGTCGGATCACCCAGAAAGTAGATACCCGGGCCGGGATTGCGCGACAGGCGCTGGACGGCCACGGCAATGCCACGCATGCCCTGCTGCCGATCGACGCGCTGCAACAGCTTGACCTCGCGATCGATATCGTCGGTCTGCTGGCGCTGAATCTGCACGCTCGACTGCCAGCCGATGAAGGCCATCAGCAGGATGGAGAACAGCACGAAGATGAAGATGAACGTCGCGGTGAGGCGGACGGTAGAGGTGCGCCAGAGCTGGGCCAGTCGGTGCACGGATTTACTCGCGGATCATGTAGCCGGCGCCACGCACGGTTTGCAGCAATGGCGTAGCATGGCCCTTGTCAATCTTGGAGCGCAAGCGGGACATGTGGACGTCGATGACATTGGTCTGCGGATCGAAGTGATAGTCCCAGACATTTTCGAGCAGCATGGTGCGGGTCACCACCTTGCCCGCATTCTTCATCAGATATTCCAGCAGGCGGAATTCGCGCGGCTGCAGCAGGATGGTTTCGCCATCGCGCTCGACCTTGCGGCTGAGCCGGTCCAGCGACAGGCCGGCCACTTCGTAAGCTGTGGCCGCTTCGGACGGGCTGGAGCGGCGGGCTAGCACTTCGACGCGAGCGAGCAGTTCGGTGAAAGCGTAGGGTTTGGTGAGGTAATCGTCGCCACCGGCGCGCAGCCCGGTCACCCGGTCATCGACTTCGCCGAGGGCGGAAAGGATAAGCACCGGGGTCTTGTCGTCTTCGGCGCGCAGGGATTCAACGATCGACAGGCCATCGCGGCGCGGCAGCATGCGATCGACGATCAGCACGTCGTAATCCATGCCCGAGGCCATGGCGTAGCCGGTTTCGCCATCGGAGGCGTGGTGGGTGACGTGGCCGGCTTCGTCCAGGGCCTGGATCAGATAGCTGGCGGCCTCACGATCATCTTCAATCAGCAGGATTTTCATGTGAGGCACCCCCAGGTGGTCGTAGAAACCGGCCCCGGATTGCTCCGGGGCCAGATGTCGAGATTACTTCGCGGTATCGAGCGGCAGGCCGACGAAGCGGGCTTCGCCACCACGGCTGGCCTTGACCAGGGCCGTATTGAGGCCCTTGTCCTTGACGCCCTTGATGGCGGCTTCGAACTCGTCAAGCGTCGAGACTGGCATGTTGTCGACTTCCAGGATTGCGTCACCGACGGCAAAACCCTTGTCGGCAGCGGCGCTATCTTCATCGACGCCCTGGATCAGCAGGCCACCAGTGCCATCGGAATTGGGCACCAGCATCAAGCCGACGCTGGACTTGGCCGGAGCCACTTCCTTGGGCGGGGTCGGTGCCGACGGATCGGCCTTGGCCGCGTCTTCAGTCAGGGTTTCCAGAGTGACCGAAACCTTCACCTCGGCGCCATTGCGCCAGATGGTCAGCTCGACCGGGGTGGTCGGGGCCTTGCTGGCAATGGTGCGGCTCAGGTCGAGCGCGTCATTGATCTGCTTGCCGTCAACAGCGGTGATGATATCGCCCGACTGCACGCCGGCCTTGCCAGCAGGACCATCGGTCGACGGTTCACGCACGATGGCGCCCTTGGCCGTCTTGAGGCCAACGCTGTCGGCGATATCGCGGGTCACGTCCTGGATGGACACGCCGAGATAACCACGGACCACCGAGCCACCCTTGATCAGCTGTTCGGCGATCTGCTTGACCGTCGAGGCCGGGATGGCGAAGGCGATACCGACATTGCCGCCGTTGGGCGAATAGATGGCAGTGTTCACGCCGACGACTTCGCCCTTCATGTTGAAGTCGGGGCCACCGGAGTTACCCGAGTTGACCGCGGCGTCGATCTGCAGGAAATCGCCATAGCTGGAGCCGCCGATATCGCGGCCTTCGGCCGAGATGATGCCGACAGTGACGGTGCCACCGAGGCCGAACGGGTTACCAACGGCAACCACCCAGTCGCCAACGCGGCTGCGGGTGTCTTCGAGCTTGACGAATGGCAGATCGGTGCCATCGATCTTGATCACGGCAAGGTCGGTGCGCTGATCGGTGCCGATGACCTTGGCGACCTTTTCGCTGCCGTCATCGAACACGACCGTGACCTTTGTGGCGTTTTCGACGACGTGATTGTTGGTGACGATGTAGCCGTCAGCCGAAATCATGAAGCCTGAGCCAGCAGCTTCGAACTTGCGGGCCTGCGGCGGCGCACCATTGGGGCCGCCCTGTCCCTGCTGACCGAACTGGTCAAAGAAATCCTTGAACGGGCTGCCTTCCGGCAGGTCCGGCATGTTGAAATTGGGCTGGCCCCCGGGGCCACCTGGACCGGTTTCCTTGCCTTCGACCAGGATCGACACCACGGCCGGCTTGACGGCTTCGACCAGGTCAGCAAACCCGGTTGCCTGTGCCGGCGGGACGATGATCTGAGCTGCCTGCTGGACCTGCGCGGTTGCCTGTTGGCTGGTCATCACGAAGGCGGTGGTGATACCGCCGGTAGCCACCAGCAGCGCCAGCGCCGAAGCGCCGAGCCAGCGACGAGTACGCGAAAGAAGTGTCGGGCGCATTTAAAACAGTCTCCTTGGGAAAGCTCTCAACAGCTTATGGACAAGAGATATAAGAGCGCTCATTGCCACGAAGTTGCGCCAACATTAAACTATTGTAATGCTCGCGGCAGCGGTGTGGCGAAGTTATGCCACGGTGAAACCATAATCGGGGCTTCAGCGCTCGTGGGGGCCGTGCAAGGCCGCCAGAGCGGCCTGTTCTTCTGCCGAAAGTTCGGTAGGCGTCGGTGCCTTGCGGCGGCGCGCCGCAACGACGATCGCGACTAACCCTATAAGCAAAAGCACGGGCGCCGTGGCCCATAGCAGGATCGTGTGCAGCGCCAGCACCGGGCGCAGCAACACGAACTCGCCATAGCGGGCGACGAGGAACTGGCGGACCTGATCGTCGCTATCACCGGCGGTCAGCCGTTCGCGCACCAGCAGACGCAGATCGTGGGCCAGATCAGCGTCGCTATCGTCAATCGACTGGTTCTGGCAGACAAGGCACCGCAGTTCGGCGGAAATGCTGCGGGCGCGGGCTTCGAGCCTGGCATCGGGCAGGATTTCGTTGGGATTGACCGCGAAGGCCGGAGCGCCCAGCACCAGCAGCAGGCCGAGGACGGCGAACAGTCGCGCCATCATTCGGCGGGCTCGGCGATGGGGCGAGCAACACGGCGCGGCGCACCGACCCGGCGGCGGCGATCGGTCAGCGACAAGGCGCCGGCAAAGGCCATGAACAGCGCGCCGATCCAGATCAGCGTGATGTAGGGCTTGTGCCAGATGCGCACCACATGCGTGCCCCCCACAGCTTCGCCCAGTTGCAGGTAAAGCTGCGAGAAACCGTAGGTTTCAATCGCCGCCTCGGTGGTCTGCATGCCGCTAGCCTGATAGGTGCGGCGCTCGGCGTGGAAGGTGCGCTGATTGCCATCGGGCGACGTGACTACAAAGGCACCGGTTTCGGCGCTGAAATCTGCGCCCGGCGTCTGGGTGAAGTTATCGAAGGCCACGGTGTAGCCCGAGAGCTGCGCCGACTGGCCGGGATTGAGCGACGTAACCAGCTCGGTTTCCCACGCGCTGGTGGTAACGATGCCCAGCACGGTGACGCCGACGCCGAAGTGGGCGATGGCGGTGGACCAGACGGTGCGCGGAAGGCCGCGCAGACGGCGCAGGTTTTCCATCGCCGGCAGCCGGCCGATCCTGCTGCGTTCGATCAGTTCGGCCAGTGCGCCGAACGCTACCCAGAAGCCGAGCAGCAAGCCGATTGGCGCCATGGAAATGGTGACGCCGCCGAGTGCCGAAATCAGGATGGCGAGGAAAATCGCCAGCGCAGCGATGGCGAACAAGCGTTGTGCCGCGGCGACCACATCGGCGCGCTTCCAGGCCAGCAACGGGCCGAACGGCAGCACGATCAGCAGCGGCGCCATCAGCACGCCGAAGGTAAGGTTGAAGAACGGCGCGCCGACGGAGATCGTGGTCTTGGTCAGCGCATCGAGCAGCAGCGGATAAAGCGTGCCGACCAGAACGGCGCCGGTGGCTGTGGCGAGGAACAGATTGTTGAGGATCAGGGCGCCTTCGCGGCTCACCGGTGCAAACAGCCCACCGAGCCGGAGCGAGGCGACGCGCAGCGCAAACAGCAGGAACGCGCCGCCGATGAACAGGGCCAGCAGCGTCAGGATAACCAGCCCACGCGTCGGGTCCGACGCAAAGGTGTGAACCGACGTCAGGATGCCGGAGCGGACGAGAAAGGTGCCGAGCAGCGACAGCGAAAAGGTGATGATGGACAAGAACACCGTCCACACCTTGAGCGCATTGCGCTTTTCCATTACCAGCGCCGAATGCAGCAAGGCAGTCCCTGCGAGCCATGGCATGAAGCTGGCGTTCTCCACCGGGTCCCAGAACCACCAGCCGCCCCAGCCGAGTTCGTAATAGGCCCAGTAGGAACCCATGGCGATGCCCAGCGTCAGGAACACCCAGCTCAGGATCGCCCATGGCCGCACCCAGCGGGCCCAGGCGCCGTCGATGCGGCCCGAAATCAGCGCGGCGATGGCAAACGAAAAGCAGATCGAGAAGCCGACATAGCCGGTGTAGAGCAGCGGCGGATGAATGGCGAGGCCGATATCCTGCAGTACCGGATTGAGATCGGCACCCTGCAAAGGCGCGGGCGACATGCGGGCAAACGGATTGGAGGTGAAGATGGTGAACCCGGCGAAGGCCGCCGTCAGCAGGCTCTGCGTGGCCAGCACCAAGGTCAGCAGATCGCGCGGCAGGCTGCGCCCGAAGGCTGCAACCATGGCGCCAAAAGCCACCAAAATGCTGACCCACAGGATCATCGAGCCTTCATGATTGCCCCAGACGCCGGAAATCTTGAACACCAGCGGCATCAGCGAATTGGAATTGTTGGCGGCCAGCGCCAGCGAGAAATCCGAGGCGACGAAGGCCTGGATCAGCGCAGCGAACGCCACCGCGATCAGCACGAATTGCAGGATCGCGGCCTGGCTGACGAACTGGGCGATACGTTCGCCACTGCGCCAGAAGGCAAAGCCGCCCACCGCCGAAACCGTGGCGATGGCAAAGGCGAGGATGAGGGCGAAGTGACCGAGTTCGATGCTCATTGCCGCGCCGCTGCTGTTGCGTCGTCGGGTCGCCATTCGCCCTTGGCCTTGAGCGCGTCGACCACTTCCTTGGGAATGTAGTTTTCATCGTGCTTGGCCAGCACGTCGGTGGCGGCGAATTCGCCGTTTGGCGTCAGGCTGCCTTCGGCGACAACCCCCTGCCCTTCACGGAACAGGTCCGGCAGCAGACCGGTATAGGTCGCCTTGAGGTCAGCTTTGCCGTCGGTGACGATGAATTCGTTGTGCTCACCGTCGCGCACCCATGATCCATCCCTGACCAGCCCACCGAGACGAATGGCCCGGCCGGGGGCGACGTTGTGGGTGGCAAAGTCGGAGGGCGTATAAAAGAATACGATCTGGTCGCGCAGCGCGATCAGCACCAGTGCGGTGGCAAGGCAGATGACGAGCGCCAGCCCGGCGATCACCGCCAGACGCTTCTGCTTGCGGCTCATGCCGCGGCGGCGGGCGAGCGAGGGAGCGGTCATGGTTTTGCTCCTGTCAGGGTCAACCCACCTTCGATGGCGACGCTATCAATATCGCCGCGATCGAAGGTTTTCGGATAGGCGGCGAGGGCCTTGTCATAGGCAGCTTGTGCTGATGCTTTGTCGCCGAGCACCAGATAGGAATGGACCAGTTTCGTCCAGTCCTCGATCGATCCGCCATCCGCATTGAGGCGCGTGGCCAGGCCACCGACCATGCCATTGATCATTGCGGATTGCTGGGCGGAGGCGGTCGCGTCGGTCGGCGCAACGCCGTCGCTTTGCGACAGTCTCAGGCCCTCCTGGGCGGTCGGCAACCAGGGCTCATCGCCCTTGGAGAGCGCCAGCAATTGCTTCCAGGCCGCGGTCGCGGCCGGATAGTCGGCGGTGCGCGTGAGTTCGCCGGCGATATAGAAGCGCGAACGGGCGTCGGTGGGATCGAGGGCTGCGGCGGCCTTCAGCAAGGTCATCGGCTCGCCCGAGGCATCGCCCTTGGCCTGCATCAACAACGCCTCGGCCAGATCGGTCTGGGCCTTGGCAGTCTTGTCGCCCAGATCCATGATCCGGCGGAAGGCGTGTTCGGCGTCGGCATAGCGGCCGGACTGCATGTAAATCGGGGCAATAACGCTCCAGCCCCGCAGATCGTCCGGCTTGGCCTTGAGTTCGGCTTCGACTTTGGCGATAGCCTGATTGAAATCCAGCCCGGGCGCGGCGGCCTGGGTTTCAGCCTGCAAAGGCTGCCCCGGCAGATCAGGGCTGCCCACCAGCCCATAGACGCCCAACGCCACCGCAGCGATGGCGCCGATTGCCAAAACGCTGGCGCCCTTACCAAACTGCCGACCTGAGATTGTCTGCCCCACCGCATCGGCCTTTTGGCGCAGCATTTCGCGGGCAAGTTCGCCCTTTGCTGCAACAGCTTCGGCCTCGCCGAGCCGTCCGGCAGCCAGATCCGCATCGATCCCAGACAGCACCAGTTGAAAATGCCTGTTGGCAGGGCCGGATTCAGCCCCAGTTTCGTTGACCATGCGTCCGCCGGCCGCGTAATAAAGCGCAGCGCAGGCGATAACGGTAACGATTGTGGCAACTAACCAGAGCAGCATGGTTCAGGAACGCTCGACGGCTTATGGCGACAGGCTCGCATCTATAGGCGGAATGCGGCGGAAAACCATAAAAACACGCGCTGTTGAGGGGGACGGATTGCCACAGGTCGCTCACATTTGGCAGGCCAGATGAGCGACGGGCCAGTGGATTTCGCCATTTTTGGCAGCGATCCGCTGGCGCAACTGCTCGCCGGGCTGCTGGCCAGCCAGCATCGCCAGCGCATCGTGCTGATCAGCGCCGACCGGTCGGTCTTCGGGCTGAATTCGGCGATGGATTTGTCGATCGGCGCGTTCACCCGGCCCGAAACCTGGGCCCTGCTGCGCCAGGCGGTGAGCGAAACCACCAAATTGCTGGTGCGGATCGGGGCCAAGGCCGGGATTGAGCGCATCGATCCCGTCCTGTTTGCCGAAACGGCCGAGGGCAAGCAGGCGCTGGCCTATATCCGGCATGTGGCGCATGGCTTTGGGCAGCATGTGGAGCGGCTGGCCACCGGCGCCATGGGCATGGACCGCGATGGGATCCTGTTTCGGGACGCGATCTGGCTGGATCGCGCCAGGACCCAGCCGATGCTATCGACCTGGCTGCAGCGCAACGGGGTCAAACGGCTCGCTGCCAGCAAGGTGCAGGTGACGTTCAACAGCAGCGGTGGCGCCGAGATCGCGACCGAAGGGAACACCCTCCGCGCGGAACGCGCCGTGCTGGCCGATGACAACTCGATCATAACCATGGTGGCGAAGACGTTGTTCGGCCAGCAGTTGCGGCAGTACGCGAGCACCGTATTGCTGACCGAGCCTGCGGGGCCACTGCTGGCGCCGGTGATGATGCAGATTGATCGGGCGCTGACGCTGAGCCAAGGGCCGACCAGGGCTGTCGCAGCCTTGGTGGCGGCTGGTGCAGATGACGCTTTGGCGCAGGCGGGCGGCCTGTTGGCAAATCATGCGCATCTGCGGCTGGCCGGGCTGGGCAAATTCCAGCATTTGCGCACCGGCGATGGCGCCCAGTTTATCGGACGATTGCAGTTCGGCGGTCCCGAAATCATTGCGGGGATGGGGCCGACCGGGGCATTTATGGCTCCCGCTCTGGCCCGCTGGCTGGCCGGGTCCGCATCGGCCGAAGAGAGCGGCTATTTCGGCCATCGCGACGTTCGCGACAACGCCGGATCGCTGGTGGCCGATTACGCACCGGGGTTGGCGCCGTGAAGTATCAACCGCATCGCCTTGGCGTCGAGACGCCACATCTGCTGGGTGGCAGCGCCATTGATCGCGCCCGGCCGCTGCGGTTCAAGCTGAACGGGCGCACCATTCACGGCTTTGCCGGTGATACGGTGCTGAGCGCTGCGCTGGCTGCCGGGATCAAGGCAATTGGCACCTATCGCGGCGAGGCGCTGGCGCTGAGCGAGCGGTTTTCGCCATCGGTGCTCGATCTTGGCTTTGCCGGCGCTGCCGCGCAGACCTTGCCGATGGCCCGCACGCCGGCGGTTGATGGCGCGGAACTGCGCACCCAAGGCAGCGCGTCCGGGCGCGACCTGTTCGATACCATGGCGCATCGCCGCTCGCAGACGCTCGGCCTCAAGCTCGATCCGGGCCATCGCCTGGTGCAGCCGTGGCTGGACGGGCCGAGTGAGGGCCACACGGATTATGATCTGATTGTCGTGGGCGGTGGCGTCGCCGGCATGAATGCAGCGATCGCTGCGGGCAAGGCCGGAAGCGCGGTGGTGGTGGTCGAGCGGCAGGCCAGCCTTGGTGGTGAAGGCGCGCTGTTCGGCACCATGGAGGGCGAGGAAACCCCGGCTGAAAGCGTGGCGCGCCCGATCGCCGAAATTGCTGCCTTGCCCAATATCACCATTTTGCTGCGTGCCGAAGCCATCTCGATCCGCGCGGGTCGGGTGCAAGTTCATCAGGTGCAACTGCAGGGCAGCCGCCCGATCGGCAAAATACTGACGCTGGTGTCGAAGGCCGTGGTCCTGGCCACCGGCTCACTCGAACGCCTGCCGGTGTTCCCCGGTAACCGCCTCCCCGGCGTGATCGGTGTCACCGAGGCCTTCGAGCGGGCGCGACGCTATGGCGTCTGGACCGGCGCCAGCGCCGTGCTGTCGACGGTGGCGGGCGCGCCTTATCGGCTGGCGATGCAGGCGAGCGATGCCGGCATCAAGGTGTTGCGCATCGCCGATACGCGGCCGCGGCCCCAATCGCGTTTCATCGAATTCGCCAAGGCCTATGGCATCACCCAGGCGTCGGGCATGGCCCCGGCGCGCGCGTCATCGGCAGGCAAAGCCGGCCTGTCAATCACCTTGCAACTGGCATTTGAAGGCTATCACAGCGACGAACCGGCCATCGTTGCCGACCAGTTCATTGTCTGCGGTGGCTGGCAGCCGGAGCTATCGCCGTGGCATGCGGGGGGCGGCAGCAGCCAATGGAACGCGGAAAACCACCGGATCGAAGCAGCCGCCGGCCCTGCCGGTGTCGTATTGGCCGGCGCGGCGGCGGGCTGGTTCAGCAAGCAGGCCTGCCAGCAAAGCGGCGTGGATGCGGTCAATTTGCTGTTCAAGCGCAAACGCAAAGCGATCCACGAAAAGCGCATCGACCCGATCTACGAAACGCTGGACGATCCCACCCCGATCACCCAGGGCAAAGGCAGTCTTTCCAGCTATCTCGATGCTGGTCAAAGCCTGATCGCTCTGCCTCCGGCGACCACTTCCAGATGGCCGTTCCGTCGCCCGGAGCCTTGGTCGCTGGCACAGCAACCACAGGCCTTCGGCATCTGCGATATCGCCGCCGGTGTACAATTGGGGGCTATCGAACCGGCTCATGCCGGCACCATCGCCATGGAGCGGACGACCTCATCGATGGATCTGATCTCGCTTATCCCCACGAGCCGCTCGCCAGCGGACGCCCCGGCAGCAATCGTGCCGCCATACCTTGCCGGGCGGTTTGGGGCGCGGCCACAATTGTGGGTCATTGCCGCCAATGAAGCGCGGGCGCTCGATGTCGGATCGCTGATCTATCTCAATTCCGATGGCCACGATCCGCGCCTGGCGATCGGCGCTGTGGTCAGCACCGACGCGGAAGCGGTGGTGGCCTTGATCGGCAAGGATGATTGCAAGCCCGGAGACGGCATTACAGTCAACGATCAGGGCCGCTCGATTGCGGCCCGGATCACTGCTCGGTTCGACGCGACAAACTCAGCTGCGGCGCTCGGCAGCGGTGCGGGCCCGCTTTAGCGTTTCGGCATATTCGGGATTGAAGCGAATTTCGGCCATCTTGATGCCGAAGTCGAGCCGCGTGCCGGTCAGCTTGTCATCCGGGTTCAGGCGCAGTGCATCGAGATTGCGGCCGATGTGCATTTCCAGCGCTTCGCCGGACTGGTTCCAGGCCTGTTCGAACACCGCATTGAGGGCCAGCGAGTCGCGGCAATCGCGGATCGTGCCCAGCAGATAGATGCCGTTAAGCGCGGCCAGCAACTGGTCCGTGTCGAGCCGGTCGGCGCCCTCGCGGCCCTTGCGCAGCGACTGGTTGATATTGGGAACGACATCGCGCAGGCGCGGCTCGATCCGCTCGGAGATGCGCTTGGTGAGGGCGCCGAGCACGGTGCCCCAGCGGCTGCCGCGTTGCACGCTGACATAGCCGGTAACGGCGCGGATTAGCTTGTGGAAACGATCCAGCGAACGGCAGATCAGATCGATATCGGCAAAGGGGCCAATCGGTTGCAGGGCGCAGATATTGCTCTGCGCATGAGCAAGCAGGGCATCGATCAGCGGACCGAAACCGGAGCGGACAATGGCCGCTTCGTCGCCATTGCCCACCAGTCGCACAACGGCGGCAACCAGACGGCTCGGATTGACCACCTGGCCGACGGCGGCGTGCAGCAAGAGTGCGGCGACCTGCGGGTCCTGCAATGGCATGGATTGCAACGCCACCCCAAGTGCGGCCTCGTCCGGAATGGTATTGGCGGCCTTGCCAAAGCCCTGCGCCTTGATCAGCAGCGCCCGGCAGCGCAGGGCGTTCAGCATCACCGGCAGGCGTTCATAGGCCTCATCGCCGCCCAGTTGGGTGCGGATACGACGCGCAGCTTCGATCTTGGAACCCGCCTCAGCGACGGCCTCACGCATGCGGGTCATGATCTGGGGCATCAGCGGTTCGATTTCGCTGACATCCATGACGCTGCGCTCGACGCGGTCCATGTCGATGATATCGCCGCACAAATCACGCGCGACCCAGATCCAGATCGCCTGCGCCTGCTTGCGGCCGATGGAGCCAGGGAATGGGTAGTCGGCGGGATCATCGACCAGCACCGGGTCGATCATGCCGAGAAACGGGCGAGCCAGCGCCTTGCCCGCAGTCCGGCTTGAGGCCGACGGGGTCTGGGCTGCTTCAGTGGCTTGGCGGGACGTCGCTGGGGGCATTGGCAATGGTACTAATGGAACACGCGATTCCATCAGCCTAGCCCATCAAGGTAAACAATCCCTATTCGGCTGCGAAATCAGGACCTTCCCAGCCCTCAGGCGGCGGTCGGCACCACGGTCCAATTGCCGGTCTGTTCGCGACATGCCGTGCCCTTGCGGGTGAATTCCTGGCCGTTGATCCGCACCGTGTGGGTGAAATCACGGCAGTCCAGATTGTTGACGCGAACATAGGGGCCAACGGTAACGGCGCCAGTCGTGCCCTTGCCGCCGGTCCAGGCGCGCGGGGCGCCGGGGCGACCGAACTGCAATGCGTAAAACTGCGCGCTATTGGCAGCCGAATTATCAGCGGCGCTCATCAGCGACGCGGCACCCGGATCGATAAAGCCCGAAGACACGTTGGTGGTCTGCAATGCAGCCAAAGTGGTCTGCGCCGGCGTCGGGCCACTCAGCACGGGCGCTGCCATCACCGGCGCGGCGGCTGGCGCCTGCGCGACATTGTACTGGGTCGTGCTGGCGCAGCCAGACAGGATCAGAGCCAACAGGGGCAGTGCAATGCGGATCGATTTGGTCATGTGCGGGGTCTCGTGCAGGTCAGGTGTTCTTTAGGGTCTATTGCGGCAAAAGTGCGTCACGTTTTCGTCATGCCACCCAAGCGTGCAGTGGGCAGCCGCAATTCCACCAGCAATCCGCCCAAAGCCGAAGGCTTCAGCTCCAGACTACCGCCGTACACATCGACCAGTTCCTTGACGATATCGAGACCCAATCCGCTGCCCGGCGTTTTCTCATCGAGCCTGACACCGCGGCGCAACACTTTCTTGGCGTCTTCTTCGCTCAGGCCGGGTCCATTATCGTCGATGCGGATCAACAGCATCGTGCCGCTGCCGGAGCGTTCGCTCAGCAGGCGCACCCCCACCTGCCCCTTGGACCATTTGCAGGCATTGTCGAGCAGGTTGCCAGCCATTTCTTCGAGATCGGCCTCGTCGCCCCGGAACCAGGGCAGAGAAGCATCCGGGCGCTGGAAGGCGACAGTAACATTGGGATGGATCTTGCCCATCACCCGCGCCAGGCGCAGCATGATCATGGTCGGGTCGGCCTTCTTGCCCACCACTGAAGTGCGCGCTGCCAGCCTGGCGCGCTCCAGATAGGTCGCGACCATGCTGCTCATCTTTTCGCTCTCGGCCAGCACCACGTCGGCCAGCGCACCCTTCTTGGCCGCCGCCTCGTTGCGCAGCACGGCGATGGGCGTTTTCAGCCCATGGGCCAGATTGCCCACCTGATTGCGGGCTCGTTCGATGATTTGCGCATTGGAGCGCAGCAACTCGTTGACCTCCTCGGCCAGCGGGGCGATTTCCTGCGGATAGGTGCCATCAACTTCGCCGCTGTCGCCCTCACGCACGCGTTCGATGGCAGCGCGCAACCGTCCGATCGGGCGCAGCGCAAAACGCGCCACAAGGGCGCTCATGATCGCCAGCATGGCGCCCACGGCACCCAGCACGATGAAGGCCTGCCCGCGGAAATCGCCAACCAGTTGCAGGATTTCAGTCAGGCTGCCGGTGACGATGATCTGGTAGGTGATCCTGCCCACCGTCACCGGGCGTTCGACCACGCGCATCCTGGTGCCGAATACGTCGTCCATCACTGCGGTGCGCAGGCCGTTCTGGTCGCCAGCCGCGGCAATGACCGGGAGGTCGATGCCAACCACGGACGTCGAAAGATTGATCAACTTGCCGCTGTCATCGCGGATCGCCCAGTACCAGCCCGAGCGCGGCCGATCGAAGCGCGGATCATTGAGACGGATGCTGTCGTTGAGCGGGTCGGCGGTTTCCAGCAGCGCGCCGGCCAGGCTTTCGACGTGGAACTCCAGCGTTTCTGAAAGGCTGGTGTCGAGCGCACGGGAATAGAGATCCGTCAGCAAAAATCCGGTCGCCACCAGCGCCAGCACCAGCCAGCCGGCCGACAGCCAGAATAGCGAGGCAGCGATGGAGCCTCTTTGCCAGCGCTCCCGCCAGCGCTTGATATCCAAGGTTAGTCGTCCGCGATCTGGTAGCCGAGCCCGCGCACCGTCTGGATGCACTCTTCGGGCAGCTTCTTGCGCAGGCGGCCGACAAACACTTCGATGGTGTTGCTGTCGCGGTCAAAGTCCTGGTCGTAGAGATGCTCGGTCAGTTCGGTGCGCGAAATCACCTTGCCCTTATGGTGCATCAGATAGCTCAGCAGCCGCAATTCGTGGCTGGTGAGCTTCACCGATTGGCCATCGACCGTCACCTTGCCGGAGCGCGCGTCAAGCCGCACAGCGCCAGCGACGATTTCGTTGGAGGCGTGTCCGGCCGCACGGCGCACCAGCGCCCGAATACGCGCCAGCACTTCTTCCATGTGAAAGGGCTTGGCGACATAGTCATCTGCACCCGAATCGATACCCTGCACCTTGTCGCTCCAGCGATCGCGCGCCGTCAGCAGCAGCACCGGCATGGTCTTGCCGGCGCGGCGCCATTCTTCGAGCACGCTCAGCCCATCCATCTGCGGCAGGCCAATATCAAGCACCACTGCGTCATAGGGCTCGGTATCGCCCAGAAAGTGGCCTTCTTCGCCATCAAACGCCACGTCGACGGCATAGCCGGCTTCGGTTAGCGCTTCCTTGAGCTGGCGGTTAAGATTGGTATCGTCTTCCACAACCAGAATGCGCATGCGCCGGCCCCCGCTCTCAAATCGATCTTATTGCGCGTTCAGGGTCAGGTTCTGGGCCTGCCCGTCGGGGCTCAAGACACCGATAATATAAACCAGTTGTCCGCCCTCGTCACATACCTGAACGGAGAGGATTTCCTGGCTTTGGTCGATGCCAGCCGATGACAGCACGCTATCGAGCGACTGGATCTGGCCAGACGACACGGCATCCTGAATCTGCCGCTTGTCGAGGCAGTCGGCAAACGCACTGGTACCAGCCAATGCGAAGACCAGCGCCACGGCAAGCGCCTTCAGTGCCATTACTTTGGGGTGTATCTGTTTCATGCCGGCAATCTACGTCGATGTTGCTGAATGGGACATGAATGGGGCGCAGATGTCAAAAGCTCTTGCTCGCGACGCACTCGAACACGCGTAAATGCTTTGGAATTATAGCAGAACGACATCAGCACCCGAAGCCGTGCCCGCTTCGGACAATTTTTTATCCAGGGTACAGAGCCTTGCACCGTGCTCGACGACAACTGCCAAATGCAGCGCATCTCCCGCACGCAGCCCCAGTCCGTACTGGTCGGCAAAACGGGCAGCCGTCCGAAAGTGGGCAATATTGATCGGCAGCACCGCGAACGAGTCCGCGATCAGCCGATTGAACCCGGCCAGCAGCAGATTCCGCTGCAATGGCTCGATCTGGCGGGTCCTGACCTTGATCGACAGAGCAGAAGAAAACTCCGTTGTCACCCATTCGCTGATCGCGAGATCGTCGGCATTCTGATCGGACAACCAGACGTGCATGCGGTGGGTCGTAGCTTCGTTGGTCAGCGCAGCAACCAGAACCGAGGTGTCGACATACAGCATCAGTACCGCTCGCCGTCTCGCATTTCGCGCAGAAGCGCGCCCGCGTCCTGGGTCTGCAGGGTCATAGTCTCGCTGATCGCTTTCAGGTCCGCGCGCGAAATCGCCTTTCGAACCGGCTTGGCGGCAATCAGTTGCGCGACTGGCTTGCCCCGCCGCGTTATAGCGACGGGCTCACCAGTTTCGGCCTTTGCCACAAGTGCACTTAGGTGCGCTTTTGCTTCAGCCAGATTGAATGTGCTCATCTTAGCGTCCTGACCATTTAGTTGGTCATATATAGCAACGACCTGCCATTTCCGCAATCAACGCGCCCTTCGTGGTACAGCGGCTAGGCATTTCCAATCTCCGACTTGATCCCCCGGCGCAGGAAGATCACCGCCAATGCTTCCATGATCATGTGGCCGGACGAGGCACCGTCGAGCGTTGGCAGGTCGACGCCAAGCAGTTGCGCGGCGCCGGCCAGCAGCATGAAGGCGGCAACGATATAGGTCTTGTAGCCGGTCAGAAAAGTCATGGTCGTGCTCCAGTTATCGGTGGGTAAGGGGATGGGTGCCGCTGCCAGCGCGGCCTTTCGGATGGCGGCGACCCGGGCATGCCAGCCCTTGCCAAACACTGCGAAGGTTGAAAGCCGGGTCAGGAAATCCAGTCGTCGATCGCACAGCGCGGCGCTCAATCCGGCGGCGCCACGCTTGTCTGCGTTGATCGCCGCCAGCGTCACCGGCCCGATCTGGCCGTCGGCAACCACGCCGAGCAGCGCCTGCAGCGTTTTGATCGCCCGATCCGGGCCGGAATTGACTGCAAAGTCGAACAACGCCAGATCGAGGCCCGCCGGCAAACTCTCCGCTTTGCAGCGGTCCCAGTAGCCAGCGCGATAAATCCTGGCGGCCTCGGTTCGCCCAGCGCTTTGACTTCGCTTTTGGGCAGCGCCCACCAGGGCGATACCGCCCGCCAGCGTGCCAGCGTCTTGCGGGTTATTCCTAGATTGGTGGCGCCGCCCGGATCGGCGGGGTGGTCGGCATAACCGCCCTCCTGCGCCAGCACCAGATCGAGGCAAAATCGAACCGCGTCCTAGCCATTGAACACTCCTGTGGCCGCATGGCCCGGCCCATAGACCGGGCTGACCTGGCCAATCTTGAAGCTGAAGCTGGTCGGCAGCGCGCCAAAATCGGCGGCCTGCTGAGTGGCGGAATAGATCGCCGACGGCATCGAACAATCGATCGACCGCACGGCCGTTACGCCATTGAAAACGGTGACAGCATAGCGCTCCGGCACCAGTGACTCGTTTGATTATCTGGCCGAACGGGAAGGCCACCGAAGGCCGCCGTTTCAACCCAATTTCTCGACCATGCCAGAACACTACCAGATCAGCGGCACGCGGGGATTGATTGGATAAGCGGGATAGGTTTTTTGGGCGCGTGCCGGCGCGCACACTTTGAAATTCGGCCCGCCGAATTCGCAGTCGACACCCACCCCCTTGCGGGGAGGGATCAAGGGTGGGGGTAGGTGAGCCACGATATCGAGGCTCCGCACACCCCCTCCCAACCTCCCCCGTCAAGGGGGAGGTGCCGTCTGGTGGGTAGGGCTATATGGCAACGCTATCCATAGGCCAAACTCGTTGGGAGCATTCAGCTCCGCAATCCCGGCGCCTCTTGCCCGGTGCTCTGCACATATTCCGTATAACCACCACCATAGACGTGGACGCCCTCCGGCGTCAGCTCCAGCACGCGGTTGGAGAGCGCAGCGAGGAAATGGCGGTCGTGGCTGACGAACAGCATGGTGCCTTCATAGGCGCTGAGCGCGGTGATCAGCATTTCCTTGGTGGCGATGTCGAGATGGTTGGTCGGCTCGTCCAGCACCAGGAAATTGGGCGGATCGAACAGCATCATCGCCATGACCAGCCGGGCCTTTTCACCGCCCGACAGCACCCGGCATTTCTTTTCGATCTCGTCGCCCGAAAACCCGAAGGCTCCAGCCAGCGCCCGCAGCGGCGCCTGCCCCGCCGCCGGGAACGAGCTTTCCAGCTGCTGGAACACCGTCAGGTCGCCATCGATCACGTCCATCGCGTGCTGGGCGAAATACGCCATTTTTACCGATGGCCCGCGCGTCACTGTGCCCTGATCGGGATCGGCGGTACCGGTCACCAGCTTGAGCAGGGTGGATTTGCCAGCGCCGTTGACGCCCATGATGCACCAGCGTTCCTTGCGGCGCACATGGAAATCCAGGCCATCATAGATGCTGCGGGTGCCATAGCTCTTGGACACGCCCTTGAGCAGCGCCACATCGTCGCCCGAACGCGGCGCCGGACGAAACTCGAAATCCACCGTCTGGCGGCGCTTCGGCGGCTCGACCCGGTCGATCTTGTCGAGCTTTTTCACCCGGCTCTGCACCTGTGCAGCATGCGATGCACGCGCCTTGAACCGGGCGATAAAATCCAGTTCCTTGGCCAGCATCGCCTGCTGCCGCTCGAACTGCGCCTGCTGGTTCTTTTCGGCAATCGCCCGCTGCTGCTGGTAAAATTCGTAATTTCCGGAATAAGTGGTGAGCGATCCGGCGTCGATCTCGACGATCTTGGTGCAGATGCGGTTCATGAATTCGCGGTCGTGCGAGGTCATGAACAGCGCGCCCGAATAGTTCTGCAAAAACGCTTCGAGCCAGATCAGGCTTTCCAGATCCAGATGGTTGCTCGGCTCGTCCAGCAGCAGCGCATCGGGCCGCATCAGCAGGATGCGGGCCAGTGCCACCCGCATTTTCCAGCCGCCCGACAGCGCGCCGACATCGCCATCCATCATCGCTTGCGAAAAGCCCAGACCGTCCAGCACTTCGCGGGCGCGACCATCCAGCGAATAGCCGTCGAGTTCTTCGAACTGGTGCTGGATTTCGCCATAGCGCTCGATGATGGCGTCCATCTGGTCGCCCTTGTCCGGATCGCCCATATCGGCTTCCAGCGCCCGCATTTCGGTGATCAACGTGCTGACCGGCCCGGCGCCGTCCATCACTTCGGACACCGCGCTGCGGCCGCCCATTTCGCCCACGTCCTGACTGAAATAACCGATAGTGATGCCCCGGTCAGCCGAAACCTGGCCTTCATCGGGCTGCTCTTCGCCCGTGATCATCCGGAACAGCGTGGTCTTGCCCGCGCCGTTAGGCCCAACCAGGCCGACCTTTTCGCCCTTTTGCAGCACGGCAGAAGCATCGATAAACACGATCTGCTTGCCGTTCTGCTTGCCGATGCTTTCAAGACGAATCATGGTTTTCAGACCTGTCGTAAGAGATGGCCGCCCCCGGTTGAGGAGGCGGCCATGAAACATGGTGTCCGTAAAGCATTGGTGACGTCCCGACGCAAGCGTCGCGGGCTCAAGGGCGCCATGCGATGGGACTGCCGGCCGCCCCATCTCATTAACGGAGGTATTGGTGCGCGCTGCTCACCCCCTCCCTTGCCCCCTCTCCGCAAGGGAGGGGGTGCCGGCTGCCAGGTCACGCCAAATATCGGGTGGCTTTAACCGCTGCCGCTGATCACCTGATCGGCTGTCACGATCCAGGTTGCGGCGTTGAGGCTGACCTGACCGTGGTTGGTGCGGTGGGCCAGCGCCGCGCGCAGGCGGGGTTCGGCAGTGGCCAGCAAGTCCGGGTTTTCCCGAAGGATCTTTCCCAGTGGGCCGACGCGGAGCAGGACCGTGGCCATATCGTCTGCAGTGCCGCTGGAGACCATTTCGTCGTGGGGCGAAACTGTCACATGCTGGAAGCCGGCAGTTTCAAGAACGTGGCGGATGTGGGTGGGGTCGGCAAAACTGAATGGCGTTGCATCGATCTTGGCATCAAGGCCCGCCGACTGGATCGGCAGCAGGTCCAGCTCATTGTCGGCAAGCGCGCGCCAGCAGACAAAGGCCAGCCGGCCGGACGGCTTGAGCATGCGGCGGAAATTGGCAAACGCGGCAATCGGGTCGGCAAACGCCATCACGCCGAAACGCGAGAACAGGCCGTCAATGCTCTGGTCCGGCAGGTGGGCCAATGCTGCATCGCCTTCGACAAAACTGAGCTGGGGCAAGGCGGTGGACCGGTGCCGGGCAACGGCCAGCAGTTCCGGCGCAATATCCAGACCGATGACCCGCCCCGTGGGGCCAACACGAGCGGCAAGTTGCACGGTGGATTGTCCCGCGCCGCAGCCGATATCGACAATGATCTCGCCGGGCACCGGGGCGAGCGCGTCAATGGCGCGCAATCCCAGAGGGGAGAGCTGAAGGTCTAGCAGGTCGCTGACCTCGACCCAGGCGCGGGCAGCAAGTTTGGCGGCGCTTGAGCGTTGTGCGGGCATCGCCCGGCCTCAACCGCCGCCGCTGCCCGCCGGCGCGGCCACTGCCTGGTCGGCGATGGGGGACATATTGCTGCGCGCGAGCTTGAGCATGTCGGCCAGTTCGACCAGCTTTTTGGCCGCATTGGGTGTCAGGCTGGGCGGACGCTGCTCTGCCGGTTCGGCCACGGCGGCCGGATCGGCTGCGGCGACGATGTTCTGGACCGGGGTGAAATCGACGCCGATCACTGGCTTGATCTCGATATTGGTGTGGGCATAGGCCATGAACTTCTGCCAGATGGTGGCAGGCAGGACCCCGCCGGTGACGTTGTTCATCGGGGTATAGTCATCATTGCCCATCCACACGGCAGCCACGTAATTGCCGGTGAAACCGCAGAACCAGGCATCGCGGTAGGAGGAGGTGGTACCCGATTTGCCAACCACCGGCACGCCCGGCACGTCGGCGCGGCGGCCAGTACCGCTGGTGACGACGGAACGCATCATCTGGTCCATATACTGGACGGTGGTTTCCTTGAGGATGCGCTCGCGCGGCGCATCGGGATGGGCCTCGAACACGGTGTCGCCGTTCAGCGTGGTGATCCGGGTTATGCCATAGGCCGGGGTCTTGTAGCCGCCACTGGCCATCGCGGCGTAGGACGAGGTCATGTCCAGCACCGATACATTGGCGACGCCAAGCGCCAATGAGCGGGTGATCGGATAATCGGCGCGCAGGCCCATCAGATGGCTGAGGGCGGCAATCGGCTCGCGCCCGGTTTTGATCGAGAGCGTCACCGGCACGGTATTCAGCGATTGGGAAAAGGCGCTGATCAGCGTCACCTTGCCCTTGTAGCTGCGGCCATAATTCTGCGGACACCAATCACCAATGCACACCGGATGATCGGTGATCGTGTCAGTGGGGGTCAGGCCGAGCTGCTCGAAGGCTTCGGAATAGACGAAAATCTTGAAGGCTGAGCCCGGCTGGCGGGTCGAGACGATGGCGCGGTTGAACTGGCTTTTGCCGTAATCGGTGCCGCCGACCATGGCGCGGATGGCGCCGCCGGTGTCGGTAACGACCATCGCCGCCTGCTGGACTTTGTATTGCTCGGAATTCTCGCGCACCACAGACGTGACGGCTTCCTCGGCGTATTTCTGCAGCGTGGTGTCGATCGTGGTGCGCACCACGAAATTGTTCGAGGTGTGCGGGCTGGCCTCGATCAGCTTCTTGGCTTCCTCGAAGGTGTAGTCGAGGAAGTAGTTGGGTGAATTGATATCTTCAGTGCGGTTGATCGGCGAGGCCGGATGGCGCCGCGCGGCAGTAACCTGGCCTTCGGTGAGGAAGCCGGCATTGACCATATTGGTCAGCACCACATTGGCGCGGCCGCGCGCCGCCGCCAGATCGACATGCGGGGCGAACTTGGTGGGCGCCTTGAACAGGCCGGACAGCATGGCCGCTTCCGACAGGTTGATATCGGTGACCTTCTTGCCGAAGTAATATTCCGAAGCAGCCGCGACGCCGAAATTGCCGCCGCCCATATAGGCGCGGTCATAATAGAGCTTGAGGATTTCGTCCTTGCTGTAGTGCCACTCCAGCCATACCGCGAGGAAGGCCTCGGTGATCTTGCGCTCGATGGTGCGCTCGGGCGACAGGAACAGGTTCTTGGCCAATTGCTGGGTGATCGACGAACCGCCCTGCGTACCATTATCGCCCTGGGCATTGCTCATGATGGCGCGCAGCGTGCCGACCACGTCGACGCCGAAATGGTCGTAAAAGCGGCGGTCTTCGGTCGCCAGCGTCGCCTTAATCAGATAGTCGGGCATATCCGATAGCGCCACGCTATCGTCCGAGCGGATGCCGCGACGGCCGATTTCGGTGCCGAACCGATCAAGGAACACCACTGAATAGTCTTCGGCCTTGTTGAACTCGCCTGTAGCAGTGGCGTCAAAGGCCGGCAAAGCCAGCATGACGACGAGGACCGCGCCGATCGAGCCGAAGGTCAGCCCATCGGACAGGATTTCGACAACCAGACGCTTGATCCCCGAAACCCGGAAGATCGAGAAGAAGTCCTGGATTTTGGTATAGCCACGACCCAGCGACTGGCCGAATTCGTACAGCGATGAATCCAGCCACGCATCCGCTGCCAGCATGCCGGACTTCTTGCGGCGCTTCTCTTTGCTGTAGAACGGATCCTGCATTCGCAAACGCCTGTGCTGGCCCTGGTGAGCGCGCCATGATTTGATCAGGGGCGCCGCAATGACAAGGCAATCGCCTGAATATGATTGCGCCGTGCGCCGCACAAGCGCAAACCCGCAACACGATGAACCATACGCACGGTTAAGATGGCCTTCTGGGAAGAAAAATCGCTCGATGAGATGAGCCCCGCCGAATGGGAATCGCTCTGCGATGGCTGCGGTCGCTGCTGCCTGATCAAGCTCGAGGACGAAGACAGCGGCCTGCTGATCACCTCGGACGTGCATTGCAAGCTGCTCGACGGGCAAACCTGCGCCTGCACCGATTATCCCGGACGGCAGAAACAGGTGCCCGACTGCATCAAGCTGACCCCGCAGAACGTCACCGAAATCAAATGGATACCGACGACCTGCGCCTATCGCCGGATCGCCGAGGGCAAGGGCCTGGCCTGGTGGCACCCGCTGGTGTCGGGCGATCCACAGACGGTGATCGATGTGGGCGTATCGGTCAAAGGCCGCACCTTTTCCGAACTCGACGTCAAACCCGGCGAATGGGAAGAACACGCCGTCGACTGGCCCGAATGGGAACCGCCAGAGGAACTGTGAGCCACCGGTTTACGATGCATTAACCATAGTGTGGCGTGATGTTCGGGTTAACTTTGCTCAGCCCAGAACAGGCAGGTCATGACCGACGCAAATCTGATGCAGGCTGGAAACGGGCCATTCTGGGCTCGAATTCGCGGAGCGCTGGGCGCCAAGCGGCCGCAGGGGCAACCTGCGCAGCCCGTGCCTGCCTATGGCAAGGCGGCGATTGCGCGGTCATTGGGCATGAAGCCGCGCCTCGGTGCGCCGCTGGAAGAACATTTGCTGGAAGCCTGGCAGGCGTCTGCGGCCAGGCATGTGTCGCTGTCGCTGCTGGTCATCGAGATCGACCGCTTTACCGAATATTTCAGCGCCTATGGCCGGGCCACTGCCGAAGATGTGGCGGCAAGCCTGTTCGAGACCGTTGGCGCCACGCTGCCGCGCCAGGGTGATACCTGCTTCCGCCTTGGCCGCCACCAGTTTGTGGTGGCGCTGCCGGACTATCCGGTGCTGATGGCACGGGTCGCCGCGCAAAAGATTGCCTCGGCGATCTACGAGGATGCCATCATCCACAAGGAAAGCCATGCCGGCGTCGTCACCGTCAGCATCGGCATTGCCGTGAGCAACCCCGCCGGCGGGCTGGATCGTCGGTTCTTCGAGGCGGCCAATGGCGCTCTGAGCAAGGCGCAATGGCGCGGGCTGAACCGCATCGAGGCTGTGGACCTGCGCAAGGCCAAGACCCGCAAAGATCAGCCCCGCAAGGCGGCCTGAGCCTTTCTGCGGCCGACACCTTTCCAAATGCGCCGCAGGGCTTTATAGGGGCCGTCCCTTTGTGACAGGCGGCCCGATCATGACCTTTGCCTGCGGGCTCGATTTCGGCACTTCCAACTCCACTTTCGGGATCGCCGACACCAATGGTGCGCCGCGCCTTTTGGCGCTTGAGGACGGCAAGCCGACCATTCCCAGCGTGCTGTTTTTCGGCTTCGAGGACGATGCGATCCATTTTGGCCGCGAAGCTGTGGCCGAATATGTCACCGGGGCCGAAGGGCGCTTGATGCGTTCGCTCAAAAGCGTGCTGGGCACCGCCCTGATTGGCGATACCACGCGAGTGAAGGCGCGCACGCTGGGATTTCTCGATATTCTGGGCATCTTTCTGGCCGAGGTGAAGCGGCGGGGCGAGGCTGAACTGGGTGGGGAAATCGACAGCGTGACGGTCGGGCGACCGGTGCAGTTTGTCGATGGCGACCCGGTGGCGGACCGGCAGGCGCAGGGCCAGCTCGAACAGGCGGTACGGGCGCAGGGGTTCAAGCACATCGCGTTCCAGTTCGAGCCGATCGCGGCGGCGCTGGACTTCGAGCGGCAGACGACGCGCGAGCAATTGGTGCTGATCGTCGATCTGGGTGGCGGCACCTCGGACTTTTCAGTGGTGCGGGTTTCCCCGGAACGCGCTAAAAAATCCGATCGCAGCGACGATATTCTGGCGACGGCGGGCGTGCATGTCGGCGGTACCGACTTCGACCGGCTGCTGGCGACCGGCAAGGTAATGCCCGAACTCGGGCTGGGTACCATGACCCGCGACGGCAAGCGGCATCTGCCGACGGCGCCGTATTTCGACCTGGCGACGTGGCACCGGATCAACCGGCTTTATACGGCACAGACGCTGCGGGACTTGCGCAGTACCAGCCGCGAGGCCAAGCGACCCGACCTGGTGGACCGGCTGGTGGCGGTGGTGGAAAAGCGGCTGGGCCACCGTTTGATCGGGGCGGTGGAGGCGGCCAAGATTGCGCTGTCGGATGCCGATGCGATCGATTTCGTGTTTGACGTCGATGCGGTGCGGATCCAGACGCCGATGACGGTGCGCGACCTGACGGCGGCGCTGAAACACCCGGTGGACCGGATTGCCGCCACGGTGGACGAAACGCTGGCGCAGGCGGGGGTCGGACCCGAGGCGATCGACAGCGTCATCCTGACGGGTGGTTCGACGCAGGTGCCGGCGATCGCCCGGCGGCTTGAGGCGATGTTTCCCGCAGCGCAAATGGTGCGCACGGACGTGCTGGGCAGTGTCGGGCTGGGGCTGGCGATGGATGCCCAGCGGCGGTTTGGTCGGCGCTAGACCCGACGGGTCATGTCCGGGCCGCATTTGCTGGCTAACCCATGAACCCAATCTGAACGGCGGGTTCGCGATGAGTTCAGGCAGCGGGTGGCATGTGTTCGCTCAACCCAATCGAACCGTTCCCACAAGGCGCTGCCGACAGCGGCGCGAGGCTGGAGCGGTTCCCAAACCGAGGAAACGACGATGACCTTTACCAAAGTACTTGCCGCGCTGGGCCTGGTTCTGAGCCTTGCGACGCCCGCCTTCGCCCAGGACCCAAGCCCGGTCGGCAACTGGCAGACCACCACTGGCGAATCCCGCTACGCGGTGAGCCTGTGCGGTGACGGCACCCAGCTTTGCGCTAAGCTGACCTGGTTGCGCGCCGATGCGCGGACTCCGGCAAACCTCAGCCAGCTCAACAGGCTGGTGGTACAGGGCGCCAGGGTGAGTTCGCCCAACAAATGGCGCGGCACCGTGAACTACGGCGGCCAGAAGGTGTCGGGGTCGGTGACGCTGGTCAGCAGCGGCAAGATGCGCCTGACCGGATGCCAGTTGATCGCCTGCAAGTCGGTGGATTTTGTGAAGATGTAGTAATCTTCTTCGCTCGCCGGTGATCACCCTCCCCCTTGGGGGAGGGAAGCGAGATCGACACTGATCGTGTGCCAGCGTCCTCCGCCTTACGGCAAAACATGCCCCGCCGCCGTGAACAGCCGGTACCATTCCTCACGCGTCAGCTGCACATCGGACCCGGCGGCGCTGTCGATGACGCGCTGCGGATTGGTGGTGCCCAGCACGGTCTGGATATTGGCCGGATGCCGCGCGATCCACGCCACCGCAATACCCGTCGGGGTTACGCCATAGTGCTTGGCCAGCGCGTCGATCACATCATTGAGTTCGGCAAAATCCTTGCGATCGCCGAGGAAGACGCCATCGAAGAACCCCTTCTGGAACGGCGACCACGCTTGCAGGGTGATCTTGTTGATCCGCGCATAATTGAGCATGTCGTTGTCGCGGTCGATCGATTGATCCAGCCCCGCCATATTGGCCGAAATACCCGAAGCGATCAGCGACGCATGGGTGATGCTGAGCTGCACCTGGTTGACCACCAGCTTCTGCTTTACCGCGGTCTTGAGCAGATCCACCTGCCCCGGCGTCTGGTTGGAAACGCCAAAGAACCGCACTTTGCCGGCAGCTTCCAGAATATCGAACGCCTCGGCAATTTCTTCGGGCTCCATCAGCGTATCGGGCCGGTGCAGCAGCAGGATATCGAGATAGTCCATGCGCAGCGCCGCCAGCGATTCATCGACAGTGGCGAGGATATGTTCCTTGGAAAAATCGAAGTAGCCCTTGCGGATGCCGACCTTGCTCTGGATCAAAACCTTGTCGCGCTCGCTGGCCGACAGCGTGATCGCCTTGCCAAACCGCTCCTCGCATTCATGCCGGTGGGTGCCATAGATATCGGCGTGGTCAAACACATTGACCCCGCTATCGCGCGCCGCGCCGAACAGCGTCTGGATTTCCGTATCGCTCATCGGCGGAATGCGCATCAGCCCGAGCGTCACGCTCGACACATCCACGTCGGTATTGGAAAGTTTGATCGTTTTCATCGGTTGCCACCCAGGTAAGGTCTGACCACCTAGTCGCAAAATCCATCGCCAAGGGCAACAGGTATGGAAGTTTCAGCCGCCTGCACTGTGCTCGCCGTCTCCCTCCCCCTCGTGGGAGGGCAATTGCATCCGGAAATTCATCTACCCGCATGTGCCAGTCGACACCCTCCCCCTTGCGGGGAGGGATCAAGGGTGGGGGTTATGAGCCATGATAAATACCCATTGCGAGCACAACATCACTCCCGCAAAGGCGAAAATTCGTTCTGACCCGCTAATCAAGTCGATCAGGCCCGGGGCAGCCTAGAAGTGAAAGTTCACCCCAACCTTGACCACATGGTTGATCGAGCTGAGATCGGAGGCCTGAACGCCCGACAACGTGCCGACGGGGGCCTGCAGGCCGCCCATGCTGAAATAGCTGTACTCGGCCTTGACCGAAATCGCTTCCGTCACCGCAACTTCAACACCGCCACCAACCGTCCATCCGGTCATCGTGCCGGAATAAGTACTGGTCAGGCCGGGCGCTACAGGGTTTAGGCTGGCTGTCGCACCACCGACGGCAAGACCAGCAGTCCCGAAAAACAGCAGGCTGTCGACAACAATACCGGCGCGACCCTTGATCGTGCCAAGCCAGTTGAGGGCGCCCTGACAGGTGTAGGCGGCATTGGCGGTGCAGACGGCGGAGCCGCTGGCGCCAGACCAGGCGACATCGCCTTCGACACCGAGCACGAAATTGGAAAACTGGGCATTATAGCCGGCGTTGACGCCGAGCATTCCGCCGGTGATCGGAACATTGGTCGTGACGAACGTCACGACGCCCACCGAGGCAGCTTGCCCCGACGTGTAGCCACCATTGATGCCAGCGTAAAAGCCTGTCCAGTCGAACCCGGCGGCGGTCAGCACCACAGGGGCGCTCGGGTCACCTATGATCAGGTCGGCTGCATTGGCAGAGCCGATCGAAAACAGCGACGTGACGGCAAGTGCCAAAATCCTGAACATGATATCCCCTTCTGATGATTACACAAAATCGCATGAAAGGGTGAATGCAAGAATAACGGTTATACAAATTCGCGGTCACGCTCCAATGATGGTCTGGTTCTTGCTGAGAAATCGCAGTCGGAACCCTCCCCCTTGCGGGGAGGGATCAAGGGAGGGGGTGGGAAGCCCGGATCGTGTGGCTCCGCACCCAACTCTCAACTTTCTTATCATGGAAGAGGCTCTGGTCCGGCTGCTGAGGCATGATCGTGTTGCGCTGCATGTTCGGGCCACGCTCCGCCTTGTCTCGCTTTGACGGCTACGCCCAATCCGCCCCCATCCCTTGAATCCGCTTCCGCCGGCTCCTGCCCGTTGCTATAGGCTTTCCATACAGTTGCAGCGCGCAGGCCGACCATCGATGTTCCGACCAACCAAGACGGGCGCCTGATCCTTGCGCTTCGTGTTCCACCTGCTGGCGATGATCGTAGTGGCGCTTAGCGTGGGCTTTGGCCTGAGCTGGTATGCGCTCACCGATGGCCGCCTGTTCGGTGTGCTGCAGGCCGGCCCATGGGCCGCCTGGCCGGATGTCGGCTCGGCTGAACCGAACCCCTATACAAGAGCCCATCTGGCCCGCGTCGCCGGCCTGCAACTGGGCATTGGCGAAGGCCTGCAATTTACTGCCGCGGCCGATAGTGATGGAATGCCGCTGACCCGCGACTGCACCTATCGCATTCAGGGCAAAACCCCGGTCGCGGCGTTCTGGACCCTCTCGGCCATTGGTCCCAGCGGGGTCAATCTGGCGCGTCCCGATGGCACCGCCACCATCCGCTCCACCGCCATTGCGCGGAGTAATGATGGCGCCATCGTACTGTATGTCGGCAAGCGCCTGGCGCCGCTGAACTGGCTGGAACTGACTGGGAATGGTCCGTTCTCGCTGGTGCTGACGCTTTACGACACCGTGGTGTCGTCGGGTATTTCCTCGGCCCAGACCACCATGCCCGCCATCATCAAGGAGGAGTGCCTGTGACCCGTACCCTCCTCTGGCTGCTGGCCGGTGCCGTTTTGGGCGGCATCATCCATATCGCGGTGATCCTGACCCTGCCGGCGCTGGCCGATCGCACCATCTGGACGCGCGTCGAGGGTTTGCAGGCGAGGAACAAGATCGTGCTGCTGCCGGACGTCAAACCGGGCGAAGCCAATCCGTTCAGTCTTGATCCGGCGTTAAGCTATGGCCTCTGCCAGCTTGACCTGGCCGAAGGGCCTGCCTTCGTCAATGGCATCATGCCCGATGCCTTCTGGTCGATGGCGATCTTTAATCGCGCCGGCACCATCGTCTATTCCACCACCAACCGCGACGGCATTGGCCGCACCCTGCAATTGGGCATTTTCAATGCCAACCAGACCCGGCTGCTGGCCCAGCAGCAGATCGACATCGCCGAGGGCCTGTTGATCGTCGAGGCGCCGTCGGATCAATTGTTCGTCGTGGTCCGCCTGGCCCCGCCGCATCAGGCCGTACGGGCGCGCTTTGAAACCGAATTGAGCAAGATCACCTGCGGCCCCAAGCAATGAGCCGCGCCATCGCTATTTGATGGCGATGACTTCGTTGTCGATCGGCTGGGTCTGGTAACGCGACGGGATGCCGTGGCCGGAATTGGCCGCCGACATGGCGCCGCCCGGGCAGAATTCGCGCCGATTGGCCCGATCCACATAGCCCGCCATCACGCTGAGCTTGCGATCCACCTCCATCGACTGCGGATGCGGCGTTTCCACCAGCAAATGGTCGAGGGCATAATTGTAGGAGGCGTAGCGATAGCTCAGCGCCCGGACAAACCAGGAAATATAAGTGTCATTCTCGGATTTGCGGGCGCCAACCGAGTCGCGTACCGCCGGCTCCAGGCCGTTCAGCCCGTCGCGCGACGCGGCGCGCTGCCGGTCGATCTCGATCACCTTGCAGATGGCAATGAAGGTGCCCGGCACGGTGTCGGTATCGGCCAGGATATCGGCGCCAACCGTGGAATAGCGGACGGTCGATGAACTATACGGCGTCTGCTGCAACCAGCTATAATATTGGGTGATCGGGGACCGGTCGTCGGTCGCCGAAGTGATCCGCGTGCGCTGCAGTTCCACCGCCATGTTGTAGAACCAGCTATTGGTGTGTTCAGCCACTAGGAACCGCCAGACGCGGTTGTGCATCTCGTCTTCTTCGTCGGTCTGGTTGAACCACGAGACCGGCTCCTTGCGGCCATCGGCAATGAACTTGCCGGCCACCGGCATCACGGTGTCGTGGGTAAAGCTGGGGTCGGCACGTCCGAAGTCACCGGTGGGTCGTGCGACACAGCCAACAAGAAACAGCAGGGCTGCAACTGATGCGGCCCGGACGACGATTTGAGTATGATCAGCCACGCTTGCGCTTTGGTTTGGACGGGTCGAGCCACTTGGTCGGGCCCGGCAGGCTGGAGCGTTCATAGCGAACGCCGGTGAACATCAGTATCTGGGCGTCACCTGGAGTGTGTTTCCGAGTGGCAGTAGCGCGTCGACGTTGTTCAAGTTTGACGAGCTTTCCCAAGCTGGCCTCCAAAGGTTTTCCGCTCCCCCGTCCCTATCGGCGGCAGCATCTTGATCAAATCAGTTTGCGCGACGCCCCTCACGCAAACCCCATTAAGAGATCGTCAAGGTTAACAGTCTGCTAACGAATTGGCGGCAAGAGTGACCTTGCGCAGTTTCATCGGCGTTTAATGAGTCGACGGTCCCAAATGCTTGGTTTTCAGCCCTACGAAACGTTCCAGCTTCTGATCGAGACCGGCGGAGTTGACCGCACCAACACGCTTTTAATCGCTGCATGCGATGCTTACGCGCGCCGCGGCCGCCCAACCGGGCCCGAAATGGAACAGTTTGAGGCGCTCGCCAGCCGCCTGTTCCCAATCGCCGGCCCACAGGCCCGTGCCAAGGGTGCCGCCATTCTGGGCCGCGCCGAAACGCTCTCCACCACCCTCGAAGGCCTGATCGTCAGCAATATCGGCGAAGATCTGGTGTCTTTCCTCGATTCGGCGCCGGAACTGTCCGAGCCGACCCTGCTCGATATCATCGCCCGCTATGATGTTGCCGCCGCCAGCGCCATTGCGCGACGCAGCGATCTGACCAATGTGGTGCTGGCCAAGCTGTTCCAGATGAATTCGCGCAAGGTCTATCGGGCCCTTGCCGCCAATCACTCGGTGACCCCGCGTGGCGCTTACCTCAGCGCCTTGGCCCGTTCCGCCCAGATGGACCACATGGTCGCCGAATCGCTGGCCGATCGTGGCGATTTCGACTGCGCCCTGCTGGCACCGGCGTTCTTTGATCTGTCCGATGATCACCGCATCAAGGTCATTCAGGCCTTCGCCCATCGCAAGACGCCCGACGCACCGATCAAGAAGACCATCGAGATGATCTCGGTGGCCAATCAGGAACTGACCCGCGCCCTGATGAAGCTGTTTTCCGAAAACCGCCGCCCGGAAGTCACCAAGTTGCTGGTGCAGATCACCGGGCTGGACGAAGTGCGCTGCGGCCAGATCGCCCATGATGCAACCGGGGCTGCCCTGTTCGTCATTCTGCGTGCGTTTGGCTGCACAGCCTATGACGGGCTGAAGGTTCTGATCCACGCCACCGCCCATGACAGCGAGCGCTCGCGCGCTTTGGCCGATTTTGCCACCATGTTCGGCAATGTGACGCCCGATTCGATGGCGTTCCTGATGAGCGCCTGGCGCGGCGAAGTGAACCTGCTCGAGCTGTCCAAGCCAGAATACAAGGCCTTCGCCCCCACCAGCCGCCGCACCACGCTGGCTCCGGCGCACAATCCGATTGTCGAACAGGCCATCGAAGCCCTGGCCAGGATCGGCGCCAAGCGCGCCAGCTGAGGCTAGTCCACCACCTCGATACCGATAGCATCGGCGCGATGGTCGAGGCTCAGCACCCATAGATCCGGGTCAAAATCGGCTTCGCGGGCAATGCGCGCGCGTACCTTCTCCGGCTCGACGCGAAACAGCCGGCGCTGGAACACCAGGTCGGCAGTGTTATCATCCAGGCTCACCGCCGGTGCGGGCGTATAGAGCGACTGCGTACCGTTAAGGTGATCGACTTCGATGAACACCTGCCCGGCGATCGGATCGCCGCGGCGTGAGACGACGCAGATATTGCCCAGATCATTGTGCCGCCGCACAAACACGGCGCACCACAGATCGCTGCGCAGCCGCGCCAATTAGACCGACGCGCCGGCGGCCACCAGCATATCAACCAGTTGCGGGCTGACCTGACCGGTGACGTCGTAGTTGTAATAGACCTCGAAATTGCGGATCGCCTTGGCGGTCGACTCACCCGCATGGCCGTCGATCGGACCCTGCAGGAAGCCCAGGCTGGAGAGTCCACGCTGCACCTTGGCGGTGAGATTGACGTCAGCGCCTGCTGGCGCGACAGCGGCCTGCTGGGCGGGCACAGCGACAACCGGGGCAACTGCCACCGGCTGAATGACCTTGGGCATTGGCTGGTTGTCGACCGGCAACAGCGCCGCCAGCGGTTTCGGCTTGATGGCCGGCGCTTCGGGCAGCGTGCGGCCGCCATCAACGCTGGCAACGATCGAGTCGATCGTCCCGGCAGCCGATTCAGCCACCGTGCTCAAGGCTTCGCCAATCTGGTCCTGCGGCTCAATCACCGGCAGGCGGGCGACCACGCGGTCGGCCGGCGACTGCACCGGAACCGGCGGCGGCGCCACGACTTTCTGCACGATCGGCTGTGGCGCCACGACCTGCTGCTGCGCCACCGGCACCATGCCCTGCGCATCGGCACGCATCACGGCATCGACAATGCCGGGCGTGATCGCGCCCATCGGCTTGTAGCCATTGCGCTCTTCAAAGGCGCGGATCGCCTTGGCGGTATTGGGGCCGTAATAGCCATCGACCGTGCCCTGAAACAGGTTCAGCTCGGCCAGTTTTTTCTGCACTTCATAGACGTCGGAATTGCCCACCGGGCCGGATGGCACCGCGACCGGCGCTGGTGTGACGCTGCCGGTGGTTTCAGTGCTCTGCATCAGCGGCGCCACACGCGCCGGGGCCTGCTGTTTGCGAATCGCTGGCGTCACCACCTGCTGGGTGATCGCGACCGGCACATCGGGTGGCTGTCCGAACATCGGCGCCGGATGGCGTCCGGTCTGGAAATACAGCGCATTGGTGCTGGCCATTGCGGTCAGCGTCACCATGGCGATCAGTGCAGAATTGGCCAGTGGCGCGCGCATAAAGCGGGCCAGCGACCAAAGGCTCAGGCGCCCGGCAGATGATGCCAGCGCGCCGCCTGCCGCGAGCGGCAGTTGGGAAAAACTGATAGCCGTCATAGAGCTTTTCTTTTTTCGTCTTGCCATGGGATTGTCTGGGAAGGCGCCGGCTCGGGATGGAGAGGCGTAACATTGCCAGTGTCGGCTGGCTTTATTGCTGGACCGTTTATAGGGAGCAAAACAGTCATGGTTGTCCCCACTCCAAATTCGGAAATGGCGTGCAGGGTGCCCTCATGCAGTTCGACCAGGCCCTTGACGATGGACAGGCCCAGGCCGGTTCCTTCGTACTTGCGCGACAGGCCTTCATCGGCCTGGAAGAAGGGTTCGCCAATGCGCAACACGGCGCCCGGCGACATGCCGATCCCCTGGTCTGACACTGACAGGTTCAGATGCTGGCCCTGACGCTTCACCGATACGGTTACGGTGCCACCGTCATTGGAGAACTTGACCGCGTTGGACAACAGATTGATCAGGATCTGGCGGCAGGCGCGCTCGTCGGCCACCAGCTGCGGCAGCGTCCGGCCCAGATCGGTGCGGATCACAATATCGCGCTTGAGGGCAGCGCCTTCGACCATTTTCAGGCAGGGCTGCAACAGCGCTTCGGGCGCAAACGCTTCGGTCTGCAATTCAAACTTGCCCGCTTCGATGCGCGACATATCGAGCAGCATCCGCACTACTTCGAGCAAATGCGTGCCGCTCTGGTGGATCAGCCCGGCATATTCCAGATGCGTCGGTGACATCTCGCCGCCGATCCCGCTGGTCATCATTTCCGAGAACCCGACCACGGCATTGAGTGGGGTGCGCAGTTCGTGGCCAATGGTGGCCAGGAACCGCGATTTGGCGATCGAGGCTTCTTCGGCGATCTTGCGGGCTTCGGCCATTGCAGCGGCCTGGTCGCGCCGCTCGGTGACGTCGCGGAACAGCGCCACCACTTCGAAACGCAGACCGGCAATGGCGCCTTCCACCACGGGCGACAGGCTGACTTCAACCCAGATGAACCGGGGCACACGGACGCTGGCGCCGGGATCGTCCTGGCGCATGCGCACTTCGATGGTCCGCGGTTTGCCACCCTGATTGGCGTCGGCAAAAGCGGTGAGATAGGCCGGACGGTCCATCACATGGATACGCTCACCCATGCCGGAGCCGGTCATTTCATAGCGACGGCAACCGAACAGAGTTTCCGATGAGCGCGACAGGAACAGGATTTCTCCATCGCTGGAAAACCGGATCACCGCGTCCTGCACATGCTCCACCAGATGCTTGTAGGCCGCCAGCTGCGACTTGTCATAAACCGCAAAGCCATTGCCGATGCGATGGGCAGAATGGGCAACGACACCGGCGCCGATGGCAAAGCAGAGCAGGCTCAGCCCCTCCATCGTCCCGGGACCCGACAAACCGGCAGCGCCGTGCAGGGCCGAAGCATTGACGGCAAGGATGGCGGTTCCAAGGAGCAGCAGCCAGGCCAGCTTGCGCAGGTTCGGACGGGCGAGGAGCGAGGCATGGATCGGCGCGAGTAGCGCGATCGCCAAGCCGCTATCGGCAAGGGCCGGGTCCGCAAGGGTCAGGATCAGGCCAATGCCCAGAAGGGTATGCACCTGCCCGGCAACCGCTTCTTCAAAGCGGCCATGCTGATGCATTGAAAGGGTCATCATGCCGCTGAACAGCGCCATGGCGGCAATCAGCAGCGGCAGGAAATTGCCACCCACTGCCATGTAGACGGCAATCGGGGTCATCAAGCCGCTGGCGGCGATGATGATGATGGAATTGGCGGCGAGCGTCCGTCGGCGCAGCATTTCGGGGCGGTTCCCCGTGCCGGCGACCGCATTGGCTATCTCTTTGCTTGCGCCAAAAGAGAAGAGGCTACGCATTACTAAAACTCGCTTCCACGACGCCCTATGGACAACACAACTGCCTGAACAAACTTCAGGTCTCGCTGGCATCCACCCTGCGGCCCAAGACCTAAGACACAATTAAGTGGAGCGGCTTGAGGCCGTCGCGAGCGCTGTGCGGACTTGGTTTCTCGGGTTAGCGTAAACAAGACCTTCCCGGGTCCTCGACCGATCGGAAGGATTTGCATCAAATTTTATCAAAAAGTCTGAGAGCCGCTTAAAAGCCTCTCGCTAATGTTGGGGTCAGATAAGGCGAAATGGTTCGCCGGTTTGGGTCGCTCCGATGTTTTTGCTGCGTTCCGCATTTTGGCTGTTTGTCGCCTTCATGGTGATCCGACCGGGCATTGATATCAGTGCGACGGCCAGTTCCCTGTCGACCAGCGCCATGGCCAATGGACAAAAATTCATCGCCCAGCAGATCACCCAAGCCGAATGCGCCAATATTGAATGCGTCGGTGGCAAGGCAGCTCTTGTCGCCGTCCTTCCCAAATTCCCGCCGGCCGGTTCCCCCATGCACATGTTGCCGGCTCTCGAGGATACCGTGCCATTGCCCAGGCCACGGCCTCACCGAGCGGGTTAGGACGCGCCCCCCGCGCGTTCTTCAGGCCCAGAGGTTGCGTTTTCCCCAAGACGCACTCCAAGTGACCTCTGGTAATCTGCCGCAAGCACGCTGCCCCGTGCTTGCGGCTTTTTTTCGCGCTCAGGACTTGGGCAGCGCGTAGGCGATGACGCCGTCACCGGCCTTGGTGCCGGTCGAGCCATGTCCACCGGCCACTACCAGCAGGAACTGCCGCTGCGAGGCGTCTGACCAATAGCTCATCGGCGTCGCCTGCCCGCCCGCCGGCAACCGGCTTTCCCAAAGCTGCTTGCCCGTCATCAGATCATAGGCCCGCACGAAATAATCCAGCGTCCCCGAAAGGAAAGCGAGACCACCCTTGGTGACGATCGGCCCACCAATGCCGGGCACGCCGAGCTTGAACGGCATCGGGATCGGTGACAGGTCGCGCACCGTGCCATTGACGTGCTTATAGGCGATCTTGCCCGTGGTCAGGTCGGCCGCCGCGACATAGCCCCAGGGCGGAGTCTGGCACGGCAGGCCCAGCGGGGACAGAAACGCCCCCATTTCGGCAGCAAACGGCGCGCCAAAATTCTCGTTGAAGGCCGCCGTGCCGTCCTTGGTGATCACCCGGCTCTGGTCTTGCGGCCGCGGCACCAGCTTGGAGGTGAAGGCGAGATAAACCGGCATGGCGAACACCACCTGCCGTTCCGGATCGACCGCGACGCCGCCCCAGTTCAGCGTGCCGAAATTGCCCGGATAGATGATCGAACCCTGCTCGGATGGCGGCGTGTAGCGGCCCTCATAACGGAGCGACTTGAACGCGATACGGCACATCAGCTGATCGAACGGCGACAGCCCCCACATCGAGGCTTCGGTCAAGTCGTCTGGCTTGAATGACAGCGCCGAGTGCGGCTGCGTGGGTGCGGTCAAGTCACCCGCCACGGCGCCTTGCGGCGCCGGATCTTCGGTCACCGGCAGCACCGGCACGCCGGTTTCGCGATTGAGCACGAACAATTCGCCCTGCTTGGTGGCCCCCACCAAGGCCGGCACAGTCGTGCCATTGATACTCAGGTCGACCAGACTGGGCTGGGCCGGCACATCCATATCCCACAGGTCATGATGTACGCCCTGGAACACCCAGGCCACCTTGCCGGTATCGGCGTGCAGCGCCACGATGGCGGAAGAGAATTTTTCCACATTGGCATCGCGATTGCCACCGAACTGGTCCGGCGGCTGGTTGCCCATCGGCACGAAGATCAGGTTGAGTTTGGGGTCATAGCTGGAGACGCTCCAGCTATTGGGCGAGTTCTCGGTATAGGTCTGGCCTGGGCCAATCGGAGCGGTTGCATCCGGATTGCGACTGTCCCAATTCCAAGCCAGCGCGCCGGTATTGATATCGAAGGCGCGGATCACGCCCGATGGCTCGGTGGTCGAGACATTGTCGTTGACCGCCCCGCCGACGATGATGAACTGCGGCGTCACCACTGGCGGCGAGGTCGAATAATACGAGCCGGCCAGCACGTTGGGCATATTGGCCCACAGGTCGACCGTGCCATCATCGCCGCCAAAGCCCGGGCAAATCGTGCCCTTGGCGGCGCTCAGCGCGATCAGCCGACCATCGACCGTCGGCAGGAACAGGCGCTGCACGCAGTCAGCCGAGGCCGGCGCTGCCGTCGCTCCGGCACCATCGGCATAGGATACGCCACGACAGGTCAGATGCTGCGTCTGATCCTTGGGCGGCTGGGCGATCTTGGGATCGAACCGCCACTTCTCCGTGCCGGTTTCGGCATCCAGTGCGATGACGAAATCATGGGGCGTACACAGATAAATCGTGTCGCCGATCTTGAGGGGAGTGACTTCATAGGTGCTCTCACCCGGATCGGCATCGCCGCGAATATCGCCGGTATGGAATTCCCACGCCACCTGCAGCTTGCCGACATTGTCGGGCGTCAGCTGGTTCAGCGGCGAGTAACGGTCGCCATAAGATGTGCGCCCGTACGAGTGCCATTCGCCATCCGGGATGGTGCCGGCATCCGCCGCCAGTTGGGCAGGCCGCTCGGGCAACGTGCCGCTCAGATCATGGCTGGGGATGAACATTGCCACCAAAGCCACGGCGACCGCGACGACAATGACGCCACCGAGCGCGGTCCAGGCGCCGCGCAATTGCGCTGACGATGGCGCCACCCGGCCCGCCGCCCATGGCAGCACCAGCAGGATGCCCAGCGCCACGACGAGATCGCCCCTCGGCGCCAATGCCCACCAGTCGAACCCAACTTCCCACAATGCCCACGCCAATGTGGCAACGATCACCAGCGCGTAAAACCATAGCGCCGCCACCAGGCCCTGCCATAGCAGCGCGCCGGTGACGATATAGGCAAGACCGGAGATCAGATAGAACGGCGAGCCGCCCAGCGTCAGCAGCCAGAGGCCCCCTCCTCCCAGCGCCAGACCGACGAGGATGAACACGACGGCGAGCAGCCGGTTGAACAGGCCAGGGGTTGAGGACATGAGAGCAGCTTTCAGAAGGGCGCGATGTGCATCAACGCTTCGTTAACCGCGGCGTTCCGAGCTAACTGGGCCACCACGGCGGATTTGATGCTGGCCAGTGCGCCAGCCTTGCCGCCGAATGGCAGCGACGTCTTTTTTTGCGCGGCGCTTTGCACTAGATAAGGGCCATGACCGAGCCCCAAGCCTTCCAGGACATTGCAGAAAACCTTGCCTTCCTTGACGATTGGGAAGACCGGTTGAACTACCTCATCGAACTGGGCCAGGCGCTGCCACCCTTGGACGAGGCCGAAAAAACCGCCGAGAACAAGGTGAAGGGCTGCGTGTCCAATGTCTGGCTGGCGTCAAGCATTGCTCAGCTGGACGGAAAAGCTGTCCTGAGCTTTCGCGGCCAATCGGACGCGATCATCACCAAGGGACTGGTCGCAGTGCTGCTGGCGCTTTATTCGGGCCGACCGGCGCAGGATATCGCCGCCACCGACGCCATTGTCTGGTTTCAAAAGTTGCGGCTCAGCGAACATCTGGGCATGCAGCGGTCCAATGGCCTCGTGGCCATGGTCAACCGCATCCGTACCGAAGCTAAAGCGCTCAGCTAATTGGCGTGAGCCGGCGTAACCTGTGCCAGCTCCGGCCTTTTCTTGTGCCGCAGCAGGTTGAGCAGCGGCTTTTCGACGATCTCGTAAACGATCAGCCCGCCGATTACCCCGCCGACAATCGCCAGTGCCACCACCGCGATATTGGCGATCAGGTTGGCCGGGTCGAGCAGTTTGAAGCCGATCCCGGCAATCGCGGCCACCGCATAGATGTGCACCAGATAGATCGAATAGGACGCATCGCCCATCCGCTCCAGCAGCGCTACCTTGGGCAGGTGCATTTCAAAGCGAATGCCGAGCAGCACCAGCGCCGAAGCGAACAGCGCAAAGCCGGCAAAGCTCCAGCCATCTTCAAGCACGCCATGCTGCCAGGCAAAGCCATCCACCAGACCGGCAACGCCCAGCACGGCAAATACCAGCACTACCGGCTTGGGCAGCGCCGCGATGCCGCCGCGCAAGGTCGCGAGGCCCAGCCACGCCCCGGCGCAGAACGCCAGTGGCATATAGCTGGTATAAAACTCGGCGAATGCGATTTTCGGCGCGAAGATCAGCCCAAGAACGGTCAGCAGCGTGAACGCCGCCGTCAGCCACACCACGCGCGATACCGTGCCGACAAAGGCCAGCAGCGCGAAACAGACATAGAAGAACACTTCATAATTCAGCGTCCAGCCCAGCTTGTAGAGCGGGCGGATTTCCTGGCTGACCGGGTTGTAGAATGGCACGAACAGCACCGACAGGATCAACTGACCTCCATCGAAAACGGTGGTCTTGAAAATCGACGGCGCCACCAGCGCCAGCACTGCGGCAAGGATCGTCGCGCCCCAATACATCGGCACGATACGCACGGCGCGGCGCTGCAGGAATTTGATGGCGTCGAATTTGCCCTCGCCCACCACGGTGACCATGATGAAGCCCGAGATCACGAAAAACAGGATCACGCCCATCCAGCCCAACCGGTGGAAATCGGCGTTGGGAATGGCCAGCGGATAGAGCAGCGCGTGGGACGCCAGCACCAGCAGGGCCGCAATTCCGCGCAGATATTGGATCGAGAGCAGTTTTTGACGCATACCCGGTTTTACCACGCGCGCGCCCGGGGCCGGCATTAAGCCTGCGCCGGTGGTTAATGTTTGGGCACACTCAAACCGCGTCGGGCGCTGCGCCAGCCAGGCATGCACTCCGTGTCCGGCCGACCCGGTGGCTTGGGCCGACAGCCCGAAATGGGCGGCCAGTTGTTCTAGGCCGATCCGCAATACCAGCTTGGCGCTGCGCCGGGGCCAGCCGCGTTCGCTCTCCACCACCTGCAGTCCCTTGAGCAGCCCGCAGATATCAAACAGCACCCCGCTGCAATCGCTCGGCAGAGCCCGCGCGATGTCGTTCAGCTTGCGGCGCGCATCGAGCGCGCTGTCGCCGATTTCCAGCCCGCCACCCGGACCGCTCTTGCTGCGCGCCATGCGGTTGACGTCGTAACTCATCGTGGTGCGCGGCGTCAGTTGCGCTCGCTCCACCAATCGGCGCAGCCGTTCACCGGCTTCGATCTGGTGCGGCAATAGAAAAGCCGGCGAGCCGTCACGCCCCACAGCCGCTAGCCGCGACAAGGGGCTTTCATCCAGATTGCGTTCCACGGCATCCGCACCCGTTGCCAGAATGCGGTGCTGCGCGCCAAAGCCATCGTCGCGGGCCAATTGCCGGCGCAGCCAGTCCGGCGCCGTGGCGGCAGCGCGGCATACCTTACCGCCACCAACCAGCACGCCTTGCGAGAACAAGGCGCGCACCGTCGCCTCGGGCAAACGCGCCACCCGGTCGGGCTGGTTCACCACAAACTGGCCGTTCTGATTCAGATCGGCCTGCCCATCCGGCAGCAGCGCCCGCACGAACCGGATCGACCGCGCATCAGCACGCGGCATGATCGAGGCCCTCCGCCAGCCGCGACATCGTCGCCTCAATCGCTACTTCCAGCTTGCCGACTGCCGCATCGAACGCAGCGTCATCGCGCTTGTCCTCGATCGAGGCGCAAGCATGTGAGACAGTAGTGGGGATATTATACTTTGCGTACCCACTATGAAAGTTTCATGCTATGAACCTGATCCTGTCGGAACTAGCGCGGGGCATTTTGCCCTATAGCGCGAAGGAAAAGGTCGTCGGTGTGCTGTTCGGCTATTTTGATGAAAGCGGCACTCACGGGGGCGCTGACAAGCAATGTATCGCCGGGATGATCGGGCGCGCCGATGATTGGGATGACGTGTCAAGCAAGTGGGACACAATCCTTGGGGACCGCGCGTTTCATTATACCCACATGAACCGCATCTATGGAAATGGTCAGTTTAAAGGCGTCCCACAGGCGGAGCGAACCGCTCTTATTGAGGCGTGTGCAGACGCGGTGGGGTCGTCCGATTTACTCTCTGTTTGCGGCGGTTTCGTTGGCGATTGGAAACAGACCATCGCGGGCGGAGCAGGTTGGAACCTGCGTTTTCCGAGCTGTTACAGCTATTGCCTAGAGATGTGCCTCATGGCGATGAATAAACTATCCGCAGAAAAATGGCAGAGTGAGCCAATCGCCTTGGTGTTTTCGCAGCAGGACCAATATCGGGACCGAGCATTTGAAGTGTTCAACATCATCAAAAATGCCGGGGAATATCCAAACCTGGCGACTTTTACCTACGCTCCAATGAAGCAACTGAGGCCGCTACAAGTAGCGGACATGTTCGCTTATGAGACCTTCAAGGTACTTGGTGAAACTGATCCCGCCGAGTTTCGCAAATGGCCGCTAACTCGGCGTGTAATCCAGCAAGGACGATCATCGTTCGGCGGATTTGGCAGTCCAGAACTTTTAACGGGCCTGCTCCGCGAGGCGGAAATAAAAGGGCGGCAGTATTATAAAAATCCGGCTTAGCCTTGCGTCTTTTCCGGCAGAACAACCTTAACTGCCCTTTCAAACGCCTCCCCAGTCTCATCAGCCTCAAGCAGCCGCGCGGTTTCAATGAACCGCGCGGCTTGGTCTTTGTCCTTTTTTGGCGTTGGCTTCGATTTTTCGGCCATGATCCCTCAGTAGCAGTTGGTTTGCACGGTATTTCCGACGCGGTTTGACGTACAGCTTACATTGCGGTTCGGCGCTTGGACAGATTGCGGCGCCATCAGCGGCGTGAAGGTGGGCACTGGCGCACTGCCAATATTGGAGGCGATCTGCGCATATGCGGCATCTCGCCGGCCATCGAGTTGCAACCTGCATTGTCCGAATGAATCGGTGCCGGGCTTGAACCCGTATTCCGTGCATGTCTTCACGTCTGCCTCGGCAAACATCTTGCGTTCCGCGCTGGCGGTACATCCCGCTAGAACAGCGATCATCCCTACGATTAGGGCAGATTTAATTGCGATATCAGCCATGTGTTCCCTGTGCTTCCTCGCCCAAACCGGGCGGTTGGTCGCGCATGAACACAGGAACACGCGCCCTGCGTGTTTCCCCAAAGAGGTATTATATTCAGCAGGCCGCCCGGCGAAAGCCGAGGAGCCCTGTGTTCACCGCGTTGCGGGCCTAACCTCACGACCAAGATCGGAAAGGCTCCGCAAACTATTCTGGTGTCCGGTTGGTGTCTATGGGCTTCCGCCCATAGCGTTTCCGCCCTTCAATTAATCGTTTGATAAGTTAGGCGCTTGCCAGAGAAGCCCTTAAGCAGACGTTCGGCGCGGTTCACATCGTCAATGCCACGAGCAACGCGGTTGTTATAGCGGAAGTCATATTCGGCCAGATAGCGATGCAGGTGCTTTTCGCCGCAATGCTGATAGATGCCCTTCATGCCGCGCTTGAAGATCGAGAACACGCCTTCGATGGTGTTGGTGTAGGCATCGCCGCGAACGTATTCCTTGCCGCTGTGGTTGACAGTGTGGTGAGCGGCGAACAGCGCGCCGACTTCGGTATAGAGGCGGCTTTCGTCGGTGTTCAGGACGGCTTCGTGGTTGACGTTCTGGGCCACGATAGCTGCCACATTGACCTTGGTGGCCTTATCGACGTGGAACGAGCGCACATCGCCGCCACGCTCTACCAGAGCCACCACGGCGCGCTTGCCAGCAGGACCGGGCTTCTTGCCGGACTTGTATTTGTATGGCTGACCATCGGCGCGCATGGTGGACTGAACATCGTTCTGGCCGAAATAGGTTTCGTCGGCTTCGATGATGGAGCCAGCGCCACCCATAGGGCCAAGGCTACCGGCGCGCATTGCTTCGCGGATGCGATGCGACATGAACCAAGCCGACTTGAGGGTAATGCCCAGAGTGCGGTGAAGCTGGTTAGACGAAATGCCCTTCTTGCTCGAAGCCATCAGAAAGATCGCTTGCAGCCACAGGTGCAGAGCAATGTGCGAGGCTTCAAAGATGGTGCCAACCTTGACGGTGAAGGGCTTGCGGCAAGCGTAGCACTTGCGGACGCCGATCCGGGTTGAAGCGCCAGCCAGATTGCCGATCTTAGCCTCATCCGCGTTGCCGCAATGCGGGCAGTTGACGCCTTTGGCCCAGATGCGCGACTCTACAAATTCGTAGGCAGCGGCTTCGTTATGAAAGTGGGCGGCGGTGAGAACGGACATGGGCTTAACTCCTTGTCCTTGTTATAGGATAAACGAAATGGGTACGTCAAGTATAATATCGCCACAGTAGTCCTATCCCGACCGAAGATCGCGCCCACTTCGGCCAGGCTGCGCCCGAGGCTGACATGGACCAGATACATGGCCAATTGCCGCGCCTTGGCCGCGCCCTGGCGGCAGCGTGAGGGGTTGACCAGCAACCGCAGCGGGACATTTTTCTCCTTTGCAATCAACTTGATGATCTCCCAGCTTTCAGCATCACCCAACCCGCCGCGGTCAGGACGCAAGGCGGAACGACGGTCAATATTTGCAGACAGCATGATCGGCTCCAAATCAACAGGAATTAATTCCTATATCATGGATGCACTGCTATGCGACGGGGATAAGTTGCGTAGGGAGAGGAGCCGATGCGGCGGCGGCGGCAACAGCTGGGCCATAAAAACAAACGGCCGCTCCAGGAGCGACCGTTTGGTGCATTTTCGATGCGTGGATTGGTTGTGTTGAGATTCACGTCGGGGTAAGCCGAAAATGGTGGCTTTCGAGACCCGGAGCGGAGCGTACTTTTGTACGCCGGCACCGGAAGCGCAGAAATTGCCGTTTGCAGGCCACCATCACGTGAAGATCAATACGCCCTAGGCGGCCTTGCGGCCCAGGCCATTATCCTTGGCAAGCTTGGAGCGTGTTGCCGAGTAGTTCGGAGCAACCATCGGATAGTCCGAAGGCAAGCCCCACTTCTCGCGGTATTCTTCCGGCGAGAGATTGTAGTGCGTGCGCAGGTGGCGCTTCAGGGATTTGAACTTCTTGCCATCTTCAAGACAGATGATGTAGTCGGCAGCGACCGATTTGCGAACCGGAACGGCCGGCTTCAAATCTTCGACGGCAACTGGAACTTCATTATTCTGCAGCGCCCGTAGAGCGCTGTGGATCTCAGTGATCAGCTTTGGGAGGTCGTTTGGGTTCAAAGCATTGTGGCTCACATAAGCCGAGACAATGTCAGCGCTGAGCTCGATCAGATCGTTCTCATAGCCGTTCGCCGCGCCAGCGGGATCAGACATATTGTAACCTTTCGTAAGTCGCTTTCGGCTGTGACAGTAGAGTCTGCCGGAAAATTATTCCTAGAACCGTTCAACCGGCATTTCAACCCGGAATGAGGGTTTAACATGTAACCAATTGTCGCTCGCAAGACTACAATCAGTCATATTTTCGTGCGCAGATCATCAACCTGCATCATCAGACTATCAACTCTTTTGTAACGGTGACTGATCCTTGCCAGTAAATGCGACGACACCGGTGCCGTCAGCATTAGAAATACCGCACCAAGAATTGCTCGTAATGCTATTCCAGCATCGGGTACTGCCAGCGCCACTGCCAGCAGAATCAAGCCCGCTCCAGTGCCGCAGGCCAATGACACGGCATGAAGCCGCGTATAAAAATCGGGAAACCGCAGCAAACCAATTGCCGCCAGCACCCCGAACACCGAACCGGTCAAAATAAACAGCGCTGCAAATGCGGCGAGAACTTGCCCGATCATGGCTTGGCCTCCTCGGTCGACTTGCTCAGGATGTAACGCACGAAAGCCAGCGTCGATAAAAAACCGAGCAGGCCCAGCGCAATGGCGATGTCGAGATAGAAAGCAACGCCCGACCGCACCGCAAATACAGCAACAAAGGCCAAGGCCAGCGTGGTCATCAGGTCCAGTGCCAGCACCCGATCCGGCAGTGTCGGGCCGATCAGTATGCGTATCGAGCACAACAGCATTGCCGCGCCGAGCAGCATCAATCCGGCAAGGCTGGCCCAGGCCAGCAGTTCGGTTCCGCTCATGCGAACACCTCGATGATCTTGGCCTCAAAGCCACGGGCGATGTCGGCGATCAGCGCCTCCTTGCTGTCGAGCATCAGCACATGCACATAGAGCACGCTATTGTCCGCCGCCGCGTCCACCGAAAGCGTTCCCGGCGTCAATGTGATCAGATTGGCCAGCAGCGTCACCTGGGCGTCGCCGCGAATGGTGAGGGGCACTGCGATAATCGCCGGACGCAAGCGGTGCTTCAGGCCCGGCGCCAGCACCAGCAGGCCGACGCGCAGCGCACTGGTCAGCAGTTCGCGGAGGAACAGCGCCAGCAATTCGGTCACTTTCCAGAGGCGCCGCAGCACGGATGGAAAGGCAATGCGATCGCGCAGGATCAGTAGCGCCAGACCAGCCACCGCCAACCCCAGCACCATATTCAGCATGCTGAACGCGCCGGTCATCGCCGCCCAGATCAGCGCCAGGACCAGCAGCAGCAAGGCAATACTCATGGCGCGCCTCCCATGAGGCCCACGGCGGCAATATAGCGTGCCGGATCAACCAGATCAGCCGCCCCCGCCTGCGCCGCGGCAAACAGGCGGTCTGGCGCCAATCCGAGCACCACGATCAGCGCCACCAGTGCCATGGTCGGCCAGAGCCCAAGCCAGGCTTCCCGACGGGTCAGCGCTCGCACACTGGAACTGGCATGTTCAGCCAATGCGCCTTCCGGCCCCGCACGCCAGAAGATGTGCGCCCATAGCCGCGTGCCGGCAATCAGCGTCAGCACCGCATTGACCAGCAGAGCGATGACGATGCCAAGGCTGGCATAATCGAGCTGCCCGCCCAGTCCTGCCTCGGCAAGCCCGGCTTGTAACAGCGCCAGCTTGGGCCAGAACCCCAGGAGGGGTGGCACGCCAGCCGCTGCCAGCACCAGCACAATGAACAGCGTCGAAAGTGGCCCGCTGGCGGCATAGACCCCGCCCATCTGGCGGCTGTCGGTCTGGCCGGTGACGCCCTCCACCAGCCCCGCCACCAGAAACAGCGCCGTCATGGTCAGCATGGAATGGACGATGTAGAGGCCCGCGCCCGTCACGCCGATCTGGCTGGGCAGCGCAATACCGGCCAGCACCGAACCGATGCTGCCGATGACGATAAAGCCCAGCGCCCGCCGCAGATTGGTCTCGGCAATCGCTCCCAATGGCGCGACCACCAGCGTCAAAATCGCAATCACCGCCAGTGCCGGTTGCAGCATTTCGTGGCTGGCGGGCAGCAGCACCACCATGGTGCGCAGCAGCGCATAGATCCCCACCTTGGTCAGCAGACCGGCAAACAGCGCCGACACCGCCACTGTTGGCGTGTGATAGGACGCCGGCAGCCAGGCATTGAACGGAAACGCCGCCGCCTTCATCCCGAAGGCCAGCAGCAGCAGCGCTGCCACACCCGCCATCGCCGGCCCATTGGCCTTGGGCGCCGCCCCGATCACATCGGCCATATTGAGCGTGCCGACCAGCCCATACAACAGACCAAGTCCGGCAAGGAAAACCGTCGTGGCGAGGAAATTGAGGAAGCCATATTTCACCGCGCCATCGAGTTGCAGTGCCGTGCCGCCATTGATGATCAGCCCGAATGAGGCAATCAGCGTCACCTCGAACCACACATAGAGGTTGAACAGGTCGCCGGTCAGAAACGAGCCGGTCACCCCGGCCAGCAGCAGCAGCACCAGCGGGTAAAACCCATCGCCGCCATCTTCGGCGCGCCGCTCCACCTGCGCGTAGATCAGCACAACCAGCGTCAGCAGCGCCGCCATGGCAGCAAACCCGGCCCCGAAAATATCGGCGGTAAAGCTGATGCCGAAGGGCGGCAGCCACTTGCCCATGGTCATGCCCACCGGGCCGGACCGCATGACCTGAGCAAACAGCGCCACATCGCCGACCAGCACTGTCGCCGTTACCAGCATGGCAAAGCCGGCCTGAGAGCGCTGCATCCGCCGCGCCACCAGCAGCAGCGCCGCACCCATCAGCGCCAGCACCAATGGCAAAATGATCAGCCAGGCGCTCAATGGCGTTGCGGTTGCGATCATCGCCTGCGTACCGTTCATCTCAGTAGCTCAAGGGCGGCTGCGGCCCGTCTTCGGGCTCGGCCAGCCGCATGGAATCGGTGTTGTCAGCATCGAGCGATTGATAGGCGCGCCAGGCCAGCACCAGCAAAAAGCAGAACATGGCAAAGCCGATGACGATAGCGGTCAGGATCAGTGCCTGCGGCAGCGGATTGGCAATCGGGCCGTCCGGACGCTCCATGCCATCGGCCAGGATCGGCGCTGCATCGCGAGTCAGCCGGCCGGCGGTAAAGATCAGCAGATTGACCCCATTGCCCAGCACCACCAAGCCCAGCAGCATGCGCAATACCGAACGCGACAGCAGCAGGTAAATGCCCACCGCAACGAACAATCCGACCAGAACAGCGAGCAGGAATTCCATTACTCTGCCCCCTCGTCTTCAAGCGCCAGCGCTATCGAGGTCAGCGTGCCGAACACCACGAAATACACCCCGATATCGAACAGCGCCGGGGTCGAGAATGGCACCACGTTCTTGCCAAACGAGACATAGAGCCAGATGCTGGTCAGGAACGGCGAGCCGGTGTACAGCGACAGCAATCCCGATAGCGCCGCGATCAGCACGCCGAAACCGGCAAAGCCCAACGGGTCGAACTTCAACGCCGTCCGCACTGCCGCGACGCCCGAGGCCATGCCAAAAATCGCCATCGCCGCGGCCGCGATCAGCCCGCCGATAAAGCCGCCGCCCGGCTCGTTATGGCCGCGCAGGCAGACATAGATCGAAAACATCACCATGATGGCGATGATCAGCGGCGCGATGGTGCGGAAAATGACCGTGTTCATGGCACAATCCTGCGGCGGCGCAGCAGGCCGAGAATGGCAATCCCGGCGCCCATCACCACCGAAATTTCGCCCAGCGTATCCAGCCCACGATAGTCCACCAGAATGACGTTGACGATGTTGCGCCCATGGGCGATCGGCACGCTGGTCGCGGTGAAGAAATCGCTGAGCTTGGTGTCGAGCGTGCCGGTCAGCACTACCGCCAGCAGCAAGGTCACCGCCACCCCGCACAGCAGCGCCACAATGCCGTCGCGCGCCAGATCCTCATAGGGCCGCCGGTCGCGCTCATCGAGTTTTAGTCTTGTGATCACCAGCGCCAGCACCACCACCGACAGGATTTCCACCATGAACTGGGTAAAGGCCAGGTCAGGCGCTCCGAACAGCAAGAAGATCAGCGCTGTCGCCGTGCCCTGAATGCCCAGCGCCAGCACGGCCACCAGCCGGTTGAACGAGAATAGCAGGATCAGCAGACCGGCAATCGCCAGCGCCAGCACCGCCCATTCGAACGGCCGCACGGTGCGGATACCGAACAGCTGTACCCAGTCGGCCGTGGCCAGCAATCCGTCATAGCCGTGATTGAGCAGCAGCGGCGCGCTGATCGCCACGGCAAAACCGATAAACACAATCAGCAGATACAGCTCCAGCCGCCCATGGTGGAACAGCCTGGTGATCGCCGCCGCGCTGCGGATCAGCCCGAACATCAGGGCATCGAACACCGCATCAAAATTCCAGCTCGACCGCTCACTCCGACGCAAAGCCGCGCGGATCACGCCGGACTGCATGAATAGCACCGCACCCAGCGCCCAGGTCAAAACCGACAGGAACGGCACCAGACCGCCAAAATCGGGCACCAATGTCAAATGGCTGGTGGTCGCATGTCCGAGCACCGCCGACGCTGCCGGCACCAGCACTGTGCTGCCAAACCAGCCGGTCGCCAATGCTCCGGCAAGGCCCAGCACGCCCAGCAGCAGCGGCCCGGCCACCAGTCCGAAAGATCCCTCATGCGGCGGTTTCGGCGTCGACCGGAATTGGCCGAGGAACGGCTTGATGACAAGCGCCAGCGCTATCGCCCCCAGCAGGCCATTGCCCAGAATAACCGTCAGCAGCAGCACGATACTGCGCCAGTCGCTCTGCTCCAGGGCCAGATACATCTCTTCCTTGGCCAGATAGCCCAGCGTCAGCGGCAGGCCGATCATGCCCAGCCCGGCCAGCACCGCCGCCGCAAAGGTCAATGGCAGCTTGCCCATCAGCCCGCCCAGCGCCGTAATATCGCGCGTGCCTGTCGCATGGTCGATCACCCCGACCAGCATGAAGAACCCGGCCTTGTAGAGCGCGTGGGCAACGAAATAGACCACCATGGCGGCAATCGCCGTCTCGCTGCCAATGCCGATCAGCAGCACCAGCAGCCCCAGCGAAGCAATGGTAGTCTGCGCCAGCATCTGCTTCATATCCGTCTGCTTCAGCGCCGCAAACCCGCCCCAGAGTAGCGTCACCCCGCCAAAGATCGTCAGGATCGCGGTCCATTCCGGCGTGCCGCCCAGCGCCGGCGTCAGCCGCGCCAGCAGGTACACCCCGGCCTGCACCATTGTGGCCGAATGCAGAAAGGCGGAAACCGGCGTCGGCGCTTCCATGGCGTTGGGCAGCCAGAAGTGGAACGGAACCTGCGCCGATTTGGTGAACGCGGCCAGCAGCACCAGAGCCAGCACCAGCGGATACAGCGCCGAACCCTGCAGCGCGCCGAGCTTGCTGATCTCCCAGTTGCCGCCCAGTTGCTGGATCACCAGCACCGCCAGCAACAGCGACAAACCACCGATATTGGTCACCACCAGCGCCTGGATCGCTGCCCGCCGCGCCGCCTGCCGTGTATGGTCAAATCCGATCAGCAGGAACGAGGTCACCGCCGTCAGTTCCCAGAACCCGAACAGCGCCAGCATATTGTCAGCCAGCACCAATCCGAGCATGGCGCCCATGAAGGCCAGCAGGAAACTATAGAACCGCCCCTGATGCCCATGCCCCGCCAGGTACGGGCCGGCATAGAGCACGATCAACGTGCCGATCCCCGAAATGGTCAACGCAAAGGTCAGGCTCAACCCATCAAGGTAGAACGACAGCGCCAGATGATAGGACGGCACCCATTGGATCGAGGCGGCGATAAAACCCTTGTCAATCACCGGCCCAATCAGCTTGACCAGAAACATGAAAATGCTGGCCGGCACGATGGCCAGCACCCAGCCGCAATAGCTACCGACAAAGCGATGCGTCAGCGGCGCCAAGAGGGCCGCGAGAAACGGCGCAATGGCAACCAGCGCTATGCTCGCGTCCAGCGTCGGTCCCACTCGATACACAGTCCCCATGCGACGGCCGATTCTTCCCCGGCCGCTCGTTGACGAAGCTTAACCAATGCATCAGGGCGGACAAGGGATAACCGGTCATACGCCGTTCACATCCACCGATGATTGACACTGGCTGGTTTCTCCCACAGGCAATCCCGCCTAACTCCCAATTGGCGGATGAAGAGTGGATATCACCTCCAACAACGCCCCTCGCAATCCGCACCAACCCGGCCTACATCTGCGCCAGTTCAAAGACGGATCGTTCCATGTCCAAGCGTTTGCCCCCTGTCGCGGCCACCAAGCCGCACGCTGCCACTCACCACAATATCCTGCGCAACGATCCCTATCACTGGTTGCGCGCCGATAACTGGCAGGAGGTCATGCAAAAGCCCGAGACGCTCGACGCCGAAATCCGCGACTACCTCGAAGCCGAAAACGCCTGGTTCGAAGCCGAGTTCGGCGAGCCAACCGCGGCGACGCAGGACACGATCTACAAGGAAATCCGCGGTCGCATCAAGGAAGACGACAGCGGCATTCCCAGCCCCGATGGCCCCTGGGCCTATAATTCGCGCATGCTTGAAGGCAAGCAGTATCCCCAGATTGTGCGCACCCCGCGCGATGGCGGGCCTGAGCTGATCCTGCTCGATTGCAATATCGAAGCTGGCGACGGCTATTTTGGCTTCGGTGGCGCCGAACATGATCTGTCGCACCGCTACCTCGCCTGGTGCGCCGACCGCGCCGGTTCGGAATATTATGACGTCGTCATCCGCGATCTGGCGACCGGCACCGACAGTGACGAAGTCATCACTGAAACCGCCGGCTCCTATGTCTGGACCGCCGATAGCACCGCGATTTACTACACCGAGTATGACGACAACCACCGCCCGTTCCGGGTCAAGCTGCACGTCATCGGCACGGCGCAGGACAGTGACACCATCGTGTTCGAGGAAAGCGATCCCGGCTTTTTCGTCGGCGTCGGCGCCACGCTGTCCAACAAATACGTGGTCATAGACGCCCACGATCACCAGACCTCGGAATGCTGGCTGATCGATGCCAAAACCGGCGGCGAGCCGCGCGTCGTCGCGCCCCGCGTCACCGATCGGGAATACGACATCGATGAGCGCGATGGCCTGCTTTATATCCGCACCAATGCCGATGGCGCCGAAGACTTCAAGATCGTCACCGTCAGCGTCGATGCACCCGGCCACGAGAACTGGACCGACCTGATCGCCCACGAACCGGGCGTTCTGATCCTCGACAGCATCGTCATCAAAAACCACCTGCTGCGCCTCGAACGCCACGAAGGCCTGCCGCGCATCGTGGTGCGCGATCTGCGCACCGGCAAGGAAGACACCGTCAAGTTCGACGAGGAAGCCTATTCGCTGGGCATGTCGGTCGGCTACGAATTCGACACCTCGGTATTCCGCCTCACCTATTCCTCGCCCACTACCCCGTCGCGCACCTACGATGTCGATCTCGAAACCGGCACGCGCACCCTACTCAAGGAGCAGGAAGTTCCCTCCGGCCATAATCCGGAAGACTACGTTACCCGCCGACTGTTCGCTACCGCGCCCGATGGCGAACAGGTGCCGGTCACCGTGCTCTATCGCAAGGGCATCGCCCTCGACGGTTCCGCGCCCGCGCTGCTTTACGGCTACGGCGCCTATGGCATGTCGATGCCCGCTTCATTCTCGATTTCGGCGCTGTCGCTGGTCGATCGCGGCTTTGTCCACGCCACTGCACACATCCGCGGCGGCATGGAAAAGGGCTATGCCTGGTACGCCAAGGGCCGCCGCGAGTTCAAAACCAATACCTTCACCGACTTCATCGCCTCGGCCGAAATGCTGGTTGACCAAGGTTTTACCACCAAGGGACGCATCGTCGCCCAGGGCGGCTCCGCTGGTGGCATGCTGATGGGTGCCATCGCCAATCTGCGCCCGGACCTGTGGGGTGGCATCATCGCCCAGGTGCCGTTCGTGGACGTGCTCAACACCATGCTCGATGAAACCCTGCCGCTGACCCCGCCGGAATGGCCCGAATGGGGCAATCCGCTGACCTCAGCCGAAGACTATGCCCGCATCGCCGCCTACGCGCCCTATGAGCAGGTCGCGGCCAATGACTATCCGCCGATCTTTGCCCTCGCTGGTCTCACCGATCCGCGCGTCACCTATTGGGAGCCGGCCAAATGGGTCGCCCGCCTGCGCGCAACCAAGACCGGCGACACGCCGTTATACCTGCGCACCAACATGAGCGCGGGACACGGCGGTGCGTCCGGACGCTTTGACCGGCTCAAGGAGACCGCCCTATGCTATGCGTTTGCGCTGAAAGCGGTTGGATTGGAATGATCGTCTCATCCTAAGCGATTGTTGCAGTGTCACAAACGGCCTATATCAGAGCGACACCCCTGCCTGTTTCAAGCGTCAACCATCCACAATCGGAGGCCACCATGTCCACCAAGTTCACTCTGCCGCCCCTGCCCTACGCCTATGATGCGCTCGGCCCCTACATGTCCAAGGAAACCCTCGAGTTTCACCATGACAAGCATCACCAGGCCTATGTGACCAATGGCGAAAAGCTGCTGGAAGGTTCGGGCCTCGAAATCCTGCCGCTCGAAGACATCGTCAAGGAAGCCTATGGCAAGAATGCCGGCCTGTTCAACAATGCCGGCCAGCACTACAACCACGTCCACTTCTGGAACTGGATGAAGCCCAACGGCGGCGGCAACAAGCTCCCCGCCGGCCTGCAGGCTGCCATTGACAGCGATCTGGGCGGTTTCGACAAGTTCCGCGCCGATTTCATCGCTGCCGGCACCACCCAGTTTGGTTCGGGCTGGGCCTGGCTGTCGCTCAAGAACGGCAAGCTCGAAGTCACCAAGACCCCGAACGGCGAATCGCCGCTGGTCCATGGTGGCAAGCCGATCCTGGGCGTCGACGTGTGGGAACACTCCTATTACATCGACTACCGCAACGCCCGCCCGAAATACCTCGAAGCCTGGTTCGACAACCTGGTGAACTGGGAACACGTCGAACTGCTGTTTGAAGAAGCCAAGTAAGCAGACGCTGGTGGCACGCTAAAGCCGCTAAACACATGATGCAAAAGCCCGCCACGCAGAGCGTTGGCGGGCTTCTTTTTTCCACCGAACCCCCAGTCGACACCCTCCCCCTTGTGGGGCTCTGGAGCGACCCGCAGGGCATTTCGCGCCAGTGGCGCGAAATGAGCGGAAGAGGCCATGAGAGCTATGCTCGAATGGCAGGGGATCAAGGGCGGGGGGGTGCGAGAGCCCCGATCTCGATTATTTCATGCGAACGCCCGATGCTTGGCGGTCTGCACTATCCCCTACGAATTATCCATTCGCGGAACTGCCACCTTCTGCGACGCGTTGGCCCGTGGTAACACTTTCTTTACCATGGGGGATCGCCGTTTGACCGAGCCGACGAAAGTCGTCGCCATTATCGCTGCCAGTCCGGCGCTGTCGTCCATTCTGGCGATGGTGGTAGCGGGCGATACTGGTTTGCGCGTTCGGCAGTTCGATAGCGAGGCAGCCCTGCACACCTATATGCGCGTTGCCCCGATCGATGTGCTGGTCTGCGATTTCGACAGCGAAGAGGCTCCGGCGGACCGCCTGGTCTATGCGTTGCGGCGCGACGAAAGCATCAGCAATGCCGATTTTGCTGCCGTGGCCCTGACCCGCACCATCACTGCTGAAATGCGCCACACCAGCATTCGCTCCGGCATTGACGAAGTCATCGTCAAGCCGATGTCGCCGCGCCATCTGCTGGCCCGGGTGCAGGCCCGCCTGCGCACCCAACGTGCTTTGGTCACCGGCGAAAACGGCTATCGTGGCCCTGATCGCCGCGACCGCATCTCCTTCGGCGTGACCCCGGTGCAGCACCAGCGTCGTTACACCGATAACGTCGTGGCGCTGTTTCCCGACCGCCGCGCCGCGCCCAAGCATCCGGGCTTGAACAGCTAGCGGCTTTCGTTGATCAGCCGGCCGATCCGGCTCCACAGGTCTTCGATATTGTCAGTAAACTGCACCACGCGGTCATAGCCGCGCAGCCCCGGCGACAGCACGTCCGCCGCATAACCGCGCAAAACCTCGAAGGCCCGGTTCTTGTTGAGCAGTACCACCGGGCAATGTCGGCCGGCTGCCTTGGCCGCCGTCCAGGCGCCGAACAATCCGGTCGACGAGGCCAGCGAACCCGGCAGGCCGACATAGGCATCGGCCAGCAGAGCGATCCGCGCGAAACGTGCATCACGATCCGAAATCACCTCGATCGGTACCGAGGCCAGCGCCTTGGGCAGCACCACATTGTCATCGGCAATGATCTGCACCTCGCCGCCTGCCGCCCGCGCCGCCGTCACCAGCGGCACCGGGATCACCCCGTCTTCGGCAAGGCACACCAGCTTGGCGCCGCGCTTGGCCAGATAAGTGCCCGCCTGGCTCATGATGCTGGAGCGTTCGGCATCGCCCGGACCACGGTCAGAAGCAAAGATCGCCAGCACCGGATTGCTCACCACCTGCATCTTAGCGGCCACGCTTCAGGCTGCCGAGGATTCCGCGCACCAACGCGCGTCCCAGCTGCGTTGCCACGGTGCGCGCCAGCGAGTTAACCGCGGCTTCTGCCGGCGATTGCCGTGTCGACCGCCGCGCCGGCGGTGGCCGCGTATTGTCCTGATACTGGCGGGACTGCTGTTCCTGTTGCTTCTGCGCATCGTCGCGCACTTGCTGGGCGGATTCGACGTCCTGCTTGTCTTTGGCCTTCTTGGCCAGGATTTCAAAGGCCGAATCGCGGTCAATCACGGTGTCGTAAAGCCCCGCCACCGGCGAATTGGCGATCAGCGCGCGGCGCTCCTCGGGCAGGATCGGCCCGACGCGCGACGATGGCGGCCGGATCAGCGTGCGCCCCACCATCGAGGGAATGCCCTTGTCCTCGATCATCGATACCAGCGCCTCGCCGGTGCCGAGTTGGGTAATCACTTCCTCGGTCGAAAACGCCGGATTGGGCCGGAACGATTGGGCCGCAACCTTGACTGCCTTCTGCTCATGCGGGGTATAGGCGCGCAGCGCGTGCTGCACGCGGTTGGACAATTGCGCCAGCACCGCCTCGGGCACGTCGACCGGGTTCTGGGTGATGAAATACACGCCGACGCCCTTGGAGCGCACCAGCTTGACCACCTGCTCGACCTTGTCGATCAACACCTTGGGCGCATCGTCAAACAGCAGATGGGCTTCATCGAAAAAGAACACCAGCTTGGGCTTGTCGGCATCGCCCACTTCGGGCAATTCCTCGAACAGTTCCGACAGCAGCCACAGCAGGAACGTCGCGTAGAGCCGTGGCGAGCGCATCAATTCGTCCGCCGCCAGCACCGAAACATAGCCGCGTCCGTCCTGCGCCGTGCGCATCAGGTCGGCAATCACCAGCGCCCGTTCGCCAAAGAAATTCTCGGCGCCCTGTTGTTCAAGCACCAGCAGCGCCCGCTGCACCGTGCCGATCGAGGCAGTGGTCACATTGCCGTATTTGGCCGAAACCTCGGCCGCACGTTGCTGGATATCCACCAGCAGTGCCCGCAGATCCTTCAGATCCAGCAGCAGCAGGCCTTCATCGTCCGCCAGCTTGAAGGCGACGTTGAGCACGCCTTCCTGCGTGTCGTTGAGGTCAAGCATGCGGCTGAGCAGCAGCGCGCCCATTTCCGAAATCGTGGCGCGGATCGGGTGACCCTGGCGGCCGAACAGATCCCAGAAGATCGTCGGGAATGCCTTGGACGTATATTCCTCGGTGAAGCCGATATCGGCGGCGCGCTTGGCCAAAAAGTCCTGGCCGTTGCTCACCATCGAGATTCCTGACAGGTCGCCCTTCACGTCGGCGCAGAACACCGGCACCCCGGCGTTGGAAAAACCCTCGGCCAGCACCTGCAGCGTCACCGTCTTGCCGGTGCCTGTCGCCCCGGTGATCAAGCCGTGCCGATTGCCGTATTTCAGCGTCAAATATTCGGGCCGCGTGCTGACACCGAGAAATATCTTGTCATCGAGCAACATCGGTCAGCCATCCTGTTTAGGTGGAACCTTATAGCCGGGCGAACGCGCGCGGGACAAGCAAGCCGTTCACCAATCGGCTGGGGAATTCTGGCGCAAAACGCTGGCGAGCGGCATAACTTGGCCATGAGCACACTGTCCCGCCCCAATCGCCGCACGGTTCTCGCCACTGGTGCCGCCGCCCTCGCCCTGACGCAGGGCGTGCGCGCGCAAAGCACGTTGGAGGCCAGCGAGTTCGGCGTCACCGCCAATTCCGGCACCGACCAGACCGGCGCCATGCAACAGGCGCTGGATCAGGCCGGTATTTCAGGAGAAACCCTGCTGTTGCCGGCGGGCGAAATCCAGGTCTCAGACCTGACCTTTCCCGCCATCATCGCCTTGCAGGGCTCAGGCGCCGGCTCGGCCCTGACCACCGCAGCAGGCGGCCGCGCCGGGGTGATTTCCGCGGCTAACAGCGCTTCGTTCAACAATATCATCTTCGGTGGCAGTTCCGGCGGCACGCTGGGCGGCGCCATCATGGAGGTCAATGGCAGCGATGGCGTCAGCTTCGAGCGCTGCCAGTTCACTGCCGGCTCGACTGGCCTCACGATCTATGATTCGGCAGTCACCATTACCAATTGCGTGTTTGGCGATCACGACGATGCCGCCATTCATTCCAACAACAGCCGCGGCCTCACCATCACCGGCAATCGCATCGCCGTCTGCGGCAATGCCGGCATCCGCATCTGGCGCGACGCCCCGGGGCCAGATGGCAGCATCGTCACCGCCAACCACATCGCCACGGTCGACTGGCGCGCTGGCGGCAGCGGTGAAAACGGCAATGGTATCAATATCTTCCGCGCCGATGGCGTGATCATCGCCAATAACCACATCAGCAAATGCGCCTTCTCGGCCATTCGCCTCAACACCACGCGCAACAGCCAAGTCTCGGGCAATATCTGCATGAATTCGGGCGAATGCGCGATCTTTTCCGAATTCGCCTTCTCCGGCTCGATGATCGCCAACAACATCGTCGATACCGCCGCGTCCGGCATCTCCATCACTAATCTGGATCAGGACGGGCATCTGGCCGTCTGCTCGGGCAATCTGGTGCGGAACATCACCCCGGGCTCGCAGACCAATCCCGACACCATCCCGGTGGGCATCTATGCCGAAGCCGATACCGCCGTCACCGGCAACACCGTCGACAATGTCCCCGGCCTTGCCATTGGCGCCGGCTATGGCAGTTATCTGCGCAATGTGCTGATCTCAAGCAATGTCGTCACCAACGCTGATTACGGCATCGGCGTCAGCGTCGTGCAGGGTTGCGGCCCGGTCCAGGTCGCCAACAACCTCGTCGCCAGCCGCAAAGCCGATCTGGTCGGGCTGGAATGGACCAAGGTGGTGTCCACCGACCTCGCCGCCGACGCCGGAAAATATCCGCACGTCACGGTGTCAGGGAATAGTTAGTCGGGGCTCTTCAACCAACCGGTATAGCGCACGATCAATCCGGCCAGCGGATGGCTCAGCTCGACATGAAAATGGAACTGCTCATACTGTTCGAACTCGTAGGCGTCGGCGCGTGGCCCAAGCCATAGCGGCAGCGGAATGCCGAACACCGTCCATCGCCGCGTCACCAGTGTTAGCCGTTCAGCCGTCGCGACCACGGCAAGGCTCACCCGCACCGGCCCGAATTTCTCGACGATCAGGCGCTCGTCCAGCCCGCGCCCCATCAGTTGCACGCTGCTGAACCTGGCATCGCCAAACCGGCGCGTCCAGGTTTCCACGCCATGACGCTCGATAAATTCAACCGTCACCGGAACATCACTGCCGGCTGCCGGAAAGCCGAAAAACCTGCGCGCCAACCCAGAAAGCAGGCCCGAGCCTGTCTCGATCTGCGCGACACCGCCGACGTGCCAGGAGCCTTGATGGTCATGCAGATCGCGGACTGCCGGGGGCAGGTCGACCCACGCTGCGCCGAGGCATCGCTGATAGAGCGGCCCCTCGATCAGACTGTCATCACGCAGACCCCAATAGAGCATGCGCCCGGCAAACACCCGGTCGTAATCGGCTAGCGTCAGCGCTCCCACTGCCGGCCGCGCGCCGCTCTCGGGCTGCATGCCGTCCAGCATTTTGAGCACGATGGATTGCACCGCCATCGACGGGATCAAGGGCCCATCGGAGCCCTCGGCCAGCAAGTGCCACGAGCGGCGCACCGGGCCATCTGGCCCACTGCCCGTCACCTCGACAAACATGCCGCCACGATGTTCGCCCCAGCGCACATATTTCTGCACCTCGAACACCACAGCGCGCAGCCAGGTCAGCGTTGGCAGCAGTTTCAGCCGCACCAGCCAGCCAAGGCCGTTGAGCAACCGGTGCAGAAATTCGGGCCGTGTGCCCGCGCCCATCCATACCGATTGCAGGCCGGTATAGGCCTGCGGCAGCAATAGCAGGTCGGGCACATCGACCAGTGAAAACCGGATACTGCGCAGTGGCATCCGGCCGGGCGGCGCGATGGTAAACCGCATCGTCTCGGTCATCCCGAACGCCGTGGTCACCTTGCCCTCGCGCACCACGCCCACCGCCTGCCCGGAATAGGACAGGATGGCCTCGATCACATTGGGACCGATCCCGGCATAGGGCGAAGGCGCAATGCCGCCCCGCAAATGCTCGACGCTGCTCAGGCCCTTGGACAGTTCATCCAGAACGGCCGCCGTCAACACCGGAAAGCTGCTGACGCCCGACAGCACAAAGCGATCCAGTCTTTTGGCTTCCTGGTCGAACTCAACAATACCGCCGACAAATTCGGAACTGTCCGCCAGATCGAGATAGTGCGCGCCCGCCTCCAGCGACGCCCGCACCAGCCGGTAAGGATCAGTGCCGTAACCCTGAAACGGGCCGGTCGCGTCCACCACAATATCGACGGCCTGGGCGCGGATCAGGGCCGCGATCTCCGCGCCGTCGCGGTCAAAAGCCAGCGGCTGTTTGTCGGCGCCCGCCGGTAGTGTCGCTATAAACGCCGCCGCCCTTTCAATGGACCGACCAGCAATAATCAATCTGAGTTGGGCCTGTTCAGCCAGGAGCAGCGCCAGACGGCCACCAAAAGTGCCATAGCCGCCAACGATCAGCACGGTCAGTTTTGCGACGCCGCTCATGCGATGAACCGGTCTTTGAACGCCGGACCGGGCACAAAACAAGCGTCCGTTCGCCCGAACCAGCGAAACCGATTGCGCGCCAGCAACCGGTAACCCCAATCCCGCCAAGGCCGCGGCAACAACCGCGCGGCATTGATCAGCGACCACGGCCATCCCAGCCCGGCAATCATCCGGATCGTGCCTTCGGACTCGAACAGCGCCAAGCCGTCCGTCAACAAAACATTGGTTTCATAATTTGTCGGATGCAGCCCGTAGTGCCGATACAGCGCCGCGCCGAGTTCCGACTGCGCTGGCAGGAACCGATATTGACCTGATCTGTCGTGGCGCAACGCAAACTGCACCCAGTTCGAACAAAACGAGCAATGGCCATCAAACACAATGATCGGCTTGTCATCGGCAAACGTGGCAACCGCCGGATCGCCGCGGTAGCTATACGGCGTCTGTAGTGCTGCTACGGCCATGATCAACACGCTCACGCAAATATTGCCGTACCTGCCAATCTGGCCGGCTGCCCAATGCTAGCGCCTATCGCCCACGATTACAGGAGACTAAACGCCGCTGCTCAGGCTTTTATTGCGTCGGTGACCCGCAACACCCCAATATCGGCGCCACGCACGCTGCGGATGGTTTGGTGGGCATATTGCTCGAGCACCGCGCGCTGTTCCGCATCCGGGTCTGCATAGGCCAGCAGGACGCCCGCCAGCATGGCCTGCGAAGCGGGGATACTGCCGTCGTCACATTTGATGGCATAGCCCCAGCCCTTGTCGCGGATGGCGCCGCATTCGACGCCCTCGGCGCCGACCTTCTGCATCACCCGCCCCTTGAACGCCTGCATGATCAGCGTATCGGCATGGCCGGTTCCGGCGACAAGATGCGGATGGCTGGTCGCCGCATCGAACAGCCGCTGCGCTGCCGTGGCGTATTCGGGCGCGATGCCCTTGCCGGTGGACATCCGCGCAAAGCCATAGGCAAACGCCCGCAACGGCGCGGCGAAGGTGGGAATCGAACAGCCATCGGTGCCGCATTTGCCTTCGGTCAGCGGCTCGCCGATCATCGCCTCGACGGCAGCGCGAACACTTTTCTGTACCGGATGCTCGCGCCCGACATAGCCTGCCGTCGGCACGCCCATCGCCAGCGCCACCGACAACATGCCCGAATGCTTGCCCGAGCAATTGTTGTGCAATGCGCTGGGCTCCAGCCCGGCATCGCGCAGGGCGTCACGCGCCGCCGCATTGGTTGGCTGGTGCGCGCCGCACTCCAGATCCTGGGCGCTCAGTCCGATCCGGCTCAACAGGCCCGACGCGGTATTCACGTGGTCGGCTTCGCCATGGTGCGAGGCGCAGGCCAGTGCCAGTTCTGCTTCGGAATGGTGGAACCTGTCCTCGGCATGGCGCGCAAAGATCGGCAGCGCCTGCATGGATTTGATCGCCGAACGCGGAAAGATCGCCCGCTCGATATCGCCGCCCGAGGCGATGATCTGGCCATCGGCATCGACCACCGCATAGGCGCCGCGATAGCGGTTCTCCACCCAGTTGCCACGCACGACTTCAGCCAGAATGGGGTTGGCATCCATGTCAAAAAACTCCGGTCCAGGCTGTCTTGCGAACAGCACCAGACCGGAAAAGTCAACAGAGCATGGGAAGAGGCAGGCACGTTGGAGGAAAGCAAGACCGGAGAGCGATGTTAAATATCGGTGCCGCTGACGGTCGCCAGAAACTTGGAATTGACCCAGCCGCGGGTGCCGCCGCCGTCTACCAGGCACCAATCGGCGCTCTTGGGGACTTCGATGCAGCGTTCGATCCAGAAATGGGCGTCCGACGAGAACGAACCGATTTTCTGCGAGCGTGCCGCCGGCCATTTGCGCACATTGAGATGGTCCCAATCCTGCACATTATAGACCTTGCCGAGCGTATCGACATCGTAGCCAGCAGCCATGGCGGGCTGCACGGCAAAGGCGGCGGTGCCGACGATGATCAGGCCACACAGCGTGGCGACGAGCAGTTTTTCATGGTTGCGGTTCATTTGGCGGCCCTCAGCAGCAAGATGTTGGTTTCGATGCTGATGACCTTACTCACGCGGCTTTGAACGGCGTCTGAGGCCAGCGTTCAGAATCCGTTCATGTTGGCGGCACTGAACAATTTGTGCGGTTGGCAGCCCCACTCCGAAATGCGAACCTAAGCAAAAAGGGAGACGGCGATGGCCAAGATTCTAGTGACTGGTGGCAGCGGCAAGCTCGGCCGTGCCGTGCTGCGTGATCTGGTGGCGCATGGCTATGACGTGCTCAATATCGACCAGACCGTGCCGCACGAAAAAATCTGCCCGACGGTCAAAGTCGACCTGTCGGATTTCGGCCAGGTCTATGGCGCCATCAGCGGTGGCATCGATGAACATGGCGGCCCGTTCGACGCCGTGGTGCATTTGGCCGCGATTCCCGCGCCGGGCCTGGCGTCCAACCACAAGATTTTCGCCAATAACGTGCCCTCGACCTACAACGTGTTCGAGGCGTGCCGCCTCGCCGGTATCAAGAACGTGGTGTTTGCGTCCAGCGAAACTGTGCTTGGCCTGCCCTTCACCACCCCGCCGCCCTATGCCCCGGTGGATGAGGAATACTATCCGCGTCCCGAAACCGCCTATTCGCTGGGCAAGCTGCTCGACGAAACCATGGCCGCGCAGTTCTGTCGCTGGGACCCGTCGCTGCGCATTGTCGGCCTGCGGTTTTCCAACGTCATGTATCCAGAGGACTACAAGGCTTTTCCGGGGTTTGACGCCGATGCCAAGGCCCGCAAATGGAACCTCTGGGGCTATATTGATGCCCGCGACGGCGCCCAGGCCGTCCGCCGCTCGATCCAGGCGGACTTCAAGGGTTTTGAAGCGTTCATCATCGCCAACGCCGATTCGGTGATGAGCCGCTCCAACTCATCGCTGCTGGCCGAAGTGTTCCCCACCGTGCCGCAGAAGGGCAATATCGGCAATAACAGCACGCTCCTGTCGATCGAAAAAGCCAAGCGCATGCTGGGCTATTCGCCCCAGTTCAGTTGGCGGAACGAGGTTTAGGTGGTCCAGGGGTTGAGCAGGCGAACGCCGAGATCGCGGTAGTCCCGCTCATTGCGGGTGACGACAGTGAGATTGTGAACCATCGCAGTCGCCGCGATTAACGTATCGATGACCGGTCGCGTTCGATCCGAACTTAGTTCGCCCCAGCAGTGCGCAATTGGTGCCGTTACCTCCATCACCCTACCCCCAAAGTCGTGCTCGATATCGTGGAGCCATTCCGCAAATTCGGCTGCCAAGGCTGGGTTTGCGACCTGCTTGAGAACGACGCCGCGACGCAACTCTCCCAACGTCATGACGCTTATGAAGGTATCGTCGTCATTGACGGAGGCCAGAAATGCCAGAAGCGCAGGCGAGGCACGCCGCTTCCGCGTCTCGGAAACCACGTTGGTATCCAGGATATAGCTCAAGCCGCGTTCTCGCTGGGACCCGCCTCATCTTCGTCAAACAAGTTCAGGTCACGTGGCGGATCGACCTGGCGTGGAGGCAGTTCGAAATCGTCAAATTTTGGTCCAGATAGCAAGTGTTCGATAAAGCTCTTTTTCTCGCCCGTCAGTCGACGATATTCTTCCGTGGACATCATCACTACCACCTCGGCCCCATGCTTGGTGATGGTCTGGGGGCCTTCAGTGACCGCTTTGTCCATCAATTCGCTGAAATGGCTCTTTGCCTGCTGAACTTGCCACCTTGTCATCGCGCAATCCTTGTCTGACCTGAATTTTCAAAATAGGTCAGAATGTCGAAAGTGACAAGGGGCACAATTTTGCATCCTAAATGTGCATTGCACGCTCTTGTGGTTTTTCTGGGCAACGGCATAACTGCGCGCGATGCCCAGCCGTGACCTGTCCATATTGATCATCGACGAAAACCGCATTCGCGCCACCATCATTGAAGATGGGCTGCGCGAGGCTGGGCATACGCGCGTCGCCGTGATTCACGACGTCAACGAGGTCGGCCGCACCATCAAGGAGACGATGCCGGACGTTGTCGTCATCGATCTGGAAAATCCCAAGCGCGACATGCTGGAGCATTTTTTCTCGTTATCGCGCGCCATCCAGCGGCCGATCGCCATGTTCGTTGATCGCTCCGATGCGGCGATGATCGAAAAGGCCGTGGAGGCGGGCGTCTCCGCCTATATCGTGGACGGGCTCAAGAAGGAGCGCGTCAAGCCGATCATGGATATGGCGATTTCGCGCTTCAATGCGTTTTCCCGGCTACGGCGCGAGTTGGAGCAGGCTCGCAGCGAGTTGGAAGATCGGAAGCTGATCGACCAGGCCAAGGCCATCCTGATCCGCACGCGTGGCCTCTCGGAAGCCGATGCCTATAGCCTGCTGCGCACCACGGCGATGAACCAGAACCGCCGCATGGTCGATATTGCCCAAAGCCTGATTACGGCCGCCGATTTGCTGGGGCCATAGGATATTGCCATGACCACCCTTACCCATATCACCGCCGGGTTCCTGCCGCTGCTCGATAGCGTGCTGCTGGTGCTGGCGCGCGAAAAGGGTTTTGCCGAAGCCCAGGGGCTCGATTTGCATCTGGTGCGCGAAACGTCGTGGGCCAATATCCGTGACCGCGCCGCCATCGGCCATTTCGATGTCGCCCAGATGCTGGCACCGATGCCATTGGCCGCCACGCTTGGCCTTAATCCGCTTAGCGTCGATATGATCACGCCGATGGTGCTGGGGCTGGGCAATAACTCGGTCACCGTCAGCGCCGACCTCTGGGACGCCATGGCCGCTGCCGGCGCGCCGAACGATCTCGATGCCCTGCAAACCGGACAGGCGCTGGCCAAGGTAGTCAAAACCTCCAAACGCAAGCTGCGCTTTGGTGTCGTACACCAGACCTCGGCGCACAATTACGAGCTGCGCTACTGGATGGCCGCCAGCGGCATCGTGCCGGACCGCGACGTGGAAATCGTCGTGCTGCCGCCACCGCTGCTGCCGGATGCGCTGGGTTCGGGCGGCATCGATGGCTATTGCGTCGGCGAGCCATGGAACAGTGTCGGCGTCGCCACCAAGCACGCCCATATCGCCACCGTCAAAGCCTCGATCTGGCGCTCCAGTCCGGACAAGGTGCTGGGCATGCGGGCCAAATGGGCGGCGGAAAACGCCGACACGGTCTCGGCACTGATCCGTGCCATGCATTTTGCCGCTGTCTGGTGTGGCGACAGCGCCAATCATTCCGAGATCGCCGCCATCATGGCCGCCCCCGCCTATCTCGGTCACCCCGCCGAACTGGTGCAGCGCGCGCTTGATGGTCGGCTCGATATCGGCGCCGGCCAGTTCCGCAATATCCCGGACTATTACGTTCCCTATGCCTACGCCGCCAACTTCCCCTGGCAGAGTCACGCGGTGTGGTTCTACTCGCAGATGGTGCGCTGGCGCGAAGTGGCTTATTCGCCGGAGCAGGCCAAGCTGGCCGCCGAGAGCTTCCGGCCCGATCTCTATCGCACTGCCCTCGCCCCATTGGCGCTGCCGATCCCCTCTGAAAACTTCCGACTCGAACAGGGCCGGCCGGCCCGCATCGTCGACACGCTTGGCGGTCCGCTGGCGATGGGCGAAGAAGGCTTTTTCGACGGCCGCGATTTCGATCCGGCCCAGCTTGAAACCTATATTACCAGCCAGCGCCAACCCACTTGATTCAATATTAAGCAGCGCTGGCTTCTGCATAAAAATATGGCACGTGCCATATTTTTGAGCCGTTGCAAACTGCGGCGGTTTTCGTGGCCAATTTTCAGAATTTTCCTAAATCACTGAAAATCAACAACTTTAACTGAAATAATCAGTTTGGCACGCTTCCTGCATTGATGTTGGCGAAGTGAGCTCCTCCCAAGACGCTCATTGCAACTGGTGTCCACTGTAGGGCGCCCTCTAGGCAAAGCTGCCAACTGTCACGATTTCGAGCGTTTGCTTGGAGTCAGCCAGTTGGCGGCTTTTTTCGTTTTGGAGGGCTCTCACGACACCCGAATATTCGGTGCAAAGGAGAATTCGATGTCTGCAGGCTATGAGGGCAAGTCCCCGAACGCATATAGACGACGTGCAATACTGAAGTCGCTGGCGCTTGGCTTGGTGGCCGCAACGGCGCTGGTGTCGTCGGCCCATGCTGAAAAGCTGGCGCTGGAAAAAGATGAGCTGACCTTCGGCTTCATCAAGCTGACCGATATGGCGCCCTTGGCCGTGGCCTATGAGCAAGGCTATTTCGAGGACGAAGGCCTGTTCGTCAAGCTGGTGCCGCAGGCCAACTGGAAGGTGCTGCTCGACGGCGTGATCACTGGCGAACTCGATGGCGCCCACATGCTGGCCGGTCAGCCCCTCGCCGCCACCATCGGCTACGGCACCTCCGCCCACATCATAACCCCGTTCTCGATGGATCTGAACGGCAACGCCATCACCGTCTCCAATGCCGTGTGGGACGTGATGAAGCCGGGCCTCAAGGTCGATGCCGATGGCAAGCCGGCCCATCCAATCGAGGCTTCGGCGCTGAAGCCCGTGCTTGATGCCTACAAGGACCAGGGCAAGCCCTTCAACATGGGCATGGTGTTCCCGGTCTCCACCCACAATTACGAACTGCGCTACTGGCTGGCCGCTGGCGGCATCAATCCGGGCTTCTATTCGCCCGAGGACGCCTCCGGCCAGATCGAAGCCGAAGCCTACCTTTCCGTAACCCCGCCACCGCAGATGCCAGCCACGCTTGAAGCCGGCACCATCGATGGCTATGCCGTGGGCGAGCCGTGGAACCAGGCCGCCGTCGCCAAAAAAATCGGCGTGCCGGTCGTCACCGACAATGAAATCTGGAAGAACAATCCGGAAAAGGTGTTTGGCATCACCGCCGAGTTTGCCGAAAAGAACCCCAATACCACCATCGCCATCACCAAGGCGCTGATCCGCGCCGCCAAGTGGCTGGACGAGAACGACAACGCCAACCGTCCAGAAGCGGTCAATATCCTGGCCAAGCCCGACTATGTCGGTGCCGATGCCAAGGTGATCGCCAATTCGATGACCGGCACGTTCGAATATGAAGCCGGTGACAAGCGCCCGGTGCCGGACTTCAACGTGTTCTACCGATACTTTGCCACCTACCCCTACTATTCGGACGCCATCTGGTATCTGACCCAGATGCGCCGCTGGGGCCAGATCGCCGACGACAAGCCCGATAGCTGGTACGCCGATATCGCCAAATCGGTCTATCGCCCGGACATCTACCTGAAGGCCGCAAAAGCCCTGCTCGACGAAGGCCTGATCGACAAGGCCGACATCCCCTGGGACACTGATGGCTACAAGGCTGCCACCGCCGATTTCATCGATGGCGTCAGCTATGACGGCCACACCCCGAATGCCTACATCGACAGCCTGAAAATCGGCCTCAAGACCGGCGAGAAGGTTGTCGGCACGGACGTCGTCCCAGCCCAATAGGCGATGACGAAACGGTGGCCGTTCACCCTGGCGGCCACCGTTCTTACCCTTGAATTAGGACAGACATCATGAGCATCGCCACCGACCTCCCAAGCAAAGACCGTGCAGCCGGTCACCGGCGCCAGAGGCTGTTTACAGCCATCAATCGCGCCTCGACCTGGCTGAACGCCCTGGGGCTCGGCTGGCTGACACCACTGCTCAAGATCGCGGCGGGCGACAATCCGCGCGAGCAGCTGGGCGAACTGCGTGACGTGCTGCTGTTCCCGCTGATGGGCATTGCGGTGTTCCTGCTGGCCTGGGGCGCCCTGGCGCCGCAGGTGCAGACCTCGCTGGGCGCCATTCCCGGCCCGGCACAGGTTTGGGACCAGGCGGGCTCGCTGTGGCAGGATCATGTTGCCGAGCGCGCCAAGGAAGCCGAATTTTACGCCAAGCAGGATGAGCGCAACGCCGCTTTGGTCGCCGCCGGCAAGACCGATGAGGTCAAGCAGCGCGGCTTCACCGGCAAGCCGACCTTCATTGAGCAGATCCTCACCTCGCTCAAGACCGTCGGGCTGGGCTTTATCATTGCCACCATCGTCGCCGTACCACTGGGCATCGCGTCGGGGCTGAGCCGCGGGTTTAACGGCGCGCTCAATCCGCTGGTGCAATTGTTCAAGCCGGTGTCGCCCCTGGCCTGGCTGCCCATCGTCACCATGATCGTCTCGGCGGTTTACGTCGACTCCAGCGGCGCCTTTCCCAAGGCGCTGGTGATTTCCGCTGTCACCGTGACGCTGTGTTCGCTGTGGCCGACGCTGATCAATACCGCGCTTGGCGTCGCCTCGATCGACAAGGACCTGATCAATGTCGGCAAGGTGCTGCAACTCTCCACCGCCACCACCATTGCCAAGCTGGTGCTGCCCTCGGCCCTGCCGCTTATCTTTACCGGTCTGCGCCTGTCGCTGGGTGTGGGCTGGATGGTGCTGATCGCCGCTGAAATGCTGGCGCAGAATCCGGGCCTGGGCAAATTCGTCTGGGATGAATTCCAGAACGGCTCCTCGGATTCGCTGGCCCGCATCATGGTCGCGGTGCTCACCATCGGCATCATCGGCTTCATGCTGGATCGCGTCATGTTCGCGTTGCAGGCCGCCTTCACCTACTCCGGCAAGCGCTAGGAGCCTGTCATGGCACCCATTCTTGAACTCTCGGGCATTTCCAAGTTCTACGGCGAAGGCGCCAAGCGCGTTGAAGTGCTCAAGGACATCAACCTCAGTGTCGAGACCGGCGAGTTCGTCGCCATCCTCGGCTTCTCCGGTGCCGGCAAGACCACGTTGATCTCGCTGATCTCCGGGCTGATCGAACCCGATCAGGGCGGCGTCATCTACAAGGGCCGCGAAATCGATGGTCCCGGCCATGAGCGCGGCGTGGTGTTCCAGTCCTATTCGCTGATGCCCTGGCTCACCGTGGCCGGCAATATCGATCTGGCCATCGATGCCGTCCACAAGGGCAAGCCCAAGGCCGAGCGCCTGGCCATCCGCCAGCGCTATATCGAAATGGTCGGGCTGGCTCACGCAGCCGAACGCCGTCCCGAAGAGCTGTCAGGCGGCATGCGCCAACGTGTTGCGGTGGCCCGCGCCCTCGCTATGCAGCCCGAAGTGCTGCTGCTCGATGAGCCGCTGTCGGCGCTCGATGCCCTCACCCGCGCCAAGCTGCAGGATGAGTTCGCCATCATCTCGCAAGCCGAGAAAAAGACCATCATCCTGATTACCAATGATGTGGACGAGGCCATCCTTTTGGCAGACCGCGTCATTCCGCTCACCCCCGGCCCTGGCGCCACGCTTGGCCCCTCGTTCAAGGTCGATATCGCCCGCCCGCGGGATCGCTCCGAGTTGAATGGCAATGATCGCTACATCGCCCTGCGCCGCGAGATCACCGAATATCTGATGGATATCGGCGCCTCTCGCCACTCCGGCCAGCAGCGCGATATCGAACTGCCCAAGGTGGTGCCGATCAATCGCGGCAAGTCCAACAAGCTGCCTTCGGCCTATGCAAAAGCAGCCGGCACGTCCAGCAGCGAGCGCTATGTCGACTTTTCGCAGGTCTCCAAGGTTTATCCCACTGCCAAGGGCCCGCTGACCGTGGTCGACCGCTTCGATTTCAAGATGAAAAAGGGCGAGTTCGTCACCCTGATCGGTCATTCCGGCTGCGGCAAATCCACGGTGCTGTCGATGGTTGCGGGGCTCAACCCGATCTCCGAAGGCGGCATCGTGCTCGACAATCAGCACGTCGTCGGGGCCGGCCCCGAACGCGCCGTGGTGTTTCAGGCGCCCTCGCTGATGCCCTGGCTCACGGCCCGCGAAAACGTCGCTCTGGGCGTGGACCGGGTCTATCCCAATGCCAGCCCGGCCGAACGGCGGGACGTGGTCGAATATTACCTGGCCCGTGTTGGCCTGGGTGACTCGATGCACCGGCTGGCCGCCGAAATGAGCAATGGCATGCGCCAGCGTGTCGGCATTGCCCGCGCCTTTGCGCTGTCGCCCAAACTGCTGCTGCTCGATGAACCCTTCGGCATGCTCGACAGCATCACCCGCTGGGAGTTGCAGGACGTGCTGATGGATGTCTGGGCCAAGACCCAGGTCACCGCCATCTGCGTCACCCATGACGTTGACGAAGCCATCCTGCTCGCCGACCGCGTGGTGATGATGTCGAACGGTCCCAATGCCCGCATCGGCAATGTCATGGAGGTCGATCTACCCCGGCCCCGTTCGCGCAAGGGTCTGCTCGCCCACAAGGATTACTACGCCTACCGCGAGGAACTGCTCGATTTCCTCGAAGCCTATGAGGGCGGCGCCAATCCCGATGAAGCAACGCTTGACCGGATCCGCTCCAAGCGCGCCCAGCGTCTTGGCCATGGCATCGCCGCAGCCGAATAGGACCGCCGCACATGACCTTCGCGCCCGCCGGCACAGCCACCCGCACCACCTGCCCCTATTGTGGGGTCGGGTGCGGCGTGCTGGCGACGCCCCAGCCCGACGGCAGCGTTGCCATTGCCGGGGATCCCGATCATCCGGCCAATTTCGGCCGCCTCTGCTCGAAGGGTTCTGCCCTTGGCGAAACCCTGTCGCTCGATGGTCGCCTGCTCTATCCCGCAGTCGATGGCGAACGCTCCAGCTGGGATGAGGCCCTCGATCTGGTCGCCGGCGTGTTCTCCCGTACCATTGCCGAGCATGGTCCGGACTCGGTGGCGATCTACGGCTCCGGCCAGTTGCTGACCGAGGATTATTACGTCGCCAACAAGCTGATGAAGGGCTTCATCGGCTCGGGCAATATCGACACCAATTCGCGCCTCTGCATGGCCTCGTCCGTGGCCGGCCACAAGCGCGCCTTTGGCTCGGATACCGTGCCGGGCAATTACGAAGACCTCGAGCAGGCCGACCTGCTGGTGCTGGTCGGATCGAACCTGGCCTGGTGCCATCCGGTGCTCTATCAGCGCATCGCCAAGGTCAAGGCCGAGCGCCCGGAGATGCGCGTGGTGCTGATCGATCCGCGCCGCACCATGACCGCCGATATTGCCGACCTGCACCTGCCCGTCGCCTCCGATGGCGATAGCGCGCTGTTTGTTGGCCTCTTGGCTGATCTCTGCCGCCGCGGGGCGATCGATGAAAGCTACATCGTCGCCCATACCAGCGGCTTTGACACGACCGTTGCCTCGGCACTCGATTGGTCAACGGCCCGCGTTGCCCAGGCCACCGGGCTGACCATTGCCGATATCGAAACCTTCTACGGCTGGTTTTCAGACACGCGCAAAACCGTCACCGTCTATTCCCAAGGCGTCAATCAGTCAGCATCTGGCACGGACAAGGTCAACGCCATCATCAATTGCCACCTGGCGACGGGCCGCATCGGCCTGCCGGGCATGGGGCCGTTCTCGGTCACCGGCCAGCCCAACGCCATGGGCGGCCGCGAAGTCGGTGGCCTCGCCAATATCCTTGCCGCCCACATGGATTTCACCCCCGACGCCATCGAGCGCGTCGGCCGCTTCTGGAACAGCGCTACCGTCGCCACCAGACCCGGCCTCAAGGCCGTCGACCTGTTCCCCGCCATTGCCGATGGCCGGATCAAGGCGGTGTGGATCATGGCCACCAACCCGGTCGATTCGATGCCCGAAGCCGACATGGTCCGCGCCGCGCTGCGCGCCTGCCCCTTCGTCGTCGTTTCCGACATGAACGCCAACACCGACACCATGGCCGAAGCCCATGTCCGTCTCCCCGCCGCTGGCTGGGGCGAAAAGGACGGCACGGTGACCAATTCAGAACGCCGCATTTCCCGCCAGCGCTCGTTCGCCCAAACACCCGGCGAGGCCAGACCGGATTGGTGGATCGTCTCCGAGGTTGCCAGACGCATGGGCTTCTCCGAAGCCTTCAGCTTCACCAATCCCGGCGAAATCTTTGCTGAACACGCCGCCCTCTCAGCCTTTGAAAATGACGGCGCCCGCGATTTCGATCTCTCGGGCCTGATCGGCGCGGATTACGACACGCTCGAACCTGTGCAATGGCCGGTGCGCCCCGAGGGTACCGGGCGCATGTTCGAAAACGGCGGCTTCTTCACCCCTGACCGCAAGGCGCGCTTCGTCGCCGTCGCCCCGCCGCCACCGTTCCGCCCTGCTCCTGGCCAGTTCATTCTCAATACCGGCCGCGTGCGCGATCACTGGCACACCATGACCCGCACTGGCAAAGCCGCGCGCCTATCCGCCCACATGGCCGAGCCGTTCGTTGAAATCCATCCCAATGACGCAGCAATGCTGTCGATCCGCCGCACCTCGCTGGTGCGCATCGAAAACCGCCACGGAACCGCAGTGGTTCGGGCCCTGCTCACCGACCGGCAGCAGCGCGGCCACGTCTTCGTGCCGATGCACTGGACCGATCAGTTCGCCTCCAATGCCCGCGTCGACACCCTGGTCACCGCCAAGGCTGATCCGCTCTCGGGCCAACCGGCGCTGAAGATGGCGCTGGTCAATATCGAGCCGGCCCATACCCGCATGCACGGTTTTTTCGTCGCTCGCGCCAAACCGGACCTTACTGGTGTCGATTACTGGGCCATCGCCGAAGCCATCGGCGGCTGGCGCGGCGAGTTGGGCTTCATGGTCGAACCGGCAGATTGGGACGCCTGGGTCCATTCCTGCTTCGCCGTTCCGGTCAACGCCAACCTGATGTCGGTGCGCGATGCCAGCTCCGGCCGCCGCAACTTTGCGTTGATCGAGAACGGCCAGGTGGTGTTCGCGCTCTATCTGTCGCCCGACCCGGTGCTGGTGTCGCGTCAATGGGCCGTCGGCCTGCTTTCGGCGCCGCAGGTTTATGGCGGCACGCTGCTCGCCGGACGCCCCGGCGCCGATACGCCCGATGGCGGCGCTATCGTCTGCTCGTGCATGTCGGTGGGCGTCAATACCATCATCGACGCCATCACGCGGCAGGGCTGCTCGACCGTCGAAGCGGTCGGCGCCTGCACCAAGGCGGGCACCAATTGCGGCTCCTGCCGCGCAGAAATCAGGGGGATCATCGATGCACATCGTCTCGCCGCAGCCGAGTAGCACCCAGCCCGACCGCATGGCAGCGTTGGCCTGCCTGCCGGTGTTTTTCACCCTCACCGGCCAGCGCGCCGTCGTCGCCGGCGGCTCCGAACCCGCCCGCTGGAAGGCCGAACTCCTCGCCGCCGCGGGCGCCATCGTCGACGTGATCTGCCCAAGAGCCGAATGCAGCCAGGACATGCTCGACCTGATCGTGCAATCGCCCCGCCGCTCCCTGACCCTGATTGACCGCCACTGGACTGCTGAAGACCTGACTGGCGCCGCCCTCGCCATCGCCGATATCGAGGACGAAGCCGAAGCCCTCGCCTTCTGTGCCGCCGCCAAGGCTGCCGGCGTCCCCTATAACGTCATCGACAAGCCCGCATTCTGCCAGTTCCAGTTCGGCACCATCGTCAACCGCTCGCCGGTCGTGGTTGGTATTTCCACCAATGGCGCCGCCCCGATCCTGGGCCAGGCCGTGCGCCGCCGCATTGAAACCCTGCTGCCGCAAACTCTGGCCCTGTGGGCGGGCCTCGCCCGCGATCTGCGCGACACGGTGATGGAAAAGCTCAACGCCGGCCCGCAACGCCGCGCGTTCTGGGAAAACCTCGCCGACCGCGCCTTCGGCGACACCGCCCCAGCGGCGGACGACACCGTCGAAACCATGATCCGCGCTGCCAGCAAGGCCCAGCCAGGCCGCGTCACGCTGGTCGGCGCCGGCCCCGGCGATGCCGAACTGCTCACCGTCAAGGCCATTCGCGCCCTGCAGTCGGCCGATGTGATCCTGTTCGATGATCTGGTGTCGCCCGAAGTGCTCGAACTGGCCCGCCGCGAAGCCAGGCGCATGCTGGTGGGCAAACGCGCCGCCCGCGAAAGCTGCAAGCAGGATGACATCAACGCCATGATGCTGTCGCTGGCCCGCCAGGGCAAACACGTCGTGCGCCTCAAATCCGGGGATCCGATGATCTTCGGTCGTGCCGGCGAAGAAATCGAGATGCTGCAGGCCAACGGCATCGCCGTCACAGTGGTCCCCGGTGTCACCGCTGCCTTGGCGCTGGCCAGCCGCCTCGGCGTCTCGCTTACCCACCGCGACCATGCCCAGTCCGTCCGTTTCGTCACTGGCCATTCCCGAAAGGGCGAATTGCCGACCACCCTGAACTGGCAGGCGCTGGCCGATGCCGCCACAACTTCGGTCTACTACATGAGCCGCCGCACCCTGCCCGGTATCGTCGCATCGCTCAAAGCCCAAGGCATGTCGGGCACCACCCCCGCCATCATCGCCGGCAATATCGGGCGCCAGGACGAACAGATCTGGCGCGGCACGGTCGATGAAGCGGTAAGCGCCGTGCTGGATTTCCCGCTGTCGGCACCGACGATCTTTGCGGTTGGGGATGCGTTAGGACTCGCACAATCGATCCAAAAGAGTGGAGCCTCCCCTCGCCCCTTGAGGGACTTGGAGGTGTTGGCGCAGCCACAAACCGCTCCAGTGGAGTGGTTTGAACCGAACAAGGACTGCAATTCTGCGTCCAGCAGAATTGCAGGGTGAGGGGTTGCTGCCGCAAAAGCAGGATTAAGAAAAAACCCCTCCTCCGCCCTTCGGGCACCTTCTCCCGCAAGGGGAGAAGGAAAACCCCGAGGCTGGGTCGTGCTCGGAACCTCCGCTCTCCCCCAAGGGGAGAAGGTGAGACCTCGCCCGCGCGTCACAGGCCAGATTTGATCATGTCACGTATTTTTGCTGCTTTTTCGAAGTGATCCAGTGCGTGGGTTTTGATCCACCACTCCGCAGCCTCCATCAGCAGATCCGGATCATCGTTCCTGTTTGCAAAGAATGCGTAGAAAGACAGGCCAACGCCTTGTCCCTTCTTTGCAATCTTGTCGTCGCAGACCAAGATAGCCTTGGCCCTTAAGCTGGCCCGCATCTAAACCACCCCCAAATACCCAATCCCCTTCTTCTCGATCTCGTCCAGGCTCTCCTCATACCCCGCATCGGCATAGCGCATCACGCCCAGCGCCGTATCATTGGTCAGCGCCCGTTCCAGCCGCTCATCCGCCGCCGCCGTCCCGTCGGCCACCACGGTCACCCCTGCCGAGGTCATATACCCGGCATAGCCGCCGCCGCCCGAATGCACTACCACCAGATCGGCCATCGACGAACACAGCAGCATCGCATCGAGCAGCGGCCAATCGGCGATCGCGTCCGACCCGTCCTTCATGCGCTCGGTCATGATATTGGGATGCGCCATCGCCCCGGCATCGAGGTGGTCACGCGAAAACGCCACCGGTCCCGCCAGTTCGCCACTGGCCACCATGGCGTTCACCGCCCGCGCCAGTGCCGTACGCTCGCCATGCCCGAGCCAGGCGATCCGCGCCGGCAGGCCTTCGAAGGGGACATATTTCCGCGCCAGCGCAATCCAGTTGGTGACGATCTTGTTCTCCGGAAACATCTCCAGCAGCTTGTCGTCGATCTTGCCGATATCGGCCGGATCGCCCGACAGCGCCATCCAGCGGAATGGCCCGATGGCCCGCGAAAACAGCGGCCGCAGATAGGCCTCGGTGAAAATCTTGATATCAAAGGCATTCTCGACCCCGCCCGCCTTGGCATGGGTGCGGATCAGGTTGCCGTTATCGAACACTTCCGATCCGGCCTGCTGAAACGCCAGCATCGCCCGCACATGATCGACAATCGACGCCCGGCTAGCCGCCATCAACTGCGCCGGCCCTTCCTCGCGCAGCCGCTTCACCTCGGCTAGCGACATGCCCTTGGGCACGTAGCCATAGACCAGGTCATGCGCCGAAGTCTGGTCAGTGACGATATCGGGCACGATGCCGCGCCGGAAAATCTCGGGATAAATCTCCGCCGCATTGCCGACCAGCCCGATCGACGTCGCCCGTTTTTCGCTGACCGCCCGATCGATCATTTGCAACGCCGTATCGAGGTCCGGCGCAATCGCCTCTAGATAGCCGATCTCCTGGCGCTTTTCCGCCCGCGCTGCATCGATATCGACGCAAAGAATCGCCGCTCCCGCCATCCGTCCGGCCAGCGGCTGCGCCCCGCCCATACCGCCCAAGCCGGCGGTCAGGATAAACCGCCCGGCCAGCGATCCGCCGAAGCGGTTTTCAGCAATGCGCATGAAAATCTCGTAGGTGCCCTGGATGACGCCCTGGCTGCCGATATATTGCCAAGCCCCCGCTGTCAGCCCGCCCCAGCAGATCAGCCCCTTGCGTTCCAGCTCGTAGAACACCTCCGCCTTGGCCCATTGCCCGACAATGTTGCAATTGGCCATGATCACCAGCGGCGCCTTGTCATGGGTCTTCAGCAATCCGATCGGCTTGCCCGACTGGATGATCAGCGTCTGGTCCTCATCCATGGTCTTGAGCGCCGCAACGATCGCATCATGGCTCGCCCAATTCCGCGCCGCCTTGCCGAGCGCCGCATAAACGATCAGTTGCTCGGGGTTCTCCCCCACCGCCAGCACATTCTCCAGGAGCCGCAACAACGCCTCCTGCCGCCAACCCTTGGCGCGCAGTTCAGTGCCGCCGGGAATAGGGAAATCGGGATGACGGGGATTGGGTGTGGGCATGATCTTCCTTTCTTCCCCTCGCCCCTTGAGGGAGAGGGATAGATTTTCTGCGTTCAGCAGAAAATCAGGGTGAGGGGTGCTGCGCTCACCCATGCTTCAATATCGTTGAGGCGCACATCCGCCCTTCGGGCACCTTCTCCCTAAAGGGGAGAGGGAAGGCGGTCAGCTCAACGCATACCGCGCCAGCTCAATCCCCATCGACTTCTCCACATAGGGATAAACCGTCGGGTCCTTTACACTCGAGCTCAGCGGGATCACCGCCTTGGACACCTGCAGCACGAAAATCTGCATCCCCACCTGCAATTGCCCGACGCTCAGCGGCTCGCCATCGACGCTGAGCGTGGTGATCACATCCGGGAACGTCGCAATCCGCACACCATCGCGGCTATCCACCGCCATGTACTCGTTCATCACATGCAGCACGTCGCCGCTCGCCAGCGTCACCGTGCCGATATCGAAGGCATCCTTGGTATAAACCACCGACTTTTCGGTGATTACGCCCTCAACCAAAATCGTGCCGCCAGTGGTCTTGGCGATGGTTTCGATCACCGCCGTGCCCCCGCGTCCCTCGGCGGCAATGATCGCCTCGCCCAGCGCCAGCGCCAATGAAATCCCGCCGAGCGCGGCATGCTGGCGCACATAGCTCGCCCGCACCGGATTGCGGCACGAAGCGATAAACCCGCCCGATTGGTCCGCCGCCGTTCGCAACACCGGCGACACTTTCGCCGTCGCGCCCTTGATCACCAGTTCGATATAGCGGTGCTCGCTGCGATTGCCGCCTACCGCCGTCTGGATCATCTGCAATGGCGAGGCCGCCAGCCCGATACTGCCCATGTCGCCGGTCGGATGGGCGCGAATGTCGCCCACCGCATCGACCACCTTGGTGCCAAGCACCGCCGAGGGCAGCCAGCCGTTCAGCGTCGACGACTTGCCGTTTTGGCCGACCATCAATCCGCTCAGTTTTTCACCGAGCGCGTCCTGCAACAGGCTAACGGCCTTGATGTAGTCGACGCCCTGCATCTCCCACGGTGTCGTTGACGCCGGCGCACCAATTGCTGCTGCCGTTGCTACCCATTCGTTAGCGTAAAGCTCCGAAATGTCCACCAGTTCGGGCTTGCCGACGCTGACCGCCGTATAGCCCAGCTTGCGCCCGTGATCGGCCCAACCGCCGCCGCCGGCAGCATAAACCGAACCGCCCTTTACCGCTGGTTCGACGTCTTTTTCAGTCAGTATCCGGCCCACTATTCGGTCTCCTGCAAACTCTGGTCGAGGCGTTTGACCGCTTCCAGCAATACGGCGGCGCCCAGCGCGATATCGCCGGTTTCTGCATATTCATCAGGGGAATGGCTGCGCCCGTCGCGGCACGGCACAAAGATCATCGCCGCCTTGGTGATCCGCGCCATCCACGCAGTATCGTGCCCCGCACCTGACGCCATGCGCCGGTGCTGCGCGCCGGCGACCTCGCAGGCATCGTCCAGCACCTCGAGCACATCGGGGTCGCAGGGCGTTGGTGGATTGTCGGAAATGATCCGGAGCGGCTGCACCGAAACCCCGGTTTTCTGGGATATTCCCTCGATCCCCTTGCCCAGCTCGTCGATGAACCGTTCCATATCGGCACGGTCTTCGGCGCGGGCGTCGATCAGCATCCGCACCCGGCTCGGCACCACATTGGCAGCGTTCGGCTCCATCACGAATTCACCCACCGTCGCGGCAAAATGGGTCTCCCCCTGCGCCAGCGCCGCGCCCAGTTGCTCGACCCCCAGCGCAATCCACGCCGCCGTGGTCAGCGCATCCTTGCGCGACCCCATGGGCGTGGTGCCGGCATGATCGGCCCGGCCGTCGACGATAATCTCGATCCGCGTGATCCCGGCAATTGCCGTCACCACGCCGATATCGAGTTGCCCGTCCTGCAGCACCGGCCCTTGCTCGATATGCAGTTCCAGAAACGCCTTGATGTCATGCCGCAACGCATCGATATCGGGCTGTCCTCCGACATCCATGATGCCCTTTTCCAGCGACAGCCCATCGCTGGTCCGGCCCAGCCACTCCGCCGGTCGCGTGCCGGAAATGCCCCGGCTGCCTATGCATGAAACGCCAAAGATCGAGACCTCCTCGGCGAGGAAATCGACGATCTCCAGATCGTGGTCGAGCTCAATGCCCTGCTCGTGCAGCACCCGTCCAACTTCGAGCGCCGCGATGACTCCGGCAATGCCGTCGAACCGCCCGCCATCCGGCACCGTGTCCGAATGCGAGCCCAGCATGATCGTCCCCAGTCCAGGCTTTTTGCCCGCCCGATGGCCGATCAGGTTGCCTGCTGCGTCGATATGGGTCGTAAACCCAGCCGCCGCAAACGCCTGCGTCAACCAGGTGCGGCCCTCCAGAAACAGCGGCGAAAACGCCCGCCGCGTCCACGGCCGCCCGGGCTCGGTAATCGCCGCCAGCGCATCGATATCGGCGCCGATCCGGTCGACATTGGTGGTGAGATTGCGGGTCACGGCCGGACAAACTGCCCGGTGCCCGGCGCGCTGACAACATTGCTACCATCAAACGCCAGCGCGCCACGCAGATAGGTCGCGCCCACAGTCCATGGCAGTTCGATCCCGTTATAGGGCGACCAACCCACCACATTGTTGCCGCTCGCCGCCGCGTCATAAACCTTCGGGCGGTTGAACAGCACGGTGATATCGGCGTCCTTGCCCGGCGTCAGCGCACCCTTCTGCTTATCCAGCCGGAAGTGCTTTGCCGGGTTCTCCGCCATCAATTTCGCCGCCCAGGTCAGCCGAATACTGCGCTCCAGCGCGCCTTTGACAAACAGCGGCAGCATCACTTCCAGCCCCGGCACGCCCGATGCATTGGCGAGCATGTCCGGATTGGTCTTGCGATTTTCCGACCAGCTCACATGGTCAGTCGAAACCAGCGTCACATTGCCCGCCCGCACATGCTCCCACAGCTTTTCGACCTCGGCGCGGGGCCGGATCGGTGGATTGATCTTGGCCTTGCCACCCAGCCGCTTCACGTCATTTTCCTCATCGAGGATCAGATAGTGGATGCAGCACTCGATGGTCGCGGCAAATCCCTGATCGCGATACGAGCGGGCAATGTCATAACCGCGCCCCAGCGAGCAATGCACCACATGGGCCGGGCAACCGGTTGCCGCACCGGTCTCATAAATCTGCAACGAGGCCAGCAATTCGGTCAGCGGCGGCCGGCTCATGCCATGGGCGCGATAGTCGGTGATGCCCATGGCTTTCACCTTGGCCATCGCGGCGCGCACCGCCTCGTCGTCCTCATTATGCACGCCCGCCGTCAGCCCGGTCGGCGCGATCGCCGCAAAGCATTCTTCCAGCAAAGCCGGCGGAATGCGCGGAAAGCGAATCGGGTCGGTCCCGAACGTTGAGAACTTGAACGCGGCGACGCCCGCCTCGACCTGCTCCAATATCCGCGCCGCGCCCTCTTCCGGGTTCACCGTCCCATAAAGCGCAAAATCCACCCGCGCTTGCGGGCTGGCATGGGCCACCTTGATGCGCACGGCCTCGGCCGAACAGACCAGATTGCCTTCGTCATAGGGCATGTCGACAATCGTAGTCACCCCGCCCGCCGCCGCCGAACGGGTCGACCAGATGAAATCCTCCTGGTTCCTTTGCGACAGCGAATGGGTCTGCGCATCAATCGCTCCCGGCAGGATCAGTGCGTTGCCAAGCTCATGCCGCTCCTTGGCGGACGGGGGCGTGCCCTCGCCCACATGCACGACCTTGCCATCGCGCACGGCGACATAGCCGTGTTCAACGATGAGATCGGGCAGGACGACAGTGCCAGAGAGGACGAGATCAAAATCAGACATTTATGTGCTCCCAATCACGGACTTCCCTCGCCCCTTGCGGGAGAGGGACAGATTTTCTGCGTTCAGCAGAAAATCAGGGTGAGGGGTTGTCTCCGCACGCGCGGCGTCAAGGAAGAGACCCCTCATCCGCCCCTGCGGGGCACCTTCTCCCGCAAGGGGAGAAGGAAGACCGAGTGTTGGTTGGCATGCGGCACTCAAGCCTCTGCCCTCCGCGCCTGCCCGGTCCTTGCCATCAGCCACCGCTCCAGCGCCGAAAGGCTGTCGTAGATCAACACCGCCAGCACGCCGACGATCAGTCCGCCCTGCAAGACAAACGCGGTATTGTTCGCCGTCAGCCCGGCAATAATCACCTCACCCAACGTGCGCGCAGCAACGGTCGAGCCAATCGTCGCGGTCGCCAGTGAAATAACCGTCGAGAGCCTTATGCCCGCCAGAATCACCGGCAGCGCCAGCGGCAGCTCGATTTTCACCAGCCGCTGCATCCCGGTCATGCCGACGCCCTTGGCCGCATCGGTCACTGCGGGCGGCAGGTTGGTCAGCCCTGTAAGCGTGTTTTCAAAGATCGGCAGCAGACCATACAGAAACAGCGCCACCAGCGTCGGCGCAGTGCCAAATCCCAGGATCGGCACTGCCAGCGCCAGCACTGCGACCGGCGGAAAGGTCTGGCCGATATTGGCCAGCGAGCGCGACAGCGGCAAAAATTCGGCCCCGAACGGCCGTGTCACCAGAATGGCCAACCCCACCGCGATGATCGTCGCCAGCACCGTGGCGATCAGCACGATGCCCAGATGATTGAGCGTGATATCGAGCAGGCTGCCCTGATTGTAGATCGCCGGCTGCCCGGCCTTGGCCAGCGGCGCAAACAGCGGGGCAAAGGTTTGCGGGCTGATCAGAAAAAAGATCAGCAGCCCGAACACCACCAGCCTGATATAGAGGCCGAAGTTCATTGCGAGGGCCTCGCATGGCGGGCCAGCTCCGCCAGCGTGATCTTGCCGACGATGGCGCCATTCTTGCGCACCGGCAGCGCGTCGCGGCCCGACCACAGCAGTTCGGCATATGCATCGCGCAGGGTCATTCCCGCCTCGATCGGCTCGCCACCCACGTCGCCCGGTTCGACAAAATCGGCAACCTTGCCGAGCGACAGCAGCCGGAACGGCCGCTCGCCGGTGCCGATCAGTTCGGCCACGAAATCGGTCGCCGGATGCGCGATGATCTGCGCGGGCGTATCGAATTGCAGCAGCTTGCCCTTGTCCATCACGGCGATCTTGTTGCCGAGATGGATGGCTTCTTCCATGTCATGCGTCACCAGCACGATGGTGGTTTCCGACTGCCGCTGCACCGCCAGCAGGTCCTCCTGCGCCTTGGCGCGGATCACCGGATCGAGCGCGCCAAACGGCTCGTCCATCAGCAAAATATTGGGCTTTGCCGCCAGTGCGCGCGCCACGCCAACCCGCTGCTGCTGCCCGCCCGACAATTCGTTGGGCAACCGATCGCGGAATTGGGCCGGATCGAGCTGGAACATGTGCATCAGCTCGTCAACCCGATCGGCAATCTTGCGCTTCTCCCAGCCGAGCAGCTTGGGCACCGTAGCAATGTTCTGCCCCACCGAGCGGTGCGGAAACAGCCCGTGGCCCTGGATGGCGTAGCCAATCTTGCGGCGCAGCTCATAAGCCGGGGTGTTGCGCGTATCCTCGCCATCGATGCGGATCGAGCCGGATGTCGGCTCCACCAGCCGGTTGATCATGCGCATCAGCGTGGTCTTGCCCGACCCCGATGTGCCCACGATGACGCAGACGCTGCGCGGCTCGATGGTCATGGTGACGTTATCGACCACCGTGGTCTGGTCATAAGTCTTGGTGATGCCGTCGATCTCGATCATGGGCTATCTCCAATGCATGCAACAAGAACCCCCACGCCTGTCCCCTCCCCACAAGAGCCTGCGCTCGGGACCGCGCAAGCGCTACCCGAGTGGGGACGGAGAACAAGAGCCGCAAGCTCGGTGCTCAAGATTATGAAAATCGACTGGGGGCGTCTCCCTCCGCCTTGTGGGGAGGGGACAGGGGTGGGGGGGTGGGAGCCATAATTCATCAAACCCGCTTCCCCCTGCTCACCATCTCGACCACGGCATCGAGCACCACGGCGGCAGCAAATGCCAACACCACCGTCGGCACCGCCCCCAGCAGCACCAGGTCCATCGCCGTCTGGCCGATGCCCTGGAACACGAATACCCCGAACCCGCCGCCGCCGATCAGCGCGGCAATGGTGGCAAGGCCGATATTCTGCACCAGCACAATGCGGATGCCGGTCAAAATCACCGGAAATGCCAGCGGCAGTTCCACGGCCAGCAGCCGCTGCCAGCCAGTCATGCCCATGCCCTTGGCCGCATCGTTGGCCGCGTCGGGCACACTGGCCAGACCCACCACGGTATTGGACACCACCGGCAGCAGCGAATAGGCGAACAAAGCCACCAGCGCCGGTGCGCCGCCAATACCGGAAATGCCGATTTCTCTGGCCCCGGGCACATTGGCCGCGATCCACGCCAACGGCGCGATCAGCAGGCCAAACAGCGCAATCGAGGGAATGGTCTGCACGATATTGAGGACGTTGAGCACCCCGGCCCGCAGCCGCGGCACCCGGAAGCAGATAATGCCCACCGGCACGCCGACAATCGTCGCCACCGCGACCGAACCAAACGCCAGCAACACATGCGTCTGCGCCTCGCGCCAGAACGCCTCGGCGCGGGTGGCATATTCCTTCAGCGTCGAAATATTGTTGAGCGACCCGCTGGCCAGCAGCGCGCCAAAAGCCGCAGCGACCACCAACAGAATGCCGATCCGCGCCCATGGCGCCAGCCGCAGCCGGCTCAGCGCGTCGGCCGCCAGCAGTGCAAAGGCAAACGCAATCAGCCAGAACCCGCCACCGGGTGAAATGCGCGCATAGCTGTTGCCGGTCGGGGTCAGGAAATCGGCTGCATGACCCAGCAGCACGAACAGCGCAATCAGCATGATCAGGCTGGCACCCAGCTTGATGGCGGCGCTGAACCGCAGCAGCGCGATCAGCAGGCCAACCACCAGAATGGCGATCAGAAATCCGGCTTCCACCGGCGGCAGTGCCGACAGAATAGACCTCGGTTCGCCCAGCACGATGCGGTTGGCGCGAAACAGCATGAACGGCAAAAACAGTCCGCC
>NZ_JBDSUA010000017.1:0-9142 GCF_039927955.1 Devosia sp. | reverse complement strand
TATCTGCCTTAGCTGCTTTGAGCGGCCAGCGCCTTGCTCAGGATCACGCTGCGATAATTGGTGTGGGACCACTGGGCGTGCTCGATGAAACGGTAGCCCAGACGATTGTACCAGCTGACGAGGTGCGTTGCGGGCTCTGCGGTATCCAGCGCAATTTCACGAGCACCACAGGCGAAGGCCCTGGCCTCGGCGTGAGCGATCAGCGCGGTACCCAGGCCTTTGCCTTGCAGATCTGGTTCAACAGCAAACTGGCCGAAGCAGGCGACGTCTGGTTGGTCATACCAGTGGCAGCCCCTGGTCTGGGTGGTGTCGCGGAACAGAATGGTGCCGCGCAGCGCCCCACCATCAAGGGCGACCAGACATTGACCCTGGGCGATACGGTTGCGGGTAACGTCGCCGTCCTGATCGGTGGCACGATAATGCAGGCCCATTTGCGCCAGGCTGGCATAAGCGCGGTGGAGCAGGGCGGTCAACTCACTGATGGAGTCGCTGGGCAGGAGTGGCCGGATTTCCAGATCGGGTACAGGCATGGTCGAGGTCCGGGTTGGTTCGACCCAGTTCTAGCGGATTGCTGCGCCTGGGTGAACGCCCGCGTCGGAAATGGCGGGACGGGCAATGGCGGCTCCCTTCATGGGCGTGGTTCAAGGTCGGATTGCGCCACCAGCCCCATGTGTTCGGCCTCGCGGACGATGCGGAGCACATCCGTGGCACTGCGCGCGGCGAGTTTTTCGATGACCCGCTCGCGGTGCTGCCCGGCGGTACGCACGGTTATGTTCAGGGCGCGGCTGGTCTCCTTGGCCGTTTGGGCCTCCAAGATCAGGGCGAATACTTCGCGCTCGCGGTGCGTCAACCGTTTAAGATTTTCCGGAAGGTTGTGGGCTTCCTTACCCTTGAGTTCGGCTGGGATATATCGAGGCATGTGCTGATTCCGTGGACAACGGGGCGTTTGATCAGCAAAGATGATCGAGCGTGACTCAATCGTGAATCAGCGATTTCTTAGAACGAGATCGTCAAGCGCCTGCTCCCAGAAGGATGACTGGGCGAACTGCCATTGGGTTGGAGTTCTACGTGAATTTCGGCTGGCCTTGACAGCTTCGAGCACTTCCAGGGCGTCAGCGGTCTTCAGGCCGACGCGATGCTGGTGGTAGGCCGCTGCCACGGCATCGTGCCTCGTGGCGGGCAGCGCCTGTTCGATGAGCGTTGCAACGGTGCGGTCGCGAAAGTGGACCAGACGTGTGGCTGTTTGCAGTGCGATGCACTCGTTGGGCGAAATTAGCCCCAGCCTGTCCAACTCCGATACGGTTGCGAGGGTGTCGACGACGGCCTCGGTCAGGGGCTGAAAATCGAGTTCCGGCGGGCATTGGACAACAGCGACGTCGCCATCATCGTCCAGGGTACCATCGAGATACCAGTGGGCAATTTTGCCAACGGGCACCATGCCGAAGTGGGCGCATTCGGCGGCGCGCAGGGCCCCCATGGATGCGCCGCCATAGATATTCACTCCGCCCTGCAGCGCGAACAAAATTTCCTTGTGCCAGACGGATGCCACCCACCCGAAGGAGCCGTCCACCAGGCCGATCGCCTTGGCGCCGCGAGCAATTGCAAGCGAGATGTCGCCATGCACTGCCGGAGGCCGCAACAGCACATCGCCCAGATTGAGCCGGGCGCCGAAGATGCTTGGACCAGCAAACAGGAGTTTCATTCAAAGGTCCGAAAGCATCTGCCGCAAAGCACGTGGCCCTGGCCGCCAGTTCAGATTGACTGCCCAATCCTCAAGACCCGGCGCCAGAACCTTGCAGACGCTGACCCCGATGGCCTCGCCACCGAGGGAAACAACAGTGATGTCGCCGATTTCGGCGGCGGCGAGCAACGCGATCAGATGCGACAGCAATTCCGCCAAGGGCGTACCGAGCGGTAGCCCCGTACCGGGCCGGTGGGCGGGCTTTGCATCCAGAAGATTCTGGAAGGTGCTATTGGCCAGCGTATTGAAATCGTCGGGGGCCAGATCATCGCGCGCCGAGGCAATGGTGGTAATGCGCGACTGTGCCGCCTCAGTTATGGCGCGAATGGCCGCGCGCCGCGCAACGGGATGCGAGCCGGAGCCGGAGCAGATGCTGAAGCGGGCCTCGTAGGCGAGGGATTGCGGGCCGATCACAGCCAAAAAGGTCGGGACCGCGAGGTCCGTGGTCTGATCGAATATCTTGAGCACCAGATCAGCAGCGGCAATCGAGCTTGCCATGCGGTCAATATGGCCGTCACCGAAAGCGGCGGGATCGATGCAGGAGCGTAATTTTGCAGCTTCGGACGAGAGTGCCCAGAGCGCGCCGGCATCGCGTTCGACCAGTTCACACAGCGCGTGAAACACCGCTTCGTCGCTGGTATTGCCCGACGCCAGGCCATTGGTGTTCTGGCAAATGCCCGGGAGCGTTGGCGCCTTGCCGGTAAAGGTCGCGGCATCAAACGGCACGAGGATCGGTTGCCCCGTCAGAACGCTGGCGCCTTGCAGCCAGGCCATGGTCCGATCATCGGGAATGGACTCCCCGACCGGCATGCTGCGCAGTGGTTCAAAAACCTGCAGGCCACGGCCGCGCAAGTCCTGCGTCGTAGCATAAGTGATCGCGGTGGTGGGTTGCTCGGCGAAGCTGAATTCCACTGCCTCCATCAGAGCCGAGGCCTTGGCGGCATTTTCGGAGAGGCCCTTGCCCTGATTGGTTGAGAGCGTGTGCGCGTTGGGGCGGAAACTGGCAAAAACCGGTATCCCCAGCACGTCCAGCGAAGTTTGCCTGGCGAGCCGGGTGATGCCGATTTGCTTGAGATGCGGCTGTAGCCTCCGGATGGTTTCCAGAGGCGAGCAGGAGCGGTCGCTATAGACCCCGGACTCTGCGGGATCAGCGAACACGGTGCTAGGCTGCGATCAGGGCAACCCACTTCTGGGCTGGCGGTTCGCTTTGCGCCTCGACCATATTGGCGCTCTGCAAGCGGGTGGCGAGCTCGCCCATGAACACGGTTTCGAACAGACCGGTTTTGATATCGGTGACCTGAATGTAGCCCGCTTTGTCGGACGGCTGGATGCGATGGCTCTGCATGGTGGTTCCCCCCAAGTATGAGGGAAGCCTAGGAGCAGATGACAGTTCTGTCTTTCCAGAGGGTTCTGGCGAGAGGCCATCCTAGGGGATTTTGACTAGGAGAATCCTGCCGTTACCAATGCATGCACGTAGTGTTCGACATCGGAACTTGACCGGTGTGGCACAAATTCAGCGACATCGCTTAGCCGGAAGTCAGGATATTTGCTGAGCCAGCGTTCGCGATGCGAGGCCGCCAGATCCAGATTTCCAATCATGGCTGCCGATGCCGATATCAGCCGGTCGACCATGGTTTGATCCTGCATTTTTTGCAGGGTGGTCAGCGCGGCTCGGTAGTTGCCGAGAAAAAACTCGGCTGAGCCGCTGATCCAGTAATATTCGTCGGGCGCAAGCGGGTTGAGGCTGATGGCATTGTCGATGCAGCGCTTGGCTTCACGCATCCTGGAGCTGTGGACCAGAATGTCTGCCTGGTCGGCCAGGATATCGGCGTAATTTGGCGCACGCTCATGAGCAATGTCGAAGTACTCGGCGCTGGCATCGAGATCGCCCAGATACATGCTGGCGTGACCCAGCTCGCGGTGTCCGCTGGCTTCGAGCGGGTCGATCTGAACGGCGCGTGTTGCCAGCGACTTGGCCTTGATCAGCAAGGTACGATCGGGCCGACCAAGCATCAGCCATTCGATCGACATTGTCCGCGCCAGAGCGCTGAGGGCGGGCACATATTCCGGGGACAGCTTCAGGGCCTGCGCCATATGCCGGCGCGCCCCGCGGAGCCGGGCCAAGTCATTGTTCTGCAGAAGCTCGGTTCCCAGCAGGTAATGGATATAGGCCGACTTCACGCCGGTTGAGCGAAATGACTGCAGTTCCGCGGCGCCAATTTTGCCGGTCAGGTTGGCGGCTATTGCCGCCGCGATAGAGGCCTGGCTTCGCAACAGCGTGCCCGGATCGAGGGGTACTTCGTCGGCCACAAGAATTTCGCTTGAGCGCGTGCGCACCAGGGTAAAGGCCAATCGCGGATGGCGGCTGCCGGGCAATATGGAGGTGGTGACGATGTAGTCCAGATCGAGAAGCGAGATCGTCGACGCCGGGTCAGAGCCGGCCAGCTTTCGCGCCGTGTATGGGGCCAGCATGGACAGCGTGCGCATTCGACACAGCGACAGCGAGATGTCCGAGGTCAGCGATATGGCCAGCTCGACATCGGCGGGAGCCGTGTTTCCCAGCGGGGCGGGCGGCAAAATGATGACGCGCGGGACGGGGCGGACGGCAATTTCTGTAGCCGGCTGCATTGGCTCAACCGTGGAAGGGGATAGGCCATGGCCGCTGTTTTGTCCGGTACCCAAACGTGCCGCCAGTGCCTGGGTCAGCAATTCTGGAGTTGCGTTCAGATCCAGCCGAAGCCGATTTGAATGATCCATAAACACGGCATGCGCTGCAGCGAACTGACCCAGCGCCGCGAGATTGTTCATGCGCGCCCTGACGAGGCTCTCCTCATAGGGCAAGAACTCGAGGGCCCTGGCAAATGCAAGCTCCAGTTCCGGCGCGGCAAGCGATGCTCCTGCGGCGATCACGTTCGTGGCAAAATGGCGATTGATGCGGGCGCGGGTCATGGAAAGCCACTGTGCCAGGTCCGAGTCGAGCCACATCTCGGTGCCGGCCAGCAGGTCACCCCGATGGAGCGCGCACAATTGGGATACTTCATTGGGCCTGGTTGGCGCTTTGGCTGACAGCAAGGCCAGCACATCGCTGGCGCAGCCGTCGGCGATCCGAATGAAGCGCCGCTCGATCGTCAGGATCTGCACAGTTGAACTCGTCTGCCACCGGCGGACTTGCGCGATGAGCTGACGCAGGTTTGCCTGCGCATTGGCGGCGGGAACGTTTGGCCACAGAAACGTCGATAATGCGTCGCGCGAACCAATGCCTGCGTAGTCCAACTGGAGAACCGCAACAAGCAGATACGCCTTCAACGGGAGCGGCCTGTCCCCCGGTGTTGAGCCCTCCACATGCGGAGATCCCAGAAGGCGCAGCATCATGATCCCCCAATGCTCGTGCTTGCCCAAAGTCACGGTCGAGTCGTCGCAAGCGCAGCGCCATGTTGCACAACCCCCACCCCGTGAAATATTTATACAAATTGGAACAACTGCCAATTGATTTCGTGAGCTCTGCTTTCCATTGGCCGGTAATCCGTACTTTCGGTTCGTCGATAGACGAATCCACGTGTGACGGGCCGCTGATCCCACAATCGCCTTTAGCCATCGGCCGCCGGTTTCGGCCAGGCGTCATTGGCGGTCAGCACACCCCGAACGGCATCAACGGCTGACCTGGAGGGGCGATTCAGTGGAAACCACTGGCCTTGGGTTATCGTTGACAATTCGGAAGCCGGCCGGGCGGCGTGGGAACTGTGGTCGGCGGGGTTCGCGCCGGCCCCTGGTCTCGATAGCCAATGCGGGGCAAACGGGGGCGATCCTTGATCTCAATTGTTAACCCTTTCCGCAGGTGTAAATTATCCGGTACCGAAATTAACGGCTCGGCCAAGCATTTTGCGTAAATTTTGGGCAAGCAAAATCGAGGTCATTCATGCATTCCGTTTTTTGTCGTTCCGTTCTTTTGATGCTGAGCGTTTCAGCGTTTTCGATGGAAGCAGCGCATGCGGACGATTGGGTGGTAGCGCGTCTGCGCGGCGCAGTTTCTGCATTCGACAATGGGACCTGGCGACAACTCGAGCGCGGTAGCGTGGTGGACGACCATCGCCAGATCAGGTCGTTGGACGGCAGCCATGTGGTGTTTACCCGCGACAAGGAAAGCATCGAGTTGACCGGGGCAAGCGAGATCCGGATTTACGACCGGGCCGGAGAACGGATGACCACGGTCTTGCAGGCCTATGGGACGGTCGCCATCGAGGCCGAGCATCTCAATGTGCAGCATTTTTCGGTGCAGACGCCGTACCTGGCGGCCATCGTCAAGGGCACCAAATTCATCGTCACCAGCAACGATCAAGGCTCCCGGGTGGAAGTTGAACGCGGGATCGTCCAGGTCCAGGATACGGTCCACGATGTGGTCGCCAATGTCGTTCAGGGGCAGGACGCTGCGGTATCGACAACCGAGGTCCTCGATATCAGCGGCGTCGGTCGCATCCCGCCGATTGCCACCATGGAAGGCATCGTGCTGGCACAGGACGAAATTGCCATCCAGCGCGACAAGGCCAGCGGATCAGCGACAACCGTCGCCGTCACCCCCGGAAATGGAAATTCCGAAACCAAGAGCGAGAATTCCAATTCCGGCAATAACGGCAATGGAAATGGAAATGGAAATGGAAATGGTAGCTCCGGGAGCAGCAATCCGAGCAATGGGAGCGGCGATGGTAGTTCCAGCACAGGTAATTCTGGTGGCGGAAACGGCAATTCCGGCAGCAATGGCAACGGAAATTCCGGCGGCGGGAATGACAGCTCCGGAAACGGCAATTCGGGCAATTCCGGAAGCGGCAATTCGGGCCATGGCAATGGCAATTCTGGCCATGGAAATGGCAATTCGAGCCATGGCCATTCCGGCGATGACGACGGCGAGGACTGAGCCGTCAGTGGTTTGAGCGGATAAAGGCTTCAAAATCCACCGCGCTGAGCGGCTTGCTGAAATAGTAGCCCTGCGCGATATCGCAGCCCCAGGCCTTGAGCTGGGCTGCCTGCTCGGCAGTCTCTACCCCCTCGGTGACCGACTGTTTGTGCTGGCGCTGGCACAACTCGACAATCGAGCGCAGCAAGGCGTCGTCGGCCGCACTCAGGCCCAGTCGCTGGATGAAGCTCTGGTCGATCTTGATCTTGTCGAAGGCCAGCGTTGTCAGCGCGTTCAGCGACGAATAGCCAGTACCAAAATCGTCGAGCGCCACCCCAACCCCGCGCTGGCTCAGGGCGTCAACGATTCGTCGGGCGCGCTCTGTATCCTGCATCAGCGCGCCTTCGGTGATCTCGATATCGAGCCGATTGGCCGGAAGCGCCGCCAATTGCAGAGCGCTGGTTACATCGTCGATCACGTCGCTGCGCTCAAACTGCACGGGCGAGACGTTGACAGCAAGCCGGCCACTCCAGGCCCATGCCGCCTGCTGCCTGCAGGCCTCCTGCAGCACCCAGCGACCTAGATCAACAATCGCCCCGGTTTCCTCGGCAAGCGGAATGAAGATTGCCGGAGAAACCTTCCCCAAAGTGGGATGGTTCCAGCGCACCAAGGCTTCGGCACCCACCAGCCGGCCGTCCGAGAGGGCGACCTGGGGCTGAAACACCAGATGCAAGGCGTTGGCGGCAATGGCCGCCCGCAGATCAATGTCCAGCCGGCGCCGGAATTCGATGGCCCGGGACTGCTCGATATCAAAACTGGTGCGCTGCGCGGCGGTGCCGTTGTGAATGAGCGCGGTCTCTGCCTGGTGCAGCAGGAGATTGTCGGAGTTGGGGCCCGTCGCAGTCGAGAGGGTGACGGCGACATGGACCGCATGGCCGTCCACCTCCCGTATCGTAGCAATGGCTGCTTCGGCGTCATTGCAAAGCGCCGTCAGTGCCTGCTCGTCCCGGGGGCCGACAAATGCCAGCGCGAAGGTGTCTTCGCGCACATAGGCCAACAGCGCTGCCGATACTGGCTGCAGATTCGTCGCGGCCAGACGCAGGGTCGCGTCGGCAATGTCCTGCCCAAGAGTTGCCCGAACGCTGTCCAGCCGGATAAGCCGGACCAGGATGATCGTGCCAGCCGGACCGATGCCGGACAGTTGGTCGAGCAGGCCGATACGCGATAACGCGCCGGTGATCGTATCGTGGTGCGCCAGGTAGGCCAGGCGGTGCTGGGCCTCGCGCCGCTGACGAATTTGCACGCTGAGTTCATTGCCCAGTTCGAGCAGGAACAGCGCCGGCATAGCCAGATCAAACAGTGCGGTGTCCAGCAGCAGCGCGCGCTGGAGATAGACCAGGGTCGCCGCCGCTTCGTAGCCGAGGATGGCGACAATCATCGCTGCCGCCAGCAGTCCCAGCCCCATGGCGCGACGCCGAAACGCCAGCAGGATGGCGATCAGGGCCGCCAAAGCCAGACCAGGCCAAGAGCCGAAATGGGTGATCACCCGACCCTGCTGCAGGGTTTCCATGCCCAGCGCCTGCAACAATTGCCCGGAGATCACCCCGTAATGCGGCACCTGGAAGAAATCGTGCAGTTCGATGGCGCTGGCACCAATGATGATATCCTTGCCCTTGATGCGCGCCGGATCGACGCGGTGCTGCAAGACGTCAACGAAGGAGATCCTGTCGATGGTCTGCGGATCGATGCCAAAGTCGATGAACACGGTGTTCTGCTCTGGCGCCGGACGCCCCGAAAGCGCGATCGGCAGCGCCGGCACGAGGCGATTGCCGGTGTCAAACCCGGCCAGAAAGCTGTCGCTCAGCCCCTGGCTGTTCAACAGCACGTTGACCAGAACCGGTTCGGCATGCGCCAGAAAGCGCGCTGCCGGCAGCGACAGGGTAATCCCTGCCGGGGTGGCTTGAACGAAGGCGGCCAAAAACGCAAAACCGCCGGCCCGGCGCAACGCTTCGGTGAAGGCTGCATCGCCTTCCGGCGTACTGGCACTGCTGAAATCGACGTCAAAGACCACTTGATTGGCGCCCAGGTCCAGGAGGGTGTCGAGCACATCGGCATGCAACTGCCGTGACCACGGCCAGACCCCGATTTCGGCAATGCTCTTGCTGTCGATTTCAACCAGCGCCACCTGACCCGAGGCCTTGAGGGAGGAGCTGCCGAAGCGAAGATCGGTCAACCAACGATCGAACGGCGCCAGGCCACCGCCGGCTGCCAATGCTGAAAGCGCGAGCAGCAGCAGCATTGCGGACGCGATACGATGCCAAAAATTCATACCGGGCCCCGGCTCAGTTGCGCCCAGTATAGGCCAGCACCCAGAAAAACAGATTAACGGCCAGCGCCCAAAGGCGCAAAGCGCGCCGTCCAGACCGACACCCATCCGGGTCGCGGCGGCGGCGAGCCCTGACGGCAATGACCATTGTCCGCAGATTTGCCAGCGCTGCCTTCCGGGCTCGTGC
>NZ_JBDSUA010000016.1:0-32571 GCF_039927955.1 Devosia sp. | reverse complement strand
ACCGCGCCTGATCAGATGCGCACCACCACACCGGGGACAATCCATCCCATCCTCCTGAGCAAATCACTTGCACAGCACAAGAATCCAAAAAGGATCGTAGGTAAACAGTTCCCACAAGGGGGGAGGGTGTCGACTGAAAAATTTCGCTTCCACCGCACCGGCAGTCGGGATCACCCTCCCCTTTGTGGGGAGGGACGCGAGATAGGACTTGGCTTGCTAAGTCCGTCATCGAGCAGGGTGGGGGTATGCCTCCGCATCCACTATGCCGTCATCTCAACCCGACGTGATTTGCTTCCGCCCTGCCCCGGGCGGAAACTTCGCGGATGAAGAAAATTGCCCTCATGATCTGTGCCATCCTGCTGTTCACCGGCCCGGTGCTGGCGCAATTTCCGCCGCCCGGCATCTACAAATGCGTCGATGCGGCCGGCACCGATTTTGGCACGCTGACGCTGTTCGCGGCAGGCGATTACGAGATCACCTCCACCGTCATCCCCAGCGGCAAAGGCCAGGTGGCTTCCGCCGGCACCAGCGTCAACGCGCTGACCGGCCCCTTGGCCAATATTCATTTGAAGGGCAGTTTCTCGTCCAACGACATGGGCGAGGCCACATTCATTTTCGATACCGACAAGGGCAAGCTGCAGTGTGACCTGCCGCCGCTGTAGGCGGCGACGGATGCTTCTGCCTACCCTTCTCCCCTTGTGGGAGAAGGTGGCGCGCAGCACCGGATGAGGGGTCTGCGATGGCTGAGAGATACCCCTCACCCGTCCTTCGGGCACCCTCTCCCACAAGGGGAGAGGGTGGTCCTCAGTTACCCCGCAACCTTCGAGAAATCCGCCACCAGATGCATGGTATCGCGCAGCCGCGCCAGCAGGTTCAGGCGATTGGCGCGCACTGCCGCGTCGGCATCATTGACCAGCACCGCGGTAAAGAACGCATCCACCGGCTTGCGCAACGTCCCCAGCTCCGCCATCGCGCCCTTGTAGTCATCGCGGCCAACATGCTGGGCAACAGCGGCATGAACCGCATCGACTGCGAAGGCCAGATCGGTTTCTTCGGCGAGCGTCAACACCGCCTGTTCCACTGCCCCAGCGTAAGTCAGCCCGTCCTTTTTCTGCTCGGCCACCAGAATATTGGCCGCGCGCTTGTACCCGGCCAGCAAGTTGACACCGTCCTCAGACGACAGCAGCGAGGACAGGGCTTCAACGCGCCCAGTGATGCTTGGAATAGGTGATCCAGTAACGAGAGACCCGTTAGCAAAGACCGCATCGACTAAATCGTAAGCGATTCCGGCTTCTCTCAGTTGACCTTTGAGACGCTCATTTAAGAACGCCATCAAATCGTTAAGCGGATCATAGTCCAGAGGAATCTGCCCCGGAACCTGCCAGTTGTGATCAACGATGACCTTTCGAATGTTTAGGTCCAAGTTGTTCTCGGCAGCAATTCTAATGACGCCAAGCGCGGCGCGGCGTAGAGCAAATGGATCTCGGGAACCTGTAGGCCGCTCGTTTATCGCCCAGAAGCTAGAAAGCAGATCCAGCTTATCGGCCAGCGCCACCGCGATCGAGACCGGATCGGTCGGCACCTTGTCGGTGGGCCCGAGCGGCTTGTAGTGCAGTTCGACGGCGTCGGCGATGTCCTTGGGTTCGCCCTGCGCGGTGGCGTAGTACCGCCCCATCAGCCCCTGCAATTCGGGGAATTCACCCACCATGCCGGTGACCAGATCGGCCTTGGCCAGCATGGCGGCGCGCTTGGCGCGTTCCGGATCGGCGCCCACCAGCGGGGCTATTGCGCCGGCCAGTTTGACCAGCCGTTCGACGCGGGCAAACTGGGTGCCGAGCTTGGCGTGGAACACCATGTCTTCGAGCTTGGGCAAGCCGTTTTCCAGTGGCAGCGCCAGGTCGCCCTTGTAGAAGAATACCGCATCACTGAGGCGCGCGCGGATGACGCGCTCATTGCCGGCAGTGATGATCTTGCCGTCGTCGGCAGCGATGGTGTTGGACGTAATGATGAAGTTGGGCGCCAGCTTGCCCGCCGCATCGCGCAGGCAGAAGCATTTCTGGTTGGCGCGGATGGTGGCGATGATCACTTCCTCGGGCAGGCTGAGGAACACCGGATCGAACGAGCCCATCATCACCACCGGCCATTCGACCAGCCCGGCGACTTCTTCGAGCAGGCCCTCATCGGCGATCACCGTCAGCCCTTGCGCGAAGGCCAGCTGCTCGGCGTCGTTGCGGATGATGTCCTTGCGACGGTCGAGGTCCAACACCACCTTGGCGCGCTCGAGCGCCGTCACGTAATCATCGAACCGCCGTACCCTGATGGCGTCAGGCGCAAGGAACCGATGGCCGAACGTGGTCTGGCCCGAGGTCAGTTCGTTGGACGTGAACGGGATCACCACCGGTTCGTCGTTTTCGGTGCCGAAGGTCGCGGTAATGGCACGCAGCGGGCGCACCCAGGCAAAACTGCCATTGCCCCAGCGCATGGATTTGGCCCAAGAAAAATCGGTCAAAATCCTGGGCAGGATCGCCGCCAGCAGATCGACCGCCTCGGCACCCGGCTTGTCGATATGGGCAACATAAAAGTCGCCCTTTTTCGGATCGCTTTCGATCTTGGCCTGATCGAGCGAGGTCAGCCCGGCGGCGCGCAGAAAGCCATCGACGGCCTGTTGCGGCGCACCGACCTTGGGGCCTTTCTTTTCTTCACGCGTATCGGCCGAGCGCTGTGGCAGCCCGGTCACGGTCAGCGCCAGGCGGCGCGGCGTGACGAACGCCTTGGCACCCTCATAGATCAGACCCGCATCGACCAGCGCATTGGTCACGGCTTTTTTCAGATCATCGGCCGCGCGACGCTGAAAGCGGGCGGGGATTTCCTCGGAAAACAGTTCAAGCAGCAATTCGGGCATGGCAGGACCAGTCAGTTAGGGCGCGGTTTGCTTAGCTTGGGGAGGGCTTGTTGTCTATCGGAAGTGCGCTGGCCTCCCAGTCGTCACCCTCGCCCCTTGAGGGACTTGGAGGTGGTGGCGCAGCCACAAACCGCTCCAGTGGAGCGGTTTGAACCGAGCAAGGACAGATTTTCCGCGTTCAGCAGAAAATCAGGGTGAGGGGTTGCCGCCACATGTGCTGAGCAAACAAGAGACCCCTCATCCGCCCTTCGGGCACCTTCTCCCTCAAGGGGAGAAGGGAAGAGGGTGTCGTCACCACCCGCCCCCGCCGCCGCCCCCGCCACCACCGCCGGACGAGCCACCGCCGCCGCCGCCGGACGAGGAGGACTGCACCGGCTGTGCCGCCACCATCGCCGCGCTCATCGAACTGGCGGCAGCGGATACGGCGCTGGAGATGTTATTGGTCGAAAAGTCCCGACCGCCCGAATACCAGTACGGCGCATAGACCGCGCCGGCCGCCATGCCGTCTACGGCATTGGCCGCCAGCAGTTTTTCAAAATGGCCGGACCAGGCCTTTTCCACGCCCAGCGCGATGGCAAAGGGCAGGATGGCCTCGAACCGATTCACCGTCATCGGCGGTTCTTTTTCCATGTTGAGGCGGTTCTTTTCGGCGGTGTCCATATACATCTTGAACCCGTCGATCTCGTCCATCTTCTTGCGGCCTTCAACGGTTGGCGCGCGCATCAGGTGGATGAACATCAAGATGATGGCCACGATCGACGCGGCGGCAATCGCGGCGTTGGACAGCTCCAGCGTGCTCAGCGCGGTCACCGCGCCGCCGAGGAAGTTGACGCCGGCAACCACGACCCAGATCAGCAGCATGACGCGGCTGAAGATCGAGCCGCCCAGCATGGCCTTGCCCACATTGCTGATAATGACCACGATCACGCCGGCCACCACGGCGCCGATCAGCCATGGAATATCCAGATATCCGGCCAGCACCATGATGCCAAGCATGGCCGCACCGATGGCGATGCCCACGCCGGTATAGCCCCAATTGTCGCGAAACCAGGTGCCGTTGTTCCCCGCTTCGATGGCGGCAACGAACTCGGCGCGCTTTTTCTCCAGTGTCGGCCCGGTGGATTTGTTGACGGTCACCCCCTGGCCGGAATTGAAATAGGCAAACACCTTGTCTTCGCCGGGGGACAGCGGCGCGTCGGGGCGCTTGCCGGTCGGCTTGACCGTCAGGTCGCCGGTGTTGTCGATGGTCACCAGACCTTTGACGCCGAGGTCAAAGATCGAGGCGGTAAAGGCGGTCCAGCCGTTCTTTTTCCAGCCCCAGTTGCTGATGTAATGTGCCAGCCCGGGTGATAGCCCGTCGGGCGCGTGGAACAGTGGAATGACCACGCCCTTTTTCGGGTCGCGGCCAACTGCGCCCCAGGCCCAGGTGAAATAGAGCAGCGTGATTAGTGCACCGATGCCGGGAATAATCGCATCCTGCCGATCCTCGAACCAATACCAGAACTTGGTCAGCGAGGATGGCTCGACCAGAATGCCCTTCTGGAACGACACCGCATAGGTCATGCCCTGGCCCGGCGCGAGTTCGACATTGGTGCGGATCAGCGCCTTGTTTTCGCCTTTCCGGGTGATGGTCACGTCCTGTGCCTTGGAGCCGACAGCGCCGGTATAGCCCGAGATATCGGTGATCACCGCGCCGTCCGGCAATTGCACCGTTGCGGCGGATTCAAGGATCGGGAAGTTCCAATAATTGCCGGTGGCGTTCCAGTACACTTCGTCATGGTCGGCAAAGAACCGGCCCATGCGGTTCATCGTGTACTTGATCTCGTAGTTGATAACGCCGTTATCGAGCCACACATCGCCGTCGCCGATCCAGATGCGGATGAAATTGCCCATTCGCTCGGTATGAAATGGCTCGTCGGCAGTGTCGCGCTTGACGCTGATGACATTGAGGTCCGGGCGGACCTTGTTGCCCTGATCGTCGATCATCACCACCGGGATATCGCGGTAGATACCGTGGTGGATTTCGATGTTTTCGACATTGACCGACAGGGATTCGGTGACGGCGACCGAGCCATCCGCCGCCAGAACCAGGTTCGAGGTAAACGAGCGGATTTCCTCGGATGCTGTTGCTGGCAGCGCCAGCAACAGCATCATCGAGAAGGTAGCAATGACCAGCCTGATGGCGGCGCGCATGTCGATCAGAACTTGACGGTCGGCACGGCGCGATCGGCTGGGCTGTCCAGTTCGAAATACTGGGCCTTTTCAAACTTGAAAGCATTGGCGATCAGGTTCGAAGGGAAGCTCTCCACCGCAGTGTTCAGGTTGCGCACGGAGCCGTTGTAATAGCGGCGAGCCAGCTGGATTTCGTCTTCGACCTTTTGCAGCGCGGCCTGGAACTCGAGGAACGTGGTATTGGCCTTGAGGTCCGGATAGGCCTCGGCGGTGGCGATCAGCCGGCCCAGCGCACCCGAGAGCTGGCCTTCGGCTGCAGCGCGTTCGGCGGGGGTACCATTGGCGGCGCTGGTGGCGCCAGCGCGGGCATTGGTCACCGCTTCGAGCGTTTCACGCTCGTGGGACATATAGCCCTTAACGGTTTCGAGCAGGTTGGGGATCAGGTCGGTACGGCGCTTGAGCTGCACGTCGATGCCCGACCAGCCTTCGGCAGACATCTGCCGGGTCGAGACCAGGTTGTTATAGGTAACGACGGCATAGCCGGCCACGACCACGATAATGCCGAGAATGATCCAGAGTGTCATGTGCCCCTCCATGAGCGGCAAATGCGTGGCCGCCGAGCGAGCGGACATTGGCACCCGCCATGGCGAATCGCAACGGGGATCGGACCCGGTTTGTTCTGCTCTGCTAGAGATTTACCGGCGGAAAGCTGCCGTTTTGCTGGCGTGTCTTGCGGATCGGGGTGAAATCCCACCAGGCCAGCGCCTCGCCGGTCTTTGCCTGATGTATGGCGGCAGCAAAGGTATCGTGCACACAAGGATCATGGCGGGCCTGCGTTAGCGCACAAAGCCGCAGATAGAGCGCATCGGCGTCCTCCTTGGCGAGATCGGCAACGCTGGTAATTCCAAGCAGCTTGAAATCCAGCAGCATGGCGGGGCCGATATTGCGCAAGCCAGCCAGGCCCTCGCGCGCCGCCTTGGCTTTGGTTGCCATGGCAGGGTCAGTCCACCCCGCCGCCCGAAGTCTGCAGCCACGCCGTGCCGCAGGCCTTGGCCAGATCGCGGATGCGCAGGATGTAGCTCTGGCGTTCGGTGACCGAGATGACGCCGCGTGCGTCGAGCATGTTGAAGTTATGTGAGGCCTTGATCACCTGCTCGTAGGCCGGCACGGCCATGGTGTGGCGATTGCCGTTGGCGCTCTTTTCCAGGATCGCCTTGCACTCGTTTTCCGCATCCAGGAAATGGCGGAACAGGATTTCGGTGTCGGCGGCTTCGAAATTGTATTTCGAAAATTCCTGCTCGTTCTGCAGGAACACGTCGCCATAGGTGACCTTTTCGTCGCCTTCGCGGCCGTTGAAATTCAGGTCATAGACGTTTTCCACGCCCTGCACATACATGGCCAGACGCTCCAGCCCATAGGTGATTTCGCCCGGCACCGGCGAGCACTCAAAGCCGGCGACCTGCTGGAAATAGGTGAACTGGCTGACTTCCATGCCGTCGCACCAGCACTCCCAGCCCAAGCCCCAGGCGCCCAGCGTCGGGCTTTCCCAGTCGTCCTCGACAAAGCGCACATCGTGCAGCGAAATGTCCAGGCCAATGGCGGCCAGCGAGCGCAGATACAGGTCCTGCATATCGGCCGGCGATGGCTTGAGGATCACCTGGAACTGGTAATAGTGCTGCAGGCGATTGGGATTTTCACCATAGCGCCCGTCCTTGGGGCGGCGGCTCGGCTGCACATAGGCGGCCTTCCACGGCTTGGGACCAAGTGCGCGCAAGGTGGTCGCGGTGTGGAACGTTCCAGCGCCCATCTGCATGTCATAGGGCTGCAGGATGACACAACCCTGCTCCGCCCAGAATTGCTGCAATGTCAGCAGCAGTCCCTGGAAGGAATTGCGCGGGTCCATGTGAGCTGGGCGGTCGGTCATCGGAAGTATCCTATGTGTAGGACATTCCTCTAGTTTGACCACCCGGGGCGGTCAATGGTCGGTGCTGTTGGATTTGACGCATATCGATGCTATGTTCGTAGAGCAATTTATCTGATGCAGGATGCGGGGCCAATGCCAACAAAAGGACAGCACGTCGTGCCGAATGGCGGCAAATGGAGCGTTCGCCGCGCTGGTGCGTCCCGCGTGAGTGGAACTTTTGTCACGCAGCAGGAAGCAATCGAGCGAGCGCGCGAACTTGCTAAAAATCAGTCGACGGAACTCTATGTCCACGGACGAGATGGCCGGATTCGCGAACGAACATCTTATGGCGCAGACCCAGTGCCGTCTAAGGGCTAATGCAGCGTGCCGATGTTCGAAAGCTCGGTCTTTATCAATTGCCCGTTCGACAAGGAATTCGAGCCCATATTGCAGGCTATGCTGTTTTGCGTGACCTACGCGGGATTGACACCTCGCATTGCGACTGAAGCTGCCGACGGCGCCGACGTTCGGCTACTCAAAATCATCGATCTTATTCAAAACAGCATGTTCTCCATCCATGATTTGAGCCGGATCGAAGCTAAAACGGCGGGTGAATACTTTCGACTAAATATGCCTTTCGAGTTGGGCTTAGATTATGGGTGCCGGCAGTTTTTCGGCAAGGGCCGTGAAACCAAGAAGATGTTGATCCTAGAGGCTAAGCCCTACCGATACCAAGCTGCTATTTCTGATCTGGCGGGATGCGACATCCAAGCTCACGCCAATGACTTCCAAAAGGCCACCAGAAAAGTTCGCAATTGGCTGGTCAGCGAAGCTGGTATCGCTTTGGATGGACCCGCAAAAATACTTGGCGCCTATGCTGACTTTCAGGAATGGTACTACGAGCGTCAACTGGCGGCGGGTTTTGACGACGACGACATTCAGGATTATCCGACGTCAGAGCTGCTTGCAGCAATGACTGAATGGGTTGCACTCGGAAAGCCCGTCTAGTTAGCGTTTCTCATTCTTGCCGCCCGGGCGGAAAGTGCCATCGTCGTCGCGCTTGAGATCGATGACATCGGGACGCTGGCGTTCGCTCAGGTCGCGGGCCCGACGACGTTCCTTTTCGGCCGCCTCGTCGTTGCGAAACTGGCTGGTCACGTCACGCCAGATCTTGGAAACACCGAGATAGATGGCGATGCCAATGGCACCGAAAATCAGCACGCGCAGCAAAAGGGCCGTCATCGCGTTGCGCCCCGGCCAGCGATCGTCACATCAATCAGCGTCATGCTCGTTCCCCGATCCGCCAGTGATTTAGGGTGGTTGGTGGCAAATTACCAGCCAAGGCGGGCCTCGCCGCGGAAAATGGCATCAAATTGCGGCGCGAAGCTGCGCCCCTCCGCTCCGTGCAATGCCCGGCTCGCCAGCATGGTGAGCGGCGCTCGCGAGCCCTTGATGGCGCGGATCAGGATGCGCGATGCTGGCTCGTCGGGGCGTGGGCTGAGCGGCATTATGGTAATGGCGCCAAAGCGTTGCTCGAATGCAGCGAGCAAAGGCGACAGCGACTGCACCGGATAAATGAAAATAATTTCTCCGCCCGGTGCTGCGCTGGCAGCAGCAGTCTTGACCCATAGATCCAGCGCTTGCGCGCTCATATGGCGGGCAGTGGCGCGCCCGGCATCGGCCGCCAGCGTTCCCGCCGCATCGTCGAAAAATGGCGGATTGGCTATAACGCTAGTGAAATGGTCCGTCGCCAGCCCTGCGGCTTTGCGCTCGGCGCCCTTGGCGAGCACGTCGAGCGCGATGAAGGTCATCCGCCCAGTCATGCCTGCCGTCGCCGCATTTTCCTCGGCCAATGTTCCCATGTCGGCATTGTGATCGAGCAGCACCGCCCGCGCCTGAGGGTTATGCGTCAGTGCCACCAGGCTGGCCGTGCCCACGCCGGCGCCAAGATCAAGCAGGTCCAGGCTGTGCGGGTTGATCGAAGCGCCCAGCAGCACACTGTCGAGCCCGGCCCGGAATCCGGTGCGAGGCTGCGTCACAGTGAGGCGGCCACCCAAAAAGGCATCGTGGGTCAGCGTTTGGGGTTTTACAAATTCTGCTGGCTGGTCTAGGGACATCGCACCCAAATGGACGGTTCGGAGCGCTATCTTATAGACGCACTGGTCGGGGTCTCAACCAGTTTTGCCGGGGGATGGCAAACCAGGACGGTGTGGTGGTGTCGGTTCTGACGCAGACAAAACAGCAGGAAAGCCCGAGCGCCATTGACCGGCTGCTGACCCAAACCCATGCCGACATGGCCAGGGTCAACACGCTGATCCTTGAGCGCGCCAATTCGCACGTCGATATGGTGCCCGAACTGGCCCGTTATCTGATCGACAGTGGCGGCAAGCGGCTGCGTCCGATGCTGACCGTCGCGGCAGCCGCGCTGTTTGGCAGCGGCAAGGGCCACGCCATCAATTTTGCCGCCGCCGTCGAGTTCATGCACAACGCCACGCTGCTGCACGATGATGTGGTCGACGAGAGTGACATGCGCCGGGGCAAGCCTGCTGCGCGGATGATCTGGGGCAATCAAGCCAGCGTGCTGGTCGGCGATTTCCTGCTCGGCCAAGCCTTCATGATGATGGTGGAAACCCGCGATATCGAGGCGCTGGGCGTGCTCGCCGCCGCTGCTGCCGCCATGGCCGAGGGCGAGGTGTTCCAACTGGCCAAGACCGGCGATCTGGCGACGTCAGCCGAAGATTATGCCGAAGTCATTCGCGCCAAGACCGCCACGCTGTTCCAGGCCGCCTGCGAAGTGGGCGCCATGGCGGGAGAGGCCGACGAGGCCGGGCGCACGGCGCTGCGCGCCTATGGGCTGGAACTGGGCAATGCGTTCCAACTGGTCGATGACGTGCTCGACTATCGCGGCGAAACCGGCACCATCGGCAAAAATCGTGGTGACGACCTGCGCGAAGGCAAGATGACCCTGCCGGTGATCCTGGCGCTGGCCGAAGGCAACGAAGCCGAGCAGAAGATCATCACCTCGGCGCTCGGCGATGCCGAAGCCAGCGACGAGCAGGTCCGCGCCGTGGTGACCATCATGGAGCGCTACAATACTCTTGGCCGCACCATGGACAAGGCCCACTTCCATGCGCGTGCTGCGGCGGACGCGCTCTCGCCTCTACCCCAGTCCGCGCTGCGTGATCTGCTGGCCGACGTGGTCGAGTTCAGCGTTTCGCGCGCTTACTAACTCTCCGGCACGATCAGCGGCGCTGCGGCGACCCAATAGCCCGAGGTCTGCGACCGCAATTCGTGCGCGGCCTGATGCGCCTGCGCGCTGGAGCCGAATAACCCGAATACGGTCGCGCCTGAACCCGACATGCGGGACAGGATACAGCCCTGGGCATCGCGCAGGCGCTCGACCAGTTCCCCGATCACCGGCACGATCTTGCGCGCCGGCGGTTCGAGATCGTTGCGGGTTTCGGCCAGCCAGATGCCCAGCTGGGCGGGGCGGGTCAGCGGCGAGGGCAGTTCGGGCAATGGGTAATTGTCGTGCGAGCGCAAGCGGCGGAACACGTCGGCGGTTGAAACCTCGATCAGCGGATTGACCAGCACCACGTGGCAGGCCGGAAACGCCGCCAGTGGGGTGAGTTTTTCGCCGACGCCCTGCGCCAGCAGAGGCACGGACAGCAGGCACATCGGCACGTCCGCGCCGAGCCGGGCGGCCAGCGCCATCAGTTCATCCATCGGGATCGGCGCTTTGCCGAGCGACGACATCAGGCGCAATGCCGCCGCCGCATCGGCCGAGCCGCCGCCAAGACCCGCCGCAACCGGCAGGTTCTTGCTCAGCGTCAGTGCCAGTCCGGTGTCGACATGGTCCGGCCAGGCCTGCCGGAACGCCGCCACCGCCCGCGCCACCAGATTGCTGCTGCCGCTGCTCAGCCCTTTGGAAAACGGCCCGATGATCGCCAGCGAGTCAACCGGGGCGGCATAGGCCTCCAGCTCGTCGGCGACGTCGGCAAAGGCGACGAGGCTTTCGAGGTCATGATATCCGTCGGCCCGCTTGGCCGTGACATGCAGCGCCAGGTTGATCTTGGCCGGCGCCGCTTCCAGCGCCAGTGGAGGCGATGCCAATCAGTTTGCTGCCGGAGCCACCGGAGCCGCGTCCATGGCATCCGGGGCCGGCGCCATCGGCTCGCCATCGACTTCTGGTTCTGCGGCTGGAGCGGCGGGCGTCGGGGTAATCGCCTCGGCCTTGGTCACTGGTGAGTCATTGGGTGCAGATGCTGCCAGCTTGGGCGCCACCCGGGCCTTGACCTCGCCAATCGTATCGACGGCGGAGGCGATATTCCACTGGAAGCGCGCTTCCAAAGCTCGTCCGGCCTTGAGATAGGCATCGCCCAGATGATCGTTGATTTCGGGATCATTGGGCATCAACTGCACAGCCTGTTCGAGCGTCGCCACCGCTTCGGGATTGCGCCCCAGCTTGTAGAAAGCCCAGCCCAGGCTATCGACCACATAGCCATCCTGCGGGCTGGCATCCACGGCCTTCTGGATCATTGCCAGCGCCTCATCGAGATGGATGTCCTTGTCGATCCAGGTGTAGCCCAGATAGTTCAGCACGGCGGGCTGGTCTGGATACAAATCCAGCGCCTTGAGGAAGTCAGTCTCGGCCTTGGGCCATTGCTTGGCGCGCTCATAGGCAATGCCGCGCACGTAATAGAACCGCCAGTCGGAATTTTTTTCGCCACCGGTCAATGCCAGCGCCTTGGTGTAGGTTTGCGCTGCTGCATCATACTGCTCGTCATAGCGCTGCATGTCGCCGAGCACCGAGAGCGCATCAAGATCGGTCGGGTTGGTCGCCACGATATTGCTCAGGCGGCGCAGTGCTTCCGGGCGGTCGCCCAGCGTTTCCAGGTTTTGCGCAATCCGCACGACCGCAGTTGGCTTCATCACCGAATTGGCGGGGATGCCGTCATAGATTTCATTGGCCAGTTCCTGCCGTCCGGCTTCATCGAGCAATTGCCCCAGCGCCAACGAAATCACGTCCGCATTGGGATCGAGGTAAAGCGCCATGCGCAGGAAAACGATCGACAGTTCGGTGCTGCCGTCGCGCGACAGCGCTACGCCGATACCATGATACATTTCGGCCGCACCGACCTGTACACTGGTAACAAAGGCGCCCGGATGGCGCTTTTCAGCGACGGCCTTCTTGACCTCGGTGACCACTGGATGGGTCAGCCCCTGATCCTCGAACGAGTCGATTGTAGCCTGCGCTTCATCGAACTGGTCGTCATTGGCCAGCATGCGTGAATAGACTTCGACAATGCGCGCCACGTTCGGTTCGGCATCATAGGCCTTGCCGGCCAGATCGATGGCTTTTTTGGTGTCACCTTCGGCTTCGGCCATCAGGGCGCGATGGAAAACCAGAAAATCTTCGAGCCCATTGCTGGACAGTTGGTCGAGCAATTCGTCGGCCTTGGCCGTCTGTTTATCGCCGACAAAGGCCCATGCCCGCAGGATGGAGCCGGTAATGGCGGTAAAGCTGTCCTGGCTGGCCACCGCAAGGATAGCTTCAGTCTGGGAATAGTCCCCGTCCTTGAGCGCCTGCGTGCCGAGTAACAACTTTGCCAATTCGTTGGAGGGATCGACATCGAGCAGATGCTTGGCGACCGATGCGGCCTCCTTCATCTGGCCGTCGGCTGCCAAGGCGGTAAAGGCGCGTTCGACCAGCACCGGGTCATCCCAATTGATCCGCGCCGCCGACATGAAATAGTCCGCAGCCTCGTGCGTGCGCAGGTCCTTGAGCGCCTGGACGCCGGCAACAAAATTGCCGGTCTTGCTCGGGATCAAACCTCGCAGGATCTGCTGGGCCAGGTCGGCCGCCGAAGTGGCCGCATGCGCCGGGGCGATAGCGCCGCTGAGGGCGACGACCACAAAAAGCGGGCGCATGAGACGGTTCAGAAACTGTGTCACGAGGCTGGTAACTCCCTTGGCCCTGGCGGGCCGATTTCACTGCAAAGATTGTCTATTTTAGGACCGCGCCGCAAGGGGACACGCAATAGTGTGACATTGCTGGTCAAAGCGAGGTTTTTGTACGCGTTACAGACCTGAATAATTCGGCCCGCTGCCCCCTTCGGGCGGCACCCAGGTGATGTTCTGGGCGGGGTCCTTGATGTCGCAGGTTTTGCAATGCACGCAATTGGCGGCATGGATGCGAAACACCGGCGCACCGCCCTCCGTCGCCATTTCGTAAACGCCCGCAGGGCAATAGAGCGGCGCCGGTTCGCCAAACCTGGGCAGGTTGTCGCGCACCGGCACTGCCGGATCGGCCAGTTTGAGGTGGATCGGCTGATCTTCATCATGGGCAAGGTTGGCCAGAAACACCGACGCTGCCCGATCAAACCGGGTTTTACCATCGGGGCGCTCATAGCTTTTGGTGGGCTGATCCGCCTTGAGACGCAGCGCTGCATAATCCGCCTTGGCGTGCTTGAGCGTGCCGAGCAGCGAGCGGCCGAGAATCGCCGTCACCCACATTTCGACGCCCGCCAGCCCCACACCGATGATCGAGCCGAACCGTGACCACAGCGGTTTGACATTGCGTACGGCCATCAGCTCTTTTTCGATACCGCTGTCGAACACCTTGTGTTCAAGCGTCTCCAACCGGTCATGCGACCGCCCCGCCGCAATCGCCTCGCCAACGGCATCAGCAGCGCCAATACCGGAGAGGATGGCGTTGTGAATGGCCTTGAGGCGGGGCGCATTCATGAAGCCTGCCGCGCAGCCAATCAGCGCGCCACCCGGAAACACCAGATCGGGGATCGACTGCCAACCACCCGAGGTCAGCGCGCGGGCGCCGTAGCTCAGGCGCGTGGCGCCCTCCAGCAAACGTGCGATGGATTTATGCGTCTTGAAGCGCTGGAATTCGTCAAACGGGGACAGCGTCGGATTGGCATAATCCAGATGCACTACCAGCCCCAGATACAGCTTGCGGTCCTGCGCATGATAGGCAAAGCCGCCGCCCGATGTGTTCATATCCAGCGGAAAGCCGAGATAATGATCGACCTTGCCGGGCTGGTGCCGGTCAGCCGGAATTTCCCACACTTCCTTGATTCCGAGCCCGTATTTTTGCGGGCTCTTGGCCTTATCCAGTTCAAAGTCCCGGATCAGCCCCTTGGCCAGCGACCCACGCGCGCCTTCGGCGATCAGAGTGTACTTGGCTTCCAGCGCAATCCCCGCCGCAAAGCCTGGCTTTTCGTTGCCATCACGGTCGCGGCCCAGATCGCCGGTGATGATGCCGGTGACGTTGCCCGCTGCGTCCGTCAGCACCTCGACCGCCGCCGTCATCGGGAACACATCGACGCCGAGCGCCGCCGCCTGCTCCCCCAGCCAGCGTACCAGATCACCCAGGCTGACGATGACGCCATTGCTGGTTTTCAACTGTGGCGGCAGCAGCAGATGCGGGAAGGTGAAATCCGCGCTGGCGCTCAAGAAATGATAGTCGTCGCGGGTGACATCGGGACCAACCGGCGCGCCCTTGAGCCGCCAGTCCGGGATCAGCGCATCAAGCCCCACCGGGTCCATCACTGCACCTGACAGGATATGCCCACCGATTTCAGCGGCTTTTTCCACCACCGTTACGGCAATATCGGGATGACGCTGCTTCAGCCGGATCGCCGCCGCCAACCCGGACGGGCCCGCGCCAACGATGAGCACGTCGGTCGGCAGGGTTTCGCGGTTGCCGGCTTGGGCCATCCAGTCGCCTCGGTATCGTGGAAATCTCGGTCCTGCCGGGCAAAACCCGGTGACCCCTTTAGCGGTTCATGCTCTAACAGAATTCATGGCCGAAGATCGACCCCTGAATAACGCCGAAATGGTCTCGGTGCTCGAATGGTATCGGGCCGCCGGGGTTGACCTTGCCGTGCAGGACGAGCCGGTCAACCGTTTCGCGCAAGTTGCAGCGCCCAATCGCCGCCCCGCCCTGCCCCCGCAGCGGGAGATTGTGGCCCCGACCCCGATCACCGCCTCGCTGGCGGCCGACCCGGGCGAAGCGCGCTCGCTTGCCGCCAGCGCCCAGACGCTCGGCGAATTGCAGCGCCTGCTCGATGCCTACGATGGTTGCGGGCTGAAGCAACGCGCCACCCAGTTGGTGTTCGCCGATGGCAATCCCGAGGCCGACATCATGCTGATCGGCGAAGCCCCCGGCGCCGAAGAGGATCGCCAGGGCAAGCCGTTCGTCGGTAAATCCGGCCAATTGCTGGACCGCATGCTGGCCGCCATCGGGCTGGATCGCACCAAGGTCTATATCGCCAATACCGTGCCGTGGCGCCCGCCCGGCAACCGCACCCCCACGCCCGAAGAAATGGCCCTGTGCATGCCATTCCTCAACCGGCAGGTCGAACTGGTGGCACCCAAAATCATCGTCACGCTGGGCGGCCCGGCGATGCAGTCGATCTTTGCCACCACCACGGGCATTCTCAAGATGCGCGGCAAGTGGAGCCAGGTCACAGTCGGCAATCATGCCGCCGAAGCAATGCCGACGCTGCACACCGCCTATCTGCTGCGCTCCCCGGCGGCCAAGCATCAAGCCTGGAGCGATCTGCTCAGCCTGCGGATGAAACTGGATGCGCTGGGGCTTTAAGCCGTTCTCTGGCTGCGGCCACCACACAGGCTCAGGCGCGCCGTCCCATCAAAACAATTTGCGCTTTGCCCCACTTTTGACGTGCCAATTGCCGATGCCGCGCTATGGTCACCGTCGCGTGATTTGATCCTTCCATTCCAGACGCGAAGAACGCCATGATGTCGGTTATCAAGATTTACGCCCTGTTCCTGGGCTCGGCGCTGCTGATGTTCGGCGGCGGGCTGCAAGGCCTGCTGCTGTCGGTGCGCGGCGCCGAAGAGCATTTTTCGCTGCTGTCGCTGGGCCTGATCGGCACCGGCTGGTCGGTGGGGTTTGTTGCCGGCTCGATCACCGTGCCGCTGGTGGTGCGCAAGGTCGGCCATATCCGGGCCTTTTCGGTGATGGCGGCGATTGGCACCATCACCATCCTGCTCAATCTGCTGTGGATCAACGATGTCAGCTGGATCGTGTTACGTGCGCTCTCCGGCTTCTGCTTTGCCGGCGCCGCGATGATCGTTGAAAGCTGGCTCAACGAAGTGGCCGACAACAAGAGCCGCGGCACCATCTTTTCGATCTATGTGACCATCAACATGGCCGCCTCGACGCTCGGGCAGATCGCCATGTCGGTGACCGGCGTCACCGGCTATCTGCCGTTTGTCGTCGGTGCCATCAGTTTTATCTGCGCCGTGCTGCCCACCGCGCTGACCTCAAGCCCGCAGCCGCGGCCGCTGGCGTCGGCCCGTCTTGATGTGCGGCTGCTCTACAAGACCTCGCCGGTCGCCGCGATTGCCGCCTTTTCCGTCGGCATGGCCAATGGCGCCTTCGGCACGCTGGCGCCGGTTTACGGTTATGAGCAAGGCCTGGACGCCAGCGGCATTGCCGTACTGTTTGCCATCGCCGCCATTCTGGGTGCCGTTGCGCAGGTGCCGTTTGGGCGCCTCTCCGACAAGATCGATCGCCGCCTGGTGCTGATCGGGCTGTCCGGTTTTGCTTCCATCGTCGGCGCGCTGACCGTCATCATCAATCCGGGTGCCAACTGGATGATGTATGTGCTGTTTGCGGCCTATGGCTTTGCCGCCAATCCGATCTACGCGGTGGCCGTGGCCCATGCCAATGACTATGCCAAGGATGGCGATTTCGCCAAGATCGCCGGCGGCATGCTGCTGATCCTGGGCACGGGCCTTGCCATTGGTCCCGCGGTCGCCTCGCTGATCATGAATGCCTATCACCCGGTCGGGCTGTTTATCGTCACCGCCGCCTTCCATGGCGCGCTGGCGGTCACGGCCTATTTGCGCATGCGGGTGCGCAAAAGCGTCGATGTGGCCGGCCGCGCGCGCTTCCGCCCCATGGGTAATGACAAGCAGGTGACGCCAGAATCAGTGGCGCTCGATCCGCGCGCCGACAGCGACGATATCCCCAGCCGCGATCCGGCCTCTCATGTGGAAGACAGCGATGTTCAAGTCAGCCCTTAATCCTGAGCGGCAGTTCAAGCCGCTGTCGATCGCCGTCATCGCCGTGTCCGATACGCGCACGCTGGAAACCGACACCGCCGGCGCCTTGCTGGTCTCGCTGCTGGAAGCCGATGGGCATCGCTGCGCCGCCCGCGTCGTGGTGCGCGACGATATCCAGTTGATCCGCCAGGCCGTGCAGAATTTCGTCGCCGACCCCAAGGTCGATGTGGTGCTAACCACCGGCGGCACCGGCTTTTCGGGGCGCGACGTCACCCCCGAGGCCGTTGAGCCTTTGTTCGATAAGCGTATGGAGGGTTTCTCCGTGCTGTTCCACCAATATTCGGCGACCACGGTGGGCACCTCCTCGATGCAATCCCGCGCCACGGCCGGGCTGATCGGCACCACCTTCGTGTTCTGCCTGCCGGGCTCGCGCGGCGCCTGCCGCGACGCCTGGGAAGCCATCCTGTCCCACCAGCTCGATTACCGGCACTCGCCCTGCAACCTCGTCGAACTGATGCCGCGGCTCGACGAACGCTAGGATTTGGCGGGGAACTGGGGTTCAGCGGGCTGCAATCGAGCCCGTTGCTTGCAGGTGTTCACAAACCACGCGGTTTGCTGTACTGCTCCGCGCAATCGACCAATATTGTCGGTGCAAAACCTCTGGGGAAACCCGGTCGCGGCGGCCGCAATGATCTCAATATGCCCCGATCCGATCAGCCGAATGCTCGGCGCGTCCACGGGGCTGCTCAGGAGCCCTTATGGCTAAAGAAGACGTGCTCGAATTTCCGGGCGTGGTGACCGAACTGCTTCCCAACGCGACCTTCCGGGTCAAGCTGGAAAACGGCCACGAAATCATCGCCCACACCGCCGGCAAGCTGCGCAAGAACCGTATCCGCGTTCTGGCTGGCGACAAGGTGTTGTGCGAAATGACGCCGTACGATCTGACCAAGGGCCGCTTGACCTACCGCTTCCGGTAAGCGTCGCGGCCGGCGGGCCACTTCTTCCAGTTATGCCAATGAAAAGGCGCCGGATCCGCATCCGGCGCCTGTTGGCGTTGCTATCGACCAGCCTAGTGCCCGTGGCCCATGTCGCCCGGCATGCCGGATTCCGGTGGCTTGGTGATGAATAGCGAGATCACCACGGCAGCCAGCGAAATCACTGCGCCGGTGATGAACGCGATGTGCAGACCGCCAGAGGTTGCCGCTACCAGATCAGCCCCGCCCAGCCCGAGCTGGGTGGATTGCAGTGTGAACAGCGCCACGAACAGGGCCGTGCCGGCCGCACCCGCCACCTGCTGGGTGGTGCCGATCATGGCGCTGCCATGGGAGTAAAGATTGGGTGGCAAGGCGCCAAGGCTCACGGTGAACAGCGGCGTAAACATCAGCGCCAGGCCAACGCTCATCAACAGATGCACCACCAGCACCAGCCAGAACGAGGTATCGGGCGTTACCAGCGTCAGCGTCCACAGCGCTACCGCCAGGATTACCGAGCCAGGAATGACCAAGGGACGCGGACCATACTTGTCATAGTATTTGCCCACGGTTGGCGCGCACAGGCCCATGATCAGCCCGCCCGGCAGCAGCAGCAGGCCGGTATGGAGCACGTCAAAGTGCAGCACGTTCTGCAGATAGATCGGGATCAGGATGAAGGCGCCGAACATCGACATCATCAGGATCGACATCATCACCACCGCCAGCGTGAAGGTGGTGGACGTGAGCGTGCGCAGATCGAGCAGCGCCCGGTCCTGCTTCTGCAAGCCAAGCTGGCGGAACACGAAGATGACAATGGTCGCCGCACCGATCACCAGCGGGATCCAGGCCGGCAGCGTGCCCGGTTCTGGGTTCACATTGCCGATGCCGCTGACGCCATAGACGAAGCCACCAAAACCGATGATCGACAGCAGGATCGACAGCACGTCGATCGGTGCATCCTTGGGCGTGGTGACATTGCGGATGCGGGATGCGCCCAGCGCCAGCGCGCCCAGGGCGATCGGCAGCACCAGGATGAACATCCAGCGCCAGTCGAGCACGGACAGGATCAGCCCGGAAATCGTCGGCCCGATGGCTGGTGCCACCGAAATCACGATGGAGATATTGCCCATGGTCTTGCCGCGCGATTCCGGCGGCACCAGATGCATCACCGTGGTCATCAGCAGCGGCATCATGATCGCGGTGCCCGAGGCCTGCACGATGCGGCCAATCACCAGCATGGCAAAGCCCGGCGACAGCGCCGAGATCAGCGTGCCGGCCGAAAACAGCGACATGGCGAGGATAAACACCGGCCTGGTATTGAGCTTTTGCAGCAGGAAGCCGGTAATCGGGATCACCACGGCCATGGTCAGCATGAACGCCGTGGTCAGCCATTGTGCGGAACTGGCCGGAATATTGAGATCCTTCATCAGGTGCGGCAGCGCCACGCCCATGATGGTTTCGTTCAGGATCACCACGAAGGCGGAAATCAGCAGCAGGCCGATCACCAGTTTGTTGCGGGCGGCCATGTCTTCGGTGATTGGTGCGCTTGCGGGCGCGGCGTCGAACGTCGTTGTCTGGTCCGTCATGATCGGTTCCTCATGGTGGGCATTGAAGCCTCATCCCTACGACGAATGGCTCCGGTGATTTTCGACATCACCCTAGAAACAAGCCCTGACAGACCCTGTCAGCAGCCCGTCAATTCAACAGGCTGTTTGGTATTTCACAGCTTGGCTTCCGTCAATGCTAAATTATCCGCTTAACTATTGCCGGCGCTCTTGTCGCGGTTTCGGACTGCCCCATATGTATGGCAGGCAGGCGCAGGCGGTCCAGGTTTTCTGGCGCAAGGCTGCCTCTCGCAGAATTGTAGTTCTTGTTTTGTTCTCATGCAACTGCTACCTGTTGTTCCCGTTATCATCGTGACGATTCTTGTCCCCGTCGCGCTGCAGGAGAGCACCAATGGCCCTCTATCAGGCCCCGTCGTTTGAAGCACTGGAACGTTTGAGCCGCAGCCGCGATGCCGATCTGGCGCGGCGCGAACTGGTCGACCCCAGCCGCAATCGCGGTCGCGGCGCGCAGTCCAATCGCAGTGGCCGGTTCGAAAAAACCACCCGCGAGGATACCGATGATGGCTGGACCACGGTCGAGCCGCTGGCAACCTTCGAGACGGTCGAACATATCGAGCGCGCCAAGACCATCATCACCTCCAATGACAGCCCGGATATTGGTTTTGATCGCTCGATCAACGCCTATCGCGGTTGCGAACACGGCTGTTCCTATTGTTTCGCCCGCCCCACGCACGCCTTTCTGGGCCATTCGGCCGGCATCGAGTTCGAGCGCGATATCTATGTGAAAACCAACGCGGTCGAGGCCTTGCGTGCTGAAATCAGCGCGAAGAATTACAAGGTCAAGGCCATCGCCATGGGCACCAATACCGACCCGTACCAGCCCGCCGAGCGCAAGCATAAGCTGACCCGCGGCATTCTCGAAGTACTGCTGGAAACCCGTCATCCGACGATGATCACCACCAAATCGGCGCTGATCATCCGCGATCTCGATATCCTGAGCGAAATGGCCAAGCTCGGTCTGGTCAAGGTCGGGATTTCGATGACCTCTATGGATCACAAGCTCAGCCGCAAGATGGAGCCGCGTGCCTCCAGCCCGGCGCGGCGCCTCGAGGCCATCCGCCTGCTCAGCGAGGCTGGGGTCCCGGTGGCCGTCCTGGCCTCGCCGATGATCCCGGCGATCAATGATATGGAGCTTGAGCGCATCCTCGATGCCGCTGCTGCACAGGGCGCCAAAAGCGCCTCGATGATCCTGCTGCGGCTGCCCGGCGAAGTGCGCGACGTGTTCCGCGAATGGCTGTTGCGCCATTTCCCGGATCGGGTGCGCCATGTGCTCGGCCTCGTCCGCGAAACCCGCGGCGGGCGTGACAACGACCCCAATTTCCACAGCCGCATGCGCGGCGAAGGCCCCTATGCCGAACTGCTGCGCCAACGCTTCGAAAAGGCCCGCGAACGCTACGGCCTGGGCGAAAAACTGCCGCCGCTGCGCACCGACCTGTTCATCGCCCCCAAGGTCGAAGACAAGCAGATGAGTTTGTTTTAGCCAAGTGGTACGATAGCGGTTAGGTTTTTCGTATGCCCATGCCGCCGTCCCCTGCCCTTTCGCTCGAAACCCTGCGCGCCGCCATCGTGGCGCGCTTTCCCGAACTGGCCGATGCCCATTTCTCGTTGCTGACGGAAGGCTGGGACAGTATCGGCGTCGATATAGACGATCAGTGGATCTGTAAATTTCCACGGCAGGAACGGGCAGAGGCCGCATTACGCCGCGAAGTTGCACTTCTCGGCATCATTCGGCCAGCCGTCAGCATGCCGCTGCCCGATATGACGCTCTATGAAAGCCCGATGACCTTTACCCGCCATCGCAAGCTGGCTGGCGAACATCTGCTCACCGCCGATTACGAGCGTCTTGACGACAGCCAGCGCCAGCAGTTGGCCGAGGCAATGGGCCGGTTTTACGGACAACTGCACCGGCTCGACCCGACACCGCTGCGCGCCGCCGGTGCACGCGATATTTACGACTGGACCGATCCCAGCGGCATTTTGCACCGCGCCTTGCCCCATCTCACCGATGGCCTCGACAGAGCCGCCCAGCTGCTGGTCACAGCTTATCTCGCCTTGCCGCCCGATCCGCTGGGCACCACGTTCGGCTATTTCGATGGCCACGGCTGGAACATGGCGTTCGACCATGTCGCCGGCCGGCTCAACGGGCTCTACGATTTTGGCGATTCAGGCTTTGGCTCAGTACACCGCGAATTCGTCTATGGCAGCTTCGTGTCGCTGGATCTGACCGCGCGCACTATTGCCGCCTATGAAGCGGCCAGCGGCAGGCAGATCGATCGCGCTCGCATCAATCTGCTGACCGGTATGCTGCGCCTGTGGGAGCTTGCAGGTGAAGCCGGCACCGAAAACGCGCCAGTAATGCTGAAGGGGTTCCAGCGCTGGGCGGCGGCTCAATAATTGTCGATCTTGCGCGAATAGCTCTGCATGAAATCGAGCGAGGCGGCGACGCCGCGCATCGACATGCGGATATCGACGCTGTCCTTGGCGCCGCCGGTGATCGGCACGGTCATCGACACGGCATTGCGCGATTTCATCGCCTCGATCAGTGCATCGCGCCTAGCCGGATCGGCGGGATAGTACTGGTTGATGGTATTGTAGCGGGTTTCCAGATCCTTGGAGAAATCCAGGCTGATCGCGGGTTCCCCGCCAAACTTGATCAGCAGGGGCCTGCTGGGATCGAGTTCGGTGCCGTCCGTCGCCGCGGCCGTAAACGCCACGTCGAGCACGCCGGTCAGCCGGTTGAGAAACAGCGTCAGCTTATAAACCGGAAAATTGACCGCGTTGACCTCCACCGTGCCAGTGCTGGCAAAGCAGGACACGCCATAATAGCCGGTGTCCTTTTCGTCGATCTTGTCGGGACACGCCGACAGCCAATCCTGATTGTATTCGCGCCATTCGCCAAACGGATGGTGAAACGGCTTGGCCGCAAGCGGCACGGTCATCGTCAACGCGATGGCCAGCGCCAGCGCAGTCTTGTTTGTCATTGTCATGCTCGCATCACCGTGGCGCCCCCGCGCAGTGATGATCTATAGCAAGGTTGCGCACCATGCCAAAGCGTGGTTGCGCCGCCCAACGGCAGAAAGGAGATCGCAATGCAGCACTATGAAATCAACGGAGTAAACGTCATCGAATGTCCGCTCGATGGCCCCCTGCTCGGCAGCAGCCGCGATGCCTCCGATCTGCTGGGCGAAGCCTTCGGCGCCGATGCCGATGTGGTGGCCATCCCCGCCACGCGGCTGGCTCCGGATTTCTTCAACCTGCGCAGCGGCCTCGCCGGTGAGTTCTTCCAGAAGATGCAGAACTATCAGCGGCGGCTGGTCATTGTCGGCGATATTTCCGCCTATCTGGCGCGGAGCAGCGCACTGCGCGACTTCGTCGGCGAGACCAATCGCATCGGCAATCATCTGTTCGTGGTCGATCAGGCAGCGTTGCAGGCCGCGCTCGCCGCAAAGTAAGCCATCGCGCCGGTTGACTCCGCTCCGCCGGCGCGGATGCTTGGACCATGCTGATCGAATCAATCATCCAGACTGTTCCGGATTTTTCCCACGAGACCGCTGCCATGGCGCGCGGCGCCCGCGTTGTTGCCGGCGTCGATGAAGCCGGGCGCGGTCCGCTGGCCGGGCCAGTGGTGGTGTCCGCCGTCATTCTGGACGAAAGCAATATCCCGGACGGGCTCAACGATTCCAAAAAGCTGACCGAAGCCCGCCGCGAAGCGCTGTTCGAACAGATCATCGCCTCGGCCATGGTGTCTGTGGTGATCGCGCCACCCTCGATCATTGCCAGCCACAATATTCGCGGCGCCACGCTGTGGGCGATGCGTCAGGCGGTGCTGGGCCTGTGCCTGCCGGTCGATCGCGTGCTGGTCGATGGCCGCGATATACCGCCGGGCCTGCCCTGCGAGGGCATCGCGCTGATCGGTGGCGATCGCCGCAGCGTCTCGATCGCCGCTGCCTCTATCGTGGCCAAGGTCACCCGCGACCGCATGTGCGCCATCATGGATTGCGATGCGCCCCATTTCGGCTTTGCCGGCCACAAGGGCTACGGCACGCCGCAACATATGGTGGCGCTGACCACACACGGCCCCTGCCGCCACCACCGGGCCGATTTTGCGCCGGTGGCGGAAGCAAGATTGCGGTTATCGGTTGCCCAACTCTAGTCGTTCGCGGTGCTCTCCAGCCCACGGTGACACCGCGTTCAAACACAGAACAAGCACCGGCAAGCAGCCCCCCTTAACCTATCGCTAACCAACTGGATTAAATGGCTTTTAACGCTAACCGCGTACAACGGGATTGTTAGTACTGCGTTAGGGTTAAGCGTATGTTGCGTACCGCGCGTCAGGCGGCTCCGGCCGCCGCGGAAGAGGCCTCGCGCCTCCCGATCGATACTATTCTGGTGGGCGATTGCATCGACCACATGAATTCCCTGCCGGCCGGGTCGGTCGATCTGATCTTTGCCGATCCCCCCTATAACCTGCAGCTTGATCAGGGCCTTACCCGCCCCGACCAGAGCAAGGTCGATGCGGTCGATGATGACTGGGACAAGTTCGACAGCTTCGCCCATTATGATCAGTTCACGCGCGCCTGGCTCGCAGCGGCGCGCCGCGTCCTCAAGCCCGATGGGGCGCTGTGGGTCATCGGCAGCTACCACAATATTTTCCGCGTTGGCACGGCGTTGCAGGATCTCGATTTCTGGATGCTCAACGACGTCATCTGGCGCAAAGCCAATCCGATGCCCAATTTCCGCGGCACGCGGTTCACCAATGCCCATGAAACGCTGATCTGGGCCGCCAAATCGCAGAAGAGCCGCGTTACCTTCAATTATGAAGCGATGAAGCTGGCCAATGACGATACGCAGATGCGTTCGGACTGGCTGTTCCCGATCTGCACCGGCGCCGAACGCCTCAAGGGCGATGACGACGAAAAGGTGCACCCGACCCAGAAGCCGGAAGCCCTGCTGTTCCGCATTCTGAACGCCACCACCAAGCCCGGTGATATCGTGCTCGACCCGTTCTTCGGCACCGGCACCACCGGCGCCGTCGCCCGTAAGCTTGGTCGCCATTTCATCGGCATCGAGCGCGAAGACACCTATATCGCCGCCGCGCTCAAGCGCATCGCCGCGATCCGCCCCGGCGTGTTCGAAGCGCTGCAATCGGTGACGCCCAAGCGCAAGGAAGCCCGCATTCCGTTCGGTTCGCTGATCGAACAGGGCCTGATCGAACCGGGCGCCCAGTTGTTCGACGCCGGTCGCCGCTACACCGCCATGGTCCGCGCCGATGGCTCCATCATTTCGGGCTCTCATCAGGGCTCGATCCATAAGGTCGGCGCCCTGGTGCAAGGGGCAGAGGCCTGCAACGGCTGGACCTTCTGGCACCACGAAACGCAAGGCCCCGCCGCGCCGATCGACGATCTGCGCAGCTATATCCGCGTAAAACTTGATTTGCTTTCTGCCTGATTTCGACCTCCAATCAAAATTCAGGCTCTACCTGACCGCCGGTTTGCCCCGGCGGTTTTTTCTTGGGTGCTTGTCAGCGTCGCAGCCAGTACTAATATCGCGGACGTGAAAGCGAGGCCCGCGATGAGCGACAGATATTCGCCTATCTTGAGACGTCTTGTGGTTGATGGGACGCCTGAACGGGCGTTTTTGGCCTTCGTCAACGGAATCAGCGTCTGGTGGCCCAAAGGCTTTTCCGCCAATGGAGAAAATCTGACGCGTGTCACCATCGAGTTGACGCCAGGCGGCCGAGTTTTTGAAACCGGGGCAAGCGGGGCAGAAATCTCCTGGGGTTCAGTGACCGATTTTGAGCCGGGCGTTCGCATAGTGATGGCCTGGTGGTTGGGGCTGACAGAGGCGGCGCCGACCGTAATTGAAGTCGTCTTCGCCCCTGCCCTCGATGGCACCGAGATCGGTTTCATCCATCGTGGCTGGGGCAACCAAAACGTCGGCCAGCACGGAAAATTTGACGCCGCCGAAGGCTGGGACCGGGTATTGCACGCGTATCGCGACTATGCCCGCTGGCACGCCGCGCGGGTCGGGCCTGACACAACGACAACAATCATTGCCAGCCGGCGGTTATGGATCGCGACGGAAGCAGTGCTGACGCCGGTGGATATTCGCTTCTTCTTGCCGTTGCCGGCGGATGGTAGTTGGGGTTGTCGCTATGAAATCGACTGGCCGGAACGGAGACGGGTGTTCACGATGTTCGGTGCTGATGGCGTACAGGCACTGTATCTGGCGATGTCCATGGTCGGCTCTGAGGTGTACGGGAGCGACTACCACGACGATGGAACCTTGATGTTCGATCGTCCAGGTGCCGGCTATGGTTTTCCTGTTTCGGCCAATGATCGCGACCAATTGATCGGCCATGACCGGCAATTCTTTTAGTCGAGCCCGGCCGCTGCCAACACCTTGCGGAACAGTGTCGGCAAGGCCTCGCCACCAAGCGCCGCCGGATCGGCCCACCAGCCGCGATCCAGCCCCGAAATATCGGCCACGTCCGCCGACCAGATATCCAGCTCCAGCCGGAAATGGGTGAAGATGTGGATCACGTGCCCATGATGCCGCCAGTCGCCCTTGGCCGGATAGCAGGGCGCGGCAACAGCGCCGGTCCACTCGGATGTCGGCGTCTGCGTCATCTTGGCCAGCAGGCCCTTGTCGGGCCGGGTTTCCAGATACACGTCCCCCGCCGCATCGCGCAGCACGAAGGCGTGGCCATAACGCACCGGACGCTCGGCCTTTTCCGGCTTGATCGGAAACGCCGTCGGGTTGGCGGTTCTGGTCGCCAGACATCCCGGCTGCAGTGGACACAGCATGCAAACGGCAACGCGCGGCGTGCAGATGGTGGCACCCAGATCCATCATCGCCTGCGCGAAATCCCCGGCCCGCTCCGGCACGGCGACTTGCAGCGCGGCGCGCAGCTCCTCCTTGGCCTCGCGCACCGGTACCTCGAGCGCACAATAGCGCGCCAGCACCCGATCCAGATTGCCATCGAGCACGGCAATCCTTTCATCAAAACAGATCGCGGCGATGGCGGCGCTGGTATAGGCGCCGATGCCGGGCAAGGCCTGCAAACCCGCCGAAGTCTGCGGAAAAACGCCGCCGTGCTGTTCAGCCACCGCCACCGCGCAGGCATGCAGATTGCGGGCGCGTGCGTAGTAGCCCAGCCCCGCCCATTCGACGAGCACCGCCGCTAACGGCGCCGCTGCCAGATCAAATACCGTCGGCCACAGGCTGGTGAACCGGGCAAAGAATTTCCCCACCGCCGCAACAGTGGTCTGCTGCAGCATCACTTCTGATAGCCACACCCGATAAGGGTCTGGCTTGATGCCCTTACGCCGATCCTGCGGCGAAACCCGCCACGGCAGGTTGCGCGCATGGGCATCGTACCAAGCGAGCACGGCGTCGGCATTGATCGGGAGAGTGGACTGCAATTGCATGGGCCAGATGTGATGGAATGGGGGGATTGGTGCAAGTCACATTGATGGATTGTGCATGCAACTCACCCCCTCCCTTCCCTCCCCACAAGGGGAGGGTGAATGCGGCGGACGTGGCATCCAGGTGCAACACACCCGATGTCACCCTCCCCCTTGTGGGGAGGGAAGGGAGGGGGTTCTTTCCCGCAACACCAGCCCCTGCTAAACCACCACCATGACCACCGCCAAACCCAAGCCCGACACCGAGCCCAAGCGCCGCAATCGCGCCGTTGGCCTTGCCGATGCGCTATCGGGCGCGCTCGATCCGGTGCTGAAAAAGCGGGGCTTTGCCTCGCGCGATATTCTGACCCATTGGTCGGCCATCGCCCCGAGCCCCTATAATGGGGTCGCCATGCCCGACAAACTGAGCTGGCCGCGCGGCGAGCGTAGTGCGGAAGGGGCAACGCTCTACCTGCGCTGCGCCCCGGGCCATGCGCTGGCCATTGCCCATGAGGGGCAAAACATCGCCGCCGCGATCAATCGCTATTTCGGCTATGTGCTGGTGGGCGCCGTCAGATTGTCAGCCGAACCGTTCACCCCCCATTCAGGCGCAAAGGACAAATCTCTGTCGCAACCGAGCCAGAGCATTCGTGCAAAGGTCGGAGCAAGCGTCGACACTGTCGACGATGAAGGTCTGCGCGAAGCGCTGCGGGCATTGGGCCACGCGCTATCGGGCAGGCCGGAACAGAAGAACAGATAGACTGTTCACCCCATGGTGATTGACTTGCCCACTTGCCGCCGCCTTGCCGGTGTGTAGTGTCGCCACAAATAAGCAAATGGAGCCTGTGCCGTGAAGTTTAACCGTCGTGAAACGCTCATCCTGGCAGCCGCTGCCTCTGCTCTCAGCTTTGCCGGAATTGGCGCCGCCAGCGCCGCCGATGGCGACAAGATCGACGAGGCCAAGCTGATGGCGCCCAAGGGCGTTCCGGATCACGCGCTGGGCAAGGATACGGCAACCGTCACCGTCATCGAATATGCCTCGCCCACCTGCCCGCATTGCGCCGCGTTCAGCAATGACGTGCTGCCGACCTTCCTCACTACCTATGTCGATAGCGGCCTGGTGAAGTACATTCTGCGCCCATTCAGCCGCAACGTGCTGGACTCGGCGATCTTCATGCTGGCCGAAGCTGCCGGCCCGACTGCCTATCACAATGTCATCTCGACCTATTTCAAGACCCAGGGCACTTGGGGCGTTTCCGACAAGCCGCGCGACGCCATCTTCGATGTTGCCAAGCAGCTTGGTTTTACCCAGGAGACTTTCGACGCTGCCTTGACGAATCAGGACCTGTTCACCGGGATAGAAGCCTTGCGCGATCAGGCGATCAAGGATTTTGGCCTCGCCGGCACGCCGACATTCTATATCAATGGCAAGACGCTATCCGGGGAACAATCGCTTGCACAGCTCGCAGCAGAAATCGACCCGCTGCTGCCCGCCGGCACCGCTCCGGCTGCGCCTGCTGCTGTCGATGGCGCCATGTCGGCCCCGTCAACCGAGCCAGCCGTCACCCCGGTCGCACCTGCCGAAACCAGCACACCGGTTGTTCCGGCAAAGTAGTCTCATTCTCCCCTCTCCCCTTGCGGGAGAGGGTGCCCAACGGGCGGGTGAGGGGTTGCTTCAGCCATCGCTGACCCCTCATCCGGCGCTTCGCGCCACCTTCTCCCGCAAGGGGAGAAGGAAGGGCGGTCTGCCATGAAATTCACCCGGCTCCGCCTGCATGGCTTCAAGTCCTTTTCCGACCAGACCGAACTGGTGATGGAGCCAGGGCTGACCGGCATTGTCGGGCCGAACGGCTGCGGCAAATCCAATCTGGTCGAGGCGATGCGCTGGGTGATGGGCGAGAGCTCATATAAAGCCATGCGCGCTTCGGGCATGGATGACGTGATCTTTTCCGGCTCCGGTGGCCGCCCCGCCCGCAACAGCGCCGAAGTCACCCTGGTCCTCGATAATTCCGACCGCACCGCCCCCGCTGCCCTCAACACCGCCGATGTGCTCGAAGTCACCCGCCGCATCGAGCGCGAAGCCGGCTCGGTCTATCGCGTCAACGGCCGCGAAGTGCGCGCCCGCGATGTGCAATTGCTGTTCGCCGATGCCTCGACCGGCGCGCATTCGCCAGCCTTGGTCCGCCAGGGCCAGATCGGCGAACTGATCGCCGCCAAGCCAGTACAACGTCGCGCCCTGCTCGAAGAAGCCGCCGGGATTTCCGGCCTGCATTCGCGCCGGCATGAAGCCGAATTGCGGTTGCGCGGCGCCGAGCAGAACCTTGAGCGCGTCGATGACATCATCGCGCAGGTCGAAACCCAGCTCGAAGCCCTCAAGCGCCAAGCCCGCCTGGCGCTGCGCTATCGCTCGCTCTCGGGCGACATCCGCCGCGCCGAAGCCACGCTGTTCCACATCCGCTGGGTCGCCGCGCGCTTTGCCGAAAAGGACACCGAGGCCCAGCAGGGCGTGTTGATCCGTGACCTTGCCGATGCGACGCATCTGGAATTGCAGGCGCAGAAAAAGCTCGAAGCCGCCGATGCCGCGCTGCAGCCATTGCGCAACGCGGAAGCGGCCACCGGCGCCGCCCTGCAGCGCCTCACCATCCTGTCCGAACAATTGGCCGACGAAGCCCGCCGCGCCAACCAGCGCAAGGCCGAGCTGGAAGAGCGCCTCAAGCAACTGGCCGCCGATGGTCAGCGTGAACGCGACCTGTTGGCTGAAAGCGAAACCACGCTCGCCAGTTATGCCGAGGAACAGGCCCGCCTCGCCGCCGAAGGCGAAGCGGCGCAGGCGGCCTTCGATATTGCCCGTACCGAAGCCGACAGTGCGCGCGAGATCGTCGCATCGGCCGAAACCGCGGCGCGCGATGCCGCCGACGCACTGGCGCAGGTCCGCGCCCGCCGCGCCCAGGCCATTCGCAGCGCCGATGACGCCAAGGCTCGCATTGCCCGGCTCACCCAGCAGGTCGCCGAAGTGGCGCGCGAGGCCCAGACCATCGCGCAAAGCCTTGATGCCGACGAAACCCTGTCGCGCAAGCGTGAAGCGCTCGTCGCCGCGCAGTCGGCAGTCGCCGATGCGGAAACCGTGGCGATCGCCGCCGAGGAGGCCAGCACCGCGGCGCAAGGCAAGCTCGATGCCGCCCGCCCGAAATTACAACAGATCGACACCGCCCTGAACCGGCTCGAAGCCGAAGCCACGACACTGGCCAAAATGCTCAATACCGGCGCAACCCTGTGGCCCGCCATCGTCGATACGCTCAAGGTCGCGTCCGGCTACGAAACCGCATTGGGCGCTGCGTTGGGTGACGATCTTGAAGCCTCCTCCGATACGGGCGCGCCGGTGCATTGGGTCGCCGCGCTCGATGCTTCGGACGATCCAGCTTTGCCGCAAGGCGCCGAACCGCTCTCCCGTCACGTGTCCGGCAGCGACCTGCTCCGGCGTCGCCTCAGCCAGATCGGGCTGGTCGATGCCGTCGATGGACCCGGGCTGATGCGTGCGCTCAAGCCCGGCCAGCGGCTGGTGACCTTGGAAGGCGATCTATGGCGCTGGGACGGTTTTGTCTCCGCCGCCGATGCGCCGAGCGCTGCCGCGATGCGCCTGTCACAGCGCAACCGGCTGGCCGAACTCGATGAGGAAATCGTCCGCGCCCGTGCTGAACGCGCCGGCTGGAAGCGCGATGTCGATGCTTTGGCCGCAGCGCTCGAAGCCGCCCGCCAGTCCGAACGCGCCTCGCGCGATCGCTGGCGCAGTCTGCAGCACGGTATCGGCGCAGCGCAGTCCGAAGTCGACAAGGCGCAGCGCGCCATCGGCGATCTGACGACGCGCCAGGGCGCGCTTGAAGAGGCCCGGGTGCGCCTCGCCTCAAGCCTTGCCGAAGCCGAAGCCATTCAGGTCGATGCGGAAAAATCGCTGGCCGAAATCGGCGATGAAGGGGAAGCCGCCACCGAGGCCCAGACCCGCCAGTCGGTACTGACCCAGGCCCGCGACCAGGCCGATCAAGCCCGATTGAAACTCGGCAATTTCGAAAACGCTGCGCGCATGCGCGAGAGCCGCGTGGCGCAACTGGATCGCGACAGCGCCAGCTGGCAGCGCCGCCGCGACGGCGCCAATGCGCAACTGGCCACCCTCGATACCCGCGCCGCCGAAATCGAAACGCAACTGCTCACGCTCAATCAGTCGCCGGATGGTTTTGCCAATCGCCGCGCCGTGCTCGATGATGACATCGAAACCGCCAAGATCGCCCACAAGGCCTCGACGGATTCGCTCAACTTCGCCCAGAGCGGTTATCGCGAGGCCGACAAGGCGTTGCGTCTGGCCAGCGAAATTCTGGCCGCCGCCCGCGTCGAACTGGTCCGCGTCGAAGAACGCCTCAAGGGCATCATCGTCCAGCGCCAGCAGATCGAACGCCAGGTGATCGAAACGCTGGGGATCGAGGCCAGCCGCACACTGGAAGCTTCAGGCATTCGCGCGGAAGAGGCCCTACCGCCCGAAGCTGCCACCGAGCAGAGGCTCGACCGGCTCAAATCCGAACGCGAACGGCTGGGCGGGGTCAACCTCACTGCCGAAAAGGAAGCCGAAGACGTTCGCGAAAAGCTCGATCTGATGGTCAAGGATCGTGACGACCTGATCGAAGCCATCGCCAAGCTGCGCACCGGCATCCAGTCGCTCAATCGCGAGGGCCGCGCTCGCCTGAGCGAAGCCTTTGACAAGGTCAATGGCCACTTCCAGGAATTGTTCACCACCCTGTTCGGTGGCGGCACTGCCGAGCTGAAATTTGTCGAAAGCGACGATCCGCTCGAAGCGGGCCTTGAAATCATCGCCCGTCCGCCCGGCAAAAAGCCTCAGACCATGACGCTGCTCTCGGGCGGCGAACAGGCGCTGACCGCAATGAGCCTGATCTTTGCGGTGTTTCTGACCAACCCGGCGCCGATCTGCGTGCTCGACGAAGTCGATGCCCCGCTGGACGATGCCAATGTCGAGCGCTTCTGCAACCTGCTCGATTCAATGCGCCAGCGTACCAATACCCGCTTCATGGTCATCACCCACAACCCCATCACCATGAGCCGCGTTGATCGCCTGTTCGGCGTCACCATGGCCGAACGCGGCGTCAGCCAGTTGGTGTCGGTGGATTTGACGACTGCGGAGACGTTCCTCGAAGCGGTCTGAAGTTTCGGAGCCTATCCCTCAGTCGTCACCCCTCGCCCCTTGCGGGAGAGGGAAAGGATTTCTGCGTCCAGCAGAAAGACGAGGGTGAGGGGTGCTGCGCCATCCCATGCCTGAAGCCCGGGATACCCCTCATCCGCCCTTCGGGCACCTTCTCCCACAAGCGGAGAAGGAAGATCGTATGCAACTTATCCCCACCACCAAATCTGCGCGCATACTCCACCCATCCCCGTGCATTACTGCGCGGTCGCGACGAACGGTCGGCGCGGGGACGCCGGATGGAGGGAGGGTCGCTTCCCTTCCGCTGGTGCGATTGAACTGGGTCCGGCCAACTCTCCG
>NZ_JBDSUA010000015.1:0-24354 GCF_039927955.1 Devosia sp. | reverse complement strand
CCATCGGACAAATGCGCGATGATCCGCTCATCAGCTTGCCGGCAGTTCCCGCACGCTGATCATCCCGGCCAAGCCGGAAATGCGTGGAGGCCCTGCCTCAGTTACACCACGCTATGGGGCACGATCGATCAACACGTAGCGGCTGCCTAAGTTTTTGGCAGTGATAGCTAATAATTAATTATACCGAACTAACCTCGCGGGCATTGATTTGCCGTTTCCGGGGGGAAGAGCCAGTGAAGATCATTCCACAGCTCAAGATTGCACAAAAACTACCACTGGCCGTCGTTGGCGTTGCCTTGCTGGCCTGCATGGCGGTTGGTGTTGGCAGCTATTGGGTCTCGGCCGGCACCGTTAGCCGGATGACCGAGGAAAAACTCGGCACCGTGGCGCAGGAGCGCGGGCGCGAGCTCAGCGAATTCCTCAAATCGGTACACGATGATCTGGTGGTAACGGCGGCATCAAACACCACCGCCAGTTCGCTGGCCAATCTGGGCATGGGCTGGGACCAGATGAAGGACCAGGCGGCGACGCTGCAAAAGGCGTTCATCGAGGCCAATCCCAATCCGGCTGATCAACGCGGGCTGCTCGATACCGGCAAGCTCAATCAGGGTGTGACCTATGACATGGCGCATGGCCGCATGAACCCCGGCTTCCGGGCGCAGATGCAGGCCCACGGTTATGGCGACATCTTCATGTTCGATCTCAAGGGCAATCTGGTCTATTCGGTGGCCAAGCAGGCCGACTATGCCACCAGCTTTGCCGATGGCGGCACCTTTGCCAAGACCCCGCTGGGCGATGTCTATCGGCAGGCGATGGCGATGACCGAACCCGGCCACGTGGCCTTTGCCGATCTGGCGCCCTATGAGGCGACGCCGGGCCTTTCGGCGGGGTTTGTGGCGACGCCGATCTTTAACGGCAAGAACATGGTTGGCGTGCTGGCGTTCAAGCTCTCGGCCGATCGCATCAATGCGATGATGGGCAATCGGCTGGGTCTGGGTGAAACTGGCGAAACACTTTACGTCGGTACCGACCATCTGATGCGCAACGACTCCTCGTTCTCTGTGGACGATGACGTGCTGAAAACTGCCTACAACGCCCCGCTGGTGGATGCAGCGCTGGCGGGTGAAACCCCGCCAGTGGGAGAAGTTTCGAGCTATCGTGGTTTGGATATGCTGGCCGTGGCCGTGCCCCTTTCGTTTGAAGGGCATAACTGGGCGCTGATTGCCACCACCACCAAGGCCGAGGCGTTCCAGCCGCTGACTGACATGCGCAACCTGATCCTGGTGATTGCCGGGGTGGTGTTGGCGCTGGGTGCGGCACTGGGCTATCTGGTGTCGCGCTCGATTGCCCGGCCGATCAGCCGGATGACCGAGACGATGCGGGTGCTGGCCGATGGCGATCTCAGCGCCGAAATTCCTGGCGCCAGCCGCACCGACGAGTTGGGCGACATGGCCAAGGCCGTCGAAGTGTTCCGCGAGAACGGGCTGCAGATGAGCCAGATGAGCGAGGGTGAACGCGCAGCTTCGATCCGCCGGCGTGAAGAGCGCAGCGATATGATGGTGGCGCTGCAGGCCGCCTTTGGCGAAGTGGTCGATGCTGCCATCGGCGGGGATTTCTCCAAGCGGGTCACGGCGCAGTTTGCCGATGCTGAACTCAATGCCTTGGCACTCAGCGTCAATCGTCTGGTTGAAACAGTGGATGCCGGCCTGGCTGAAACCGGCAGCGTGCTGGCAGCACTGGCCGATACCGATCTGACCCAGCGCATGCATGGCACCTATGCCGGCTCGTTCGCCAAGCTGCAGGCCGATACCAATGCGGTCGGCGACAAGCTGAGCGACGTGGTGTCGCAACTGCGCCAGACCTCGGGTTCGCTCAAGACCGCCACCGGAGAAATCCTCTCCGGCGCCAATGACCTTTCCGAACGCACCACCAGGCAGGCGGCAACCATCGAAGAAACCACCGCGGCAATGGAGCAACTGGCCACAACCGTGGTTGAAAACGCCCGCATGGCCGAAGACGCCAACGTCAAGGCGCAGGCGGTGTCGCATTCGGCGGCGCAGACCGGCGCGGTGATGGGCCAGGCCAATGCGGCAATGGAGCGGATCACCACCTCCTCGTCAAAAATCTCCAATATCATCGGGATGATCGACGATATCGCCTTCCAGACCAATCTTTTGGCGCTTAATGCCTCGGTGGAAGCGGCGCGCGCCGGGGACGCCGGCAAGGGTTTTGCCGTGGTCGCCGTAGAAGTGCGGCGTCTGGCGCAATCGGCGGCCAGTGCGTCATCGGACGTCAAGGCGCTGATCGAACAATCGGCCAACGAGGTCAAAAGCGGCTCCAAGCTGGTATCGGATGCGGCGGCGCAATTGTCGACGATGCTGGAGGCAATCAATCAGAACGGCGCCTTGATGCAGGGCATTGCCAAGGCCAGCCGCGAACAGGCTTCGGCAATCGACGAGGTTTCCAGCGCGGTGCGGGTGATGGATGAAATGACCCAGCACAATGCGGCGCTGGTCGAGCAAACCAATGCCGCCATCGAGCAGACCGAGGCGCAGGCCAATGAACTGGACCGGATCGTCGATATCTTCATCATCGAAAACCGCCGCGAAGCGGCCCCGGCGGCGCGTCGGCCGGAAGGTGGCGCGCGGGACCTGCAGAGCAAGCTCAAGGTTGCCACCAAGTCTTATCTGAGCAACGGCAATGCCGCCGTGGCCAAGGACTGGTCGGAGTTCTGAGGGGCGGACTGCCCGTTTGAGGGGATGTGCCCATCGATTTGACAACATGCCCCGGGGCCAATCGGCATTCAGCTTGTGCTTGGCCTTTTCACCTGCACCGGACGGCTCTGCTCCCCCTCGAGGGGAGGGGAGAATCCTGAATGTCGATCGGTCCGGGGGCGGACGAACGGGCGCATCCCTCTGGTTCCGCTCCATTAATGTCGGGTCGCTTACGAATTAGAGGTCTATTAAGCGTTCCAACGCAATAATTGCAGCTATCAGACAGGTTCATCGGCACCGCGGGGTGACGACAATTCGAAGCCTCGTCTGTCAAGGAGAGCTGACTATTATGATGCAGGCAAGCAAGATTACCGGACTGCAGCGTGCTGCCCGGATCGTCCTGGTCCTGGCGGCGGGCCTGACGGCCCCGGCCATGGCGGCCGACGATTACACTGGCCCGCTGACCGAATTGGCCAATAGCAAGATCAAGGAAATTGCGCAGAACCCGGTACTGGTCGCCGCGATCATCGCGCAAAACGCCGTCACCGCATCCTACGACCAGGCCAAGATCGACGAACTCGACAAGCAATGGCGGGCCGAGGTCGATGCCGATGCCAAGCCGTTGATCGACGCGACGATGGGCACCGAGGCGTCGGCCTATCTCAAGAAGGCACAGGACGATAGCGCCGGCATGTTCACCGAAATCTTCGCGATGGATGCCAAGGGGCTCAATGTCGCCCAGTCAACCGTGACCTCCGATTACTGGCAGGGCGACGAAGACAAGTTCACCAAGAGCTTCGGTGCGGGAGCTGCCGGCCTGCATCTAGGTGAAGTCGAGCAGGACGAATCGACCCAGACCTTCCAGAGCCAGGTCAGCGTCACCATTACCGACCCCACCAGCGGCGCTCCGATTGGTGCGATTACCGTTGGTGTGGATCTGTCCACGCTCTGATCGAGCGCGCCTATCATTGTCGGCCCGTTGTCGGGCCGGCAAGCTGCAGCACATAGGGCCACTTCATGAAAATGCGTCTCAACCTTGCCTGGTCGATCCTTGTTCCAGTGGCATTGACCATTGTCGCCGCAGTTGGGGTGACGATGACGCTGGGATACACCAGCACGATGTCGACGCTGGAAAAGACCCTCACGGCCCGGCAGAACGAGATGATAAGGGTGGTCACCGAGCAATCGGCGGGCAGCGTCAAATTTGGCAAGATGGACGCCGTCGATGCTTCGTTTGCAACGTATGGCGCCGACCCCGATTTCGGCCTGGCCGCGGCCGGGGCGATCGATGCGCAAGGCAATCCGATCAGCCAGTTCGGTGCGGACGCGACACTTGTCGCCGCGGCGCTCGATGTTGCCAAGCAGGCAATGGCCGGCAACGCATTGGTGTCGATCAATTCCGGCAATTATCATCTGGCGGCCTATCCGGCCCAGTTTGGCAAGGACCTGGCTGTAGTGGGTGCCGTGGTGATGGCGTGGGACGTGACGCTGATGCGTGACGCCACTTTGGCCGATCAGGGGCGAAATGGCCTGATTGCCATCGGCGTGGCGCTTTTGGGCATGGCCGGGCTGGCGCTGTTCCTGACCCGCTATGTCACCGGACCGCTGCGCGATCTGACCAATACGGCAAAGACCATGGCCGAAGGCAATTTCGACGCCGCGGTCAATGGCGCCGGGCGCCGTGACGAGATTGGTGATCTGGCCAAGGCCATCGAAGTGTTCCGTGAAAACGGGCTGCAGATGAGCCAGATGACCGAAACCGAGCGGGCCGCGTCAATCCGCCGGCGCGAAGAGCGCGGCGACATGATGGTAGCCTTGCAGGCAGCGTTTGGCGAAGTGGTCGATGCCGCCATTGCCGGGGATTTTTCCAAGCGGGTGCGGGCGACGTTCCCGGATCAGGAACTCAATGCGCTGGCGTCCAGCGTCAACAATCTGGTCGAAACCGTTGATCGCGGCATCGGGGAAACCGGCAAGGTGCTGGCGGCTTTGGCCGATACCGACCTGACGCTGCGGATGGAGGGGGCGTATGAAGGCTCATTTGCCAAGCTCAAGTCCGATATCAACGCGGTGGGCGACAAGCTGACCGGCGTGGTCGGGCAGATCCGCTCGACCTCGCGCGCCCTCAAATCAGCCACTGGGGAAATCCTGGCCGGCGCCAATGATCTGAGCGAGCGCACCACCAAGCAGGCGGCGACCATCGAAGAAACCTCAGCGGCGATGGAACAGCTTGCCACCACTGTGGTGGAAAATTCCCGCATGGCCGAGGACGCCAATGGCAAGGCGCAGGCGGTATCCAACAGCGCTGCCCAGACCGGCCAGGTGATGGAGCAGGCCAATGCCGCGATGGAACGCATCACCACGTCGTCGGCGAAAATCTCCAACATCATCGGCCTGATCGATGACATCGCCTTCCAGACCAATCTGCTGGCCCTGAACGCCTCGGTGGAAGCGGCGCGTGCAGGGGACGCGGGCAAGGGCTTTGCCGTGGTCGCCGTGGAAGTGCGGCGGCTGGCGCAATCGGCCGCGAGCGCTTCGTCCGACGTCAAGATGCTGATCGAGCAATCGGCGACCGAGGTGAAGGGCGGCTCAAGGTTGGTGTCGGATGCTTCAGCGCAATTGTCGGCGATGCTGGAGGCGATCAACCAGAACAGCGATCTGATGCAGAAGATCGCCAAGGCGAGCCGCGAGCAGGCTTCGGCGATTGATGAAGTCTCGACTGCGGTACGCACCATGGACGAGATGACCCAGCACAATGCCGCACTGGTGGAAGAGACCAATGCGGCCATTGAGCAGACGGAAAGCCAGGCCAGCGAACTGGATCGGGTGGTGGATATTTTTACCATCGATGATGGTGGGCGGCGCGCCCAGCCGGAACGAGCGCCGCCGCCCAAGCGAGCGGGTGCTCCAGCCGACCGTGTGCGGTCGGCGGCAAGCAACTACCTCTCGCGTGGCAATGCGGCGGTGGCGCAGGACTGGAACGAATTCTAACCCAGAAATAATGATCAGGCCCCGCATGTGCCGGGCCTGATCATTTTTCCCTATCGCTGCGCCAGCAATGCGGCCATCGACCTGGCCTGGAGCGAATTTCAGGCCGCGGTTCTCCGAGTAAACGTCACGGGCTGCTGACATTCCGTGTCAGCAGCCTTTGTCTATTGTCCGGGCGCGGTTGTAACCTTTGACGATCCGGCTCCGAACGGCTGGCAAGGCGTTGCCGCCGACATCGCCGGAGAGATCAAATGCAAGCCACACTGACGGGAGCCGATCTTTCCGCCCTGCTCGAGCCGCTCCCAAGCTCCATCGAGACCTTGACGCGCCGCCTGGTAGCGATGATCGCCGCCCATCCGGGGCTTTCCGGCCGGGTGATGCGGGGCTGGCGGTCGATTAATTTTCACCACGGCAAGGGTGGACTGGTGTGCGCGGTGTTTCCCTATGATGACCGGGTGGCACTCTACTTCCAGAACGGACGGATGCTTGATGACACGGAGCAGATGCTGGCCGGGAACGGCAAGACTGCGCGCTACCTGTCATTGCTGCCGCGCGCCGAAATCCCGATCGATGCCATCGGCGTGCTGATTGCCGAAGCCATTGCCCTGATGCACTGATCGATGCTTAAACGGCTCCGAACAGGGAGACGGGAATGGCAGTCATCGGGCTTGTGGCGCACGACGACAAGAAGGATGAAATGGCCAACTGGGCACATGCCCACAAGCACAAGTTGGGCCAGCATACGCTGTTTGCCACCGGCACCACGGGCGGGCGCGTCATTGCTGCCACTGGCCTGCCGGTCACCCTGCTCAAGAGCGGTCCGTTGGGTGGCGACCAGCAACTTGGCGCGATGATTGCCGAGGAACGGCTGGACGTCCTGGTGTTCTTCATCGATCCGCTGTCGGCGCAGCCGCACGATGTCGACGTCAAGGCGTTGACCCGGCTGGCAACGCTCTATGATGTGCTGTGCGCGTTCAACAAACCCACAGCTGATGCCGTGCTCGCTGCCATTTAGCTGCAAAACCTACGGCTGACGCAGTGCTGGCGGCGATTTGACCATCCGGTCAAGTTGACCCTTTGGTCAGCTTGTGCGCAGATGCCGAATAACGATCCGGAACAATCCAGGGTCGAGGTTTCAGGAAATCAGGACGGGGTCTGGGTGTCCTTCGATGCAGTTATCGACGTCAAGAACGTCACCAAACGCTTTGGCGGCCTGACCGCCGTCAACAATTGCTCGCTGCAAGTGGCACGAGGCTCGGTGACCGGGCTGATCGGTCCCAATGGCGCGGGCAAATCCACCCTGTTCAACATCGTGGCCGGCAATATCGTGCCCGATAGCGGACAGGTGTTGTTCGACGGCAAGGACGTTACCGGCATGCCGCCCTACCAGCTGTTCGGTTCGGGCATGCTGCGCACGTTCCAGATTGCCCACGAATTTTCCAACATGACGGCGCTGGAAAACCTGATGATGGTGCCGGGCGACCAGCCGGGGGAGAGCCTGGCCAATGCATGGTTCCGCCCGCGTCTGGTCAGGTCGCGCGAGACCGATGTGCGCAAGAAGGCACTCGACGTCATCGATTTCCTCAAGCTCGGCCATGTGCGCAATGAGTTGGCAGGGAACCTGTCCGGCGGGCAGAAAAAGCTGCTCGAACTGGGTCGCACCATGATGGTGGATGCCAAGGTGGTGCTGCTCGACGAGGTCGCCGCGGGCGTCAACAAGACGCTGCTGCAGGATCTGGCGGCCAATATCGAGCGAATGAACCGTGAGCTTGGCTATACCTTCTTCGTCATCGAACACGACATGGATCTGATCGGCCGGCTCTGCGATCCGGTGATCGTGATGGCGCAGGGCGAAAAGATCGACGAAGGCTCGATGTCGAGCATCCGCGCCAACGAGGCGATCGTTGAAGCCTATTTCGGTTCACCGGTCGTGGTGAATTGATGGCCCTGATCGAACTCACCCACGTCGTCGGCGGCTATGGTGGCGCGCCGATCCTGAATGGCGTCAACATTGCCATCGACCAGTCCGATATCGGCGTCATCGTTGGTCCCAATGGGGCTGGCAAATCGACGACGCTCAAGGCGATTTTCGGCCTGCTCAAGGTCACCGGTGGAACTATAGTGTTCGATGGCGCCGAGGTGACCAATTCGCTGCCGGACAAGCTGGTGCCGCGCGGCCTGAGCTTTGTGCCGCAGGAAAAGAACGTCTTCACCTCGATGAGTGTCGAGGAAAATCTGGAAATGGGCGCTTTCACCCGCAAGGATGCGTTTGGCGACACCATGGAATGGGTTTACGACATGTTCCCGGTGCTCAAGGAAAAGCGCAACCAGAAGGCGGGCGAGCTTTCGGGTGGCCAGCGCCAGATGGTGGCGATGGGCCGCGCCCTGATGAGCAAGCCGAAATTGCTGATGCTGGACGAACCCTCTGCGGGCCTGTCGCCGCGCTATGTGATTGAGATTTTCGAGACCATCGTGCGTGTCAACAAGGAAGGCGTCGGCATTTTGATGGTCGAGCAGAATGCCCGCCAGGCGCTGGCCTTTGCCTCCAAGGGCTTCGTTTTGGCCTCCGGGCAGAACCGCTTTACCGGCACCGGCCCCGAACTGATCGCCGATCCCGAAGTCGCCAAGAGCTTTTTGGGGGGCTGAGGACACCATGACCGAGCTGATTTTCTTCATCAACCAGGTACTGATCTCCGGCGCCGTGCTTGGATCGATCTATGCGCTGGGCGCCATCGGCATCACGCTGATTTTCGGCATCCTGCGCTTTGCCCATTTTGCCCATTCCGAACTGATGACCTCGGGGGCGTTTTTTGCCTTCCTGCTGGCGGCGCTGTTTGCCGCCTGGGGCATTCATGCGCCGATCCCGACCGGGTTCGTGGTGCTGCCGATTGCCATGGTGATCTCGGCCGTTCTGGCGCTGGGGATCGACAAGGGCTTTTACGCGCCACTGCGCAAGCGGGGCGCCAAGCCGGTGACGCTGCTGATCGCTTCGATCGGCGTCACCCTGATGATGCAGGGTCTGACGCGCCTGTTCTTCGGCGCCGGCACTTACAGCTTTTTTGAGACCGAAACCAAGGTGCTGTACCGCTTCGACATGTCGGCACTGGGGTCGACAAGGCCGCTGGTGATCACGCAGCCGCAGGTGCTGATGGTTCTGGTCACGATCATCGCCGTGGTGGCGCTGCATTTCTTCCTGACGCGGTCGCGCTTAGGCAAGGCTATGCGCGCCATGGCCGACAATGCCGATCTGGCGCAGGTTTCGGGCATCAACACCGCGCTGGTGGTGCGGGTGACCTGGGTGATTGCCGGGGCGCTGGCCTGCATGGCCGGCACCATGCTGGCGCTCGACGTGACGTTGAAGCCCGATCTGGCGTTCAATATCATCCTGCCGATCTTTGCCGCTGCCATCGTTGGCGGGCTGGGGCAGGCCTATGGCGCCATTGCCGGTGGCTTCCTGATCGGGTTCGCCGAGACGCTGGCGGTGTTCAACTGGTCCACCGTGCTCAAGCCGCTCAATGCGGTGCTGCCTGAATGGGTACACCTGCCGGCTAACCTGTCGCTGGTGCCCACCGAATACAAGCTGACGGTGGCCTTCGTCATTCTCGTGGTGACGCTGCTGGTTCGTCCGACGGGCATCTTCAAGGGAGCCTCGTCATGATGCGGCGTTCTTTGACGCTGTTTGCGGCGCTGTTCGTACTGATCCTGGGCGTCGGTTTCGTGCTCGGTGTGCCGTTCACCACCAGCCGTCTGGTGGAAGCGGCGGCCTACTCGCTGATCGCGCTGGGGCTTAATATTCAGTGGGGTTATGGCGGGCTGTTCAATTTCGGCATCATGGGTTTTTTGATGCTGGGCGGCTTTGCGGTCACCTTCATGTCCTATCCGATCAACCCATTGTTCTGGGGATCGGACGGGCCGTTCATGCTGGGCAAGGCGATCCTTGCCTTCGTTGCCGGCGCCGGGCTGGTCTATGGTGCCCAGCAATCGCACCGGATCGGCATCAAGGGCGGCTGGAAGGTCGCACTGACCGTTCTCGTCTGGTTCGTCGCCTATTGTGTCTATCGCAGCCAGATCGATCCGGCCGCCGCCTATATCGAAGCGCTCAGCGGCAAGGACGGCTGGGTTGGCGGCCTGGGCCTGCATCCGCTGGTCGGCTGGCTGTTTGGCGGCGTGCTGGCAGCGATCGTCGCCTATATCGTGGGCAAGATCTGTCTGGGGCTGCGCACCGATTATCTGGCGATTGCCACGATCGGTATTTCCGAAATCATCCGCGCGCTGATCAAGAACATGGACTGGCTGACCCGCGGCACGCTCAGCGTCTCGCCGATTCCGTGGCCGACGCCGCTGCCGCAGGATTATCAGGCCAATGGCGTGGATAATCTGACCGCGCTGATCTATGCACGTGCCGGTTTTCTGGTGCTGGCACTGGTGGTGCTCGGTATCGCGGTGTTCCTGATTTCGCGCGCCTATGCCGGTCCGTGGGGCCGGATGATGCGCGCCATCCGCGACAATCACATTGCCGCATCGTCGATGGGCAAGAACGTCACCTCGCGGCAGCTGGAAATCTTTATCGTCGGTTCGGTGCTGATGGGCATCGGCGGGGCCATGCTGGTGTCGTTCCAGCAGATTTACGATCCGACCAGCTATCAGCCGATCAACCACACCTTCATCATCTGGGTGATGGTGATCGTGGGTGGCTCGGGCAATAATTGGGGCGCCATGTTCGGGGCGGTCCTGATCTGGATGATCTGGATCATCTCCGAGCCTTTGGCCAAGGCGATTTTTGAAACCGTCAGCCATTGGTCGACGATGATCGGCTGGAGCGAGATCCCCGACATCGAGTCGCGTTCGGCGCAGATGCGCGTCTTCGTGCTGGGGCTGGTGATTACCATTGCACTGCGGTTCGCGCCCAAGGGGCTGATCCCCGAAGTGGTGCGGCGCGAGGGCTGAGGCGCGCCGCTATTTGACGGCAGTGACCCAAAGCCAGCGCGTCGGCAGCTTGTCGTAGCCGGTCCCATCGATTTGGCTCAGGTCCAGCCCAGTCCAACTCGCGGCGTCGCGGAAGTGGGTCATCAGCGTTTCGGCGCTGGGGTAATTGTAATAGCGCCCGAACTGGTCGCGGCCTTCGCCATCGCCGGCTTTGAAGCTGGCGACCAATCGTCCCGCTGGACGTAGCGCATGGTGGATGCGGCTCAGATCGTCGGTGAGTTCGCTCGCTGGGGCATGCAGCAGCGAGGCCGATGCCCAGACGCCATCATAGGCAGCAACGTCATCAAGCGCGTTGAACGCCAGGATTCGAACCAGGCGCTTCAGCAAGTGCTCGGCCTCTGCGGCCAAAGCGGTGGAGGCGTCGCTGGGCGTTACATTGAAGCCGCGGGCCAGCATTGCAGCGGCGTCATGACCGCCGCCGGTGCCCAGTTCAAGAATGTCCGCGCCAGGGGGCAGGGCGGCGAGAAATTGTTCAAGCTGTGGACTTGGACGATAGGCACCATGCCGCACATATTCGGCGGCGTTCTCGGCGTAAAATTGCAGTGTTGCGTCGTCAGCCATGGCGGTCCCCAACGAAAAAAGCCCAGGATTGCTCCTGGGCTTTCGCTATCGGCAGATTGTTCTGCTTACTTGATTTCGCCCTTTTCGACGAACTTGCCGCCTTCGACGGCGAGCTGGACGATGATGCCGTCAACGTCGCCGGCTGCGTCGAAATCGAGAGCGCCACCGGCACCTTCGTAGTCGATGTCAGTGCCGGCCTTGATCAGCTCGACGGCCTTCTTCCATTCGCCGGGAAGGATCTTTTCGCCGGGAGCGGAGGCAACGTCACGAAGAGCCTTGGACAGGCCATCGCGGCTGGCAGAGCCGTTCTTCTCGATGGCCAGGGCCATCAGGAAGGCAGCGTCATAAGCCTGCGGAGCGTAGGTTGCCGAACCATCGATGCCGCCAGCCTTGGCCAGATCGGCATAGGTGGTGGTGGCAGTGCCGGCAGGGGCGCCAGCGCGGGTGGCGAGCAGGCCTTCAACCGAAGCTGCGTCGATGCCCTTGAGCAGGTCGTCGCCGACCATGCCATCGCCGCCGACATAGGCGGTGAAGTTGCCGCTTTCGACAGCCTGACGCAGGATGGTGTTACCCGAAGCGTTGGCATAGGCCAGGATTACCAGGTTCTGCGATGCAGTCAGGTTGCCCAGTTCGGCGCGGTAGTCGGCCTTGCCGTCTTCGTGAGCGACGCTCGCAGCCACGGTGCCGCCGCCCGCGGTGTAGGCAGCGGTGAAGGCGTCAGCCAGGCCTTTGCCGTAGTCATTGTTGACATAGGTGACGGCAACGTCCTTGAGGCCCTTGTCGAGCAGGAGCTTGGCCATCTTGACGCCCTGCAGCGCGTCGGATGGGGTGGTGCGGTATACCAGGTCCTTGTCTTCAAGCGTGGTCAGCGCCGGAGCCGAGGAGGCTGGCGAGATGAACACGACATTGCCCGACAGGCCCGAGCCGTTGAACGCGCCAATGGTTTCGCCGGTGCACAGAGCACCCACGATGCCGGTCACCTTGTCGGTGTTGATCAGCTTGTCGGCAGCCGCGGCCGCAGTGGTGGCATCGCAACCGCCGTCGGCCGAGATGATGTTGAGCTTGCCGCCGCCCAGGATACCGCCCTGTTCGTTGATTTGCTTGACCACGAGTTCGGCGCCGGCAAAAATCGGTGGGGTCAGGCTTTCGATCGGGCCGGTAAAGCCGCCGATGAAGCCGATGGTCACGTCTTCGGCCATTGCCGGAACGGCAAGGGCGAGGACCGACGCGGCGGCCGCAACGCTGAGGAGAGTCTTGTTCAGTTTCATGATGTCCCTCTGTCTGGTCAGACGGCCCGGCGCCCTTTCAAACGAGCGTCTCTGCAGCCGGATGACAAGCTATGGGGGCACGACCTGTGCCCCGCTGGCGGCGATATTGCATAATTTTCGAGCACGAGTCACCACGCTTTTGATCATCCGGTCAAAGCTGGCGTTCGATTGATTAATGGGGGCGTGGCCCTATATGGTCGGCCAACAAATTCGTGCCCCAGGGTTGGCTTGATGCGTTTGCTGTTCCGCTGCTGCCTGACTGCCTTGCTGCTGGTTTCAAGTGTGCAGCATGGCTTTGCGCAGGCCAGCTTCACCGTGCTCGACCAGGCGCAGGATAGCGGCGGCGGTGTGGTGCAACCCGATGCAACGCAGCCCGCCGACAGCGTCCGGCCCGACGCGCCGCCACCGCCGTGCGGCACCCAGCAGCTGACCATTGCCAGCATGGGCTGGCCTTCGGCGGCGGTGCTGGCAGAAATCCATGCGCGCCTGCTCAGGATCCATTTTGCCTGCGACACCCAGGTTATCCCCGGTGATCTGACGGCAACCACGTCCTCGATGGGGTCGAGCGGGCAGCCAGCCGTCGCGCCGGAAATGTGGGTGGGGCGCGTCGCCGATGTGTGGAACCCGGCGGTGCAGGCGCAAATGGTGCGCCCGGCCACCAATACCTATGCCAGCCAGGTGTTCGAAGGCTGGTTCATGCCCGACTATCTGGCCGCCACCAATCCCGGGCTGGCAAATGCTGCGGGGCTCAAGGCGGCGCTGCCAGGCGTCGCCGGCGGGGGCAAGGTGCGGTTCGTGACCTGTCCGGTCGATTGGGCCTGTTCGGTGATCAACCGCAATCTGATCAAGGCTCTCGGTCTGGAGGGGCTGGTCGATATCGTGGTGCCGGCCAACCGGTTCGAAATGGATACGCTGATCGGGGAAGCGGTGAGCAAGCAGCAGCCGGTGCTGTTTTACTACTGGCAGCCCAATGCCATTCTCAACCAGTTCAGCTTCAAGCCGATCGATCTGGGCGCTTATGATGCCGAAGCGCTCAAGTGCCTGGCCCAGATCAGTTGCCCGAGCCCCAAGCCGTCGTCGTTTGCTCCGGAAACCGTGGTCATTGCGCTGGCCGACCGGGTGTTTACCGAAACGCCGATGATTGCGGGCTATTTCCAGCGGGCCAGCCTGCCGCTCAAGGAAATGGATGCACTGTTGGCGCAACTCAACGAAGCGGGCGCGACGCCGCAAAGCGTTGCCGACCGGTTCGTGGCGGAGCGCCAGGATATCTGGAAGAGCTGGGTCGGGACGGGTCCGCCGTAACCGGCGGTTTACCGTGACGGCAGAGGACACCCGATCAGCCCGGCACCTGTTACAAGACCGTCATTGAACCGCGATAGCGTCCGCCGCCTTGCGATGCCTTCGACTTAATGCATTGATAAATAATGCTTTTGTGTCATTCGTTGACGCTGTCTTTACCTGTGCTTGCCACATTGGGCCTCGCGCGCGCCATGGGTTAGGAAGCGCGCGGGGGCCCGATAGCATGCGCAGCGACCAGTCACTCTCCAATATTATCGATGCCTATCGCCGGGTGTCGGTCAGCGTCGGCGGGCTGGTTGCCGCTCTCCTGCTGCTCATTGTAGCGGCGATTGCCCTGCTGCCCAGCTCCGAGGCGCGGCCGCTGCAGATGCTGGTCGTCGCCGCGGGCCTCGGCGTCGTCGTACTGATCATCCTGCGCCTGGGATACAGGGCGATGCGGCTGCGCATCGAGCAGGCCGATACGGAAAAACGCGCCGGGCTGGCCTCGGCGCATCGCGACGCCCTGACGGGGGTGATGACCCGGTCCCATTTTCTGGAAAATCTGAAACGCAGCGTCTATCACGGCTCGTCCGCCAGCGTGGGCTATATGCAGGTCGATATGGATAATCTCAAGATTATCAATGATCTGAACGGCCACAGCGCCGGCGATGCGGCCTTGGTACACCTCATCGACATGGTGACAAGGCTGATGCCGGGTGCCTTTGTCGGTCGCCTGGGTGGCGACGAATTTGGCATTGCCATCGTCGGGCACGATAATAAACTGGCCCTCAAACGGCTGGGCGATACGCTTTTGGCGCAATTGTCCGAACCGACGCTGATCGGCGGGCGGCGCCTGCGGCTGTCGGCGACGGTGGGCGTGGCAATGTCTCCCCAGGACACCACCGACTGCAATGAGCTGATCAGCAAGGCGGATCTGGCGCTGTACAAGGGCAAGCGCAATGGCCGTGCCTGCGTCGTGGCGTTTGAGGAAGACATGCTGGGTGACGAGCGGCATCGGCGGTTCGTCGAGCGGGAGCTGCGCGCTGCCATTCTGATGAACGAGCTGGAGCTGTATTATCAGCCGGTCTTCGCGGCGGATGGGGTTACCCTGCGATCCTATGAGGCACTGGTGCGCTGGCAGCATCGGGTCCGCGGCACCATTTCGCCGGTGCAGTTCGTGCCGGTCGCCGAACAGAGCGATCTGATCGACAAGCTCGGCGACTGGGTGTTGCGCCGGGCCTGCCTTGATCTGGCCGCGCTGGGAACGGCCTCGGTGGCAATCAATGTTTCCGCCGCACAGTTGCGGCGGCCGGACTTTGCCCAGCGGTTTGCAACCATTGTTGCGCAAACCGGCGCCGATCCACACCAGTTGATCGTGGAGATCACCGAAACCGTGCCGCTGCTGTCGAGCGGCACGGAAATGGATAATCTCAGCCAGGTCCGCGCCACCGGGGTTCGCGTTGCCATCGACGATTTCGGCGCCGGCCATGCCAGCCTGCAATATCTGCGCGCCTTCACCTTCGACATCATCAAGATCGACCGCACCTATGTCAGTTCCATTGCCAGCAATCGCATGGATGCAATGATCGTTGCGGCGATCTGCGAGATAGCCCGCTCGCTGCCGGTCGAGGTGATTGCCGAAGGGGTGGAGGAACATGAACAGCTCGCCCTGCTGCAGGCGGCGGGCTGTACGGGCTTTCAAGGCTATCTGCTGGGCAGGCCACAACCGATCCGCCTGTGGCAGACCCAGCCGGGGGGCGCCGTCGCTGCTGCCGCATAGCACGGCACTTTCGTTGCAGTTGCGTGAACGCCCGCGCGGTGGCTATAAAGGTTGCGGGAAGCCAAATGACGGCAACGGGAGTTACGCCTTGGATTTGAAGCGGATCAACGACAACGTCAGCGTATCGGGCCAGATTTTGCCTGCCGACGTCGCAACGCTCAAGGCTTCCGGCTTCGTCGCCATCATCAATAATCGCCCGGATGGCGAATCGCCGGATCAGCCGGCAGGCGCCGAAATCGAAGCCGCCGCCAAGGCTGCCGGGCTTGCCTACCATGCCATTCCGCTAGGCCGTGACGGCGTTTCCGCCGACATGGTCGACAAAACCAAGACCGTGCTCGAGGGGAGCAATGGTCCGGTGTTTTGCTACTGCCGCTCAGGCACCCGCTCGACCACGCTGTGGGCTCTGTCGCAGGCCGGCAAGATAGACGCCAAGGAGATCATCTCCGAAGCGGCTGCTGCCGGTTATGACATGTCCCATCTGGCGGGCCATCTGGGCTGATACCGCGCCGGCGGGTAACCGCCAGCCGTTCTGAATACTGAGAGCCCGTTTGGACACTCTATTCTGGCGGCCGTCTGACGCGATTTTCTGCGCTTCCGGTGCTCACGTACCAAACGTACGCTGCGCTCCGGTTCTCGAAAACCACGCCAGCCGACTCCCCAGAGCGAGTTTCCAATCGGGCTCTAGAGCCGGACCGCACGGTCCACGCCCCCTCTTGCTCGGAATTGTTCGATGCCAATCAAAAAAATCCTCGTCGCCAATCGCTCCGAAATCGCCATTCGCGTATTTCGCGCTGCCAACGAGCTCGGGATCAAGACCGTCGCCGCCTTTGCCGAAGAGGACAAGCTGGCGCTGCACCGGTTCAAGGCGGACGAGGCCTATCTGATCGGCAAGGGCAAGGGGCCGGTCGAGGCCTATCTGCAGATCGACGAATATATCCGCATTGCGCGGATTTCCGGGGCCGATGCGATCCATCCGGGCTATGGCCTGCTGTCGGAATCGCCGGAATTCGTGGATGCCTGCGAAGAGGCCGGCATCATCTTTATCGGGCCGCGCGCGCAGACCATGCGCGACCTGGGCAACAAGGTCGCCGCCCGCAACATGGCGGTCGCCTCCAACGTGCCCGTGGTGCCGGCAACCGAAGCGCTGCCGGATGACCCGGCCGAGATCAGGCGCCTGGCGGCCGAAGTGGGCTATCCGCTGATGCTCAAGGCGAGCTGGGGCGGCGGTGGTCGCGGCATGCGGCGCATCATGGATGAGTCGTCGCTGCTGTCGGAAGTCTCCGAAGGCAAGCGTGAAGCCAAAGCGGCATTCGGCAAGGACGAGATGTATCTCGAAAAGCTGGTCGAACGGGCCCGCCATGTCGAGGTGCAACTGATCGGCGACGATCACGGCAATCTGGTGCATCTGTTCGAGCGCGACTGCTCGGTACAACGGCGCAACCAGAAGGTCGTCGAGCGCGCTCCGGCGCCATATCTCAGCGAAGTCGTGCGCAAGGAATTGACCGACGCTGCGGTGCGCCTGGGCAAGGCCGCCAACTATCGCGGCGCCGGCACCGTCGAATTCCTGATGGATGCCGATACCGACAAGTTCTACTTCATCGAAGTCAACCCGCGCATTCAGGTCGAGCATACCGTCACCGAAGAAGTCACCGGCATCGATATCGTCAAGGCGCAGATCAAGCTGCTCGAGGGCGCAGTGATCGGCACGCCAGAGTCGGGTGTGCCGCTGCAGCAGGACATCAAGCTCAACGGCAATGCCATCCAGTGCCGCGTCACCACCGAAGATCCGGAAGAAAACTTCATCCCCGACTATGGCCGCATCACCGCCTATCGCGCGGCAACCGGCTTTGGCGTGCGTCTCGATGGCGGCACGGCCTATGCCGGTGCGGTGATCACCCGGTTCTACGATCCGCTGCTGGAAAAGGTCACCTGCTGGGCGCCGACGCCCGAGGAAGCGATCAGCCGCATGAACCGTGCCTTGCGCGAGTTCCGGATTCGTGGCGTGCAGACCAATCTGGCGTTCCTTGAAAACATCATCAACCACCCTGACTTTGTGCAGAACCGCTACACGACGCGGTTCATCGATACGACGCCGGCGCTGTTCGACCTCAAGCGCCGCAAGGACCGGGCGACGAAGCTTTTGACCTACATTGCGGACGTGACCATCAATGGTCACCCCGAAGTGCGCGATCGCCCGGCGCCGCCGGCTGGCGCTGCCGCGCCGGTGGTGCCACAGTTCGAGCCGCTGATTGTCAATGAGGGCAGTCGCCAGATTCTGGAACGGCAGGGGCCGAAGGGCCTTGCCAGCTGGATGAAGGCGCAAAAGCGGGTGCTGTTCACCGACACGACGATGCGCGATGCGCACCAGTCGCTGCTGGCCACGCGCATGCGCTCGTTCGACATCACCCGCATTGCCCAGGCCTATTCACGCGGGCTGCCCAACCTGTTCTCGCTGGAATGCTGGGGCGGGGCGACGTTCGACGTGTCGATGCGGTTCCTCAATGAAGACCCATGGGAGCGGCTGGCCAAGGTGCGCGAAGGCGCGCCGAACATCCTGACCCAGATGCTGCTGCGCGGCTCCAATGGCGTCGGCTACACCAATTATCCCGACAATGTGGTGAAGTTCTTCGTCAAGGAAGCGGCCAGAGGTGGCGTCGATATCTTCCGCGTGTTCGATTGCCTGAACTGGGTCGAGAACATGCGCGTCTCGCTCGATGCGGTGATCGAGGCCGACAAGGTGGCTGAAGGCGTCATCTGCTATACCGGCGATGTGCTGGACCCGAACCGGGCCAAGTATGACCTGAAATACTATGTCAACCTGGCCAAGGAACTGGAAGCTGCGGGCGTCCATGTACTGGGCCTCAAGGACATGGCCGGACTGCTCAAGCCCGCAGCCGCCAAGAAGCTGATTGCAACGCTGAAGCAGGAGGTCGGCCTGCCGATCCACCTGCATACCCACGATACATCGGGCGCTGCTTCGGCCACCGTACTGGCAGCGGTTGAAGCCGGTGTCGATGCGGTCGATGCGGCGATGGATGCTCTGAGCGGCACCACCAGCCAGCCGACACTTGGCTCTCTGGTTGCCGCCATTGCCGATGGCGAGCGCGACGCCGAACTCGACGCCAAGGCGATCCGGCAGATTTCGTTTTATTGGGAGGCGGTACGTACCCAGTACCGTGCCTTCGAGAGCGATCTCAAGGGCGGCGCTTCGGAAGTGTACCTGCACGAAATGCCCGGTGGCCAGTTCACCAACCTCAAGGAACAGGCGCGTTCGCTGGGGCTGGAAACCCGCTGGCACGAGGTTGCCCAGACCTATGCCGACGTCAACCAGATGTTCGGCGATATCGTCAAGGTAACGCCGTCGTCCAAGGTGGTGGGCGATATGGCTCTGGCCATGGTCTCTGCCGGTTTGAGCCGTGCCGATGTGGAAGACCCCAAGCGCGATATCGCCTTTCCCGATTCGGTCGTAGGCTTCTTTGCCGGCGATCTGGGCCAGCCTCCGGGCGGCTTCCCCAAGGCTTTGCAGGACAAGGTACTCAAGGGCAAGCCGGCGATCACCGAGCGTCCGGGTTCCTATCTCAAGGATGTTGATCTGGAAGCCGAGCGCGCCAAGGCCGTCGAAGCCAGCGGCGGGGAGGTCGACGATTACCGCCTTGCCTCCTATCTGATGTATCCCAAGGTCTATGTCGACTTCACCAAATCGCAGGACGCCTACGGCCCCACCGAAGCGCTGCCGACGCCGGTGTACTTCTATGGCCTCAAGGAGGGGCAGGAGCTGCTGATCGACATCGAAAAGGGCAAGACCCTGGTGTTGCAATATCTGGGCCGCGCCGAGACCAATGACAAAGGCCAGGTCCGGGTCTTTTTCGATCTCAACGGCCAGCCGCGCACCATCACCGTGCCGGATCGGCTCAAGGTCGGCACGGTCAAGCAACGCTCCAAGGCGGCACTGGGTGACTCCAAACAGGTCGGTGCGCCAATGCCGGGCGTCATCTCGGGCCTGTCGGTCAAGGTCGGAGATTCGGTCGCTGCCGGCGATGTGCTGTGCTCGATCGAAGCCATGAAGATGGAAACCGCCATCCACGCCGAAGCCGATGGGGTCATCGCCGAAGTCACGGTGAAGCAGGGCGACCAGATCGACGCCAAGGACCTGCTGGTCCGGTTCGAGTAACTCAGCCGCGCAACAGCGCCAGCACCGTGGGCAGGGTATTGACGCCCCAGTGCTCGGCGTAGCGCCCGTCCTCGACGCGAACGATATCGATGACGGTGATCACTACCGGCTTGCCGGTGGGGGCTATGCCCATCAGCGGGCCGAGATGAGTGCCGCGGATGGTCTTGCGGGTGACCACTTTGTCGCCGTCCGCCAATTGATCCTCAATCTCGACGGTCAGGTCCGGAAAAGCCGGGTGCATGACATTGGCGAAGGTGTTCCACATGCCTTCGGAACCGTTGGGCGCGCCAGGCGGGGCGCTGTGATTGATGAAATCAGCGGTGAAGATGTCGCGATAGACGGTTTCGTCGAGCGCACTGATGACGCGATCGTTGAAACGGCGGACCGTTGCTTTGTTGCGTTCGGCTAGACTGGCTTCGGTCATTTGGCTGCCTCATATGCAGCCGCCAGCCAATCGAGCAGTTCGGTGTCGAGTTGGGCAGCGTCAGTGATGCCGACACGGTGGGTCACCATCGAGTTCCAGGCGCCGGCCGCTGCGAAACGCTCGGTTGGTTCGACCCCCTTGCGCTTGATGCCGATATCGAGGCGCTTGCCCGAGGGCTGCACGATGGCGAATTTGCCCTTGCCACGCAGCAGGCTGACATAGGTGTCAGTCGCCGCAGTGCCAACTTCGCCAAAGCTGCTGACGGTTTTGAGCAGACCATCAAACGCTGGACGCCACACGGCCTTGCCGCCGACGAATAACCCATCCAGCCGCTCTTCCGCCGGCTTCAAGCCGCCCGTCACCGTGCTCTGGATGACGTGGACAATGGCCATGCCGTGGCCACGACCCAAGCCATGGTCGGCAGCGAGCCAGCCGATGATGGCCATCGGCTTGCTGTCCGGCCCCAGGCCCTTTTCGGCCGCCAGTCGCACGAAATCGGCCGGGTCGAGGCCAGTCTTTTGCTTGATGGTGTCGATATAGGCCTGGAAGGTCATGGCTGGTCCCGCTGTTGCGGCACAGTCTAGCCGCAGCCTGCGGGGCCTGTCGACGCCCTAGCGGCGAGTATAGGTGGCGTTGATTGTCGCCTTGACCGGCACGCGGCTGACGATCCAGCTGACTGCCATCGAGACCAGCATCACATCATCGACCCAGCCGAGCAGCGGGATGAAGTCCGGCACCAGATCGATGGGGCTGAGTACGTACAGCACCACCCCAATCATGGCGAGCTTTAGATAGCCGGGCGTGTACGGGTCGCGGAACGCGTGGAACAGCGTCACGACTTCCTTGCGGAACAGGATCACGCGGGCGATGGCGGTACGGCTGAGGAGCTTGAACATGCCCAATAGATGGTCCCTGCACGGGGCGGTTCAAGGCCGAAAAGTCCATTCCAGACAATTTTAGGCTTAACCACGCCGGTCACGATTGCGGGAAAAGATTAACAAAAGGTTTACGCTTGGCACGGGCCTTGCCACTTTATGGGTATTACAGCGTTGGTTGTGTCCCGGATCGGGACAAACGCCCCAAAGTGGGACAGGTAGGCCAAAATGAGCGAGTTCGAGACCGCAGAGCGTTCCATTTCGGCACCGGGCCTGCCCGTGGTGATCGAAAGCCAGCGTCCGCGCCCCTCGCTGCACCGCAGCGAAACCACCGCAGCCTTCGTCAGCCACCTGATCGCGGCGCGCGCTAATATGGCGCCACAGCGGGCCAAGCGCCGCAGCAGCGTCGGTGAGGCCGTCAGTGCCTACCGCACCGGCGCCAGCATTGGCGTGGTGCGGATGCCGCAGGGGTATCGGACGACTGTGCTGGCCTGAGAGGCCGCTAATTGCTCATCGTCACGTCGCGTCCGGCGCTGGTGATCGAAATCGAGAAGCCGGCGACCACATCGATCAGCGCCATGGCCATCAGCAGGAAAAACACCGAGCTGGCGGCGGCGCCGAGCAGGATGAATTCGAGCAGGAACGCTACGAAAACCAGCATCGACAGCATGTGCTCGACGATCGAGGATGAGCCGGTGCGGGTGGATTTGAGCACTTCAAAGAACAGGCAGACCAGCGCCACCACCAGCAGGAAATCGCCGGCGGTCACCGACCACGGCGTGCCTGAAACCATGGCGATGTTGAAGATGCCATTGTGCCAGCCCTCGGGCCTACCGCCCATGAACAGGAACGCCACGATATTGTAGATCACGAACGGCAGGATCAGCAGCGGCGGCACGAAGGTGCTGTGACGCCGGACGCGGCCGCCGACAGGTGGGATGATGACAGTGTCGGACATGGGTGGGCTCCGGGGTTGGTCGGAGGCAGAATGACAGAGAGTGCTACAGTCGTCACCCCTCGCCCCTTGAGGGAGAGGGACAGATTTTCTGCGTCCAGCAGAAAATCAGGGTGAGGGGTTGCCGCCGCATATCGTGAAGGAAGAAAGAGACCCCTCATCCGGCGCTACGCGCCACCTTCTCCCTCAAGGGGGGAAGGAAAAAGGTCAGAACGGGTTCCAGGTCGGCTGGTCGGTGAACTTCAGGTAGCCGACGTTGAGCCCGGCGCGGAGGCCGACGCCGGAGCGGATGGGGACGACGACAACGTTGCCAGCCTTCATCACCGTCATGCCGAGACCGCCCACGATATAGGCCGAGCCGTCGACGCCGGGGAAGCGGGTAAAGATGTCGTTGGTGGCGCTGAGATTGTAGACCAGCATCATGGTCTTGGAGCCGTCGCCGCCGAAATCGAAGCCGATCGAGGGGCCCTGCCAGAACAGCGGGTAGTCGCCCTGGTTGCGGGTGTAGAGCGTGCCCTCGCCGTAGCGGCCGCCGATGATGATGGCGCCGCTGCCCTCCTCGCCGAGAATGTAGCCGTTGGGAAGACCGAACTGGCTGACCGCGCGCTCGACCAATGAAGCGAGGCCCTGGGAAACGGAACCGAAGAATTCGCCCCCCTTGTCGACGATCTCGTTGACCGTGAAGGTGTCCGAGACCGAGCCAGCGGCCAGCGCCGCGGATGGGGGGAGGCAGAGGCCGAGAAGGAGCGCAAGGCTCAATGCGAGGCGTTTCAGCATGATCACACTCCGATGGCCGGGGCCTTTACCAAGCGCACACCATAGAAGGCTAGCTTCTATCTGACGCGCCCGACTCCTTGGGCTTTTATCGCGGCGATGATGCGGCAAACGGGTAAACAAATCTTAACCATCGTGGCGTGGCTGCTGCTGGCTGTGGCGGCACGTGCCGAAGCCTTGGTGACGACGATTGTCACCGATCCGCTGACCGGCGTCGCGATGGAGGGGTACGATCCGGTCAGCTACTTCATCGATCCGGCGCCGCAGCACGGGCTGGCCGACTACGAGTATGTCTGGCAGGGGGTGCCGTGGTATTTCGAGAGCGCCGCCAATCGCGACGTGTTCATGCGCAATCCGAGCGTCTATGCCCCGCAATTCGGCGGACATTGCGTGATGAGCGTGTCGCGAGGCTATCTCAGCGACGGCAAGCCCGGGCTCTACGCGGTGGACGCGCTGAAGCTCTATTTCTTCTATTCGTCCGCCAACCGCGACGCCTTCCTGTTGAGCAAGAAGTCAGCACTGGCGAGCGCCAATGCCAACTGGCCCGGCCTCTCGGCCGATCTGATGGGGCCGTCTTCCGGCGCAACCATGGCGGGAACGCTGGCGTCAGTTGCTCCGGCCAGCACAGGCGATAATGTTCAAAACAACTGATTCTGCCGAAGGATTCGAGGCAATGGCTGATTTCATCGAGCTCAAGGCGACCGATCTTGCAGCAATGCTGTGTTCGCGGGTCTGCCACGATCTGATCAATCCCGTCGGGGCGATCGGCAACGGACTCGAGGTGCTCGCCGACCCGACCCAGGGGGCGATGGCGGAGGGCGCGCAGGAACTGATCGCCAATTCCGCCAAGCACGCGCGCGCCAAGCTCGAATTCGCGCGGCTGGCCTACGGCGCCTCGTCCACGGCGGGCACCGATTTCGACACCCGCGAATGCGAGCGTGTGGCACGCCTGCTGTTCGAGATCGAGAAAGCTGATCTCGACTGGCAGGTGCCGATGATCCTCTTGCCCAAGCACAAAGCCAAGCTGATGATGAACATGCTGCTGATCGCGGCGATGGCGGTGCCGCGCGGCGGAGTGGTCAGGGCCGAAGTCACCGGGCCGGCGGGCGCGGAAATGTTCAAGTTCACCTCGACCTCCGATTCCGAGAAGCGCCAGAAGACGCTGATGCCGTCCGGTGCCGAGGGACTGCTGTCGGGGAGCCCGGAAGATGGCGTCGATGCCCGCGGCATCCAGCCATTCTACACCGGCATCCTGGCGCGGATGACCGACATGGACCTCAAGATCGGCATCGAGAACGACGTCTTCACGTTCACCGCGACGCCGATCGCCAGACAAGCGGGCGGCGAGCCGGAAAAGGCAGCCGCCTAGATGGCGCATCAGTCAGTCAAAACTTACCGATTGCTAACCATCCATTCGGACTTTTGGCCGATAGTCAGTCGCGAGCTTTAGCGTCAGCTGCCGAGGGTCGAGTAATGAAGTCCTGCCTCATCGTCGATGACTCGAGTGTCGTGCGCAAAGTTGCGCGCCGCATTCTCGAAGACCTCGACTACGTCGTCGACGAAGCCGAGGACGGGCAGGAAGC
>NZ_JBDSUA010000014.1:0-32485 GCF_039927955.1 Devosia sp. | reverse complement strand
GGTCGCCTCGTCCAGCGCTTGCCACAGCTCTAGATTTTTCACCGGCTTCTTGTCGGCGGTCTTCCAGCCGTTCTTCTTCCAGCCATGCATCCAGCTCTGCACGCCATTCTTGACGTATTGGCTGTCGGTATGCAGCTCGACGGTGCAGGGGCGCTTGAGCGCGTTGAGCGCTTCGATCGCCGCGGTCAGCTCCATCTTGTTATTGGTCGTCAGCTGCTCGCCGCCCTTGAGCTCGCGCGTCTTGTCGCCATACTGCAAGATGGCGCCCCAGCCGCCGGGGCCGGGATTGCCCGAACAGGCCCCGTCGGTATGGATGATAACCGTGTCACTCATGCCGCTAGTTGACCTTTATGCATGATGTGAAATTGCGTCTGCTGCCCGTGGTCCGCGCCCACATGTGTGCGCACCATGCCGATCTTGGTCAGCACCGCCAGCGACGGCGCATTGCGCACATCGGCAAAGCCGAGGAAGTACATCCAGTCCGTTTCGCGAAAGATCCAGTCGCGCAGCGCACTTGCCGCCTCGGTCGCATAGCCGTTGCCGTGAAATTGGGGGAACATGGCATAGCCGATTTCCGGCTCGCCCCGTTCGCCATGTAGGCCAAACCCGGCGCGGCCCACCAGGACGCCGTCGCTCTTGCGCCGCACCCGCAGCTTGCCCATGCGCTGGCTGGCGAAGTTATCCACCCACAGTGCGATCCGCGCGACGCATTCTGCGCGGGTCCACGGCGAGCCGTCGCCCTTGAGGTAGCGCGACACATCCGGATTGCCATGCAGGCGCAGCAGGTCATCGACCTGGTCCATCTGCCAGCCGCCCAGCACCAGCCGCTCGGTTTCGATCAGGTCGAGAGTCACCGTGCGACCGCAGCTTCGATCGTGCGCAGTTCGCGCGGAATGTTGAAGGCGATGTTCTCGCGCGCGGTGACGCGGGCCTCGACCTTGATCTCGTAGCGCTGGGCGAAGGCTTCGATCACCTCATCGACCAGCTTCTCGGGCGCCGAGGCGCCAGCGGAGACGCCAAGTGTGCGGATACCTTCGAACCGGCTCCAGTCGATCTCGGAGGCGCGGTCGACCAGCATCGAGATTTTGCAGCCAGCGCGTTCGGCCACTTCCACTAGGCGCAGCGAATTGGAGGAATTGGGCGAGCCGACCACGATCATCGCGTCGACCTCAGGCGCCACCGCCTTGATGGCTTCCTGCCGGTTGGTGGTGGCGTAGCAGATGTCTTCCTTGTGCGGCCCGTTGATGGCGGGAAAACGCGCCTGCAGGGCCATGACAATCTCGCGGGTATCATCGACCGACAGGGTGGTCTGGGTGACGAAGGCCAGCGTCTGTGGATCGCGCGGGGTGAAGGTGGCCACATCCGCGACGGTTTCGATCAGCGAAATCGCGCCCTGCGGCAATTGGCCCATGGTGCCGATCACTTCGGGGTGACCCTTGTGACCGATCAAAACGATTTCGTGGCCTTCGGCAAAATGGCGCTGTGCCTCGACATGCACTTTGGAGACGAGCGGGCAGGTGGCGTCGAGGAAGAACATATTGCGGGTTTTGGCATCGGCGGGCACGCTTTTGGGCACGCCATGGGCCGAAAACACCACCGGGGCGCCGGTATCGGGGATTTCATCGAGTTCTTCGACAAAAACCGCGCCTTTGTCGCGCAAGCCATCGACCACGTATTTGTTGTGAACAATGGCGTGGCGCACATAAACCGGCGCGCCATATTTCTCCAGCGCCAGCTCCACGATCTGGATGGCGCGGTCGACGCCCGCGCAAAATCCACGTGGCGCACACAGCAGGATGTCAAGTTGTGGCCGTTTTTCCATATCACTTCAGATGCTTTCTAGGGCTCGCCAAGTCAAGTCTTGTTGCTCCCGGACCCTGGCATGGGCATTATGACCTGGCTGGAAATTAAAGGACTGAACGGTGAGCTTGGCCCAGGAAATGTTTGCGATCGCCCCGGCCACGGGGAAAGCAAACCTGTCCGCCGCCCAGCTCAAGCTGCTGACTGGCAAATCGCGCTGGATTTACCGCGTTGGCGAGGCTGGGTTTCCCACCGTTCCAACCATCGCCATCACCCGCACCGCCTGGGATGGACTGCAGGCGGAACGCGCCAAAAAGGACAGCCGCCTGCGCACCCATTGGGTTGCGTGCCTGTTCAAGCTGGTCGGCGCCGATGGCAAGCCGCCGCAACTGGTGGTGCGTACCTCCGCTGCCGCCCACAATGGCGGGCTGATGCCGGCCAAGGTCGGCATCGCCGCGCCCAGCAGCGAAGAGGACTCGGTCGATCCGGCGCGGCCGCTGGCCCGGGCGATCAAGAACGCTTTCGACAGCTATGGCTTTTCCAACATCACCTGGACCGGGCCGCGCTCGGAGGAGGACCGGGCGCGCCAGATAGTGCTGGTGCAGGCCACCGCAGATGGCGATCTGGAGCAGTTCCTCACCCGCAATGCCACCTCCGGCGCGTTGGGACCGGGCCCGCTCAATGGCGCGCCGCTGCCGCGACTGCCCGAATCGGTCAATGCGCTGGTCAGCCTGCTCGATGCCAAGGCGGGGCGGCATATGGAGTGCCTCGTGGCGGTCAAGCGCGGCAATGTGCAGTTTTTGTCGGCACGGCCGATCCAGGCGACAGCAGCTGCCGAGCTTGAGGCTGCCGTGGATCGGGTATCGCGCAAGGTGTGGACGGCGCAGAACGCCGTGTCGCGGGTCGATCCGGCGCGCATGGCGCAATTGCTGCATCCCCGGCTGCGCTCCAATGATGGGGTGAAGCCGATCGCCACTGGTCTTGGTGTCTCGCCGGGCGCCGCCAGCGGCGTCGTGGTGTTCACGCCCGAAGATGCCGCGCGCATCCATGCCCGCGGCAAGCATTGCATCCTGGTGGTGACGGAAACCGGTCCCGCCGACATCGAAGGCATGAAGGCCGCGACCGGGATTTTGACAGCGCGCGGCGGCATGTCGAGCCATGCCGGCGTGATCGCCCGCATTACCGGCAAGCCCTGCGTCGCCGGCGTACGCACGCTGTCGGTGGATGTGGCCGACATGTCGTGCCGTATCGGCGACCGCGAATTCCGCGCCGGGGACCGGTTGACCATCGATGGTACGGACGGCAGCGTCTATGTGGGGACCCTGCCATTGGCGCAGCCCCATATCGGTGGCGCCATCGGCACGCTGCTCGGCTGGTCCGATGCCAGCCGCACCATTGCCGTGCGCGCCAACGCCGAAACCGTGGAATCGGCCAAGACCGCCCTGAGCTTTGGGGCCCAGGGGATTGGCCTGGCCCGTTCCGAGCACATGTTTTTCTCACCCGAGCGCATGGTGGCGCTGCGGCGCATGATCCTGTCGGAAGATGAAGATGATCGGATGCGCGCCGTCAACGGGCTGGTGGACTTCCAGACCGGGGACTATTCGGCGCTGTTTTCGACCATGAAGGGCCTGCCGGTGAATGTGCGCCTGTTCGATCCGCCATTGCATGAATTCCTGCCGCGCACCGACGAGGATATCGACGATACGGCCGCCTCGTTGGGCCTGGCCGTCCGGGCTTTGCGGCTGCGGCTCGATCGCATTGCCGAGGTCAACCCGATGCTGGGCCATCGCGGCGTGCGGCTCGCCATCACCTATCCTGAAATCTTGCAGATGCAGATGCAGGCAGCGATGGCCGGTGCCCGCGCCGCCGCTGAAACCCAATCGGAACCGGTGATTGTAGAGATCATGGTGCCGTTCGTGTCGACGGCGACCGAAGTTCGATTCGTGCGCGACAAGGTCAATGCCATTGTTGCCCATTCGGGGCTGGCGCGGTCGGAGCGGATCAAGATTTCCTTTGGCACCATGATCGAACTGCCGCGCGCCTGCCTGCGTGCTGGCGATATTGCCCAGATGGTGGATTTCTTCTCGTTTGGCACCAACGATCTGACCCAGACCACGTTCGGCATTTCCCGCGACGATGCGCCGACGTTTCTCGCTGCCTATCAGCGCAAGGGCATTTATGAAAACGACCCCTTCGTCACCATCGACGAAAAGGGCGTGGGCGAATTGATCGGCGAGGCGATCAAGCGTGGACGCGCCAAGAACCCGACGCTCAAGATCGGCATCTGTGGCGAGCATGCCGGCGATCCGGCTTCGCTCAAGTTCTTTGCTGGGCTGGGCGTCGACTACGTCAGTTGCTCGCCCTATCGCGTGCCGGTAGCACGGCTGACATTGGCCCAATCCGCGGCTTAAACTGTGGCGCAAGAAGCCCTATATAGGGGCAAGCGCCTGCAAAGGGGCGCAGGGATGGAGACTTTCGCCACTGTGAAAACCTTGTCGGCTCTGGCGTTTTTGCCGCTGCTGTTGCTTGCGCCCTCAACCGCGATCGCCCAGGAGGGGCCGGCGCTTTGTGCGTCCATGGCCAACGATACCGAGCGGCTGACCTGCTACGATGGACTGTTCCGCCCAGTCGATCCCGTTGCCGGTACAATGGCGGTGGTATTCAGCTCCGAACAGGATATTTCGGCTTACCCCAGCGGACGGGCGCCGGCGACCATGACGGTGAATTGTGCTGCGGGCAAACTCAGCGTCGCCTTTGCTTTTGCCGGCCATACGCTATCGGCAACCGGCAAGGATTCAGGGATAACCTTGCAGCCCGATGTGCAACCGGCGCGCACCACGACGCTGCCGGTGTCGCCGGACAATCTCTCCATGCTGATCAATGGCAATGGTGCTGTCGGCGCGTTTCTGGATACGCTGCAAGGCGCCACCAATCTGTCGGTCCGCACCACGCCGTTTAGCTACCGCTCGCTCTCGGTGCGGTTTCGCGTCGATGGCGCGGCGGCGCAGGTCGCTCCCATTCGGTCAGCCTGCGAGTAGGGCGATGAACACACCCAATCCAAAATTGATCGTCGTGCTGGCCTTCGATGCCGGCGAGGATGGTGTGCTTGGTCCAGCCATAGACCCGATGCAGTTCGAAACTGAAGACCGCGCCAAGCGCTTCGCCCGCGATCTGTCGAGCAAGCATGCCGGGGTCATCGCCTGGTCGCGTACCGCCGATCCGGATCTGGGCGAGTTTGGCGATCCGGTCGAACTGGTTCGCTATGGCGAAGTGCCGGATTTAGAATAGGGCGGTGGCATTGGATGGTGACGATCTAGGCCACCCACAAGCCCGGCACCTCCCCTCGATGGGGAGGCTGGGAGGGGTGATGAGAGGCACGATATGGTGGCTCACCCACCCCCACCCTTGCTCCCTCCCCATAAGGGGGAGGGTGTCGACTGCAATATCGAGACAGAATCCCAGCAAAACGGCCTGCCCCTTGGTTTTGGCAGTTAACCCTGCATTTTCGGCCTGATGTAACTAAAGGCCCGCAATCCGGCCATTCCAGCGTTTCGCCATCCGCGTTTACGCGCTGCTAACCCTAATAGCGCATCATCACAGTGTCGGCTTTCTAGCGTCATTTTTGCCGACGATTAGTTTTGTTGCGTTGAGTTGAGTAGCGTTTATGGCCCTTCTACACCGGTCGGTCGTGCACCAGCACGCCGCCAGAGCGGCTCGTCGGCACCATCCTGTCGCCAGGACACTGGCACTGGGACTGTTCGTTGCCCTGGGCTATGCCAGCCTCACCGGCGCGGCAGTTGGCCCGTCGTCCGGCCCATTGGGCGAACTGGGGCTTGTGGTCCCGCCACCCGATCAGGCCAGTATCCATTATTCCGGCACCGACGCCATCATTACCGGCTCCGTTGGCAATCTGTTTGAAACCGGCAGCTTCTCCGGTCCCAACCGGGCCGAAAAGACCGACCGCTACAAGCCGCAGATCGACGTCGCCAGCTTTTCGCAGGGCTTTGAGGCTGCGCGCCTGCAACTGGCATCCCTGCGCTCCGGCCCATCCGATCCAACGCTGCCGGGTCAGTCGCACGTCGCTGATAGTGGCAAGCTGCCCAATCCCGAAGGCGAGGGCCCCCGCATGTCCGTCGCGGCGATCGATCCGAGCGCGATCGGTGCCCTCAACGCCATCGACGCGCTGGCGCCGCAAGGCAACGCCCCAACGCCGATGCGGCCCTCCGAACAGCTTGCTTATGCCCGCGCCATCGCGCCGGTCACCGGCGACTATGCCACCGGCAACGCCGTGGTGGTGTCCGACAAGGAATTGTGGTGCCTAGCGACGGCGATCTATTTTGAAGCGCGCGGCGAAAGCTATCGTGGTCAGGTGGCGGTGGCGCAGGTGGTGATGAACCGCACCAAGCACCGGCTCTATCCCAGCACAATTTGCGGCGTGGTGTTCCAGAACCAGTCACAGCGCAACGCCTGCCAGTTCTCCTTCGCCTGCGATGGCATTCCAGAGGTCGTGACCGACCGCACTGCCTGGAAGCAGGCGCAGGACATCGCCGTCAAAGTCACCGACGGCGAATTGTACCTGACTGAAGTGGAAGATGCGACGCACTATCACGCCACTTACGTCAGCCCCGATTGGGCGCCTCGCATGCACAAGATCACCCAGATCGGCATGCACGTATTCTATCGCTTCAAGCGCGGCTGGCTGTTCGGCTAAATCAGCAGACGGTCGAATATTTGCCAATGATGCAGCTAACATCGCCATTGCTGATGACACGGCCGGTGCTGGTCTTGAGATAGATCGTCGAAGACGCTGCATCATGCGCGAGCAGCATCCAGCCAGTCGGACCCCAGAACGACAGCATACCCGCCTGGGTATCGTGCTTATTTTCTACGCCCGGATAGCTGACGTTCGACGAGGTCAAAACGTCGGTGGAATAGGTGCCAGTGGAGGTGGTGATCAAGTCCACATAGCTGACATGGCCGCGCTCGACCTTCTTGATCCGGGCAATGCCGAGCGGCGCCGTCGAGACGGTACTATCGATCGTGAAATCCTGGCTGCCAAGGTGCAGCAGCTTTGATGCGTCAAACCCCTGTGGACCCGGCTCATCGGCGAAAACCGGAATGATGTTAGCCGCCGCCAGCACCAGAAAACCGACGCCACAGGCGACGGCGAAATTCACCCCAAGCAGCAGGCGTCGGATGGTCTTGCTCATGACTGTGTCCCGGAATGAAGCGGTTATCGATCAAGCGTTAAGGCTTTATCAACCATCCGGGGTAGCCAGGCAAAGCGCATTGTAGATTAGCGTTAATCTGCACAGGCCCAAAGCATTCGGGCTGGGCCGTACAGTTCAGCGCGATCGGATTGTGACAGTGTAATTGCCTGAAAACCCCGGCTTTACAGCAGTGCGCTCAGTTCTTCGAAGGCCGCAACGAAGCGATCATGCGCCTCGCGCGTCGGCCAGGGCCGGATCAGGCGGTTGAACTCTTCCAGATCAAATTCAGGCAGGCTGGGCTCGCCGAAAAACTTGCGCGCTTCTTCCGCTGCGAACCCGGCGAGGTGAACTGCTTCAAAATACGCCGCTTCCCGATCGGCTTTCTTGATTTGCTTGACCAGGGTTGCCGGCGGCATGGCTGACAGCGAAAAGCGCAGATGGATCGCCCCGAGCAGGCGGTTCTCGACGTCCTTGTAATTGCCGCCCATCGCCGCCTTGAACGGCGAGATAATGTCGCCCATCACGTATTCGGGGGCATCATGGAGCAGGGCATGCAGCAACTGCGCCGGGGTCGCGTCGGGATTGTGTTCGTTGAACAGATCGAGCACCAGCACCGAATGCTGCGCCACCGAGAACGGATAATCGCCCTGCGTCTGGCCGTTCCAGCGTGCCACGCGCGCCAGCCCATGGGCAATGTCGCTCAACTCGACATCAAGCGGGGAAGGATCGAGAATATCGAGCCGCCTGCCGGACAACATGCGTTGCCAGGCGCGGTCTTTTCCGCGTGCCATGATGTGCCCCCATTTCAAGCCTGTTGAAAAGCCTAGATGCCGGGCAGCGATTCTTCAAACGATCGCGATCATGCTTCTTCGGCGCTGGATTCGCCCAACAGGTAAGATGCCCAGACTGGACGCTCGAACTCCACCTTCTGGTCACCAACGGTTGCAGCTATGCCAGGCCCGAAGCGATCGAGCCGGATGATGGCGATAGCGATATCGTCAACCACGCGCCCTATGCTGCCGCTGTCGCGCCCGTCAGCAAGCACTGCGCTTCCTGCCGCAGCATTGACGCCGTGTACGATGACTGGACGGCGGCGGGCAGTACCGCGGTGTTTCATCCGGCTGACCACTTCCTGGCCGACATAGCAGCCCTTTTCGAAGTCGATGCCGTCAAGCAGGTCCATGCCGATGTCATGGGCAAACGTCGTGTCCGGCGCGAAGTCTTCCCCCAGTATGGCAAAACCTGCCTCGATACGGATGCGGGCATAGTCGTCGTCATTCTGAACCCAGGCCGCGCTGGCTTCGACAGTATCGATGACCCGATAACCGATATCGACAGGACCATAGCGGTCGCCATGGACAGTGCCGGCAGGCGGCTCGGCATCTATGGCCCAGCCCACGCGATGGGTCGCCCGCAAATCGTCGATCACGACGCTGGCGCGAAGTCGATACAAGCGCATGCGCTTGAAAAAATCGTCGGCCACTGAATCATGAACGTCGATCCACAGCCCTTCGGGCGTCCAGCCAACCAGGCCATCTGCCAGGATTTTGCCTTGCGGTGAAAGCAGCGCCCACCAGGCTGCCATCTCGCCTTCGGTGGGGACCGGACCGGTCACCACATCATTGAGCAGCTTGTGTGCATCCGGCCCCGAAAATCGGAATACGGCGCGGTTGGCACGCAAAGATATGGTCATGTTCGCTTGCCCCTCAGGCCCACCATCCGTAAAACCGCCTTAGGCACTGGCGGCGGGACCAAAGACATGGCGCACTACGACGTGATTTTCAAGAACGGCACGCTGGTCAATCATGATGGCGAGGGTCTGAGCAATATCGGCGTCCGCAATGGGCGGATCGTCGCCATCGGCGCGCTTGCCGAACACACTGCCGATCAGACCGTCGATTGCATCGGCCTGCATATCCTGCCCGGCGTCATCGATACGCAAGTGCATTTCCGCGAACCCGGCCTGACCCACAAGGAAGACCTCGAATCGGGGTCGCTCTCGGCGGTGATGGGCGGCGTTACCGGCGTGTTCGAGATGCCCAATACCAATCCGCTGACCACCAGCCGCGCCACCTTCGACGACAAGATCGCCCGTGCCACCCGTCGCATGCATTGCGATTTCGCCTTTTATGTCGGCGGAACGCATGAGAATGTCGGCGAACTGGCGGCGCTGGAAAAGCTGCCGGGCTGCGCTGGGGTCAAGGTGTTCATGGGATCGTCCACCGGCTCGCTGCTGGTAGCCGATGACGACGGAGTCGAAAACATCCTGCGCGCCATTTCGCGCCGGGCCGCGTTCCATTCCGAGGACGAATATCGGCTCGAAGAGCGCAAGCACCTGCGCGTACCTGGTGATCCGTCGTCGCATCCGGTGTGGCGCGACCCGGAAGCGGCTTTGCGTTCGACCAAGCGGCTGGTTGGCCTGGCGCGCAAGACCGGCAAGCGCATCCACGTGCTCCACATCTCGACCGGCGAGGAAATGCTGTACCTGGCCGACCACAAGGACGTTGCCAGCGTTGAGGTAACGCCGCATCATCTGACCCTGGACGAAACCGCCTATGCGCGGCTGGGCACCTATGCGCAGATGAACCCGCCGATCCGCAATGCCGCGCATCGCGAGATGATCTGGGCCGGTGTCAGCAATGGCGTCGCTGATATTCTGGGGTCCGATCACGCGCCTCACACGCGCGAGGAAAAGGACCACGCCTATCCGGCCAGCCATTCCGGCATGACCGGCGTGCAGACGCTGGTGCCGACCATGCTCGACCACGTCAATGCCGGAAAACTCAGCCTGGCGCGGTTCGTGGATATGTCGAGCCATGGCCCCAACCGGCTGTTCGGCATCGCCAATAAGGGCCGCATCGCCGTCGGCTACGATGCCGATTTCACCATTGTAGATCTCAAGCGCCGCGAGACCATCACCAATGAGTGGGTGAAGTCGCGCGCCGGCTGGACGCCTTATGACGGGGTGACAGTAACCGGCTGGCCAGTGGGCACCATTGTGCGCGGCAATATGGTGATGTGGCAGGGAGAACTGGTGACGCCATCGACCGGCCAGCCGATGCGGTTCCTTGAAGCGCTGCCTGCTGCCTGATTACTGCAGCACGCGATCCAGATTATATTCGCCGGCGCGGATGCGGTCGGGCATCAGTTCCATCAGCGCCGCGGTGGCTTCGTCCCCATGCGCTTTGACGAACGTGGCCAGCGCCGCAAACAGCGACGCATGCGCCAATGCCTGGCTGTCGATTCCTTCATCCTCGGCGGTGTTCCAGGCCTCGGCCAGATACTCAAGCGCGAGCTGACGCTCGCTCTGGTCGCGTTCCATAGTGCCGAGGGCGGCGGTGGAGGAGAACATGGGTTTAATGACGCTCATGAAAGCTGGGTAGCATGCGATTTAGCGCTCGGCGCGGAAGAAGTCACTCAAAGGTTAACGTTCGGGCGGTGATTGTAAACAGCTGTGGGAAATCTGCCGCGCTGGCCTATTCGGCAAAGCGCGCATGAATTTCGCGCGCGGTCTGCTCGGCCTCGGCCAACAGCCGCGTCAGCGCCTCGAGCGCGCTGGGGGTACAGGTGCGATGAAACCGCGAAAACGCCGCATAACCGCCGTTAAACGCGCCGATCAGCCGTTGCCGGCGATCTTCGTCCGGCTGGTCCAGCGTGATCAGATCATTCATCTGCACGCGCCAGTCGGTGGTTTTGGTTTCGCACAGCGGTTGCAGGAAATACAGGCTCCCCATGATCTCCGACAGCCGTTCCATCTGCTTTTGATACAGCGGATCGATGGCCCAGGCCGGGGTGGCAAGGGCAACGCACAATGCCAGCGGCAGCAACAGGTTCTGGAAAATGCGCAATTTCATATCCGGCAAACTAGCCCTTCTGCTGTTTATCAGTTTCGCTCAAAGAGCGCGAATGCCCTTTCGAGCACCACATCGAGACGCGAGGTGGTGCGCAACGCGCCAATCACATTGGGCGCAATCCATTGATGCGCCTTGATCTCCTCTGACGGCACGATCTCGCCTTCGAACGCCATGCTGGCAAACACCGCAAGCTGGAACTTCTTGTCCTGCCCGAGGGACTGGGTCAGCACCGGCTTGAGGGAATACACCGCCAGCCCCAGCTCTTCCTTGATCTCGCGCTCGGCACATTGCTCGATGGTTTCACCGGGCTCGATGCGACCGCCGGGCAGGGTCCATAAGTGCTGGTAGGGCGCAAAGGCGCGCTGGATCAGCAGCACCTTGCCGCTATGGATCAATGCGACGCTGGCGGCATTTGCTATAGGGGACATCAGCGTTCCATTGTGATTCTCAGGGGCTAACACTACCTGTAATCGCACCAGGCAGGAGGCAAACATGTGCGGACGTTACGCTGTGACCCTGCCACCCGAAATGATGACCGAGCTGTTCAAGCTGCTCAATGCCGTAGATCTGGTGCCGCGCTATAATGTGGCGCCGACGCAGCCGATCCCGGTGATCTGGGAGGAATCGGGACGGCGCCTCGGCCATTTTGCCCGCTGGGGCCTGGTGCCGCGCTGGGTCAAGGACCCGCGCGAATTTCCGCTGCTGGTCAATGCCCGCGTCGAGACCATGGCGGAAAAACCCGCCTTCCGCGACACGCTCGAGCACGGCCGCTGCATTATTCCGGCCTCGGGCTACTATGAGTGGCACACCGGGCCGGATAAGGTGAAACAGCCCTATTACATCACTCTCAAGAACGGCGAGCCGATGGCGCTGGCCGGGCTCTATTCGATCTGGTCGGGGCCCGAAGGCGAGGAGGTCGATACCGTCGCCACCATCACCGTGCCGGCCAATCCGGAACTATCAGTGATCCACGACCGGATGCCGGCCATCCTCAAGGGCGAGGCGATCGACCAATGGCTTGACGTGCTCAACGTCCGCGCCGCCGAAGCCTACAAGCTGGCGCGGCCGCTGGGGCCGGGCGAAGTGAATTTTCATCCGGTGTCGACGCGGGTCAATTCGGCGCGGGTCGACGATTCGGGGCTGATTGAGCCAGTGACGGTGCAGAAGCCTGAGCCGGTGAAGAAAAAGGCCTCGGCCGGTGGGCAGTTGGACCTGTTCTGAGACTCTAGACCCCGATCTCGAAATAGCCCAGTGCATCGCCCATGGCATCTTCTTCATAGCCGAGGTGGGACAGCAACACGCGCTCCAGCGCGTGATAGATGTCCTTGGCGGCTTCGAAATTGTCGGCACCGGGTTCGCGCGCCAGCACGTTGAGCGCATCGACCAGCCCAACCAGCAGTTCGTGGACGATGACATGCTCGGCCTGCAGGCGCTCGGCGATCCTGGCAAAGATGTCGCCTTGCTGCGCCAGCGCCGGGAAGATCGCATCGTCTTCGATGGAGTGGTGCGTGTTGACGATCTGGCAGTGCTGACCGCAGAGGTTACCGAAGCGGCGATAGTTGCTGACTATTGCGAGACTGCCGGTTTCGGCTTCGACCTGTTCGACGCTGACTGAGCCGGCTGAGGCGCGCTCGATCAGCTTGCCCAGCGTTTCCATATTGTGGCGCAGATGGTCGTGAATCATCCGCAAGTGCTGGCCGGGCATCTTCTGTGCTTCGGTCAAGCCTTCGAGCTTGGGCGGTGGCGGACGCGTCGCGTCATCGAGAAAAGCAATGTCGAGCAGCATGGTCTGTCCTGAAATTTCGGTGTTGAACCCGAAATGGCCCTGCCAGCCGTGGGTGACAAGACGGCACTTTGAGGAAACCGGCCTCGCCAATGGCACCGTGGAAAAAATAGCGGGCGCTATCCCAGCATCTTCCCCGGGTTCAAAATCCCCTTGGGATCGATCGCCCGCTTAATCGATCGCATCATCTCTAGCGCTACCGGGTCTTTGACCTGGTTGAGCAATTCGCGCTTGAGCTGGCCGATACCGTGTTCGGCGGAAACTGACCCGGCGAGGCGCAGCACAATCTCGTAAATCGCAGCATGCACGGCATCATCCATCGCCATGAACGCCTTGCCATCGGCGCCGATTGGCTGGCTGAAATTGAAGTGGATATTGCCGTCGCCCATGTGTCCGAACGGAACGGCGCGAATGCCGGGCACGATCTTTTCGGCGGCCGGGATGCCTTCGGCGATCAGTTGCGGCACGGCGGCAATCGGCACCGATACGTCGTGCTTGATCGATGCACCTTCGCGCGACTGGCATTCGCTCATCTGCTCGCGGAACGCCCACATGCGAGTGCGATCGGCCAACGATTCGGCCATCACCGCGTTGCTGACCAGCCCGCTTTCAAAGGCGGCTTCCAGCGCATTCTGCAGCGCCCCGGCAAGGCCGCCCTTCATCCGCGAAATCTCGATCAGCGCATACCAGGGCGATGGCCCGGCGGTGGGGTCGCGGTCGATCATGCCGTGGCGCAGTTGGAAATCGAGGCCGATCCAGGGGATCAACTCGAAGGCGTTGAGGCGCGAGCCGGCACGTTCGCGCAGTTGCTGGAACAGCGTCAGCGCCACTGCCGGCGAGGGCACGTTGACCAGCGCGGTTTCGAATTCCTCCGGCTGCGGAAAAATCTTCAACGTCGCCGCGGTGATGATGCCCAGCGTGCCTTCGGCGCCGACGAGCAGGTCCTTGAGGTCGTAGCCGGTATTGTCCTTCTTGAGCGAATTGAGCCCACGATAGAGCCGCCCGTCGGCCAGCACCGCCTCGACCCCCATGCACAGCTCGCGCGCATTGCCGAAGGCCAGCACGTTGACACCGCCTGCATTGGACGACAGCACGCCGCCAATCCGCGCCGAACCCTGCGAGGCGATCCACAGCGGGAACATCACGCCCTCGGCCTCGGCGGCCTTGTGCGCCTCTTCGAGGATCACGCCAGCTTCGGCAATCATGGTGCCGGCAGCGACGTCGATTGAGCGCACCTGATTGAGGCGCGACAGGCTGATGATCACCTCATCGCCCCGCAAGGGCACTTGCGCCCCGACCAGACCGGTATTGCCACCCTGCGGGATCAGCCCCACGCCGTTCTCATTGGCAAAGCGGGCAATGGCCTGCACTTCCTCGACACTGCCCGGCAGCACCACGGCTACTGCCGGGGTGTGAAACCGCTTCCGTGGTTCCTTGAGATAATTGCCCATGGCGGCTGGGTCGACCACCACGTGAGCGGAGCCGACAATAGCGCTGAGCGCGATGATGATCTGGGAGGCGGACAAGGACATACTCGAAGCATAATTGTGCGGCTCGATTGCGGGAAGCGAAACCTTGCCGGGTATGCACCGCTGTGCCACAAACGGTTAAGCCCACGGTGAAAAACTCAGCTCGGCCACCGCTTGCTGGCAGGCACGCGCAGGGCACCGATATGTCGAGCCTGAAGCGGACGAATAGTCGCCCGCTTGTCAAACTTGCCGTGTAGGACGGGCGCGGTGCAGCGCCCGAGATAACGCAGATGACCGCCCCGAACTGGCCTGATTTCTACTTCGCCCGGCATGGTGAAACCGCCTGGAATCGCGAGCAGCGCTATCAGGGGAGCATGGATATTCCGCTCAATGCTGTCGGCCAGAAGCAGGCGGACGCCAATGGCATACTGCTCCGGCAGATGCTGGCCGACGACGGCGTCGATCCGGCATCGCTGAACTGGTTTGTTTCCCCGCTTGGTCGTGCTGTGGAAACCATGGACCGGATGCGGGCTGCGTTTGATGTCAGGCTGCCTGACGTCATCGTCGATCAGCGCCTGATCGAGATCTCCTTCGGAACACTTGAAGGTCGGCTGCATGCCGAGATCAACCGTGAAATGGCAATCGCTCCAGGTGAGCGCGAAGCCAGCTACTGGCATTTCCGACCCGAGCGCGGCGAAAATTACGACGATGTGGCCAAGCGCCTGGTGGATTTTGCCAAGGTGTTGACCCAGCATGCGGTGGTCGTCGCGCATGGCGGCGTGCTGCGAGTGCTGCGCCATCTGGTCGAAGGCGCCGATCACGGCACTGTCGTCAACTGGCCACCACCGCAGGGCGTCATCGCTCATTTCGCGAAGGGCACGATGACGCTGCATGCGGCGACCAATACCTGGGGCGACATCGCCTGATTGACCTGCGGGACGTCGCTGCCTAGAAAGCGTTCATCCTGCGAAAGGCTGCTCCATGTCCTTCAACACCTTCGGCCAGATGTTCCGCTTCACCACCTGGGGTGAAAGCCACGGACCGGCTTTGGGCGTGGTGGTTGACGGATGCCCACCGGGCCTGACGCTGACGCCTGACATCATCCAGCGCGATCTGGATCGGCGCAAGCCCGGGCAGTCCAGGTTCACCACCCAGCGCCGCGAGGACGATGCGGTCAAAATTCTGTCCGGTGTGTTCGAGGACGAGCGCACCGATGGTCCACGCACCACCGGCACCCCGATTTCGCTGCTGATCGAAAACACTGACCAGCGCTCCAAGGACTATGCCGAAATCCGCGACAAATACCGTCCGGGTCATGCCGATTACACCTATGACCAGAAGTATGGCATCCGCGATTATCGCGGTGGCGGCCGGACCTCGGCCCGCGAAACGGCGGCGCGCGTTGCGGCGGGGGCCATTGCGCGACTGGTGGTTGGCGACGTCAAAATCCGCGCCAGCCTGGTGCAGGTTGGGCCGCACAAGATCGATTATGACAATTTCGACTGGGACCAGGTCGACCAGAACCCGTTCTTCTGCGCCGATCCCAAAGCGGCAGCGCTGTGGGCCGATTATCTCGACGATATTCGCAAGTCCGGCAATTCGGTTGGCGCAGTGATCGAAGTCGTCGCCGAAAACGTGCCGCCCGGTTGGGGCGCACCGATCTATGGCAAGCTCAGTTCCGACCTCGCCTCGGCGATGATGTCGATCAATGCCGTCAAAGGCGTCGAAATCGGCGCTGGATTTGACGCCGCCAGCCTCACCGGCATCGAAAACGCCGACCAGATGCGGGCAGGACAATCCAAGCCGTATTTTCTGTCCAATCAGGCGGGCGGCATCCTCGGCGGCATTTCCAACGGCGATCCGGTGGTCGTGCGCTTTGCCGTCAAGCCGACCTCATCGATCCTGTCGCCGCGCCAGACCGTGACGACAGAGAATGTCGATACCGATATCATCACCAAGGGCCGCCATGACCCCTGCGTGGGCATTCGCGCGGTGCCTGTCGGTGAAGCGATGATGGCCTGTGTGCTGGCCGATCACATGATCCGCCACCGTGGCCAGACCGGGCGCGATGGCGCGGTGGGGTTTCACCACGAAGAGATATAGGATTTCAAAGTAAACCTCGTGGTTCGAGGCTTTGCGTCGCAAAGAACCTCACCATGAGGCTACTGCGACTGTGGGTCTTTCCGAAACACCGCGACCGTCTCGACATTGCCATCACCACCGGCGATCGGCGACGCGATCGACAGGCGGTGGGCAAAGCCGTGTTCGGCCATGAACGTCACCATTTCGGCCAGAGCGGTTTCGATCGCCGCCTCGTCGGTGACGATGCCGCCCTTGCCGACATTGCGGCGACCCACTTCGAACTGCGGCTTGAACAGGATCACCGCATCGGCGCCTGGCTTGCACAGGGCCAGCGGCGCGGCGAGGATTTTGGTGACCGAGACGAAGCTGACGTCGGAAACGACAATATCGATCGGCTCAAGGACGTGGGCGTCGCCTAAATCCTTGGCATTGAGGCCTTCGAGGCTGACGACGCGATTGCTGCCCTTGAGCCGCTCGTGCAACTGGTCGTGGCCGACATCGACGGCGTAGATCTTTGCGGCGCCGCGTTCCATCAACACCTGGGTAAACCCGCCGGTGGAGGCGCCGATGTCGAGGCAGATCTTGCCGGTCGCATCAATCTCACCCGCATCGAGTCCGGCAACCAGCTTCAGCGCAGCCCGCGACACATAGCGTGCCGCTGGATCATCCAGCGCCACCACATCGCTGTGGCCGACCATCTGGTTCTGCTTATGCGCAACGACGCCATTGATGGTCACCGTACCACGCAGGATGGCGTCGCGAGCCCGTGCCCGGCTGGGGAGCAGGCCGCGCTGTTCGAGGGCCAGATCGAGGCGGATACGCTCGTTCATCCCTGCACCAGCCGCTTGATCTTCTTGAGCGCAGTATCGCTGTTTTCGTCATAGGCAATGGTGCCCTGGAAGGTTCCGTCAGCCGCTATCAGGAAAATCAGCGCGGTGTGATCGACCAGATAATACGGATCGCCCGGCTCCCCCTTCTTTTCCGAAAACACGCCAAACGCTGCCTTGGCCGCATCCGTCTGCGCTTGATTGCCGACCAGCCCGATAATGGAGGGATCAAACCCTTCGATATAGGATTTGACGATCGGCAGCGTGTCGCGATCCGGATCGACGGTGGCAAAGATTATGCGCAGATCATCGGCATTGAGGCCAAGCTGCTGCCGCCAGGCAGTGGTTTCGGCCAGCGTCGTCGGGCACACATCGGGGCAGAAAGTATAACCGAAAAACACCAAGCTCGGCTTGCCCACTAGATCTTTCTGCGTGAACGCACCACCGGTGGTTGTCGCCAGTTCGAAGGTCTGACCCGAAACGCCCAGCGGACGGGCTGGGGGCTTGAACACATACAGCGCCGTCGCGCCGATGGCGACGACGGCAACCAGCGCCCAGAGGACGATACGGAAGTTTCGGAGGGCCTTGGGGGACATCAGGCGTCGAGCGGCTCGGTGCCGATGGCCTTGCCGTCGCGCGACAGGGTGATCTTTTCGATGCGCGCTTCGGCGGTTTTCAGCAGTGTTTCGCAGTGCGACTTGAGGGCTTCGCCGCGCTCATAGATGGCAATCGACTCGGCCAGCGGCGCCTTGCCGCTTTCCAGCTTGCCGACGATTTCTTCGAGCTGAGCGAGGGCCGCTTCAAAGCTCAGGGTTTTGACATCGTCGTTGGTGGCGTCCGCCATTGTCGGCTCCTTCAATCGTCCAGTTTGCCAAGCGCGCCATCCATCAGCATGGCGACATGGCTGGCGGCACCGTTGGCGAGGCCCTTGAGGTCATAGCCACCTTCGAGCAGCGAAACAATGCGGTTGCCGCATTGGCGCTCGGCGATATCCATCAACTTCCCCGTGAGCCAGGCATAATCGCTGCCCACCCAGCGCAATTGCGCCAGCGGATCGCGTTCATGCGCATCGAACCCGGCGGAAATCAGGATCAGGTCGGGCGAGAAATCCACCAGCGCCGGCAGGATGCGGCTGGTATAGGCCGAGCGCATATCGACGCCATCGGTATCGGGATCGAGCGGGGTATTGGCGATATTGCCGACGCCGGTTTCGTCGGCCTTGCCGGTGCCGGGATACAGCGGCATCTGATGGCTGGAGGCGTAAAACACGCTCGGGTCGGCCTTGAAGATATCCTGCGTGCCATTGCCGTGGTGCACATCGAAATCGATGATCGCCACCCGTTCGGCGCCATACTTGCGCTGCGCTTCGCGGGCCACGATGGCAACGGTATTGATCAGGCAAAAGCCCATCGGCGTGTCGATTTCGGCGTGGTGTCCGGGTGGGCGGATGGCGCAGAAGGCATTGTCGGCTTCGCCCAAAAGCACCGCGTCGAGCGCCGCCAGCGCGCCCCCAAGTCCGGTCGCCGCGGCATTGAGCGAACGCGCCGAAATGAAGGTATCGGCTTCGATCTGGCCAATACCTTCGGCGGGCCGTGCATCGGCCAGCTTTTTCATGTAGCCCGTGCCATGCACCAGTTCCGCCAGCGTCAGATCGCCCGCTGGAGCAGGGCGGCGCAGCAGGCCATCGAAGCGGGATTTGTTCAGCGCATCTTCAACCGCACGGATGCGATCGGCGCGCTCCGGATGGCCGGTGGGCGTCTGATGGTCGGCGAAGTTCGGCTGGCTGATCAGAAGGGTGGTCACCGCTGCTCACCTCAAAGGACGCATCATCGTCTTGACGCGCCGCTGGGCTGTTGTCAAACAGCGCGCATGAGTTTGAACGCGCCAGCATCGGCAATCGATCCGAAAACAGTGGAAGACGCCGCAGCCTTGCTGCGCGCCGGCCAATTGTGCGCCTTTCCGACGGAGACGGTCTATGGGCTCGGCGCCGATGCGACCGACAGCGACGCGGTGCTGTCGATCTATGAAGCCAAAGGCCGTCCGCGCTTCAATCCGCTGATCATCCATTGCTCCGATCTGGCGATGGCCGAAACGCTGGCAGAATTTTCGCCGCTGGCGCGGACGCTGGCCAAGGCATTCTGGCCCGGGCCGCTGACGCTGGTCCTGCCGAAACGGACAGGGGTGGCACTGTCGGATATAACCACGGCAGGCCTTTCCAGTGTGGCCCTCCGTGTCCCCGCGCACCCGCTGGCGCTGGAGTTGATCGCTGTGGTTGGTAAACCGCTGGCCGCGCCCTCGGCCAATCCATCGGGGCGGCTCTCGCCCACCAGCGCCAGTCAGGTGCGGCTGGGATTTGCTGGCCGTGTGCCGGTACTCGATGGTGGGCCGTGCAGCGCTGGTGTGGAGTCGACAATCATCAGCGTCGCGGGCGATACGCTGACGCAATTGCGCGCCGGCGCTCTATCGCGCGAGGAAATCGAGGCTTTGGTTGGGCAACAGGTTCTCGACCCTGCCAAGGATGCCGCGATCACCGCTCCGGGCATGCTGCTCAGCCATTACGCGCCGAACGCACTGATCCGGTTGAACGCCGACGCGGCCAATCCGGGCGAGGCGATGCTCGGATTTGGCAAAGTCAGCGGAACAATAAACCTGTCGCCCTCGGGCGATCTGCACGAAGCCGCGCGCAATCTGTTCGCCATGCTCAATCAGCTCGATGAAACGGGGATCAGGGCGATTGCCGTGGCGCCGATCCCGTTGGACGGGCTGGGTGAGGCGATCAATGATCGGCTGGAACGGGCGGCGGCACCAAGAGGATAGTGCCACGCCCTCGTGGTTCGAGGGTCGCTCCGCTCCCACCTCACCATGAGGGCGCCACCCTAGTCCCGCACCTTGTACGGCTTGCTCTCGCGCATGAAGCGCATCAGCGCTTCAAGGTCCGGATCGCCACCTGGCGGCAGCACCACCCGCAGGTTGACGAACAGGTCGCCATCGCCGTGCAGCCCCTTGCCCTTCAGGCGGAGCGCCTTGGCGGTATCAACGCCCGGCGGCAGATTGAGTTCGACGGATCCATCGAGCGTCGGAACGCGGATCTTGGTGCCCAGCACGGCCTCGTAAAGCGCGATGGGCACGTCGACGCGGATGTCCTTGCCGTCGCGGCGGAACTGTTTGCTCTTTTCAAAGCGCACGGTGACCAGCGCGTCGCCAGCTTCGCCAAAAGGCGACGCCGCGCCCTGGCCCTTGAGGCGGATCTGCTGACCCTCTTCAAGTTTTTCGGGCAGCTTGACCGCCAGCATCTTGCCATTGGGCATGCGTACATTGATCGAGCCGCCCTTGTGGGCATCTTCGAGCGAGACGGTGGCATTGACCACCACGTCTTCGGCCTTGCCGCCGGACGGCTGTCGACCCTGGGCAGCACCCGCAAACGGGTCCCACTGCGCGCCGCCCTGAGGGCGGGCACCCGGTCCTGGCTGGCGCGGCTGGCCACCAAAGCCGCTCATGAATTCCTTGAGAATATCCTCGGCAGAAAACCCGCCTGCTGCATTGCGACCGCCGCGCGCCGCGCCGCCGCCGGGAAATCCACCAGGGTTGAAGCCAGCAAATTTCGGATTGCCATCGGCATCGATCTCGCCGCGATCAAACTGCGCGCGCTTGGTGGCGTCGTTCAAAAAGTCATAAGCATTCGTTGCCTCGGCGAATTTGCCATGGGCATTGGGATCGTCCGGGTTCTGATCGGGGTGGTGTGCCTTTGCCAGCTTGCGGTATGCGGACTTGATGTCCTTCTCGCTTGCCGAACGGGCCACCCCAAGCACGCTATAGGGGTCGCGCATTGTATCCAATCAATTGCGTGGGGGCGTTGCTTCGCCCAAGGTTCACGTCCTATATGGCGAGGGCCATTCCCAATGTCCAGTTTTGCGCTGGCATTCGCTCCTGAAACGCTGGAAGCCCGCAGAAATGCCCAAATCCGTGACCGAAATTCTGTTCGACGACGCCGATTTCACCGTGCTCGATCCGTTTGCGGTGTTTGAAGACTGGTTTGCTGAAGCGCGCCAGAGCGAACCCAACGATCCGCACGCCATGGCGCTGGCCAGTGTTGATTCGGATGGTATGCCTGATGTGCGCGTGGTGCTGCTCAATGCGCGAGACGCGCGCGGGTTCACCTTCTTCACCAACTTGGAAAGCGCCAAGGGCCATGAACTGCTGGAGCAGCCCAAGGCAGCCATGGTGATGCACTGGAAATCGCTGCGCCGCCAAGTGCGGATGCGCGGCCCGGTCGAGGTGGTCACGCCCGCCGAGGCCGACGCCTATTTCGGTTCGCGCGCGCGTGGCTCGCAGATTGCCTCTTCGGTGTCGCGGCAGTCGCGCCCGCTCGATAGCCGTGCCAAGCTGGCGGCCGAGGTTGCCAGGCTGACCCAGCAGGTCGGCGATGGCGACGTTGTCCGCCCGGACCGTTGGTCAGGCTTTCGGCTGATGCCGCTCAGCATCGAGTTCTGGAAGGATGGCGAGTTCCGCCTGCATGATCGGGTTCAGTTCACCCGCACGGCGCTCGATGCGCCATGGACCAGCCGGCGGCTTTATCCATAGGCTTTGCGGATTTGCGCGCCTGACCTAATTTGCCGATCCGATAGACGCTGAACCTGGACCGACCGCCGCGTGCGCATCCTGATCCGAACATCGAAATGGGCCATCTGGTCGCGCCGCGTCGCCAGCATCGCGGTGCCACTGGTGGTCATTCCGGTGTTTCTGCATCGGCAGCGACTGCTGACCAGCGACGTGTTTGTCGATGTGGCTGCGGTGGCGGGGATCGTTGCAACTCTTGCCTTGCTGGTGTCGATGACGGCGCTGGCGCGGTTGTGGCAGACCGGCGATCAGGGCTGGGGCAGGGCGATCTCAGCATTCCTGCTCAGCCTGATGTGCCTCGTACCATTCGCTTATGTCGGCGCGCAGATGCTGCGCTATCCCGCCGTTACCGACATTGCGACCACGCAGCGCGGCGCCCTGCCGTTGATGCTCGATCCCGGCACCATTCACATGCCGCCGCCCAAACTGCTGACGGCCGAGCAGTTGGAAACTGAATTTCCCAATATCAAGACCCGTGCCTACCCGCTCAATCTGCAGCAGACCTACCTGATTGTCCTGCACATGGTGGAAGCGCATGGCTGGGATATCACGTTGCAGCGTGACCCAACGGCGGCGCTCGACCCGGGCGAGATCAACGCTGACGTGGTTTCGCTGCTGGGCTGGCGAGACGAAGTGGTCCTGCGCGTCACCGGAGATGCGCAGAGCGCTGTGGTTGATATGCGCTCCGCCTCGCTGAACGCCGAGCACGACCTTGGCTCCAACGGTCCGCGCATCGAGCAGTTTCTCACTCAGCTCGATGACGAAGTCACCAACATGCTGCGCGACAATCCAAACGCCAATCAGCCCGCCGATGCTGAGCCGGACCCTGCCGCGCCCGACGCGGCTGATCCTAAGCCCTAGATTTCGGCCCACATTCCCAACAGGCTACGCCTGATCCGCAACGCTCCTCTGGCTTCCAGATATTCCAGATGGGCTTTCACCGTCATTGCAGCGGCTGCGCGGATGCTGCGCGACACGCCGGGATAAAGCTTGGTGGTGATCGCACCGACGCTATGGACGCCCTCGGTGATCGCGGTGATGATCTGCCCGCTGCGCATCGCGCGATGTGCCTTGAGAGCCTTGGTATAGGTCACACCATCGGCGATGTGGCCACCATGGGCCGGGATGAAAATGGCGTAGTCGGTTGCCAGCACTCGGTCGAGCGAAGCCAGATATTGCGCCATCGATCCATCGGGCACCGCCACCAGCGTCGAATTCCAGCCCATGATGTGATCGCCGGTCAGCAGTACCGGCGTGCCGACCATGCCGAATGCCAGATGATTGGCGCAATGGCCGGGCGTGGCGATCACCTCCATCGGCACGCCGCCAGCCATGAATTTTTCGCCGTCGGTGAGCACGCGGTCGGGAACCAGGCCCCAGTCGCATGAACGGCTGATCGGGTTGATTTCGAACCGTCGCAGCGGCCGCGACAGCCGGTGCGGACCGCCAAACCACAGGGGCGCCGCCAGTTCGATCCGCATCCGCGCCGCTGCTGCGCTATGATCGCGATGCGTGTGGGTGAGGATGATCGCCTCGACGCGCCGCGCACCGATTGCCTTGCGCAGGGCATCGATGTGGCGGGGATCATCCGGGCCCGGGTCAACCAGCACCAGCCGCTCGGTGCCGATCAGAAAGCTGTTGGTGCCCGTAAACGTATAAGGCCCCGAATTAGGCGCGGTGATCCGCGTCAGGCCGGGGGCCATGTCCACCGGCTGACCGGCGCGGGACTTGAAGGCGGTGTTGAACACCAAAGCAGGGCTAGGGGCGGCCATTGCGCTCACGAAAACGGGAGATTAAGAAGATTGGTGAGGACCATTAACGCATTCGGCCAGCTTTCGCCGGATATTCCAAGCCCGAAAGGTACAAAATGGCCGTGACCATGACCACGTCGAACACGCTGCTCGGCGCGCTTGCTCCCAAGGGCGAGGCAGCAAAGCTCGCCACCAATATCGTCACCGTACTGCTCGGCACGCTGTTGCTGACGCTTTCCGCCAAGATCAGCGTTCCAGTCTGGCCGGTTCCCGTCACCATGCAGACCTTCGCCGTAGCCGCACTTGCTGCGGCCTTTGGCTGGCGCATTGGCGTTGCTACTGTGCTGGCCTATCTGGTCGAGGGTGCCAGCGGTCTGCCAGTATTTGCTTCGGGCGGTGGTCTCGCCTATTTCGCCGGCCCCACCACCGGCTTCCTGCTCGGCTATTTGCCGATGGCCTATATCATCGGCCGTGCGACTGATCTTGGCGCATCCAACCGTCCTTTCACCCTGTTCGGCGCCATGCTGCTGGGCGATGCAGTGCTGTTTGTTTGCGGCTTTGTCTGGCTGATGGCCATGGCTGGCCATGCCAGCTGGATCGATCAGGCCAATGTCGTCGGTTCAGCCTTCGCCAAGGCCGTGCAGCCCTTCATCATCTGGGACATCCTCAAGATGGGCTTGGCCGCGCTGACCGTCACCGGCGCCTGGGCGCTGCTCAAGCCGAAGCGCTAAGCGTTCCCACAGACTTCAAAAGGCCGGTCCCTTGGGCCGGCCTTTTTGTTTCTTCCGATCGAGCGCAATAAAAAGCCCCGGCCTCTGATGAAGCCGGGGCTTGATTGGTCGGAGTAGAGTGATTCGAACACTCGACCCCCTGCTCCCGAAGCAGGTGCGCTACCAGGCTGCGCTATACTCCGGCAATGTCGCGGCGTTCGGGTATTTCTCATCGCGATGCGGCGGTTTATAGCCGTGCAGCCTGATGGGTTCAAGCTCTTCTCGAAGCGATTTCAAAGCCCGTTCCGCAATGTTGCGAACCCTTGGCAAACCGTGTAGGAACCGCGCCAGTTGGGGCGTCGCCAAGTGGTAAGGCACCGGTTTTTGGTACCGGCATTCCTAGGTTCGAATCCTAGCGCCCCAGCCAGCATTCGCCAAGTTTGTGGCGGTCAGGTTTGCCCAACCGCTGGCACCGTATTTCCGGATACCTGCGCCCCACTGGTTTTCTGGTTCTACGCAATCTGATTGGTTCGACGCAGAACGTCGACAAGCTGACCGGACAAATTGAGGCGGACTTGGGCGATGCATGTTCTGGTGACAAGCGCGCACCTGGTGCGGAAGGCAAAACCATCATTATGGCCATGGCCCAGCGCGGCGGCGAAATCCGCACCGTGACCGTGCTGGACGTTAAGAAGGCCACTTAGCGCGGCGCCGACACAGAAAACCGCTAGGCGGCCCGATGACGAGCGTAACCGCTGGATCCACCACATAGCCGCGGCAAGCCAACTCCATCTGACGGCGTGGACGCCGGCGGCGGTATCGCCGTTGTTCCGGGTGATCCATCCGCCCTTGAATCCGCCATTGGTGACCTGGGTACAGCCGGGCATCGTGCAGTGCCGTTCGATCAGGCTGACCAGGTCCGCTGCGGCTGAGAGCCCGCGCAGGCGGCAGTCCAGGTTGATTAAAACAGGAATGCTGATACAAAGCTTGTTCAGATCGTAGATTCAAAAAGAAGTGACTCGTGAGCCGCAATTTTCTTGTCGTCGACCCAGAGGACGATTTTGAGGTTCTGCGCGGTCTGGCCTCCACGATCCGCGTGCAAATCCTGAAACTTCTGCATACCGAGGGTCCGCAGAACGGCAACGATATCGCCAGCCTGTTGAATTTGCCGCAATCAACGGTTTCGACCAATGTGCAAATTCTTGAAAATGCCGGGCTGATCCGGACCGAGACGAGAAAGGCCCGCAAGGGCAACCAGAAGATATGCCATTCGACCTTCGACGAGATCATGGTGATGTTCAAGAACGACATCGCCCGGTCCAGTTCAGATACTATCGAAGTGTCGATGCCGCTGGGGCTGTATACCAGCTACGAGGTCTCAGCGCCCTGTGGGCTGTGTTCCGCCGATGGCATAATCGGGCTGCTCGATGTGCCGAACACGTTTCTGGATCCGGAGCGCATGAAAACCGGCTTGATCTGGTTCACGCGTGGCTTTGTCGAATATCAGTTTCCCAACAACGCCAAGCTGGCGCAGAACGAGATCGAGTCGATGGAGTTTTCCATGGAGTTGAGTTCCGAGGTTCCGGGAACCGCTGCCGACTGGCCCTCCGACATCACCATTTCGGTCAATGGCAAGGATATCGGCACCTGGACCTCGCCGGGCGATTTCGGCGACAAGCGCGGCGTCTATACGCCGAGCTGGTGGAAGCTCAAGGGCAGCCAGTATGGCAAGCTCAAGAGCTGGCGCATTAATGGCACCGGCACCTTTGTCGATGGTGTCAAGATTTCTCCGATTTCCCTCAAGGATCTCGATCTGGACACGCATCGCTCGATCCGTCTGCGCATCGGTGTAAGCGAAAACGCGAGGCATCCGGGCGGCATCAACATCTTCGGCCGCGGCTTCGGCAACTACGATCAGGATATCATCCTGAGCCTGCAGACCAAGAAGTAGCATCCGACGAAATTTTCACGGCTTGCGTGCAGGCCGCAATCTTTCTATAAACCGTTTTATTGATACAAATCCGATAAACGGGATATTAGGGAGAGACGGCCATGAAGGCTAGCGTAACAGCCCACAAGGACTACACCATTTGCAAGGTGGATGATCGGGTCTATGGCTCGTTTATCGAACATCTGGGGCGCGCGGTCTATACCGGTATCTATGAGCCCGACCACAAGAGCGCCGACAAGAACGGCATGCGCGGCGATGTGGCAGCGCTGGTCAGGGAACTGAACGTGCCGGTGGTGCGCTATCCGGGCGGCAATTTCGTTTCGGCCTATGACTGGGAAGATGGCATCGGGCCGCGCGAGCAGCGGCCGACCCGGTTGGACCTGGCCTGGCATACTTCTGAAAGCAACGCTGTCGGCGTCCACGAATTTGCCGACTGGTGCGAGACGGTCGGTACCGAAATGATGCTGGCGGTGAACCTGGGGTCGCGCGGCGTCGATGATGCCCGCAATTTCCTGGAATATGTCAACCATCCGGGCGGCAGCTACTATTCCGACCTGCGCATCAAGAACGGCCGCAAGGAACCGTGGAACGTCAAGATGTGGTGCCTGGGCAACGAAATGGACGGCCCCTGGCAGGTCGGCCACAAGGATGCCGCCGAATATGGCAAGCTGGCCGCCAACACCGCCCGCGCCATGCGCATGTTCGACAACACGCTTGAACTGATCGTCTGCGGCTCGTCCAATGCCGATATGGCCAGCTATCCCGATTGGGAACGCATCGTGCTCGAACACACCTATGAGCATGTCGACCACATTTCGCTGCACATGTATTTCGCCAACCGCGAGAAGAACACGGCGAACTACCTGGCGCTGAACCGCAAGCTCGAGACCTATATCGACACGGTGTCGGCGACGATCCTGCAGGTCAAGAGCAAGAAGCGCTCCAAGCGCGACGTCTATATCTCGTTTGACGAATGGAACGTCTGGTATCATTCCAACAAGCAGGATCGGGTGATCCTGGAGGGCGCCGGGGGCTGGCCGCATGCGCCGGGCCTGCTCGAAGACATCTACAATTTCGAAGACGTGCTGCAGGTCGGGCTGATCCTGAATTCGTTCATCCGTCGCTCGGACGTGGTCAAGATTGCCTGTATCGCCCAACTGGTGAACGTGATCGCCCCGATCATGACCGAAAAGGGCGGCGATGCCTGGCGCCAGACGATTTACTATCCGTACTACTTCGCCTCGATCTTCGGGCGCGGCACGGCGCTGCAATTGCTGGTCAACTCCCCCGGCTACGACAGCGTTCATGGCGACAATATCGCCTATGTCGATGCTTCAGGCGTGCATAACGAGGAAGACGGCACCCTGGCCTTCTTCGTGGTCAACCGCCACGCCACCGAGACGATCACCATTGATCTGAGCCTGCAGGGCTTTGCCGGCGGCAGCGTGATCGAGCATCAGGTGATGACGCATTCGAACCTGGAAGCGGTCAACACTGCCAAAAACCAGACCGAAGTTGCTCCCAAAAAGGGCAGCGGCGCCAAGATTGACAATGGTCAGTTGACCGTTGCCGTGCCCCCGTTCTCCTACCAGATGATCCGCGTAAAGGTCTGAGCTTCTGCCGCAGGGCTGCCCCTGAGATGAACGAAAAGTAACAGCGTCGCCAGACCCGAGAAGGGTTTGTGACGCTGCAATATTGGCGAAATCGACGATCGAAAAATCGTGTCAGCTGCCGCCTCGCCGGCAAAGTGATATGGCGAACTGAACATGGGCGTACCCGAAAAGGTGCGCCCATTTGTATTGTGTATCACGTTGCCGGGTTCATATCATGCAACGCGTTGACATCCCTTCTCGTTGCGTTAGCATGATCGGCAGTGCTGGAGGGCACTTCGAGCGAGAAAGCCGAATGGCATCTCGACAAGGGAGAGAAACAATGGATAGACGCAGTTTTATGATCGGCACTGCCGTCGGCACGCTGATGTTAAGCGCCAGGACACTTGCCTGGGCGCAGGATGCCGAAGGCACCGCGCCCGACCTCAATAACTTTCCACGCAACGAGACACTGATCGTCCACAACCCGGAAGGCGTCATCCGCAATCCGGGCTGGTTCAACATCTGGGTGAACGGTGGCGGCGGCTGGTCGAATGGCCTGCACCAGTTGACCATGGACACGCTGTGGTACATCGATCCTGATGGCGGCGTCCCCGGCTCCAGCAAAGACGCGATCTACAATGCCCTGGCCTCGGGCCCATGGGAATACAACGCCGACTTCAGCGAAATGACGGTGAAGCTGCGCGAAGGCATCCTGTGGAGCGACGGCGTCGAGTTTACCTCGGACGACGTTGTCTACACCGTGCAGAAGCAGATCGAAGTGCCTGGCATGACCTGGAGCGGTGCGTTCTCGACCCAGGTAGCCGAAGTCACGGCACCCGACAAATATACCGTCCACTTCAAGCTCAAGGCGCCGAATTCGCGCTTCCACGCTATCTTCTCGGTGCGTTGGAACGCTGCCTGGATCATGCCGAAGCACGTGTTCGAAAAGGTCGCAGACGTCTTGACCTTCGACTACAATCCGCCGTTGAGCCTGGGCGCGTATACGCTCAACTCGTTCGATCCGAACGGCACCTGGTATATCTGGGACAAGCGCGCCGATTGGGACAAGACCACGCTGGGCCTCGTCGGCGAACCGACCCCCAAGCACATCATCTACCGCAACAACATTTCGACCGACAATCGCTTGATCGAAATGCGCAACGGCAACCTCGACATGATCCACGATCTGTCGCCGGAAGGCACGTTCTCGATCATCAAGGACGATCCAAACGTCCACGGCTGGTTCAAGGGCTTCCCCTATGCCCATCCCGATCCCACCTTGCCAATGGCCATCTTCAACCATCAGAAGCCGATGTTCCAGGACAAGCGCGTCCGCTGGGCCCTCGCACTGATGCTTGATGCGCGGGCCATGTCGATGGCCAGCTATCGTGGTGCGGCAACCCTGTCGGCCATCTCGATCCCGCCAACCGGCACCCATACCCGCGACTATCACGGGCCGCTGCAGCAGTACCTGATCGATTACGAAATCGACACCGGCACCTCGAAGGTCAAACCGTACGATCCCACCATCGGCCAGCAGATCGCCGATATGGTTCGTCCACAGTTTGGCGACGACGTTCCGACCGATCCGGAAGCCATCAACAAGAGCTTCGGTTTTGGCTGGTGGAAGCAGAACATTCCTGCGGCAGAAGAACTGCTGACGGCTGCCGGTTTCACCAAAAACGGCAACCAGTGGATGACCAATACCGGCGAACCCTTCACCTTCAGCGTGCAGGTTCCCACCGAAGGCGTGATCAATCGTCTTGGCGTCATTATCGCGCAGACCTGGGCCCAGAATGGCGTGCAGGCAACGGCCGAAGTGTCCCCAGACAGCTGGGATCGTCAGGCCGCGGGCGATTATGAATGCAATATCGCCTGGGCGGTGGAAACCTGGGGCGGTCACCCCGACCTGTCGTTCTTCCTCGACAGCTACCACTCCGAATATGTCGCCGAAGCCGGCAAGATCCAGCCCGCCCGTAACTGGATGCGCTGGACCAATCCGAAGCTCGACGAGATCATCGAAAAAATCCGCGGGATCGACTTCAACGATCCCAAGGGGCTCGAATACGGCACCGAATTCGTCAAGCTGCATCTCGACGAAATGCCGAACATCCCGATTATGTCGTACAACGTGTTCTCGGTGCAGTCGAACCTGCACTGGACCGGCTGGCCGAACATCGAGAACAACTACGCCAATCCGGTTACCAACTGGTCGAACGGGAAGTATATCTTCACCCAGATCAAGCCGGTCGCATAACAGCGTCCTCCCGGGCAGCGTGGCCACCAGCCACGCTGCCTTGAGGGGCGCGGAATCTCCTTCGCGCCCCTCGCAGATGCTATTCTTCTCCCCATCGGGGAGAAGGTGGCGCGTAGAGCCGGATGAGGGGGCGTGTGGTCTGACCCAATACTCCCCTCACCGACTCGGCTTCGCCGAGCCACCTCTCCCCGATGGGGCGAGGAATAAAAGGACGGTTGAGGAGTCCGCATGCAAGGTTACTTATGGTTCATCGGGAAGCGCGCTCTGCAGCTTCTGGCGGTGATATTCTTCGGCGTCTCCGCCACATTTCTGGTGACACATCTGTCGCCGATCAGTCCGGTCGAATCCGCGCTTGGGCGCATGACGGCACGATCCAATTCCGCGCCAGAAGCGGTACAGGCGATGCGCGAGGCGCTGACGGCCATGTATGGCGTCGACGAGCCGATCTTGCAGCAATATCTCAATTTCTGGGTACGGCTGGTACAGGGGGACCTGGGACCGTCGATGATCGCGTTCCCGACGCCGGCCATGACGCTGGTGATGCGCGCCTTGCCGTGGACCGTCGGTCTGTTGACCTCATCCATCATCATCAATTTTCTGATCGGCAACCTGCTGGGCGCACTGGCGGGCTACAACCAGAACAGCCGCCTGCTCAAGGGCTTCGGCGTGGTTGCCATGGGGCTGCAGCCGATCCCCCAATATATCGTTGCCTTCATCCTGCTCATCATCTTCGGCTTCCTCTGGCCGGTGCTGCCGATTTCGGGCGGGTTCTCGATGGATGTGCAGATGGGCTGGACCTGGCAGTTCGCCGGGTCGGTGATCCTGCACTCTATCTTGCCCGCGGCGTCGCTGGTGCTGGTCGGCTTCGGCGGCTGGTTCCTGGGCATGCGGGCCCTGGTTAGCAACGTGGTGACGGAGGACTACGTGACTTATGCCGAGCTGGCCGGCGTGCGGCGCAATACCATCGTGGGCGGATATGTGATCCGCAACGCGCTGGTGCCACAACTGACCGCGCTCGCCATGACGCTGGGCGGGGTGTTCTCGGGCACCGTGATCGTCGAGCAGGTGTTCAACTATCCTGGGCTGGGCTCGCTGCTGATCGACGCAGTGGGGGGCGGCGACTTCTCGTTGGTGCTGGCTGTGGGCACGGTTTCGGTGACTGCGGTGGCGGTGGCCATCTTCATCATCGACCTGCTGCATCCCCTTCTCGATCCCCGCGTGCGGGCGGAGTAAGTCCATGTTTGCCGTTTTCCGCGACCTCATCCGCTACAATATCGAATTTGCCGTCGGCCTGGTGCTGGTGACCATCATCGTGATCTTTGCGCTGCTCAGCTTCTTCTCGCCGGTCGATACGACGCTGATTTACATGGTGGCGCCCGACATGCCGCCCTCGCCGCAATACTGGTTCGGCACCAATTCGCGCGGCCAGGACCTGTTCTGGCAGATGAGCACGGCTATGCGCAATTCGCTCACCTTCGGCATCATCGTGGCCACACTGAGCCGCATCATCTCGCTCGCGGTGGGTCTGGCCTCGGGCTATATCGGCGGCTGGGTCGACCGGCTGCTGATGTTCATCAACGACATCTTCGTGGCCGTGCCGATCTTCCCGGTGCTGGTGCTGTTCTATTTCGTGCTGCGCAACAACCTCGATAGCCTGACGCTGGCCTTCATCATGGCGGCGTTCGGCTGGCCCTTCGATGCGCGGCTGATCCGCTCGGTGGCCCTGGGGCTCAAGCACCGCGAGTTCACCCGGCACGCGGTGTTTGCCGGGATGAGCACGCCCAAGATCCTGCTTGAGGAGCACCTGCCCTATGTCATGCCGATCGTGTTCGCCACGTTCATGGCCAACATGCTGTGGTCGATCGGGCTTGAGGTGACGCTGGCCGTGCTGGGCTTCACCAATATCAACCTGCCGACCATCGGCACCATGCTGTACTGGGCCAACAATCACTCGGCCATGGTGGTGGGCGTGTGGTGGTGGATCGCGATCCCGGTCGTGCTGATCGTGGTGACGTTCATCGGCCTGTTCCTTTTGGCCGTATCGATGAACGAATATATCGACCCGCGCAGCCGCCTGCGCCGCATGGGAGCCTGACCATGGCCCAGGACAACAAGAGCCGTGATATCCTGACGGTCGAGGGCCTCAAAGCCTATTACCAGATGAACTATTTCGGCGTGGAGCGCGAGGTGCGCGCTGTCGACGACATCACCATGACGGTGCGCCGCAACGAGGTCTACGGCATTGCCGGGGAAAGCTCGTCGGGCAAAACCTCCTTCATCAAAGTGCTGGCGGCGGCGATCCGGCCGCCGATGCGGATCGTTGCGGGCTCGGTGAAGTATGACTTCAAGAACGGCCCGATCAATGTGGCCGATGCGACCGAGGCACAGGTGGAAGCCGTGCGTTGGAAGTCGCTGAGCTACATTATGCAGGGCTCGATGAGCGTGCTGAACCCGGTGCGGCGCATCGGCCGGACCTTCGAGGACTTCGCCAAGCGGCCGCTCGGGCTTTCGGGCGAGGCCTATCGGGCGCGCATATTGAACCATCTCGAGCGGCTGAAGCTGCCGGCCGACGTGCTCAATGC
>NZ_JBDSUA010000013.1:0-30393 GCF_039927955.1 Devosia sp. | reverse complement strand
GAGGCGATCTTGATCGTGCCATCGTCTTCGATGTTGATCTTGGCGCCGGTCTTTTCGACGATCTCGCGGATCACCTTGCCGCCGGTGCCGATCACTTCACGGATCTTGTCGGTCGGGATCTTCATGGTTTCGATGCGGGGAGCGAACTCGCCCACTTCGGTACGCGAAGACGTCAGTGCCTTGGCCATTTCGCCCAGGATGTGGATACGACCGCCCTTGGCCTGTGCCAGGGCAATCTTCATGATCTGCTCGGTGATGCCGGCGATCTTGATGTCCATCTGCAGCGAGGTAATGCCTTCTTCGGTGCCTGCCACCTTGAAGTCCATGTCGCCCAGGTGATCTTCGTCACCCAGGATGTCGGACAGCACGGCGAACTTTTCGCCTTCCAGGATCAGGCCCATGGCGATACCCGCCACCGGACGCTTCATCGGCACGCCAGCGTCCATCAGTGCGAGCGAGGTGCCGCACACGGTCGCCATCGAGGACGAACCATTCGACTCGGTGATCTCCGACACCACGCGAATGGTGTAGGGGAATTCTTCGATCGAGGGGCGGATCGGGTTGATCGCGCGCCAGGCCAGCTTGCCGTGGCCGATTTCGCGACGGCCGGGCGAACCCATGCGGCCAGCTTCACCAACCGAGTATGGAGGGAAGTTGTAATGCAGCAGGAAGTTCTGCTTGTAGGTGCCTTCCAGGCTATCGATGTACTGTTCGTCATCGCCAGTGCCCAGGGTCGCAACGACCAGCGCCTGGGTTTCACCACGGGTGAAGATGGCCGAACCATGGGTGCGCGGCAGCACGCCGACTTCAGATACGATCGGACGCACCGTGGTCAGATCGCGACCATCGATACGCAGACCGGTGTCGAGCACGTTCCAGCGCACGATCTTGGCCTGCAGATTGTGGATGACTTCGCCAAGCGCTTCGCCCGAGACTTCACCAGCTTCGATCTTGGGAGCGAAGTGCGCCTTGACTGCCTTCTTGGCAGCGTCGACCGCAGCGTAGCGCTCTTCCTTCTTGGTGATCTTGTAGGCAGCGCGCAGATCGGCTTCAGCAACAGCCAGCACGTCCTTTTCCAGCGCCGAATAGTCCGGAGCGGTAAAGTCGCGTGGGTCCTTGGCAGCCAGTTCGGCCAGCTTGATGATCGCAGCGATAACCTTGCGGCTTTCGGCATGGCCGAACATCACGGCGCCCAGCATGATTTCTTCGCTCAGTTCCTGAGCTTCCGATTCCACCATCAGGACGGCGTCTTCGGTGCCGGCCATCACGAGGTCCAGCTTGCTGTCGGCACGACGGTCAACGGCAAGGTTCAGCACATACTGGCCATCGACATAACCAACGCGCGCAGCGCCGATCGGGCCCATGAACGGCACGCCCGAAATGGTCAGCGCCGCGGAAGCGGCAACCATCGCCAGCACGTCCGGATTGTTTTCCATGTCGTGCTGCAGCACGGTGATAACGACCTGGGTTTCGTGGCGGTACCCATCTGGGAACAGCGGACGGATCGGACGATCGATCAGGCGCGAGGTCAGGGTTTCGTTTTCAGTCGGACGGCCTTCGCGCTTGAAATAGCCACCGGGGATCTTGCCGGCTGCGAAGTACTTTTCCTGATAGTTGACGGTCAGCGGGAAGAAGTCGATCCCGGCCTTGGCCGACTTGGCCGACACCACGGTCGCCAGCAGCACGGTTTCACCGAGAGTCGCGAGCACCGCGCCATCGGCCTGACGAGCAATCTTGCCCGTTTCGAGGGTGAGCGGCTGGCCGCCCCAGTTCAGTTCCACTTTATGGTGGTCAAACATTTGTCTTTTCTTTCCATCTCGCTGAAGCACGAGGAGCGCGGGGCGTAGGCCTGCGCTGTGCATTCAGTGTGCCCGCACCCGTCGCGCACCCCATGTGCGGTTCAGGCTCAAAATCAGGCACTGTTTCGGTCTGGCGGTGACGAAACATGGGCAAGACAACAAGACGCTCCCAAAACCTGGGCGCCTCACGAGATCAAAACCATCATTATGATTTTGCCGCAGCGTGAGACGAATGAGAGCGGCCAATAATCCTGCCATGCTCCGGCATCGCCGGTCTACGCTAGTATCCCGTCAACCCTCGCAAGGCATTGGCAGGAAAGGCAGATGCGGAGATTGCCCCGCACCCGCAAAGTTCAATGCATCGACTAGCGACGCAGGCCGAGACGTTCGATCAGGGACTTGTAACGGGCCTCGTCGCTCTTCTTGACATAGTCAAGCAGGCTGCGGCGGGTCGAAACCAGCTTGAGCAGGCCACGACGGGAATGGTTATCCTTGACGTGATCCTTGAAGTGCTCGGTGAGGTTGGCAATGCGTTCCGACAGGATTGCAACCTGGACTTCCGGCGAACCGGTGTCATTTGGCTTGATTGCATATTCCTGGATCAGGGCGCCTTTGCGCTCAGCAGTAATCGACATCGGGTATATCCTTTCAGATACGAGGATTGGGTCGCCTCAGCCGGGATGTCGTCCAGGAGAGGCCATGAACAGCAAAAACCTTGGCCTTTGCTGGCGCCCGTATAGTCCAAAGTGACGGCAGATGCCAGATTTTATTGCGGGACCGCATCACGGCTCATCGGGCGGCGTGCTGCTCGGTGATGGCCAAAGGCCGCAACAAAGCTATTGACCTCAACTGTACTTGAGGTTGTATCCACCGGTCTGCAACTTTCAGGCGGACTTTCTAATGAGCACCATCCCAATGCCCGCGCTCAGCGGCATCTACGAAACTCACCTCACCGTGGCAAGCCTGCAGACCTCCATCGCGTTCTATCGCGATGTGGTGGGGCTTGAGCTGGCGTCAGTTTTTGCTGAGCGCCGGATGGCGTTTTTCTGGGTCGATGGCAAACATAACGGCATGCTGGGTCTTTGGGAGACCGGCTCAGGGCCGTTGCGGATGCGGCTGCACATAGCTTTTCGCATGAGCGAGGCCGGCGTCTTGCAATCCGGCGCTGCGCTTAAGGCCAACAATGTCCAGCCGCTTGGCTTCAATGGTCAGCCCTCGGAGGAGCCTTCCGTGATTGGCTGGATGCCAGCGGTATCGCAATACTTCGCCGACTCGGATGGCCACTCGATCGAGTTCATTTGCGTGCTGGATGAAGCTGCAGACCCGGCGTTTGGTGTTGGATCATATTCGGCCTGGAAGAACCGCTAGTTGAACACCCGCGTCGGCACGAACTGGCCGAACTGCACATGGCCGGTGGCAACAACTGCGCCACCATAACTGGCCCAGCAATCGTCGATGGTGACCGGGGCCCCTGCGCCGGTCAGCAGCACGGGATTGCCATGCTTGACGCCGGTGAGTTGTTGAGGGGTCAACCGGATTTCCGGCACGCCGGCAAGGCTCGAAGCGACGGGCTTGAGCAGCGCATCGCGTCCGGCAAGCTCGGCGGCTTCAAGCTGGTCGATGGTCACCGCATCGGCATCGGAGAATGGGCCGACGGCGGCGCGGTGTAGTGAGATCACGTGGCCTTTGGTGCCGACACGCTCGGCGATGTCGCGGGCCAGCGAACGCACATAGGTGCCCTTGCCGCAGGTGACTTCAAAGCTCGATTGCTCGGCGCCGTGCTCGACCAGCACCAGATCTTCGACGAAAATCTCGCGGGCGACCATCTCGACCACTTCACCCGCCCGCGCCAGATCGTAGGCTCGCTCACCGTCGATCTTGAGCGCCGAATAGATCGGCGGCACCTGGCTGATCGTGCCGATGAATTCGGGCAGGATCGCCGTGATCTCTTCGGCGCTGGCGCGATGCTCGGAGGTGGCGATCACTTCACCCTCGGCGTCATCGGTTGCAGTCGCCGCGCCCCATTTGACCGCAAAGCGGTAGACCTTGCGCCCGTCCTGGACATAGGGAACGGCCTTGGTCGCCTCGCCTAGCGCAATCGGCAGAATGCCGGTCGCCAGCGGATCGAGCGTGCCGGCATGGCCGGCCTTGGCCGCGCCAAACAACCAGCGCACCTTGCCCACGGCCTGGGTGGAGGTCATGTCATAAGGCTTGTTGAGCACGATCCAGCCGGATACGGCTCGTTTGGCGCGCTTGACCTGGCTCAAACTGCAACAGCCTGCGAACTATTCGTCATCGCTGCCGCCCTCAAGATCCTTGCGCACCTTGTCGGAACGCAGCAGCGCGTCGATACGGCTGGCTTCTTCGAACGTATCGTCGACGAAGAAGCGCAGGTCCGGCGCAAATTTCATGTTCAGCTGCGGCGCCACGCGGCCACGGATATACTTGCGGTGCCGGTTGAGCGCCGCGACGATTTCCTCGGAGCGCTGGCCGCCCAGCGGCATGATGAACGCATCGGCGATCTTGAGATCATTGGTCATGCGCACTTCGGGCACGGTAATCACGGCGCCGCGCAGGGCGTCGTCCTCGATATCGCCGCGCGCAAAAATCGCCGCCAAGGCATGGCGGACCAGTTCGCCAACCCTCAGCATGCGCTGGTTTGGCCCGGCGGATTTGTTGTCTTTGCTCATTGGCCCGACTTATGCGCTTGGCGCGCCCTCGTCAATCCGCCGCTATCAGCGCCGCTTCGGTCTTGAGTTGGGCTGCGCGCGCCTGCAGCGCCTCGGCTCCCACCGGCCAGGTCGTCGGGTCCGATGGATCAAACACCTTGCCGCGCCACTCCTGATAGAGAATGGCAACGCCCTTGGCGGTCTGCCGGAATTCCATGATCATGACTTCGCCCTGGCCGGCATAGCCCTTGAGGTTGTCCAGATAAGCGCCGCAGACAAAACCCAGCGTGCCCAGGTTGTCGCCCTCGTCCTTGCTGAACTGGAACACCCCGGTCAGCTCCTTCTTGCAGGTCTGCGAATAGCCAAAAATTGTCGCCTCGCGCAAATCGGTCAGCGGACGGCCGGGCTGCAAGGTGATGCGGGCACCAAACATCGTGCTCCAGCGGTCCTTGTCCTGCCCTTTGGGATAGATTTCGAGCAGCGCCTGCGCGTCGTCGTCAAAATAGTCGATCTTGAGCAGCGGCTTCAGATCGCCTGACAGGCGTTCGGCCGGCGTCAGCCAATCGGGCAAGGGCAGTGTGAAGGTGTGTCCGACCGCATCGAGCACGAACTTGCCGTTTTCCTGCGTTAGCGGCGCTTCCCGAACCGTCTGGGCCTGGGCCGACAGGCCCGTGGACAGCAGCGCCGCGCCCGCCAGGCAGGCCATCAGCGCATTTCGACCAATCATTCGCAGCATTCACATCCTCCCAGGTGCGGGGAAGCGATAAAGCGTCAATGCAATCGATTGCAAGTAAAAATCCACGTGATCAGCCCGCGTGGTTGACGGTCGATCCTGGTCTACTCGGTCGCAGAAAGGGCGATCGCCGCCTTGAACTGCGCCGCGCGGGCGGCGAGAGCCTCGGTGCTGATCGGCCAGGTTGCCGGCTTGGCGGCATCAAAAGAGGCGCCGCGCCAATCCTGATACACAACCCCGACGCCTTTGTCGGTCTTGTGAAATTGCAGCAATGCTACTTCGCCCTGTCCGGCGAGCGGGCCTGCGGCATCATAGGCGGCGCAGATGAAGCCCAGGGTTGCCAATTTTTCGCCGTCGTCCGGTTCGGTTTGGAAAAATCCGGTCTGCGCTTTTGGACAGGTTCTGGAAAACAGCACAATCAACGCATCGCGAAAGCGCTGCAACGGCTCGTTCACATGCACCAGCACATGCGCGCCATAGCGGGTTTTCCAATCCTTCTGGCTCTCGCCCTTGGGAAAAATCTCAACCTGTGCATCGGACTTGTCGCCGGTATAGGCGATGGTCAGCAACGGCTTGATATTGGTTTTCTTCAGATCGTCGGCGCTCAGCCATTCGGGCAGGGGCATCGACAGCGTCTGCCCGGCGGCCAGAAACTTCAGCGCATCGCCATCACGGGTCAGCGGCACATCTTCGCCCAGCGCCACCCCCGTCAGCAAGGCGGCAAACAGCACGGTCGCAACCATTTTGGCAGGCAGGGGCAAGTGCATTCCAGTCTCTCCCGATCGGTCGAGCGATAGAGTTTGCTGGCGCCCCATGGCAAGCTAAAATCGACCCACCGATTGGAAGTGCATTGGTTTTACGCACAAGTGTGGCGCGACGGTGCCTATGCGACCGGCGCCGTCACCGCATTTGCCCGCTGTCGTGCCAACCCCAACTGATGCTCGCGCAGGATGATGAAAATCCCGGCCCCCACCACGATCAGCCCGCCAATCAGCATCTGCATGGTCGGCACATCGCCAAACAGCAGGTAACCGACGGCCAGCCCGATCAGCATCGAGGTGTACTCAAACGGCGCAATTACCGACATGTCGGCATGGCGATAGCTCTCCGTCATCAGAATTTGGGCCACCCCGCCGGCAAGTCCCGCGCTGATTAACAGCAGCACCTGGGTCGGCGTCGGCATGACCCAGCCAAATGGGATGGTCAGCAGCGACCACAGGCTGCCAACAATAAAGAAGTAGATCACGATGGTGCCCGATTTCTCGGTCTGCACCAGATTGCGCACCTGCATCATCGCCGCCGCCGCCAGCGCCGCAGCCGCGAGTGCTGCTATTGCGCCGCCGGTCGCGCCCGTCAGGTTGGCGCCGCCACTGAACACGGTCAGCCTTGGCCACAGGATGACCAGGACCCCGACCAGACCGACAACCACCGCCGCCCAACGATAGGCCCGCACGTGCTCATGCAGCAGCAGTGCGCTGAAAATCACGATGATCAGCGGCGACGCGTAGCCAATGGTGATCGATTCCGGCAGCGGCAATTGCGTCAGGCCATAAAACCCCAACCCCATCGAGGCGACGCCCACCGTGCCGCGCCAGATATGGCCAAACGGCCGCTTGGTCTTGAACCCCGAACGGAGCTCACCGCGCAGGAAAAATAGCACCAGCACCGGAATGATGGCGAAGGTCGAGCGGAAGAACACCAGCTCGCCCGCCGGAATACCCTGCGCTGCCTTGAGCAGGCTGGACATGGCGACAAACACGCAGACCGACGCCACCTTCAGACTAATCCCCAAAACGGGATTATCGCCGGTGCCAGCGGGTTCGGAATTGGACACAGTATGACCTTCGGGAAATCAACGCGGCGGGAACGATTTCCCTTTTAGGCTTCCTGCGACAATTGGCAAATCCCTTCCGGCACGCCCGGGCTTGACCTTCCCATCTGGCAGGCGGGCGAGGTGGTTCGAAGATGATTCAAGGAGACTGAAATGCGTGTTCTGCCAATTGCTCTTGCCATAGCCGCCCTGATGTCGATGCCAGCTCTGGCCCAGATGAAGATGAGCCAGGACGCCATGGCCATGCCGGGCGATGCACCATCGACCACCGCCTTCAAGGCGGCGAACGACACCATGCACATAGGCATGGACATTGAATTTTCCGGCGATACCGATGTCGACTTCGTGCGCGGAATGATCGCCCACCATCAGGGCGCCATCGATATGGCCAAGGTCGAACTGCAATTCGGCAAGGACGATGAAATCCGCACCCTGGCCGAGGGCATCATCAAGGCCCAGGAAGCCGAAATCGCCCAGATGCAGGCGTGGTTGGGCAAGCACGGGGGATAATTTGCCGCCACCTTTGATCTCTCCCCAAAAAGGGGACTGTTTACCTGGGACTTCTCTACGTCTGCCGAGCCAGCGTACCCCCACCCCTGTCCCCTCCCCACAAGGGGGAGGGAGACCCGACTGTTGGTTCGGTTCTTGCGGAAAATCGGTAGTCGACACTCTCCCCTTGTGGGGAGGGATCAAGGGTGGGGGTAGGTGAGCCTCAATATCGGGCTCTCGCCACCCCGTACCAACCTCCCCCACCAATCCGTGCAGAACCACCTAAGCCGGTTCAGGTGTATATCCGGCTTCGCGAATAGCCTCTGCGGCCACCACGGCATCCCCATTGACCCGAACCTTGTGGCTCGCCAGATCGATCTCGACCGCTGCGCCGGGCAAAGCCTCGTTCAACGCCCTGGTGAGCGTGCCGACGCAGTGGCTGCAGGTCATGTCGTTGACTGTAAAAGTGCTCGGTTCAGTGCTCATGCTGTTTATCCTTTGAATGGGTGGCGCCAGCCAGATCGTCAAGGATCGGGCAGTCCGGTCTTTCGTCGCCGCCGCAGCAATGGGCCAGGTGCTTCAGCGTTTGCACCATGCCTTGCAGATCGGCGATCTTGTCTTCCAGCGCGTCGATATGGCCCAACGCGATCTGCTTGACCTCGCCGCTGGCGCGCTGCTTGTCCTTCCACAGTGCCAGCAGCGCTGCGGTTTCATCCACTGAAAACCCCAGCGTGCGCGAGCGTTTGACGAAGCGCAGCGTGTGTACTTCGGTATCGGAATAGACCCGATAATTGCTTTCTGTACGCTTGGGCGCGCCGATCAGGCCGATGGATTCGTAATAACGGATCATCTTGGCCGAAACGCCCGAAGCGTTGGATGCTTCCCCGATATTCATCGTGCGTCTCCAATTTTTGCCGGCGCAATGGCGCGCAGGCGTTGCGCATTGGCGATAACGAAGACGCTGGACAGTGCCATCGCCCCCGCTCCGATCATCGGCGACAGCAGGATGCCGAACGCCGGATACAGCGCCCCCGCCGCCAGGGGGATAAGCAACGCATTGTAGCCAAAGGCCCAGAACAGGTTCTGGCCAATATTGCCCATGGTCGCCTTGCTGACATCGAGCGCGTTGAGCACGCCCTTCAACTCGCCGCCAAGCAGCACCACGTCGGCACTTTCGATGGCGGCATCTGTCCCGGTGCCAACGGCAATACCCACATCCGCCTCGGCCAAAGCCGGCGCATCGTTGATGCCATCGCCGACAAACGCCACCAGGCGCCCACCCTGCCGCAGTGACTTGATTGCCTCGAACTTGCCCGCCGGCAGCACTTCGGCCAGCACCTCATCAATGCCCAGTTCACGGGCGATGGCGTTGGCGGTGCGGGCATTATCGCCCGAAATCATCGCCGTCTTCAGCCCGCGGGCATGCAGCGCCACAATCGCGGCCTTGCTGCCAGCCTTGATCTTGTCGGCAACCACGATTGCTGCAGCGACGTGCCCATCAACCGAAACGAATACCGGCGTTTTGCCAGCGTCGGCCAGCCGTTCGATATCTTTGGCGAAGTCGGCAAGGTCTTCGGCGGCAAACTGGCGCGCGGCGCCGATAACCACCGAGCGACCATCGGCAATGGCGCTTACGCCATGTCCGGGAAGCGCCTTGAAATCGCCGACAGTCCCCAATGCCAGTCCACGCGCCGTGGCGGCCGCGACAATCGCCCCGGCAATCGGGTGTTCCGAATTTGTTTCCACTGCTGCTGCCAGCGCCAGAACCTCGTCATGCTCGAAATCATCATCGAGAATCAGGTCGGTCAGTTCCGGCTTGCCTTCGGTAAGCGTGCCGGTCTTGTCGAATGCGACAACACTAACCCCTTGCAATTGCTGCAAGGCCTCGCTTTTACGGAACAGCACGCCCAGTTCTGCGGCCCGTCCGGTGCCGACCATGATCGATATCGGTGTGGCCAGCCCCATGGCGCAAGGGCAGGCGATGATCAGCACGGCGACAGCATTGATTAATCCATAGGTGGCCGACGGGGAGGGGCCCCAGACCAGCCAGACGAGGAACGTGGCCACAGCGACGGCCATGACGGCCGGGACAAACCAGCCTGTGACCTTGTCGACCAGCAACTGGATCGGCAGCTTGCCCGCCTGCGCATCCTCGACTAGCCGGATGATCTGGGCCAGCATCGTGTCGGCGCCAATCTTGGTGGCGCGCACTTTCAGGCTGCCATTGGTGTTGAGCGTGCCGCCGATAACTGCCGCGCCCACGGCTTTTTCCACGGGTGCCGCTTCGCCCGAAATCATTGCTTCGTTGACGTAGGATGCACCGTCGATCACTTCGCCATCGGTGGCGATTTTTTCCCCTGGGCGCACCAGAATGATGTCGCCGACCTGAACCTCGGCAATCGGCACATCGACGGTCTGCCCATTGCGCTCGACGCGCGCCGATTTGGCCTGTTCACCGGCAAGATGCCGGATCGCCTCGTTGCTGCGCCCTTTCGCCAGCGCTTCCAGCAGCCGACCAACCAGGATCAGCGTCACGATGACGGCGGCGGCTTCATAATAGACATAGCGCGCCTCTGCCGGCAGCAGAGCCGGGGCAAAGGTGACGACCACGGAATAGAGATAGGCGGCGCCGGCACCCAGCGCGACCAGCGAATTCATCTCCGGCCCGCCGCGCAGCAGTGCTGCAATGCCGATCTTGAAGAAGCGCCAGCCGGGCACGAACAGCACCACGCTCGTGACCATAAAATAGGCCACGTACAGGGCCTGCTGCGGCACCAGGCCGAGCAGCCACATGTGGAACGGCATGAAGAAGTGGCTGCCCATTTCCAGCACAAACAGCGGCAGCGTCAGCGCGGCTGCGATCATGACGTCACGCTTCAGCACATTGGCATCTTCATCGTGGTGATGGTGGCTGTGATCGCGCGGCGCGTGCTCCTCGATGCGCGTGCCGGAATAGCCCGCTTTTTCAATGGCTTTGAGCAAGGCGTCGATATTGCCGGTGTCAGCCAATTGCACGGTGGCGCGTTCGGTCGCCAGATTGACCGCTGCGGTGGTGACCGACGGCACTTTAAGCAAGGCCTTTTCCACCCGCGAAACGCAGGAGGCGCAGGTCATTCCTTGAATGTCGATGGAAACGGGACGGGTCTTGAGCGCGGCTTCGGTCATGGCGGTTACCTCTTCCCAATCCATATAGAGGTTCCCATCATGGGAAGGTCAAGGCCGCGACATAAACTCTTTGTTAACCTAATCCCGGGTGTTCGAGCATTCGCAGAATGCATGGCTGAAGCGCGGATTCAATGACTACTGCGCGGCGGGGGATAGGACTAGATATTGAGCATCGAAAGAAGGGGAATACAGAAATGAACATCCGTCAGAAGCTTGCACAGTTCGCCCAGTATCAGCAGACAGTTCGTGAGCTCAGCGCTCTCGATACGCGCCAGCTGAACGATCTCGGGATTGCCCGTGGCGATATCAAGGCTCTGGCTCGCGCCAAGGCTTACTAAGCCTTAGCCAGCCTGAACGATCCGGTAAGATGAAGGCGCTCCACAGGGCGCCTTTTGTCTTTTCTGGATCAGCGGATCAGATCCGCGGTCCTGGCGCCCAGCGCTTTTTGGGCATCCTCCGGCTTCAGCCGTACTTGCAGCCCGCGCTGCCCGCCGTTCATGAACACCTCATCCTCCAATAATGCCATCTCCTCGATGGCCGTGGGCACAATGCGCTTCTGCCCAAAAGGCGAAATGCCGCCAACGCGATAGCCGGTCTGCCGCTCGGCGTCGGCCGGCTTCATCATATGCGCCGACTTGCCGCCAAAGGCTGCCGCCAGCTTCTTCATGTTCACTTCTTCGTCCGATGGCACCACCACGCAGACCGGCTTGCCATCCACCTCCGCCATCAATGTTTTCAACACGATCGACGGCGAAACCCCCATGGCCTCGGCAGCCTGCAATCCAACGCGGTCGGCGTCCGGATCATAGTCATAGGTTGCCAGCGCGAACGGCACGCCGGATTGGGTCAGGGCAAGAGTGGCGGGGGTGGTCTTGGACATGGATTGGTTTTAGCCAATCCATGCGGTGGTTCAAGCGCTACAACGTTAACGTTTCGATACCCAAGTCGCGCTTGAAGGTAGCGGATGCGGTGCGCAGGTCAATCGTCGCCCGGCGTTGCCTTGAGCTTGGACGGCTTGCCAACCAGCGGCGCAAGCGGGCGAAAAAGCCGGGCCGGCAGGTCTGTTCTGTGGCGATTGCTGTATCGGTCATAACCCTAACGATCCTTATGCAGGATCGCCTCTGTTTTGCTGTGAGGGGAGGATAGGCCCGCCAATGCTGGCAATCCAATCGAACCTTCGCTATCATGCATAAGCTGGAGTTATGTATGATGGGCAGTCCGCTACCACCTCTGACCGCCATCCGGGCCTTTGAAGCTGCCGCACGGCACCTGAGTTTTACCAAGGCGGGCGACGAATTGGGGATGACCCAGGCTGCCGTCAGCTATCAGATCAAACTGCTGGAAGAACGGGTCGGCGCACCGCTGTTTCTGCGGCGCCCACGACAGGTGGCGCTGAGCGAGGCGGGGGCGAAGCTGGCCCCGCCGATTCGGCAAGCCTTTGAAATCATGCGCGAATCGTTTGCAGACACGCGCGGCAATATCGACGGACTGCTGAGCATCACCACCGTGCCCACGTTTGCCAGCAACTGGCTGGCGCAAAATCTGGGGCTGTTCCAGATCGCCCATCCCGATATCGCGGTCCGCCTCGACAGCACCAGCGACCTGGTGGACCTGCTCAATGACGAATTCGACATCGGCATCCGCACCATGGCCAGACCGACGCCGGGACTGGTCGAGCATCTGCTGGTCAAGGCGGACTTTTCGCCGCTGCTGAGCCCGGAACTGGCGGCGAGTATCGGTGGGGTCAAGTCCCCGGAAGATCTATTGAAATTGCCGATCCTCGATCCGCAGGACGAGTGGTTCGAGCAGTGGTTTGCCCAGGCGGGCGTGCCCGGCTATTCCACCGCCGGGCGGCCCGTGAGCCAGATGGGACTGCAAAGCCTTTTGGGAACGGCGGCCATGGCCGGGCGAGGTGTGGCCATGCTGACGCCGGCGTTTTTCCATCAGGAAATCGCTATGGGAAGGCTGCTGCAGCCATTTCCGCTGCTGGCTTCGGCCGGGCGGGGTTACTATCTGGTCTATCCGGAGAGCCGTCGCAATTCAGCAAAAATCCGGGCGTTCAGGGATTGGATTTTGCCGGCGACTGTCTTCATGCGACCACAGGAATGAGGGGATTGTGACCAAGGGTTGTGGACAAGGTATGCGGTGAGTGCATGACTGGGCTGTCGCCTTGGTAGCCATTAAGGCTTTCTCGCCTTCTCCTCTTGCGGGAGAAGGAGCTCCCACGGATCGCGTCGTGCCCGAGGGCAGGCTCCGGGCGGATGAGGGGGTCTCTTCACTCGCTCTATGCGGGAGCAACCCCTCACCCTGGAATTCTGCTGGACGCAGAATTTCTGTCCCTCTCCCGCAAGGGGAGAGGGTAAAGCAGGATAGTTGCCTCAGACGATGCCACCCGAGCCGCCGATGACTGCCGGACGAATACCCGCGACTTTCTGGCGATATCCGGCGGCGCGGTAGGCGGCGACCGGGTCGATGGCGCCGTTGGCTTCGACGCGGGCCATGGCCAGGATCGGTTCGACATCGGTGCGGAACGCCTGCTTCAGCGTCTGGGTGGCCGAGAGGGCGTCGTTATTCTGCTGGAAGCCTTCAAGGGCCTTGCGGTCAACGATCAGCGACTGGGCGTAGGCGCGCTGCACTTCGGTGGCCGAGAGCATCAGCGACTCGATCGGGTCGGTGACGTTGTGGCTCTGGTCCAGCATATGGGCCGGGTGGAAATCGTCGAGCCGGTTTTCGGCATCGACCAGTTCGTTGAACACCAGGAACAGGCGGTAGGGGTCGATCGAGCCGGCGTCGAGGTCGTCGTCGCCATACTTGCTATCGTTGAAGTGGAAGCCGCCAAGCTTGCCGAACTGGGCAAGGCGGGCAACGATCATTTCGATATTGACGTTGGGCGCATGGTGGCCGAGGTCGACCAGGCAATAGGCCTTGGGGCCGAGTTCCTGGGCGATGATGTAATTGGTGCCCCAATCCTGCACGACGGTCGAATAGAAGGCCGGTTCGTACATCTTGTGCTCGGTAAATATCCGCCAGTCCGCCGGCAACTGGGCGTAAACTTCCTTCATCGCATCGAGATAGTGCTCGAACTGGCGGGTGAAGTTGGTCTGGCCGGGGAAGTTCGAGCCATCGCCGATCCACACGGTCAGCGCCTTGGAGCCGAGGGTCTTGCCGATCTCGATGCACTCGATGTTGTGCTCGATCGCCTGCTGGCGGGTGCCGGCATCGGAGGAACTGAGCGAGCCGAACTTGTAGCTCAGCGGCTGGTCCTTGGCGTCCGAGAAGGTATTGGAATTCATCGCGTCAAAGCCAAGGCCGAAACGGCTTGCCGCCTGCTTGAGGCGATTGGCCTCGGCCTTGTCCCACGGGATATGCAGCGAAACGTTCGGCGTGGCGCGGGTCAACTGCTGGATCACGGCGCAATCTTCGATCTTGTCAAAGATGTCGCGCGGTTCGCCAGCGCCGGGGAACCGGGCAAAGCGGGTGCCGCCAGTACCAACGCCCCACGAGGGCACGGCAACGGTGAAGGCTGCGACCTTGGCCTTGATGGCGTCAATGTCGACGCCGCGCCGGTCGAGCCGTTCCCCAAGGGTATCGTAGTCGACGTTCAGATCGGCGAGGCGCGCTTCGTTGGATTGGTCGACGGCGGATTGGTCGATGATGGTGTCGGTCATGTCAGTGGCTCCCAAGAACCCCCCTCCTGGCCTCCCCCGCAAGGGGGGAGGTGACTGCGGTGGGTGTGGCAACATTGTGCCAGTAACTCGATGTCACCCTCCCCCTTGCAGGGAGGGCCAGGGAGGGGGTCTTCCTTTCGGAATTACCGCGTGAAACTCTGCGCGTTGCCCGCGTCGACGTTGATGATGTTGCCGGTGGATTTGGCCGAGGCCTCCGAGGCGAAGAAGTAGATGGCTTCGGCGATGTCTTCGGGGAACACCGAGCGCTTCAGCAGCGAGCGCTCGCGATACATTTCTTCCAGGCCGTCCTTATCGGTCTTGTAGGTCGATGCACGTTGCTCAAGCCATTCGCCTGCCCAGATCTTTGAACCGCGCAACACAGCATCAGGATTGACGACGTTGACGCGGATCTGTTCGCCTGCGCCCTCAAGCGCGAGGCAGCGGGCCAGATGGATTTCGGCGGCCTTGGCCGTGCAATAGGCAGCGGCATTGGGAGAGGCAGCCAGGCCATTTTTGGAGGCCACGAACACGACGTTGCCGCCGATCTTTTGCTTGCGGAACAGCCGGAAGGCTTCGCGGCTGACCAGGAAATAGCCCGTGGACAGGATGTCCATGTTCTTGTTCCACAGCTCTAGCGTCGTCTCCTCGATCGGGGCCGAGGAGGCAAGGCCGGCATTGGACACCAGAATGTCGATGCCGCCGAACTCGACCACCGCATGGGCGAAGCCGGAAATGACCTGCTCTTCCTTGGTGACGTTAATATTGACCGGGCGCACGAAATCCGCGCCGAACGCCTTGCCCAGTTCATCGTTGGCCGAGGCCAGGGCGGTCTCGTCGATATCGGCGAGCACCACGCAGGCGCCTTCGCGCAGCAGGCGGACGGCGGTGGCCTTGCCGATGCCGCCGGCGCCACCAGTAACCAGAGCGATCTTGCCAGCCAGCGATTTCGGCTTGGGCATGCGCGCCAGTTTGGCTTCCTCGAGCAGCCAGTATTCGATATCGAAGGCTTCCTGTTCGGGCAGGCCGACATAGGTGGAAACGGTCGACGCACCGCGCATGACGTTGATGGCGTTGACGTAGAACTCGCCGGAAATGCGGGCGGTGGCCTTGTCCTTGGCGAAGGTGAACATGCCGACACCGGGCATCAGATAGACCACCGCATTCGGATCGCGCACGGCGGGCGAATTGTCGTGTTTGCAGCGATCATAATACGCCTGATAGTCGACGCGATAGGCGGCGATATCATCCGGGATCTTGGCGATAACCGCATCCACATCGGGATTGGCCGGATCAAATTCGATCACCAGCGGGCGGATCTTGGTGCGCAGGAAATGGTCAGGGCAGGACGTGCCCAAAGCTGCGAGAGGCCGCAGGTTGTTGGAATTGACGAATTCCAGCACCGCCGGACTATCGTCGAAATGGCCCAGTTTGTGGCTATCCGCCGAGATCAGGCCGCGAATTTTCGGCATCAGCTTGGCAGCGATGGCGCGCCGGTCCTCGGGGGCCAGCGATTTGACCGCTTCGCCGCCAAAAATCGTCTTGCCTTCGGTTTTCTGCTCAAACCACTCAATGGCCTGATTGATGATAGCGATGGTGGTTTCGTAGCATTGCTTGGGCGTATCGCCCCAGGTGAACAGGCCGTGGGACTCCAGGATCAGGCCCTTGGCGTTGGGATGCTCTTCGCAATATTTGCCCAGCCACAGGCCGAGCTCGAAGCCCGGCTTTTTCCACGGCAACCAGCCGATGCTGTCCCCGAAAATCTGCTGGGTCAGTTCTTTGGAATTGACCGAAGCGGCAATGGCGATGATGGCGTCGGGGTGCATGTGATCCACATAGGGGTGGTTCACATAGGCATGCAGCGGGGTATCGATCGAAGCGGCGCGCGGGTTGAGATTGAAAGTCGCATGGGGCAGATAGCCGACCATTTCGTCTTCAAATTCAACACCGCGATAGAGATTCTTGAGGGCGCGGAGCTTTTCCATGTAGAGCGTCGAGAAGCCATCGAGCTTGATCGAGGCACTGTCACCACCCGACCCCTTGACCCACAGCACTTCGACGGTTTCCCCGGTCAGTGGGTCTTTCTGCATGATCTTGGACGAGGTATTGCCGCCACCATAATTGGTGACGCGCTTGTCGCTGCCCAGGATATTGGAGCGATAAACCAGACGTTCCGGCTCGCTCATCGCCGCCGCTTTGGCATCGTCCCAAAGGTTCGCGAGGCGCTTCGGCGCGGATGTGGACATAGACCCCTCCCAGAGAAATTACAGACAAATGTTGGCCGGACATGGCCACAAAACCCTAACCGGTGTCAATCACAAACGATCAATATCAATCATAAGGATTGTGTAGCGAGCGGTTTTGCAATTTTTGTGATTGACACTGATTGGAATTGATGGGAGCAAAGGGGCAGGGAGAATTGCCTTGCACGAAACTGAGCGCCATCGGGTCATTCTGGCCGCCGTACAATCACGGCCGGTCGCTACCGTCACCGACCTGGTCGATATGACCGGGACGAGCGAGGCGACGATTCGGCGCGATATTGCGGCGCTGCATGTGCAGGGCCAGTTGCGCCGGGTGCGCGGCGGGGCCGAAGCGGTCAATCCGCCGGAGCAGGGCGGGCTGATGGGGCGGCCATTTTCGGTCAATGAAACCATCAATATGAGTGCCAAGCGCGCCATCGCCCGGGAAGCTGCGGCGCTGTGCAAGGATGGCGAGCCGATCATCATCAATGGCGGCACCACCACCTACCAGATGGTGCATCACCTGACCTCGCGGCGGCTGTCGGTGTTCACCAACAGCTTCGCCATCGCCGAGCACCTGATCCACAATTCGCGCAATTCGGTCGTCATCCCCGGAGGCACGATCTACCGCGAACAAAATGTCATCCTGTCGCCGTTCGGTGGCGTGGTGGCATCGCATTTTTACGCCCGCAAGATGTTCATCGGCTGCCAGGGCATTGGCCAGCACGGTCTGATGGAAGCTGATCCGATGGTCGTACAGTCCGAACTCGGGCTGATCGGTCAGGCCGACGAGCTGATCGTGCTCGCCGATTCATCGAAATTTTCGGGACGTTCGAGCCTCATCCTGTGCGGGCTCGACAAGATCGCCACCGTCATCACCGACGCTGGCATACGTGACGAAGACCGCCAGATGCTGGAAAAGGCAAATGTGCGGCTCATCGTGGCGGAGACGAACGCTCTGGCTGACCGCCAACAGACGGTGGCCTGAGTTCAACGCATAACCATCCCAGGGAGGGATCTACAATGAAGCTGCTCAAGACTCTTGCCGTCACCACCGCGCTCGCCGCCGTGCTGATGTCCGTGCCGGCCTATGCCCAGACCAAGATCGCGCTCGTGGTCAAGTCGCTCGGCAATGGCTTCTTTGACGCCGCCCACAAGGGTGCCGACGAAGCCGCCAAGGAACTCGGCGACGTCGAAGTGATCTATACCGGCCCGACCACGGCAACTGCCGAAGCCCAGATCGAAGTCATCAACGCGCTGATCGCCCAGCAGGTTGACGCCATCGCCATCTCGGCCAACGATCCGGACGCGCTGGTGCCAGTGCTCAAGAAGGCCGCCGAACGCGGCATCAAGGTGATCTCGTGGGATTCGGGCGTTGCTCCCGAAGGCCGCCTGCTGCACCTCAATCCGTCTGAAACCGGCCTGATCGGCTCGACTATCATCAAGCTGGCGGCCGATTACCTGCCAGATGGCGGCGACGTGGCAATCCTGTCCGCATCCTCGACTGCAACCAACCAGAACGCCTGGATCGAAGCGGCCAAGAAGGTGCTGCCGACCGACTTCCCCAAGATCAACCTGGTCGCCACCGTTTATGGCGACGATGACTCGGTCAAGTCGACCGACGAAGCCAAGGGCCTGATCGCAGCCTATCCCAACCTCAAGGCCATTATTGCTCCGACCACCGTCGGCGTCGTGGCTGCGGCTCAGGTCGTGACCGACATGGGCCTGATCGGCAAGATCAACGTCACCGGGCTGGCGCTGCCATCCGAGTTCAAGAAGTTCATCGACAACGGTTCGAGCCAGGCCGTGGCGCTGTGGAACCCGATCGATCTGGGCTACTCGGCGGTGTATCTGGCCAACGATCTGGTCAAGGGCGGCGAAGCCAAGCCAGGCGCCAAGCTGTCGATCGGCCGCATGGGTGAAATCACTCTCGACGACACCAACTCGGCCGCAATGGCCCCTCCGTTCACCTTCGACAAGTCCAATATCGAAGAATTCTCGAAGATCTACTAAAGCCTGAAGGCCCGGCGCTTTGGTGCCGGGCCTTCACCTGGACTTGCCACGATTTGGCCTGGTCACCGGACGGCACCTCCCCCTCGACGGGGGAGGTTGGGAGGGGGTGCGGGAGCCCGGATATCTGAGTAACCGCCCCCCTCCCTGACCCTCCCCGCAAGGGGGAGGGTGACGACTGGGCTATCCAGCTAGAAGAGACCAAAGCCCCCATGACCGAACCCATCCTCACCCTTTCCGGTATCACCAAGACCTTTCCCGGCGTTCGGGCGCTGCACAATGTTGCGTTGGAGCTGTTTCCTGGCCAGGTGACGGCGCTGATCGGGGAAAATGGTGCCGGCAAATCGACGCTGGTCAAGGTGATGACCGGCATCTACCAGCCCGATGCCGGCCAGATCACCGTCGGCGGCGAGCCGGTGAGCCTTCCCACCGCCCATGCGGCATTTGCGGCAGGCGTCACCGCGATCCATCAGGAAACCGTGCTGTTCGACGAACTGACGGTGGCCGAAAACATCTATCTCGGCCATGCCCCGCGCAATCGCTTCGGGCTGATCGACTGGACCACCATGCGCAACGAGGCGCGTCTGACTTTGGAGTCGATGGCCGCCGGGATTGATCCCGATATCAAGCTCAAGGAATTGGGCATTGCCAAAAAGCATCTGGTGGCGGTGGCCCGGGCGCTCTCCATCGACGCGCAGATCGTGATCATGGATGAGCCGACCGCCGCGCTGAGCCAGAAGGAAATCGAAGAGCTTTACGTTTTGATCGAACTGCTCAAGCAGGACGGCAAGGCGATCCTGTTCATCAGCCACAAGTTCGATGAAATCTACCGGATCGCCGACCGCTACACCGTGTTCCGCGATGGCGAGATGGTGGGTGCTGGATTGATCAAGGACACCACCCAGAACCAGATCGTGCAGATGATGGTGGGCCGTTCGGTCGATCACATCTTCCCGGCACGCACAGCGCAGATCGGTGATGTGGTGCTGGAGGCCAAGGGGCTGTCGCATCCGACCGAGTTCGATGATGTGTCGTTTGCGGTGCGCAAGGGCGAGATTTTGGGGTTTTACGGACTGGTTGGTGCCGGACGCTCCGAGGTAATGCAGGCGGTGTTCGGCATGACCCAGACTTCAGGCGGCACCATCGTGCTCGATGGCAAGACCATTGCCTCCAAATCTGCCGCCGATGCGGTGGAAGCGGGCATCGTCTATGTGCCCGAAGAACGCGGCAAGCAGGGCGTGATCACCAGCCAGCCGATTTTCAAGAACGTCTCGCTACCGTCGCTGAAAAAGACCGGCAAATCCGGGTTTCTGCGCATGGCCGAGGAATTCGCGCTGGCGCGCACCTACACCGAGCGGCTGGACCTGCGGGCGTCGTCGCTGAGCCAGGATGTGTCGACACTGTCCGGCGGCAATCAACAGAAGGTGGTGATCGCCAAGTGGCTGGCGACCAACCCCAAGGTAATTATCCTCGATGAGCCGACCAAGGGCATCGACATCGGCTCGAAGGCGGCGGTGCATGGCTTCATGGGGGAACTGGTGGCGCAGGGGCTGTCGGTGATCATGGTGTCGTCGGAACTGCCGGAGGTTTTGGGCATGAGCGACCGCATCGTGGTGATGCGCGAAGGCCGGGTGATCGCCACGCTGGACAACAAGGGACTGAAGCCCGAAACGCTGGTGCGCCTTGCTGCCGGTATCGCCGAGGAAGCTGCCGCATGAAAAACCTCCCCAAACACCGCGAAATCTGGCTGGCGCTGGCCATTCTGCTGCTGCTGGTGCTGGTCACCATCCGCTTTCCGCGCTTTGCCCAGCCGGGCAACCTGCTGACCATTTTCAACGACACCTCGATCCTGATGATGCTGGCTTTGGGGCAGATGACCGTGATCCTGACGCGGTCGATTGATTTGAGCATGGCGGCCAATCTGGCGCTGACCGGCATGATCGTGGCGATGGCCAATGCGGCGTTTCCCGGCGTGCCGATCCCGCTGCTGATCGCTGGCTGCGTCGTGGTCGGCGGACTGCTGGGGGCGTTCAACGGCATCCTGGTGTGGAAGCTCAATATTCCACCGATCGTGGTGACGCTGGGCACGCTGACCATCTATCGCGGCCTGATCTTCGTGATTTCGGGCGGCGCCTGGGTCAATGCCGATCAGATGAGCACCGAGTTCGTGCAATTGCAACGCGACGCGTTTCTTGGCCTGCCGATCCTGAGCTGGTTTGCCATTGTAGTAGCGGCGCTGTTTTACCTGCTGATGACGCGGACGCCGCTGGGCCGTTCGCTCTATGCAATCGGGGTTAATCCGACTGCGTCGGTTTATACCGGCATCGATGTGGGGCGGACCAAGTTTTTGGCCTTCGTCATCGCCGGGGCGGTGGCGGGGCTGTGCGGCTATCTGTGGATTTCGCGCTATGTCATCGCCTCGACCGAAGTGGCCGGCGGCTATGAGCTGACGATTATCGCCGCCTGCGTCATCGGCGGCGTGTCAATTGCAGGTGGCATCGGCTCGGTCGTCGGAGCGCTGCTCGGCGCGATCTTCCTCGGCGTGATCAACAACGCGTTGCCGGTGATCAATATCTCGCCGTTCTGGCAGATGGCGATTTCCGGCTGCGCGATCCTGCTGGCCGTGGTGCTCAATGCCCGCGGCGAACGCCGCAAAGGCCGGGTGATTTTGAAGAGGGCAGAGGCATGACCGACACATCCGCCACCCCCCGTCACCTACCCAACCGCCTCGATAATCCGCTGCGCAGCGCGTTGCTGAGCTGGGAGTCGCTGCTGGTCCTCGTGGCGGTTGTCATTTTCATCGTCAATTCGCTGGCCTCGCCGTATTTCCTCAACGCCTATTCGCTCTCCGACCTGACGTTCAATTTCACCGAGAAGGCGCTGATCTCGCTGGCGATGGCGCTGCTGATCATTTCGGGCGAAATCGATCTGTCGGTGGCCGCCATTATAGCGCTGGCATCGACATTGATGGGTTTTGCGCTGCAATATGGCGTCGATACACCGGGCCTCGTGGCCATCGGCATCGGCACCGGCATCGCCTGCGGCGCGGTCAATGGCTTCCTCGTTACCGGGTTGAAGCTGCCGTCGATCGTGGTGACGATCGGTACGATGAGCCTGTTTCGCGGCATCTCCTTCATCATTCTGGGAGACCAGAGCTTCAAGGGCTATCCGCCGAGCTTTTCCTGGTTCGGCCAAGGCTATGTGTGGTGGGTGATCTCGTTCGAACTGGTGCTGTTTCTGGTGATGGCAGCGGTCTATTTCGTGCTGCTGCATCGCACCAATTTCGGTCGCCGCGTCTATGCCATCGGCAACAACGAAACCGCCGCCCTGTTCTCCGGCGTGCGTGTGGCCCGCATCAAGTTCCTGCTGTTCTGCCTGACCGGGGTGATGAGCGGTATTGCCGCAGTGCTGCTCACAGCGCGGCTGGGTTCGACCCGGCCCTCGATTGCCGAGGGTTGGGAGCTGGAGGCCATCACCATCGTGGTGCTGGGTGGTGTCTCGATCCTGGGCGGCGCGGGGTCAATCACCGGCGTGGTCATTGCCGCGTTCATCATGGGGCTGGTGACCTTCGGGCTGGGGCTGCTCAACGTACCGGGCATCGTGATGTCGATCTTCACCGGCGCTTTGCTGGTGATCGTGATCGCACTGCCGATCCTTTACCGGCAGGTGCGCGGCCGCCGCTAGGACCAATCGCCATTCAACCGATGCTGGCCTGAAAATACTGGTTTCCTGTGCTTTCGGTCCTCGAAAACCAGCATTTTCGTCTCATCCTGAGTTGAATGTCGGTCGGTCCTAGGCATCGTGGCCGGCATGCTGATGGCGCACCGCGCGCGCCATCAGCCAGACGACGAGCAGCACCGCTGGCGCTGCCAACGACATCGCCATGGTCTTTTCGAAATGGAACTGTTCGAGCGGACCGGCGAGCAGGTAGCTCAGAATGCCGAGCAGGTAATAGCTGATGGCGATGGTCGACAGGCCCTCGACCGTGCGCTGCAGGCGGAACTGGCTCGTGCCGGTGCGAGCGATGGTTTCGAGCACGGCCTTGTTCTGGATCTGCAGATCGAGCCCTATGCGAACATTGAGCAGGCCGATGGCCCGCTCGATCTTGTCCGCCAGAACCACCAGCCGCTTTTCCATGGCGGTGCAGGTGGCAAGGCCCGGATCGACCCGGTTGGCCACATAGCTGCCAAGGCTTGAGCCAAGTGCGGTCGGCAATTCGCGCAGGCCGGCGAGGCGGGTGCGCAGGATATCGCCATAGGCATGGCCGGCGGCGAAGCGATAGCCCAGCTGTTCGGACAACTGGCCGGAGCGGGTGGAAAGATTGTGCAGCGCGCTCAGCGCGGTCTGTACGCTGTCGGTGGTGGTTGCGTCCGACAGGGTTTCGATCAGTGCGGTTAGCTCAATCTCGCAGGCCCGCAGCTTTGGGCCGAGTTCGCGGGCCAGCGGCAGGCCGAGCAGGGCCATGGTGCGATAGGTTTCGATTTCCAGCAGCCGTCTCGCCACGATGGAGCGGCGCAACGGCGACAGGCCGCCCGCAGCAAACTCGAAGCGGGTGAAGCCATCGGCATCGGGCACGAAATCAGTCACCGCCTGTGCTGTTCCCGCTTCCAGGCTGGCAACGCAAAGGCTCGGGAGTGCGAAGCCCGGCAGGAGCCGCGGCGGCACTGCGCTGTCGCCGATGATGTCGATGCGCATGGCGCCGATCAGTTGGGACTCATCAAGAATGCCCAGCCCGATGCCATTGGGCCAGTTCTGCTTGTCATCGAGCCCTGAGCGCCAGGTGACGGTAATGAATTCGGTGTGAAATTCCCAGGTGACCAGGCGTGTGCCCGCTTCAAAGCTGCGTTGCCGGCTGGTGCCGGCGCTGATCCCTGCGGTGCTGGCGAAATATTCAAAGCGCGCCATCAACCGCGCGGTGGCGCCGGCCACCGGCGGTTGCATCAGGGCAACGCGGCGGATGCGGCAGGGGCCATCGATGATCTCGACGGGGCGCGCATGCACCTCGTCCATGATGGCGCGGCGAAACGGGTGATCCTGCAACGGGGCTGGCACGGTCTGTTCCTCTTGGCTGACGGAGGATAGGTGGGGCGCGCCCGGCGCACCATTGGCCATTCGGGCCAAGACGGAAGGATAAGGCTAGATCGCCGGCTGACCTAGAGCCGCCAGCACCGCAGTCGCCATGTCGGAAACGGGGGACATCGACACCACGAGCATCTCGCCGAGGGGGTAATAGAGCGCGAAGCGCCGACGGAATTTTTCGATTTCGTTTTGCCGCTCGAAACCGAAGCCACGCTGCATCTGGCGTTCGACCACGATGCTGGTGGCCTGGTCGATATCGGGCGAGGGGAGCAGCGTGATGCTGTAGCCGCTTTGCAGCAGCGCCAGATTGTTGGCGTAGAGGCCGGGCGAGGCCAGAAAGCCGGAGGAGGTGGCCAGGATTGCCGCCCGGTCCAGCTCGGCAATCAGCTTGCCAGCCAGTCGCGAATTTTCCGTCGCGTACCAGTCGTAGCCGTGTTCATCGATCAACTGTCCAATGTGGCCAATGCGCGCCATGAACTGGTGATCGAGATCTAGCAGCGTCCGTCCCAGCCGTTCTGCAAGCACCGCACCAAGGGTGGATTTACCGACCCCGCCGGGTCCAATGAGGGAGATCAGCCCCTCACCGGAGAACGGGCGGCGGATGTCGATGCGGGTTGTTGCCGGGTGGACGTCCATATCGAAACGCTAAGCAGGGCGCGGCGATTCCGCCAATGCGTCGCGGTGCCACAAGCAACAAGGCCGGCGAGGTGCCGGCCTTGAACGATCCTGAAAAGTTCTGAGTGCCGTTAGCTGGCGGCACGCATCGGACGGCGCTGCTGGCCGCGCGCGGCATTTTGCGGGGCGGCTTCGAGCTGGAAGACGTCAACGATGCGGTCCAGTTCACCGGCCTGACGTTCGGTCTGCTCGATGGCGGCGTTGATTTCTTCGACCAGCGCGGCGTTGTGCTGGGTCATCTGATCCATCTGGCGCACCGCCGTGTTGACCTCATCAATGGCCGAGGCCTGCTGGCGGCTTTCCTTGGCGATGGAATCCATCAACTGGTTGGACGAGCGGGCGGCGCCCAGCATCTGGGTCAGTTTCTCGGCGGCATTGGCCACGAGGCGCGAGCCGGCACTGACTTCGGTAGCGCTTTGCTCGATCAGCACCTTGACGTCCGAAGAGGCGCTGGCGGCGGATTGGGCGAGGCGCCGCACTTCTACGGCAACCACGGCAAAACCCTTGCCGGCGTCCCCGGCGCGGGCGGCTTCAACCGAAGCGTTCAGCGCCAGCAGATTGGTCTGGAAGGCGATATCGTCGATCAGCCCGATAATGTTGGAGATCTTGCCCGAGGAGGTAGTGATCCGCTCCATTGCCAGATTGGCCTGGCTCATCACTTCGCCGCCCTCTTCGGCCGTGCGGGTGACGCTCTGGGCCACGCCATTGGCTTCCTTGGCGCGTTCGGCGTTCTGCAACACCGTTGCCGCCAACTGCTCCATAGTGGCGGAGGTTTCCTCAATGGTGGCGGCCTGCTTGGTGGTGCGTTCGGACAGGTCGTTGGCGCCGGTGAGGATTTCCCCGGTCGCGGTGCGCAACTGGCGCGAGGTGTCCTGCAATTGCCCGACGATTTCGCCCAGCTTGCCCGCCACTGCATTGGTGTCGGACTGCAATTTGGCGAAGGCGCCTTCATACTGGCCGTCCATGCGCACGCTGAGATCTGCGTGGGCCAGCGCCGACAGCACGTCGCCGGTTTCCTTGAGGCCATTGTCCATGGTCTGCACCAGCTTGTTGACGCCGCGGGCCAGGATGTTGAGTGCCTCGTCGGCAAAGCTGTCATCGACGCGGCGGGAAAAATCGCCGGCGATGCCGGCATCCACCACTTCACCAAAGGCGCGCTGCAGGCTGGCCATCATCTGCTCGCGCTCAACGCGGCGGCCGGTGCTGGCGCGACCCTGTTCCTCGTCGACCTCGATCATGTGGCGGGCATTGTTGCGGAACACTTCGATCGAGCGAGCCATCTTGCCCAGCTCATTGCCATAGCCGGTATAGGGAACGGTGACGTCGAAGCGGTTATTGGCGATTTCGTTCATCACACCCGACAGGCGCGGGATGGGCTTGAGCAACTGGCGCGAGGCCACGACGATGGCAGCACCCAGCGCCAGCATGGCAATGCCGCCGACGACCAGCAGCAGTTGCAGCAGGCTCATCACCGCAGCGGCAGTCTTGGCGGTGGGCGAACCCACCATGATGGCGCCGACGATATCCTTGGAGATGCCCTGGATGGGGTGGAAATAGGTATAGTACGGGCTGCCCAGCACATTGATCTGTCCGCTGAACGGCAGCGCCGTGGAGAGCGCGTCATAAGCGGCGTCGCCGGGGACGATCGTCAGGTCGGTGACCGGGGTGCCATCGGCGGCCTTGAGCGTGGTGGATTTGACTACAAAGGTCTTGGCCTCTTTATCCCACGCGAACACCGCGATGGTATCGCCGGTGACCCGCGCCATGGCATCGACGACCTTGGTGTCGTTGAAGGTCGGCAACTGCCAGGTCTCGATCTTTTGCAGGGTACCATCATCGTTCCAGAACACCTTGGTACCGGAGAGCTGCCCCTGGAAGGCGCTAGTGGCGATGCGGATATTGGAAGCCTGGGCGGCCTGTGCCTGAATCTGTGTCGTTGCCGCCAGATTGATATACATCGCAACCAACACCGCGATGATGGCGGCCGCAATGCCGAACACTGCCAGCGCGATGATGGTGGTGGTCAGCTTGATATTGCCGAACAGGCGGCCAAAGAACCCAGACATTGCAGAAATCTCCCCAGATGCGCGGCGCAGGCGCTCGCACAGATGCGTCAGAGTATTGTGGGTTATGATTAAGGAATTCGCACAATTGGCGGGCTGGCAGCGACGGTATCGTTTCCGGTCGGATGTTTTTTATCCATATCCAAAAGAACAGCGTCGGCGAGGCGCTTCGCTCCCGTCCGGCGAGGCCAGCACAGCCAGAAATTCATGTCGTACTGCTCCGGCAGGCGGGTTTGCACCAGATCGGGCTTGATTCGCGCCAGCGACGCCTGCGGCAGCACCGACAGGAAGCCGTGGTGCAGCACGAGATTGAGAATGACCGGGATGGAGTCGATCTCCACCAGCCGCACCTTGTCGCGCTGCGCTTCGGTGAGCGCCTGCTCGAGATAGGTGTTGATACGCTGGCGCAATCCGCTGCGCGGGGACGGGACCGCGAGCGGGGCAGCAAGCAAAAGCGCCGAGACGAGCGTCTGGCTGGAACTGCGCAGATCGTTGACGCCCACGTCGGCCTCGTCAATCTCGCTGCCACCTACCAGCGCCAGCGCGGTTCTAGCCACTACAACCCCATCGCAGTCGGGCGGCGGGAACTGGGTATCGAGCAGTGCCAGGTCGAACAGGCCGCTCCGCAGGCCGTTGACCAGCTCCTCAGCAGTCGTGGAACTGACAAACAGCGGCACGTCCGGTCGACCGGCGAGCCAGTTGGCGGTGAGATTGGCCAGCAGGCGAGCGATTTCGCTTTCGTAGCCGAGCGGGATCACCGAACCTAGTCGTACGGTGGCGGCGACCTTGCGGAAGCGTTCGCCGGCGGCGCGGGAGATGCGCTGCCAGATTTCGAGCAGGCTCTGGATTTGCGCCGCAACGCGGATGCCGTCGGCGGTGGGCATGGCGCCGTCGGAACTGCGGGTCAGCAATTGGCAATCGAGATTGAATTCGAGTTGAGCGATCTGCCGGGTCAGTTGCGGTTGGCCCAGGCCAATGAGGCGGGCGGCGCGGCGGATGCTGCCCTGCGCCACCACTTGGGAGAAACGCTCCAGCGTTTGCAGCTTGATCGCCGCCGCGCTGCCCAACGCCTTGGCGCGGGCGGCAGCGAGGGCTATATCGGGCATCAACCGTTCGGCTTCCAGCGTCAGGCCAAGGGCCGTACCGGAGCGTTCGACCAGCCGCACCGAGACTTCGTCTTCAAACCGGGCTATCGCTGCCGCAAGGCTGGAAGCCGGTCGATCCAGCGCCCGTGCGGCGCCGCGAATGCTGCGTTCGCGCAGCACGGTATCGACCAAAACCAGGGTTAGCGTATCCATCTGCCCATCCATTGAGCAGGCGGCGCGATAGCCCAAATAGATCGCATAGCCCGTTCACAAATTGGGATATCCCATGTTCGCGTTCTATCCAATAGCGTACCGTAACCTGGGGGCAACTTGATGAACGCCATGAGCGCAATAATCCGGTTGGACGGCAAGCCGCTGAGCTTTGCCGACCTCGCACGGATTGGCGAAGGCATTGCGCCGTTGTCGGCGGATTCTGACGCGCTGGAGCGTGTCGCCATTGCCCGCGACGTGATCGAAACCGCGATCGCAAACGGCCAGCCGGTGTATGGCGCGACCACGGGTGTCGGCGCGATGAAAGACGTGCAATGGTCCCCCGAGGATTATGACGCGTTCAACCTCGGGCTGGTGCGGGCGCATCACTTTGGCACTGGCGAAGCGTTTCCCCTTGAAGTGGTGCGCGGGGCGATGGCCATTCGCGTCAACATGGCGCTGACCGGGCGCGTTGGCTGCACCGTCGATCTGGTCAATATGTACCTGCAATTGCTGTCGGCCGATGTGGTGCCGGTGGTGCGGCGCACTGGCTCGATCGGCTGCGCCGACATTGGCCTGATGGGCCAGATTGGCGCCGTGCTGACTGGCGCAGGCGAAGCGGTATATTCCGGTGAACGGCTGCCGGCGGAAATCGCCCTGGCGCGGGCCGGGCTGAAACCGTTCAAGCTGGCGCCGCGCGATAGCCTGGCCTCGATTTCGACCAATGCGGTGGCCTATGCGGCGGCGGCGCGGGCATTGCGCGATGCGGCGGGTACGGTGCGCGTGCTGCTGGCGACCGGGTTGACCACGGCGGGAGCGCTGGGCGCCTCGCGCGATCCGTGGAAGGCCGTGGCCCATGTCGGCACCGAGCGCGAGGCCAATATAGGCTCGTGGCTGTATTTCAATGCGATGGGCTGGGACTGGCCCAACGCCACCCATATTCAGGACCCGCTAAGCCTGCGCATGATGAGCCAGGTGTTCGCCACCGGCTTTGAAAGCCTGATGGTGGCCGGCAGGACCATTCTGGCCGCGACTGGCCGCACCGACGATAATCCGGTGGTGGCGGGCGGGCAGGTGCTGACCTCGGGCGGATCGCTGCCGCTCGACGTGACGGTGTTCCTGCAGACCGCGCAACTGGGCATGGCTCATATCGCGCGCAATTCGTTCAACCGCTGCGTACTGCTGGGCAATGGCGGGCGGCGCGACCTCCCGGTTAATCTGGTGGCGCCGGGGGCGATCGCCACCGGCTTCGGGCCGATCATCAAGCTGGCGGGCGAACTGTTTGCCCGGGTGCTGTCGCTGTCGAACCCGGTTTCGGCAATGTCGATGGTGGTGGCCGGCGGGCTGGAAGATGAGGCCACGTTCCTGCCGCTGGTGGTGGAACGGTTCGAGCGGCAGGTCGTTGCACTACAGCGACTGGCGGCACTGGAGGGCATTCTGTCGGCGCAGGCGATGGACATTTCCGGCGACCAGCCCGGCAATGTGCCTGGCATCATCTATACACTGGTGCGTCGGCACTGCGCGTTCTACCGTAACGATCGTCCCCTCTCGGCCGAAGTAGAAGCCGTTGAAGGCGCTCTCGGGTCGGACGCGTTGGTGGGAGAACTAATTTCTCACTCGACGATTATGGATTTGGACGAGTTTTTCGCTTTGGGCCCGGTCGCTTAGTAATTCCGGCCCCAACGCAATGCCGACAAGACGTTAGGTTACACCCAACCCGGTTCCTCCCGGGGTAAATCATGGAGAACTCAATGCGCCTCGTTACCAAACTGCTCAGCGCCGCCGCCGTGCTGGCGTTCACCATCACCGCCGCCAGCGCCCAGGTCGTGGTTTCGTCCAAGATCGACACCGAAGGCGGGGTGATCGGCAACATCATCCTGCAGGTGCTCAAGGCCAACGACATTCCGGTGACCGACAAGATCCAGCTCGGCGCCACCCCCATCGTGCGCACGGCCATCACCGCCGGCGAGATCGACATCTACCCCGAATATACCGGCAACGGTGCTTTCTTCCTGACGCAGGAAGCCGGCGCCGATCCGCTGCTGTGGAACGATGCGACCAAGGCCTATGAAGAGGTCAAGAAGCTCGACTACGACCAGAACAAGATCGTCTGGCTGCAGCCATCGCCTGCCAACAACACCTGGGCCGTGGCGATCCGTTCGGATGTTGCGACCGCTAACAACATCAAGACCTTCTCCGATTTCGGCAAATACGTCGCCGGTGGCGGCGCCGTAAAGCTCGCTGCGTCGTCGGAATTCGTTAACTCGCCGGGTGCCCTGCCCAAGTTCGAGGAAGTCTATGGCTTCAAGCTCAATGCCGATCAGCTGATCACCCTGTCGGGTGGTGACACCGCTGCAACCATCGCCGCTGCTGCCCAGCAGACCAACGGCGCCAATGCAGCAATGGTGTATGGCACCGACGGTGGCATTGCGCCTTCGGGCCTGACCGTGCTGGAAGACGACAAGGGCGTGCAGCCGGTTTATCAGCCCGCGCCAATCGTGCGTGAAGCGGTGCTGACCCAGTACCCGCAGATCAAGGACCTGCTGGCGCCCGTGTTTGCCAAGCTCGATCTGGTGACCCTGCAGGACCTCAACGGTCGCGTTCAGGTCGGTGGCGAAGCCGCTGCTGCCGTGGCGACCGACTTCCTGACCAAGAATGGGTTTGTGAAGTAGGGTTT
>NZ_JBDSUA010000012.1:0-42822 GCF_039927955.1 Devosia sp. | reverse complement strand
GCATGGGCATCTATGTCTTCGAGACGAAATTCCTGCTCGACCAGCTCCGGCGCGATGCCGAGGACCTCACCTCGGAGCATGACTTCGGCAAGGACCTGATCCCCTGGATCGTCCGCAACGGCAAGGCCGTGGCGCATCGCTTCGAACGCTCGGTGGTGCGCTCCTCCTCCGAGGTATCGCCCTACTGGCGGGACGTCGGCACGGTGGATGCCTATTGGGAGGCGAATATCGACCTCACCGACATCGTCCCGCCGCTCGACCTCTTCGACAAGGATTGGCCGATCTGGACCTATGCCGAGATCACCCCGCCAGCCAAGTTTGTGCATGACTTTGACGGTCGGCGCGGCTCGGCGGTGAATTCGCTGGTTTCGGGCGATTGCATCATCTCGGGCGGCTATCTGCAAAAGACGCTGCTGTCGACCGGTTCGCGTGTGCATTCCTATTCGGAACTGAACGAAGCGGTGGTGCTGCCCTATTGCGATATTGGCCGTGGCGCGCGGCTGCGGCGGGTGGTGGTGGATCGCGGTGTCAATGTGCCGGACGGACTCGTGGTTGGCGAAGACGCCGAGTTCGATGCCAAGTGGTTCCGGCGTACGGACGAGGGGATCACCCTGATCACTCAGGCGATGGTCGATAAATATCTGGCGAGCCGATGATTGAAGTTCTCTCGGTAGCGTCCGAGGTTTATCCGCTGATCAAGACTGGGGGGCTCGCGGATGTCGCGGGCGCCCTGCCTTTGGCGCTGGTGCCCTATAACGTTACCATGCGCACGCTGTTGCCGGGTTATCCGGCAGTGATGGCCAAGCTGACCGAAACCCGCGTGGTTGCCGAGTTCGATGACCTGTTTGGCGCACCGGGCAGGTTGCTCGCCGGGCGCTATGCCGGGCTGGACCTGATCGTGATCGAGGCCGCTCATCTTTATGACCGACCCGGCAACCCGTATGTGGGGCCGGAAGGCTGGGACTGGCCCGATAACTGGAAGCGGTTTTCGGCGCTATCGTGGGTTGCGGCAGAGCTTGGCCATGGTCTGGTGGATGGCTATCAGCCGCAGGTTATTCATTGCCACGACTGGCAGGCCGGCCTTACCCCAGCCTATATCAAGTATGGCCCGTCGGAGCGGGTCAAGACGGTGATGACGGTCCACAACATGGCGTTCAAGGGCTTTTTCGGGCCGGAAGTATTTGGCCAGTTGCGCCTGCCGCCGCATGCTTTCGGGGTCAATGGCGTCGAATATTATGGCGGCATTTCCTATCTGAAATCGGGCATGGAATGTGCTGATTACGTCACAACCGTCAGCCCCAATTATGCCGACGAAATCCGCACACCGGAATTTGGCATGGGACTGGAAGGGCTGCTCAATGGCCGTGCTGATACGGTAATCGGCATTCTCAATGGCATCGACACGGTCGCCTGGGACCCGGGAGCCGATGCGGCACTGCCACAAAAGTTCACCGCCACATCAGTGCATATGCGCGCCGCCAACAAGGCGGCGGTGGTCGAGAAATTCGGCCTTGATGGCACTGATGGACCGCTGTTCTGCGTGGTCAGCCGGCTGACCGATCAGAAGGGCATGGACCTGCTGTTGCAGGTGCTGGACGGTCTGGTGGCGCTGGGCGGTCGGCTTGCCGTGCTTGGTTCGGGCGATCCGGGGCTCGAAGACGGTTTCCGCAGCGCGTGGCAGCGCCATCCGGGCAAGGTTGGGCTGATCACCGGCTATAATGAAGAATTGTCGCATCTGATCCAGGGCGGCGCCGACGCCATCCTGATCCCATCGCGGTTCGAGCCGTGCGGGCTGACCCAGCTTTATGGGCTGCGCTACGGCTGCGTGCCGGTGGTGAGCCGCATCGGCGGTCTGGCGGACACGGTGATCGACGCCAATCCGGCGGCGATCGATGCCGGGGTCGCTACCGGCCTGCTGTTCAACGCCAACGACGCGCATGCGCTTTACGAGGCGATCCGCAAGGCGGTTCGGCTCTATGCTGACGACAAGACCTGGAAGAAAATTCAACGGCGGGGGATGAAGTCCGATGTCTCGTGGGAAACGAGCGCGGGCCAATATGCCGATCTCTACGCCTCACTCATCGGGCTCAAAGTAAATGACGATCAAGACCGTTCAGACGACACCCTTTAACGACCAGAAGCCGGGTACTTCGGGCCTGCGCAAGCGGGTCACGGTGTATCAGCAGCCCAACTATGTCGAAAACTACATCCAGGCGATCTTTGATAGCCTCGAAGGGTTTGCCGGCAAGACGCTGGTGATCGGCGGAGACGGGCGGTTTTACAACGATGTTGCCATCCAGACCACCATCCGCATTGCGGCGGCCAATGGCTTTGGCAAGGTACTGGTCGGGCGGGGCGGCCTGCTCTCGACGCCGGCGGCCTCCCACGTCATCCGCCATCACCAGGCGTTTGGCGGCCTGGTGCTGTCGGCGAGCCACAATCCGGGCGGCCCGGATGGCGATTTCGGCATCAAGTACAATATCGGCAATGGCGGTCCGGCGCCGGAAAAGATCACCGATGCGGTATTTGCCCGCACCAAGGTGATCGACAGCTACAAGACCAGCGACGCGGCCGATGTGGCGCTGGACAAGATCGGCACGCAGAAGTCGGGCGACATGGTGGTCGAAGTGATCGATCCGGTGGCCGATTATGCCGACCTGATGCGGACCCTGTTCGACTTTGAAGGCATTTCCAGGCTGTTCGCCTCAGGCTTCAAGATGAAGTTCGATGCCATGCATGCTGTCACCGGACCCTATGCGCACGCGATCCTCGAAGGCATTCTGGGCGCGCCCATCGGCACCGTGATCAATGGGACGCCCTCGCCAAGTTTCAACAACGGTCACCCTGATCCGAACCTGGTCTACTGCAAGGACATGTATGACGAGGCGATGAGCCCCAACGGCCCCGATTTTGCGGCGGCCTCCGATGGCGACGGTGACCGCAATCTGATCATTGGCAAGAACCGTTTCGTGACCCCGTCGGACTCGCTGGCGATTCTGGCTGCCAATGCTGCATTGGCGCCCGGCTATGCCGCCGGCATTACCGGCATTGCCCGCTCCATGCCGACCAGCGCCGCCGCCGACCGAGTGGCGGAAAAAATGGGCATCGAAATGCACGAAACGCCGACAGGCTGGAAGTTTTTCGGCAATCTGCTCGATGCCGGACGGGTCACCATTTGCGGTGAAGAAAGCGCCGGAACTGGCTCCAATCACGTGCGCGAGAAGGATGGCCTATGGGCCGTGCTGCTGTGGCTGAACGTGGTGGCGTCGCGCAAGCAAAGCGTTGACCAGATCGTGCGCGAGCATTGGGCAACCTACGGGCGCAATTACTACACCCGCCACGATTATGAAGAGGTTGATGCAACCATTGCCAACCAGCTGGTCGATGAGCTGCGCGCCAAGTTGCCCGGCCTGCCGGGGCAGAATTTTGGTGAAGATCTGCAAGTCGCGTTTGCCGACGATTTCACCTATCACGACCCCGTCGATGGCTCGACCAGCGCCAAACAGGGGATCCGCATCGGCTTCACCGACGGTTCGCGTATCGTCATCCGGTTAAGTGGAACTGGCACGGTTGGGGCAACGTTACGGCTGTATCTCGAATCCTATGAGGCAGCCGATGGACGACATGACCTTGAAACCCAGCTCGCCCTCGAGCCTCTCATCCGACTGGCCGACGAGCTCACTGGACTCAAGCAACGCACCGGGCGCGATCAGCCCACTGTCATCACCTAGCGTCAGGACGACAATGAAATCCTCGCTTATCCCCAATGGGGGAAGCATCGAAAACCTCGGCGCAACGATCACCGAGGAAGGGGTCAACTTCGCGGTCTACTCGGAAACTGCTTCGGCGCTGTTCGTCTCGATTTACGACGAGCAGGACAAGGAAGTGGAGCGCGTCGAGTTCGATGTGCATCAGGACAATATCCATGCCGTGCAGCTTGCAGGGCTGGGTGCCGGCACGCGCTACGGTTTGCGTGCAGATGGCGAATACACTCCCGATCAGGGGCTGTTCTTCGATCCGGCCAAGCTCCTGGTCGATCCCTATGCCAAGCGGCTGGACCGGGTGTTCGTGCGCTCGCCGCGCCTGCGGCTGGATCGCGCGGAGGCCGTCGACACCGCCCCGCTGATCCCCAAGGCCATCGTCACCAGCAGCAGCGGCGAGGTGGCAACACCGCGCAAGAAGGCGCCGGGGCTATTCTATGAAATGAACGTGCGCGGCTACACCATGCGCCACCCCGGCGTGCAGGGGCCGCTGCGCGGCACCATTGCAGCGCTGACCACGCAGCGGGTCATCGATCACCTCAAATATATCGGCGTCGATACGCTGCAATTGATGCCGACCGCGGCCTGGATCGATGAGGGGCATTTGCCCCAGCTCGGTTTAACCAATGCCTGGGGTTATAATCCTGTGGCCTATTCGGCCATTGATCCCCGGCTGGCACCGCGCGGTCCGCACGAATTGCGCAACATGACCGATCTGTACCGCAAGAACGGCATCTCGGTGATTTTGGACGTGGTCTATAACCACACCGGAGAAAGCGATGCCAATGGGCCGATGCTGAGCCTGATGGGGCTCGACGCCAAGACGTATTATCGCTTCATCGAAGTCGACGGCAAACAGCAGTTGATCAACGATACCGGCACCGGCAATACGCTGCGCTGCGATCATCCGGCCGCGCAGCGACTGGTGATCGATAGCCTACGCTATTGGGTGCAGGAAATGGGCGTCTCAGGCTTCCGCTTCGATCTTGCCACCATTCTCGGCCGCGAACCGGGGTTCAACCCGAACGCTGTCATGCTGGAAAAGATCAAGTCCGATTCGGTGCTCAGCAACTGCATCCTGGTTGCTGAACCTTGGGACATCGGCCCGGGCGGCTATCAGCTTGGCCAGTTCGGCAAGGAATTCAAGGAACACAACGACACCTACCGTGACGAGGTCCGCAGCTTCTGGCGCGGCGAAGACGGCAAGATTGGTGCGCTGGCTGGCAAGATCGCCGGGTCAGCGGAGATCTTCAACTTTGCCGGCCGCAAGCCCAGCGCTGGCGTCAGCATGCTAGCCGTTCACGACGGCTACACGCTGCGCGACCTGGTGAGCTTTAACGACAAGCATAACGAGGCCAATGGCGAGAACAATCGCGATGGCCACTCCAACAATTCATCGTGGAACTGCGGCTTCGAAGGTGAAACCGATGATCCCGCCGTCAATGCTGCCCGCAAGCGCGACGTACGGGCGCTGCTGGCGACGCTGTTCATGTCGCGCGGATCATTGCTGTTGCAGCAGGGCGACGAGATGTACCGCACCCAGCACGGCAACAACAATGCCTACGCCCAGGACAATGAAATCACCTGGGTCGATTGGGAAAACAATGATGGCGATCTGGTGGATTTCGTTGCGGCTATCAATGCCTTCCGCAAGGCGCATCCGGCGCTGACCCATGACCACTTCCTGACCGGTCAGACCAAGGCCGGTGTCCGTGACGTGGCTTGGCTGCATCCCGACGGGCGCGAGATGAACGAGGGCGACTGGCAATATGCCGGCGCCTCGACGCTGGGCATGCGCTTGCAGGTCAAGGGCGACGAAGTGCTGATCTGGTTCAATCGCCGTGCCGAGCCGGTGCTGGCCAAGCTGCCGGAGGGCCATTGGACAATCGGCTTGCAATCGGATGACGCTGCGATGAACATGTTGGCTGACGGTGCCGTGACCTTGCCGCCGCGTTCGGTAACGGCGCTGGTCGTGGCCGAACATGAAGGTCCTTCGGAGCCAGAAGCCGAAGTTCAGCAGGGCTGATTGATACCTGATTGCGTAAGGCCGTCCCGCTCTGCGGGGCGGCCTTTTTGCTGTGTTGCCGCCAACCTTACTGGCGTTACAAAACGTCCATCTTTGTAGGCTTTCCACAATCCACGAATTAGTCCGGATCATGCCCAAATCATACCTTTGATCCTTCGCAAATTCGCCCGGGGACAGGCGCTTATTCACGGTGTCGACGCGATGTCACGCCGATGACCGCTCGCAGAACCCTGCGGCCTAATCTTTCAATCCTGGAGCCTAAAATGAACCCGATGCGTACCGTATCGGCGGCAGTGCTGCTCGCTGCCACCCTGATCGCCCCCGCTGCCTATGCCGCAACGACTGCGGATATGGCCAAAGTCACCATGGCGGCCAAAGCCGATGTCCGGCCTGTCGCCAATGTGGTGCAGATCATTGGCAAGTGGACCAAGGCCGATCTTGCCGAGCTGAGCAAGGCTGGCGCGATCAAGACGTTTGATACCAAGATGCTCTATCCGGCTGCCGATCAGGTCAAGATCGCCACTGCGCAAACCGCCAAAAGCGCCGAGCTGGGTAAGTTCCGCGAGGCCCTGCGCGGCGATGCCGGGCTGACCAAATGGTTTTCCGCAAACAAGATCGACATCAACCGCGTGATCGCCGTCGGCGGCACGCATGCTGATCCGCACGTCTACCTGTACTAGTCGCGGCGCCTCGCGCTTCGACTAGTGTTTATCCATCATCGCCGTTCCGCATCCGGCGATGATGGTTGGCAGCCCGATTGTTCACCCACATATCGCGGCCCACAAGCAGAATAGCGCCAAGCCCCCAGGCGCTATTCTGCTGCCTGCGCGGCACTCAGTCCGCCGGCCTTTTCGATAAAGGCGATGATGTCGTCCAGCCCCTCGCGGCGCAGCAGGTCGGTGAACACATAGGGCCGGCCCTCGCGGACGCGCCGGGTGTCGCTTTCCATCACGTCGAGGCTGGCATTCACATATTGCGCCAGATCGGTGTGGGTGATGATCAGCAGGTCCGAACGGGTAATGGCTGGCCCGCCCTTGCGTGGGATTTTTTCGCCCTGCGCCACCGAGATCACGTAGAGCGAAATATCGGCCAGATCGGGCGAGAAGGTTGCGGCCAGATTGTCGCCGCCGCTTTCGATCAGGATGATATCGAGGTCCGGAAATTGCCGATTGAGATCGGCGATGGCCGCCAGATTGAGCGAGGCGTCTTCGCGGATCGCAGTATGCGGGCAGCCGCCGGTTTCGACGCCGACGATGCGATCTTCGGAAATCGCCTGCACGCGTGCCAGGATCAGCGCGTCTTCCTTGGTGTAGATATCATTGGTGACTACGGCCATCGAGTAGCGGTCGCGCATCGCCTTGAGCAGCATTTCGCAGAGCGTGGTCTTGCCGGAGCCGACCGGGCCGCCAATGCCTATGCGCAGCGGGCCGTTGAGCGATTTCATAGCAACCTCATGATCACGAGTGCGACGAACCCGGCGCCCAGCGCCAGGCACAGCGGGGAATAGATGCGACCGTCATTGTAACGGAAGATGGGGTTTGGTGTGGCAGCAGCCCAGCGCTGGGTATAGCCGATGGCGCCGCGACCGAGGAACACCAGCGCCAGTGGTACGCCCAGTGCCGTCAGCCCGAGGCCGCCGCTGTCCGGATCGGCCAGCGCCAACCCGATAATGCCGGCGGTCAATGTCAGCACCGCCACGGTGAACGACAGGTATTTTGGCGGCATTTTTTCGACACCCTGAAAACCGGTGACGGTTTCTGCCAGCAGTTTTTCGTTCCTGATCGGCCAAGTGCTGCCGAGCGACCACAGCAGGTGTGCCAGCGCGACGGCCAGCAGCGGAATGAACATCAGGGCGGCGATGACCATGCTCATGATTTGAAGATTCTTGTGGTTTGAGTTTCGTGGCGCATTTGCGCGATATCAGCGGCGTAGGCGATGGAGCCGATGTCTTCAAGCCCGGCCTGCGCTATTTCCAAGGTCCGCGACGCAATGACCGGCTCCAGCGCCGCCATGATGCGCAGGCCGTCTGTCTGGCCGATCGGCACAAGCCGGACCGCGACCGAAACCTGGCCATGTACCACCGAGGTCAGGAAGGCCGAAATTGTTGCCACCAGATCGACGCCATGCGCGCCAGCGATGGCCCCAACGGCTATTGGATACGGGCAGGGCGGGGGCAGGCGCGCATAGACCGCAGACGGCCAGGCCCGCGCCGCCAAGGCGAAGGCATCGCCGGTTGCGGTGGTCTCGGCGTGGCGCTCTCTGGCCGGGGTCAAAGCAAGAGCCAGATCGGCCAGGTCCAGCAATTGTACCGCATCGGCATGCTGACGATGGGCATGGGCCAAAAGGATCGCATCGGTGGCGATCCCGCCATGGAACAGCGCGCCTTCAACCCAATTCTGCGTGTCGGTAGAATCCCTGACCAGTCCATCTGCAATTGCCGTTTCAAGTCCGGCGGACCAGGCGAAGGCGCCGATCGGGAAAGCCGGTGACAGCCAGGTCAGCAGTTTCTGGGTGGAGCCTGTATCGCTCATCGGTTGAGCAGCGCGTGGCCAGGCTCGGCATGGGCGTGATAGGCGCCGTGTTCGGCATAGAAGGGTTCGGAGACTGCAGCGATGGTTGCGCCGAGCCCTTCGAGCATGGTGCGCAGCACATGATCGCGCTTGATCAGGATGCGGTCGGCATCGAGCTGAGCGGAGGTGTGGCGATTGCCGATATGCCAGGCCAGTCGCACCAGATGAGCGGTGTCGCGGCCACGTACCTCATAAAGCTGCTCATCGGCGGCAATGACTTCGACAAAGCGGCCATCATCGAGCTGCAGCACCGATCGATGGTCGAGCGTAATGGTCTGGAGGAAATCCACCAGCACCTCGTCGCCATGCCGCAGGCGCAGCAGCTTGCGGCGCAGGCGGCGTTCGTCGTGTTCCAGAACCACCTGGTCGAACGGCGTCTTGCCGTGACCGGCGGGCAGATAGGCAGTGGCGCGCAGCATCGTCATAACCAAAACAACCGCCCGCGCATCAGAAGGCTTCCCAACCTTGGGAACATCTTAGCTGACGGTATTGAACAGGCGCAATATGCGTCTGCCCGCAGCGAACAGCTGCCCGCCGTTCACGGCGTCTCGTTCAGCTCGGTGCAGGTGTTGAGAGGCGCGGCCTTGTCACCCTGGGTCAGGTCATAAAGCCGGGCCTCGTTACCCTTGCTCCACCAGACCCAATGGCCGGCGACATATTTGGTGCTGCCGTCGGCGGAGGCGACGGCGCTCATGATCAGTTTGTCGGCCTCGATGGGCACCAGCGCCAGAAAATTGGGCGCCGCATTGATGTATTGTACGGCGAAGGGTTCGCCAGTGGCGCAGGTGTAATTGACCACCTTGCGGTCGAAATCGCCGAGCTGATCCTCGCCCAGCTCGATGCTGAGCGTGGACTGGATGGCCGAGGCCGTGGTGACGGCGAGCAGCAGGAAACCTGTCGCGGTGAGCAGGCGTGGCAGAACCATGGCGTGACCCCTTTGTGGCTGGACGCAGGATGACTGCGCCCGGCGGCTAAAGTTTGGCTGCTCAGATGACGTAATAGACCACCGCGAAGGCGAGCACGACGGCAACAACGTCTTCCAGCAGGCCGGCCGGCAGATCGCGACCGAAGGCCTTGGCCAGGCGAGCGCGCACATCAGCGCCACCCAGCGTGCCAATCACAGCGCCGATGGCGCCCAGAACAAGACCGACAACCACGCCGCCCGGCAGCAGCGCACCAGCAATGGCGCCCATCACCACCCGGGCACCGAACTGTGGCGGCACCTTGCGGCTCGGCGTCTTCGGCAATTGATCGCCGACCAATTCGGCGATGGCCACCAGGCTCAGGATAATCACCGCCGGGAGCGTGCCGAGGAAGCTGTACCAGGTGCCGCTGAAATCGAGCCAGCCGAGATAGGCCGCCCAGCTAATGACCGCGATTGGCGTAAAGGCTCGCAGGCCGGCAACGATGCCGATCAAAACAATAAAAACGTAAACCATTTCCCGCCCCCGAAATGCCACGGCGCAATTGCCGGACAACCCCATCAAATCATCTTGCTGCGCTTCCCGGAAGCCCGGCTGCGGTTCAAAGTGGATCGGGCTGTGGCCGTTTGCCGTCGATATCGGCGATGTCGTATTCCAGCCCGAGCGCGGCGGCGATCTGCACTCTGCCGGATTTTTCCATCAGCAGCGGGTCGCGCGCCAGGCCGGCGACGGCCCGGCCGATGAACTGCGGCGACATCGAATTGGAGAGATCGAAGTGCTGCGCATTGAGCAGTACCGATTCGGTGCGCACCAGGCCGGGATAGAGCGAGACGGCGGCCACGCCATGCTCGCGCAGGTTGTGGGCGAAGTCATGCGTCATCTTGTCGGCGCCGGCCTTGGCGATGCCATAGATGACATTGCCGTCAAAGCGCTGTGCCGCCCAGAACGAGATGTTGACGATCAGCCCTGACCGGCGCGCTACCATGGCGGGGGCTGCGGCGCGCGAAACGACGAAGGCCCCGCGCAGGCCGGTGTCGATCATGGCGGTCCAGCGCCACATCGGTTGCTCCCAGAAGGGATTGACCCAGGTGAACTTGTTGCCCGGCGCGTCGGGCTCTTCCATGCGCTCGTAGCCGGGCCATGCGTTGTTCACTAGAATATCGATATGGCCATGCCGGGCTACGATATTGGCAACCACCGCTTTGCTCTGGGCGTCGTCGGCGTGATCGCAGACATGGGTGAACAGGGTACCGGGCAACCCGGCCGCATCCCGCGCCAGCGTTTCGAGCGAGCCCACTTGTTGCGGATCGATCTGCGATACAGCGCCCGTGCCAGTCCGCGCAGTGGCGTGGACAGTCATGCCTTCGCCCAACAGGGCCAGCACGATGCCTTTGCCGATCCCCCGGCTGGCACCGGTGACCAGAGCAACTTTACCGTCGAGCGTGTCCATGGTGCTTCTCCTGACCTGAGCATATCAGGAACAAGACCGAGTCAAAACAAAGCGAACAGAACTACTTGCATTCTACCTTCCGTCAGGTATTTGTAATCTGCCTGATGACAGGTAGAATTCTAGGATGGAAAATCGAGATGGACGCAAAGAACAGTTTTTTCGCAATTGGCTTATGCTTTGCCATGCTGCAGGGGTCGGGGGCTCTTGCAGCGGACACGCTGACCAGCACGCCGGCTGACAAGGTGCAATGGGCCGATACGCCCTTTGGCGTTCAGGCCTCGCCGGTGCATGGCGACTTTTTGACCGGGGCGCACGTCACGTTCATCAAGTTTGCAGCAGGCATGCAGACGCCTCCGCATGTGCACTCGCATGACTATGTCGGCATCGTCGTAAAGGGGCAGGGTGTCCATTATATCCCCGGTGAAACGCCGACGCCACTGCCGCCCGGATCCACGTGGTCGGTGCCGGCGAACCTGGTCCACATCAGTGGATGCCTTGCCGGTGAAGACTGCATCTTTGCGCTCTATCAGGCCGACGCATTCGATTTCATTCCACAGGAATAGCGATGGAGTTCCTGGACAGCATTGAGGCGCAGTTTGTCATGCGGTAATGCTCAGACAGGCTCATGACGGTGGCCCGGGACCCTATCGTGGTTCCGGGTTGTGCATCGGGCGGTGGAATGGATAGTATGGATACCCAAAGCCGGATCATCGAAGCCGCTGAGAGCCTCATTCAGGAACGCGGCTTCAACGGCTTCAGCTTTCAGGATATCGCCGACCGCATCGGTATCAAGAAGGGCAGCCTCTATTACCACTTCCCCGCCAAGGCGGATCTGGGCCGGGCGGTCGTGGAACGCTATCGACAGCGGATGCGGGCAGCGAGCGATCTCATCGCTGCTGGCGAAGTTCCGGACTACTGGGACGCGTTGGAACTCTACCTCAAACCCATGCTGGCCTTTGGACGCACGCCCGACGACGCCTGTGTCTGCATCGTGCTGGCAGGGGAAGTTCTTGGTCTCCCCGAGGAAATGCATGCCGAGATCGCCGCGTTTTTCGACGAACATCAGGTCTGGTTGACCAGCCTGTTGGAAGGCGGTCGTCAGGCCGGGGCGTTCCGGTTTGCTGCCGCCGCAGACCAGATGGCTACCCTGATCTTCAGCGCCATGGAAGGCGGATTGCTGATCAAGCGCATCAAGGGCGACACGGCCTATTTTGACCGGGTCGTCGCAGGCCTGCTGGCCTTGCTCGGCTTAGGCGCCTCGGGCCGTTAGAACAGGAAATACCGCTGGGCCATGGGCAGGACCGTTGCCGGTTCACAGGTCAGCAATTCACCGTCGGCGCGTACTTCGTAGGTTTCGGGGTCTACGGTGATGTTGGGGGTGGCGGAATTGTGGATCATCGAGTGTTTGCCGATGCCGCCACGGGTATTGCCGATGGGCACCAGCTGCTTGTCGACGCCCAGCTTGCCGCGCAGGCCATCGTCATGGGCGGCCTGCGAGATGAAGGTCACCGAGGAATTGGTCCGCAGCTTGCCAAAGGCGGCAAACATCGGGCGGTAATGCATCGGCTGCGGGGTGGGGATCGAAGCGTTGGGATCGCCCATGGGCGCAGCGGCGATGGAGCCGCCGAGCAGCACCATTTCCGGCTTCACGCCAAAGAATGCGGGCGACCACAGCACCAGGTCGGCGCGCTTGCCCACTTCGATGGAGCCGATGTGCTGGCTCATGCCGTGGGCAATGGCGGGGTTGATGGTGTATTTGGCGATGTAGCGCTTGACGCGGAAATTGTCGTTGTCGCCGGTTTCGCCCGCCAGCTTGCCACGCTGCTTTTTCATCTTGTCGGCGGTCTGCCAGCAGCGGATCAGTACTTCGCCGACGCGGCCCATGGCCTGGCTGTCGGACGAGATGATCGAAAGCGCGCCCATGTCGTGCAGGATATCTTCGGCGGCGATGGTTTCCTTGCGGATGCGCGATTCAGCGAAGGCGACGTCTTCGGGGATCGACGAGGACAGGTGATGGCAGACCATCAGCATGTCGAGATGTTCGGCGATGGTGTTGACGGTGTAGGACCGGGTCGGATTGGTCGAGGAGGGGATAACGTTGGGCAGGCTAGCGACGCGCAGGATGTCCGGGGCGTGGCCGCCGCCGGCGCCTTCGGTGTGGAAGGCGTGGATGGTGCGGTTCTTGAAGGCGCCGATGGTGTCTTCGACAAAGCCCGATTCATTGAGCGTATCTGTGTGGATCATCACCTGCACGTCGTAATCGTCGGCAACGCTGAGGCAATTGTCGATGGCAGCCGGGGTGGTGCCCCAGTCTTCGTGCAGCTTGAGGCAACTCGCGCCGGCCAGGATCATTTCGACCAGCGGGGCGGGCACCGAGGCATTGCCCTTGCCGGCGAGCGCCAGGTTCATCGGGAACGCGTCGAAGCTCTCGATCATGCGCTGGATATGCCAGGCGCCGGTGCAGGTGGTGGCCAGTGTACCATGAGCCGGGCCGGAACCACCGCCGAGCATGGTGGTGACGCCGCTCATCAGCGCTTCTTCGATCTGCTGCGGGCAGATGAAATGGATATGGGCGTCAAAGCCGCCAGCCGTCAGGATCTTGCCCTCGCCGGCAATGGCTTCGGTGGAGGGGCCGATGATGATGTTGACGCCCGATTGCGTATCGGGATTGCCGGCCTTGCCGATGGCATGGATACGGCCATCGCGCAGGCCGACGTCGGCTTTGTAGATGCCGGTGACGTCAACGATCAGCGCGTTGGTGATGACAGTATCGACGGCGCCTTCAGCCCGGGTCTTTTGCGATTGCCCCATGCCGTCGCGGATCACCTTGCCGCCGCCGAATTTCACCTCTTCGCCATAGGTGGTGAAGTCCTTCTCCACCTCGATGAACAGCTCGGTATCGGCCAGGCGCACCTTGTCGCCGGTGGTCGGGCCATACATGTCGGCATAAGTGGCGCGGGAGATACGAGCGGGCATCGGGGGCTCCAGGAAAGGGCAGCGTCAGTTGAGCTTGGCAGGCTTTTGCAGGCGAACCGCCATGGCGGCATTGATCAGTGCATCGAGCAGGCCTTCGCCAGCACGCAATTCGGGGTCGGTGGGCTGGCGGCTGGCAATCAGCGAAACGGTCAGCGCCTGCAAGGCATAGGCGTGTTTTTCGCGCCCAGCCTTGAGGTGTTCGACGCCTTCGGTCTCGAACGCCTGCAGCATGCCGCGATATTGGGCTTCACCCATGTTGGCCTTGGTCTGCGACCAGGCCTGGTTGCCCAGGCTATTGGATACATTGGTCGCCATTGCCCCGAGCAGTTGCATCGCTTCGGGATCGTTCGCGCCGTTGCGTTGCAGATCGCCGAGGATGGCGACGAAGCGCTGCTTGAAGTCTGGTTGCTGGGTCATCCTGGGTCTCCGGTTTGAACGGCGGCACCATAAAGACTTTCATCTGTATGGATAGCCACGCTCAAAGCTTGCCCATCACCATCTGGCGGAAACCGAACACTTCGCGGGTGCCCCCTAGCGGCACCAGCGTTACCTCGCGGGCCTGGCCGGGTTCGAAGCGCACGGCTGTGCCGGCAGCGATATCGAGCCGCATGCCGCGCGCCTGTTCGCGGTCAAAGCGCAGCCCGGCATTGGTTTCATAGAAATGGTAGTGCGAGCCGACCTGGATCGGGCGGTCGCCGGTATTGGCGACTTCGATGGTGATGGTGGGCGCACCGGCATTGAGCTCGATGCTGCCCGATTTTGGAATGATTTCGCCGGGGATCATTGCGGTCTCCTCACCGGATCGGTTCGTGGACGGTCACCAGCTTGGTGCCATCGGGGAAAGTAGCTTCCACCTGGATGTCGTGGATCATTTCGGGGATGCCCTCCATCACCTGGGCGCGCGTCACCACATGGGCGCCGGCTTCCATCAATTCGGCCACCGGGCGGCCATCGCGGGCGCCTTCGACCACGAAATCGGTGATCAAGGCGATAGCTTCGGGATGGTTGAGTTTGACGCCGCGTTGCAGGCGATTGCGGGCGACAATGGCAGCCATCGAGATCAGCAGCTTGTCTTTTTCGCGGGGTGTAAGGTTCATCTGGTTTTCCTAGGTGTGCCAGAGTCGGGGCAGGCTGCCGCCGCCGGACAGTTCAGCAATAATTGGAACGATCATGCGGCGCAGCGCAAGCCCGCTTGGCGCCATGGCGCGCACAATTAACCGCTCACCGATGGCGCTGGCCGCAATGCGACCGATGGCGGGCAGCAGATCGCGGATTTGGGCCAGCCGCGCCTCGGCGTTGGGCGCAATGCGTACGATAGTGGCGAAGGCGCGCATGCCGTCGAGCAAGGACAGGCCATCGCGTTCGCGGTCGGCGTCGCCGGTGAGCCGTGTGGCCTCGGCGTGGATCAGGCGGCCATCGCGGCGAATGCGCCACTGGTCGCTGAACTGGGCGTTGCGGGCCTGCTCGCCCATGGCATCGCGACCCAGCAGCACGGCCTCGACGGCGGTGAGCGTCGCGCCATCGGCCAGATCGATGTCGATGGTGCGGGCAAATTTGCTGGCGTCAAACAGGATGGTTTCCTGGGGCAGCCAGTCGATATGGGCGCCGGCCTGCGCCACCAGCCGGGTTTGCACATGGGCGGTGGCGCCGGTGGATTTGTAGATGCGCTCGCAGGCCTGGGTGGTCAGCACCAGCTTGCCATTGGCCACGGCTTCGGCGTGCCACTGCATATGATCGCCGCCCGTCAGGCCGCCTGCTGTGTTGATCAGCACGGCTTCCAGCGCGCTGTTATGGGTGTGCGGCAGGCGGATTTTGGCGCAGCCATCCTGGTACAGAGACTGCAAATGCGTGCCGCCATCGCGGAACTGGGTGGCTATCCTACCGTCCCCCCGCGCACGTTGCATAATGATGTCCGCAACATTAAAAACAGGCAATGTTTCGCAACTTTTTTGTGAATGAAACCAATGATTTAGAGGCAACTTTTGGCATGTTTGGACGTTTTATCCACGAGCCGATGCACTGGTGCAGCAGCTCTCATATGGAGAATAAAATGACTTTCAAGACCCTCGTTTCCGGCTTCGTGCTGGCAGTTGCAATGGCTTCGGCTGCTCCTGCTTTTGCGGCCACAACTATCGCTGGCAATACCGTTTCCGGCAGTGACCTTTCGTCGGTGCAGGCGCGCTGCAATCAGCTTAACACTGCGGCAAGTGTTCCTGTCTCGCTCGGCGATCAGAACTCCCATGACTCCGACAGCTTCAACGAACTGAACGTTGCCAGCAATGCCAACAGCAAGGTCGAAGAAATGGACAAGGCAACCACGCGCATCAATCTGCACAGCATCTCGCTGGGTGATTGCGTCAGTGCCGGCCTGGTCAAGGCCAGCTAAGCGGACGCGGTTCCAAACCAGACTTATCGTAGCGTCCAAGCGCCCGGCCTCGGCCGGGCGCCTTTCCTTTCGTGGTCGACGAGTTCCGTCAAAATCGGCCGTATCGGACCAAATTTTTGTGATCGCAAAATTTGCGGGTCTAGCAACGATCGCCATTTTGTCGCGTTCCCTCCCTCGAATACCAATTCAACGCCCCAGCAAAAGGAACGATGAAATGACCATCAAACCCCTTATTTCCGCTCTCGCTCTGTCGGTAACCATGGCGCTGGCCGGCCCGGCCTTGGCAGCCACGGTTGTCGGCGGCGTGAGCGTTTCCGACACCGATCTGCCCGCCGTTCAGGAACGGTGTGCGGCGCTCTCGGCTGATGCGACCACGACCACGTCGCTCGGTGACGCCAATGCCAACGACAAGGACATCAAGAAGGATTCGCTCGAGAAGGTTACGCCCGGCGTGACCTCGGAAGCCAGCATCGATTTAACGACGGTGACTGCCGAGCAGTGCAAAGAAGCTGGTCTGACCAAATAAGTCGCCCGATAGTTTTCGAACGAGATGCCCGGTTCCAGCCGGGCATTTTTTTATGTGCGCTGCCTGGCCCATCAATCCAGCACTGTGAAGCACCGGGCCGGCAGAGGCTCGCGCCAGGGCCTCCACAGCGGCAAAAGTTCCATCAACTCTTGCCCGCCCGCGCAAATTTTTTGTGATCCCAGAGACTACAATTATCGCAACGAAAGTCACAACACCACGTTTCCAATGGGAGCAAGCGCTCTATCAAACGCGTCAACAAAAGGAATAATAAAAATGAACATCAAGACCCTTGTATCTGGCCTCGCTCTTACCGCTGCTATGGCCTTTGCTGGTCCGGCGTTCGCTGACACTATGGTTGCTGGTCAGGCTGTTGTAGATGCCGACCTTCCTGCAGTTCAGGCGCGTTGCAACGATTTGCAGACCGCCGCTGCCCCTGCATCGCTGGCTGACGCCAACTCGACTGACAAGGTCGCCAACGACACCAAGAACCAGGCCAACTCGGACAACGGCACCACCACCACTGGCGATACGACGCCAAAGGTCGACACCCTTGCTTCGGCAACTGTGACCGCGATGCTGGAAAAGCTGACCGTTGAAGATTGTACCACTGCCGGTCTGCTGACCGCCAAGTAAGCCCCGGCTTACCGATAGAATTGAACGCCCGGCCCCGGCCGGGCGTTTTGCGTTGGCGCTAGACAAGAAGGTGCCGGCGCACTTCGGGCAGGTCCAGATCGCTGGCCGGTCCCGAATGCTGGATTTCGCCGCGGTCCATCACGTAGATATCGTCGGCAATCTCGCGGCAGAAATCCAGAAACTGCTCGACCAGCAGGATGGTCATGCCCTTTTCGTCGCGCAGGAACTGCAGCGCGCGGCCGATATCCTTGATGATCGAGGGCTGGATGCCTTCGGTCGGCTCATCCAGCACCAGCACTTTGGGTCGGGTGACCAGAGCACGCCCGATGGCGAGCTGCTGCTGCTGTCCACCCGAGAGGTCGCCGCCCCGCCGCCCAAGCATCGACTTGAGCACAGGGAACAGCTCGAAAATATAGGTCGGGATATTGCGGTCGGCGCGTTTGAGCCCGGCATAGCCGGTTTCCAGGTTTTCCTTGACGGTGAGCAGAGGGAAAATCTCGCGGCCCTGCGGCACATAGCCAATGCCCATGCGGGCCCGCTTGTAAGGTGGATACTTCTTGAGGGTTTCCTCGCCGAAGCTGATTTCGCCGGCTGAAATATTGTGGACACCGGTGATGGCGCGCAGTGTCGAGGATTTGCCGACACCATTGCGGCCGAGTACGGCGGTGATCTTGTTGGGCTTGCACTCCAGCGAGATGGATTTGAGCGCCTGGGCTGCGCCGTAATGCAGGTCGATGGCGGAAACGGTGAGTGCGGTCATTGCTGACCCTTTCTTGCTGCCTTCTCCCCTTGAGGGAGAAGGTGGGTCGGCGAAGCCGGGACGGATGAGGGGTCTGCTATCGTTGCGGCAAACCCCTCATCCGCCCTTTGGGAACCTTCTCCCTCAGGGGGAGAAGAAAGAGCAGGGATAGAACTCATCGTCCCAGATACCTTTCGATCACCACCGGATTGGCGCTGACCTGGTCGAGGGAGCCTTCGGCCAGCACCGAGCCTTCGGCCAGGCAGGTCACCCGCGAGCCCAGATCGCGGACGAAGCTCATATCGTGTTCCACCACCACCACCGAGCGGGTCCTGGCGATTTCCTTGAGCAGCTTGGCAGTTTCCACGGTTTCGGCGTCGGTCATGCCGGCGACCGGCTCATCGACCAACAGCAATTTGGGGTCCTGGGCGAGCAGCATGCCGATTTCGAGCCACTGCTTCTGGCCGTGGCTGAGACCGGCTGCCAGTTCATCCTTGCGATGCAGCAGGCGCACTGTGGTCAGAATTTCGGTTATGCGGTCCCGATCAGCCTCGTTCGATTGATAAAACAGTGCCGAGAACACCCCGCGCGGTTTGCGCAGCGCCATTTCCAGATTGTCCCAGACGGTGTGGCTTTCAAACACCGTCGGCTTCTGGAATTTGCGGCCGATGCCCAGATTGGCGATGGCGGCTTCATCGAGCTTGGTCAGATCGGTGCGACCATCGAACAGCACTTCGCCATCGTCGGGGCGGGTCTTGCCGGTGATGATGTCCATCATGGTGGTCTTGCCAGCGCCATTGGGGCCGATAATGGCCAGCATTTCGGCGGGATAGACAATGATCGAGAGCTTGTTGATCGCCTTGAAGCCATCAAAGGCCACCGAGACGCCGTCGAGATAGAGCATGGTTCCGGATTTATCGGCCATGGTTTACTCCGCCGGCTTGGGTTCAGGGTCGACGCCGGCTTCGACGTCGGTGGGCGAGGGGGCATTGCGATCGTGCTGTTCGCGCTTGGTGGTCAGCGTTCGATATTGTCCAACGAGCCCGACCACGCCCTTGGGCAGGAACAGCGTGGTGAAGATGAACAGCCCGCCCAGTGCATAGAGCCAGACATCGGACAAAGCCGGGAGCGAGAAGCTGCCGAAGCGGGCTAGTTGCAGCAGGCCATAGGCCACCGGCACGGCGATGGAAGCGCCGATGACGATCAGGCCTTTTTGCCAGCCGCTGGCAACACCCACGATGGCAGAGAAGATCACGATGACCATCACCGCCTGGATGTAGGAGGAACCGGAGGTGAAGATCGATTTGGTCAGATTGACCAGCAGTGCGCCGATGATTGGCCCGACAATGGTGCCGCGCCCGCCCACCGCGGTCCAGATCACCACTTCGATCGAATTGCCCGGCTCGAATTCGCTGGGGTTGATGATGCCGACCTGCGGCGCATAAAGCGCACCGGCAATACCGGCCAATACCGCCGAGACGGTGAAGGCGAAGAGTTTGACGTTATCGACCCGGTAGCCGATGAAGCGGGTCCGGCTTTCGGCGTCGCGTACCGCCACCATCACCTTGCCGAGCTTGGAATTGACGATGGCCGAGCAGACGATAACAGCCAGCGCCAGCGCAAACGCCGAGGCGGCAAACAGCGCAGCGCGCGTGCTGGCGGCCTGCACATTGGCGCCCAGGATGTCCTTGAAATCAGTCAGCCCGTTATTGCCGCCGACGCCCAGATCATTGCGGAAAAAGGCCAGCAGCAGCGCATAGGTCATCGCCTGGGTAATGATCGACAGATAAACGCCAGTGACGCGGCTGCGGAAGGCGAGGAAGCCGAAGACGAAGGCCAGAATGCCCGGCACCAGCAGCACCATCAGGAAGGCGTACCACCACATGTCGAAGAAATTCCAGAACCACGGCAGTTCCTTGTAGTTGAGGAACACCATGAAATCGGGCAGCAGCGGATTGGCATAGACGCCGCGCGCGCCGATCTGGCGCATCAGATACATGCCCATGGCGTAGGCGCCGAGCGCGAAGAACGCCGAATGGCCGAGCGAAAGAATGCCGCAATAGCCCCACACCAGATCCAGAGCCAAGGCGAGCATGGCGTAGTTGATGTATTTGCCGAACAGCGGGACGGCGTAGTTGGGGATATGGAACGGATTGCCGTCGGGAACGACCAGATTGAGCACCGGTACCAGAATGGCGACGGCGACGAGGACAACGACCAGCCAGATGGCCTTCTTGTCGAGCGCGCGGAGGATGAATTGGGTGATCATTGTTCGATGGACCGGCCCTTGAGCGCGAAGAGCCCACGGGGGCGCCGCTGGATGAACAGGATGATGATGACCAGTATGATGATCTTGCCGAGCACTGCGCCGGCATAGGGTTCGAGGAACTTGTTGCCGACGCCCAGCACCAGCGCGCCCACCAGCGTGCCCCACAGATTGCCGACGCCGCCGAACACCACGACCATGAAGCTATCGATGATGTAGCCCTGACCCAGATTGGGCGAGACGTTATCGATCTGGCTAAGCGCCACGCCGGCCATGCCAGCAATGCCGGAGCCGAGGCCAAAGGTCATGGCGTCAACGAAGGGGGTGCGGATACCCATAGAGGAGGCCATGCGGCGGTTCTGGGTGACCGCGCGCATTTGCAAGCCAAGCGCGGTGCGATTGAGTACCACCTGCAGGATCAGGAACACCGCGATGGCGAACAGCACGATCCACATGCGGTTATAGGTGATGGCCAGGCCGCCGAGCTGGAACGCGCCGGTCATCCAGCCGGGAGGCGCCACGAGCTGGTTGGTCGGCCCGAAAATGGTGCGCACAGCCTGCTGCAACACCAGCGACAGTCCCCAGGTGGCGAGCAGGGTTTCGAGCGGGCGGCCATAGAGCCAGCGGATAACGCCGCGTTCGATGCCGATACCGACAAGGCCGGTGAACAGGAAGGCAGCGGGGACCGCGAAGGCCAGCGAATATTCCGACAGGCCGGGCGCGTAAGTGAAAATCACCTGCTGCACCACAAAGGTGGTGTAGGCGCCCAGCATGACCATTTCGCCATGCGCCATGTTGATCACGCCCATCACGCCAAAGGTGATGGCAAGGCCGATGGCGGCCAGCAGCAGCACTGACGAGAGCGAGATGCCGTAGAGCAGGTTCTGCCCGACATCCCACACCGCCAGCGTGCGGCCGATGGAGTCGATGCCGGACTGGATCACCGGTTTGAGTTCATCGGGCGCGGCGGCGAGCTGGTTGACCAGCACGGTCTGGGCGTCGCGGTCGCCATGCGCAGCTACGGTATCGACGGCGGCGCGCTTGTCTTCGAGTGGCGCATCGGATTTCAGAGTGATGATGGCCTTGGCCAGATCCATTGTCGATTTGATGTCAGGATCGGTTTCGGCAGCCAGCGCCTTGTCCAGCATTTCAAGGGTCGAGGGATCGGCGTTTTTCAGCAAGCTTTGAGCGGCGGACAGGCGCGTAGCGCGGTCGGGGCTGAACAAAGTCATGGTGCCGATAGCGGTGCGGATTTTGCCGCGCAGCCCGTTGTTGACCTTGATTTTTTCGACATCCGCTGCAGCGGCAGCGCCCATGTCGGCGCCATCGATCGGGCTGGTCAGGGCAAAGCCGTTGGGCGATTTGGTGGCCACAACCACTTTCTGGTCGGCCTTGCGCACAAACAGGTTGCCGTCGCTGAGGGCTTGCAGAATAGCGGGCGCTTTTTCATCGCCGGTCGCCACCAAAGCAGCGATGGCTTTTTCGCGATCCGGGAAGCCGCCCTGTCCGAGGGCGTCTACCGTGACCGTGAGGTCGGTGGTCTGGGCAAATGTCGGGATCGGCGAAAGCGCCAGGGCGACGAGGACGGCAATCAGTCTGAGCATACGAATGGCCATAATACTCGCTCGGTCGCAGGGGAGAGAGGGTGGGAGAGGCGGCGGACCGCCCCTCCCGAAGTCAGATCAGGGAGCTGGGGCCGCGCCGCAGGTCTTGGTGGCGGTGTCGAAGTGGCCGCAACCGGTCAGCGGATCGGTCCAGTCAGCTTCAATGCCCTTGTCTTCCGGCAGAACGTCAGACCAGGCATCGCCCGGTACTGGTTCGGTCTGCTTGACGATGTCAAACTGGCCGTCAGCCTGGATTTCGCCGATCAGAACCGGCTTGGTCAGGTGGTGGTTCGGCAGAACGGTGGCGGTGCCGCCGGTCAGGTTCGGAACGGACAGGCCAACGATGGCAGCGAGAACCTTGTCGGTATCGGTGCTGCCAGCCTTTTCCACGGCTTTCACCCAGAGGTTGAAGCCAAGGTACGCGGCTTCCATCGGGTCGTTGGTGGTGCGCTTGTCGTTCTTGATGTACTCGTGCCACGACTTGATGAAAGCGGCATTTTCCGGGGTCTGGACGGATTCGAAGTAGTTCCAGGCGGCAAGGTGACCAACGAGGTTGGACGTGTCCATGCCGGCCAGTTCTTCTTCACCGACCGAGAAGGCCACGACTGGAATGTCTTCAGCCTTGATGCCCTGGTTGGCGAGTTCCTTATAGAACGGCACGTTGGCGTCGCCGTTGATGGTGGAAACCACGGCAGTCTTCATGCCGGCCGAGCCGAATTCCTTGATCGCGGCAACTTCGGTCTGCCAATCGGAGAAGCCGAACGGAGTGTAGTTGATCTTGATGTCAGCAGCGGCAACACCCTTGTCCAAGAGGTACTGCTCCAGGATCTTGTTGGTCGTGCGTGGATAGACATAGTCGGTCGCTTCAAGCACCCAGCGCTTCACCGAACCGCCTTCTTCGCTCATCAGGTAATCGACAGCCGGGATAGCCTGCTGGTTGGGAGCGGCGCCGGTGTAGATCACGTTCTTTTCGGACTCTTCGCCTTCGTACTGCACTGGGTAGAACAGGATCGAGTTCAGTTCCTTGAACACTGGCAGAACCGATTTACGCGAGGACGACGTCCAGCAGCCGAACACGGCTGCGACCTTGTCGACGGCGATCAGTTCGCGCGCCTTTTCGGCAAACAGCGGCCAGTCGGAGGCGGGATCGACCACGACGGCTTCAAGTTGCTTGCCGAGCAAGCCGCCCTTTTTGTTCTGCTCATCGATCAGGAAGAGCATCGTGTCCTTGAGGGTGGTTTCCGAAATCGCCATCGTACCCGAGAGCGAATGCAGGACGCCTACCTTGATCGTATCTTCCGCAAAAGCCGCCACGGGAGCGAACGCCCCCATGGACATCGCGACGCCTAGCCCAAGACCCGCGATTGTGCGGTTTAGATCTGTCATATTAACCTCCGACAGCTGTGTGTTTGCACCGTCAGAACAATTGCAAAGGCCGTGCCACGGCTTACCCGCATGCACTAAGACATTGATTCAATTGATGGGAGTGCAAAACTGCCGTCACAAAGGCGCAAAAGCCCATCCTGACCGTCAAGGTCAGTGCCGGTTCTCTGGGCAGATGCGTTTACTGTTGCTTAATCTTTAGGCATGTTTGGCTTGATTGCATACTGCGCTGTTAACTAACGTTATCAGGGGTGTTTTGGTTGCTGCATAAGTGCGGCTGGGCGGGTGACCCACGGCGATCTTTGCGATAGATATTGTCCACCGAAGGTTTCGCCTTCGGCAGAGGTTGTTTGCACCGACTGCCTCGGCCCCATGCCTGAAACACGGCGTGGGGCTTTTGCATTTGTCGCCAGTGGCTTGATCACAATGGACAATGTGGGGGAACCGACCTGCTGCTGAGCCGTTCATTCAGCAGCAATCCAATTCAGTGGAATTTGACGGTTTGCGATAACCGTCATCCGAGCGGTGGAAGCTGCAAAGGCTGACGCTCCTTTGTGGCCTCTCCGGTGGGGCGCGAGTCTATGGCTCGCGCCCTTTTCTCTTGCGAAACGCTTTCCAGTCACAACAATAGTGCGTTGGAGGAAAGCATGGCCCATATGGATAAGCAGATCGTCGGCGGCGGGCCGAAGAAGGTATTGTACACCTTGCAGACGGTGACCCGCATGGGTCTGGGCAAGGCGGCCAAGGCGCTGACCTCCAAGAACGCCTGCAAGGCCTGTGCCTATGGCATGGGCGGCCAGCGCGGCGGCATGACCAATGAACTCAACGAATTCCCATCCGTCTGCAACAAATCCGTGCAGGCACAGTCGACCGATGTGCAGGCGGCGATTCCACATGAAGTGTTCGAGCACGAGCTTGCCGATCTGCGCGAGTTGACCGGCAAGGAGATGGAGCATCTCGGCCGGCTCGGGACGCCGATTTTCAAGGCTGCAGGCAGCCAGCGCTATCGCGTTGTCGATTGGGAGTGGGCGATCGCCCATGCGGCCGAAAAGCTCAAGGCCACCGATCCGGCGCGCAGCTTCTTTTATTCGTCGGGCCGGTCATCGAACGAGGCGGGGTTTATCTTTCAGCTCCTGGCCCGCGCCTACGGCACCAACAACGTCAACAACTGCTCCTATTATTGCCACCAGGCCACCAGCGAGGGGCTGGCGACCACCATCGGCAAGGGCACTGCCAGCGTGGAGCTGGAGGATTTGACCGGGGCCGATCTGATTTTCGTGATCGGCGCCAATCCGTCGTCCAATCATCCGCGCTTCATTCACATGCTCAAGAACTGCCGTGAGCGGGGCGGGCAGGTGATCGTGATCAATCCGGCCAAGGAGCCGGGCCTGGTCAAGTTCGCGGTGCCGAAATCGCCGTCCTCGATGCTCAAGGGCGGCAGCGAGATCGCCTCGGACTACCTGCAGCCGCGCATCGGCTCGGATATCGCGCTGATGAAGGGCATCGCCAAGGCTGTAGTCGCGCTGGGCCTGGCCGATGACAGCTTCATTGCCGCTTACTCCAATGGCTTTGCAGGCTACAAAGCCGATCTCGATGCGTTGGGGTGGGACGACGTCACCGCGGCCTGTGGCATTTCCCGCGATGAGATCGAACATATCGCGCGCCAATATGGCAGGGCCAAAAACGCGGTGTTTGCCTGGGGCATGGGCATGACCCATCATCTGCACGGCGTCGCCAATGTCGAGGCGATTGCCAATCTGGCGTTGCTGCGCGGCATGATCGGCAAGCGCTTTTCCGGGTTGTTGCCGCTGCGCGGGCATTCCAATGTGCAGGGCATCGGCACCATTGGCGTCAAGCCGGTGTTGGCCAAGGACGTGCTGGCCAAGATGGAAACCGCCTTCGGCATGAGGTTCCCGGAGGAGAAGGGCATGGACACCATGGCCTGTCTCAAATCTGCCGAGCGGGGCGAGATCGACAGTGCGGTGATCATGGGCGGCAATCTGTGGGGTGCTACGCCCGATACCGCCTTTGCCAGCCGCGCCGTGGAGGCCATCGGCTTCAAGCTGTTTTTGACCACAACGCTGAATATGGGCCACGTCAATGGTCTGGGCGAGGGCGAAGTGCTGGTTCTGCCGGTGACGGCGCGCGACGAGGAATGGCAGCCGACGACGCAGGAGTCGATGTTCAATTATGTGCGCCTCAGCGATGGCGGCATTCGCCGCCTGTCCAATGTGCGCCCGGAGAGCCATATTCTGTGCGATATCGGCAAGCGGGTTTTGCCCGATTGCCCGATCGATTTCACCGCTTTTGCGCAGCACAGCAAGGTGCGCGAAGCGATTGCAGCGATTGTGCCGGGGCTCGAGCAATTGGCCGATATCGATGTGGCCAAGCAGGAATTTCACATCAAGAGCCGGGTAATGCATACGCCTGTATTCGGCACACCGGATGGTCGAGCGCACTTCGTGGTGACGCCGCTACCGGCCGCCCCGATCGGGCAACTCAGCATGGCCACGGTGCGTAGCGAAGGTCAGTTCAACACAATTATCTATGAAGAAACAGATAGTTACCGCGGTGGCGCCGGGCGCGATGCGGTGTTCCTCAATCGTGACGACATGGCGGCATTCGGCGTAATCGAAGGCGCGCGCATCACGGTGGCGTCGGATACGGGCCGGATGACTTGCGTTGTCAAAGGCTTTGATCTGCCGCGTGGCAGCGCTATGGCATACTATCCCGAGGCCAATATTCTGGTGGGAACTGCTGTTGATCCGCGCAGCAAGACGCCGGCCTTCAAGTCGATATCCATTCGATTAGAGAACGCCCTGCCATAATTGCCTGGAACCAAATCTCCCGTCGCAACAATTTATTTACCATATCGTCACATCTGCCACGCTAGATTTGCTCAATGCTGTCTGCCCTGAAGGATCGGGAGGTCTGTGCAAAGGAACTTTGCGCAGTCGACCGCGCCTCCCTTGGGGCACCAATGGTGCAGTTGGGATGAGCGCATGAGTGTAACTGAAAAAGCGGCGGTGGCAGCCTCGCCACGCGCCATGCGGGTGGTGATGGACGGCATTAGTGGCGAGCTGCAAAGCTATTCCACATCCAATCAGCAGATCGTCAAACAGACCAAAATGGTGGCCATCAACGCCATTATCGAGGCCGCACGTGCCGGTGATTCAGGCAAGGGCTTTGCCGTGGTTGCCGATGAAGTGCAGCGCCTTGCCGATCGCGCCGCCGATATCGCCGTACGCTTCCAGGAAATCCTGCTTGGCCGCATCGCTCTCAGCCGGTCGATGTCGGAATCGCTGGTTGAGGAAATGGAAGGCGCAAGGCTGATTGATCTGGCGCAGACGCTGGTGCAGTTGATCGTGCGTAATCTTTATGAACGCACCGCCGACGTGCGCTGGTGGGCCACCGATACCGCCTTCTGGGTGGCGCTGGAAGCAGGCGACCCTGACAAGATGAAATTTGCCGCGGACCGGCTGGCAACGATCAACCGGTTCTACAGTGTCTATGGCGATCTGGTGCTGACTGACCTGCAAGGCCGCGTCGTCGCCAGCGCCAACCCGAAATATGCCCGTGAGATTGTCGGCGCCGATATGTCCCGCGAACCCTGGTTTCGTGCCGCTCGCGCCACCGCCTCAGGCGATGATTATGTGGTTGGCGAGGTCGAGGTCAGCCGGCTGCATGGCGGGCGCGAAGTGCTGGTTTATGGCACCGCCGTGCGCAGCGGCGGCCAGACCAATGGTAAAGTCATCGGTACGCTGGGCGTGTATTTCGATTGGCAGGACCAGGGTCACGCCATTGTCGAGAAGGAGGCGGCTTTGCCGCCACAGGTCAAGGCGCGTACGCTGGTAATGCTACTCGACCAGGCCGGGCGCGTGATCGCCACCTCCGATCCGGAGCTGCTGTTCAAGCCGTTCGACCTGCGCCATCAGGATCTGGCGCGCGGCAGCTATTACGACGGTTCGGGCAATATCGTCGCCTTTGCCAAGACCCTCGGCTATCAGGAATATGACGGCTTGGGCTGGTGGGGCGTAGTGATCCAGAAGACCGAGCAGGACGACCAGATCCGGCAGTATCTGGGGTTCAAGGCGCCGTAAGGGCGATCAAGGCTTGGGCGGTGCTGCCGGACCTACGGTCAAAATCGTCGGTTTGACGCCCAGCAGTTGTTTAGCCACTGCCTTCACGTCGTCGATGGTCACCGCATCGATCAGGGCGGGCCGGCGCTGGAGGTAGTCGATGCCAAGGTGTTTTTGCTGCAGGCTGACCAGCACCGAGGCAATCGCGCCTGAATTGCCCAGATTGTTGATGGCATAGCTACCGATGGCATAGGTCTTGGTGGCGGCCAGTTCCTGGGGCATAGGACCGTCCTTGGCGAGGCCCGCAATAACATCCTGCATGACCTGCAGAGTTTCGGTTGCGCGGTCGGCCCGGGTCGAGGTGCCCACGATCAGCATGTCGGCATGATCGAGGTTGGCGATCGAGGAGGTGGCGCCATAGGCCAGCCCGCGCTTGTCGCGGACTTCGGTGAAGAGGCGCGAGCCGACATCCGAGCCGCCCAGGATTTCATTCATCAGGTATGCGGCAAAGAACTGCGGATCGTCGCGCTTGAGCGCGGGGTAGGCCATGTAGATCGAGGTTTGGGGCAGGGCATATTCCACATGCAGGTCGCGGCCATAAGCCACGTTCAGGTCGGGCGTGGACGAGATTGACGCCTTGTCCGGAAGGCCGGAAAAGATCTGGTCCAGCACCGTCTTGAGCGTTGCCGCATCGATGGCGCCGACCACGCCGATCGTCAGGTTGTCGCGGGCGAAATTGGCCTTGTAGAACGCACGCAGGTCAGCCGCAGTAACGCCAGCAAGGGTTTGGGCGGTGCCTTCGAATTTGCGGCCATAGGGATGGGTCCCATAAATCGCCTTGCTCCAAGCCTCTTGCGCCTTGGTCTGGGGATCACGCTCGCCGGCCTGGATGCCTGCCACGATCTGGGCGCGCATGCGATCGATCGGGTTCTGATCAAAGCGCGGCGACTGGATCGCCATGGTCAGCAGCGAGACGGCCTCATCGCGCTGATCGGCCAGCATGCGCATGCCGCCACTGATGCCATCGACACTGGCGGAAAAGCCCATTTCGGCGCCGGCAGCATCGAGACGGATCTGGAACGCATCGCTGTCGAGATCGCCGGCGCCTTCATCGAACAAAGCCGTGATCAGGTTGGCGAGGCCTTCCTTGCCGGCCGGGTCCTGCGTACTGCCGCCATTGAAGGCGAAGCGGATGGTGATGAGCGGCACGGAATAGTCTTCGACCAGCCAGGCATGGATGCCCTTGGGCGAGGTCACATCCTGGAAGGTGACGTCGGCAGCGGCCGGCAGCACTGCGATGGCGCTGATCGCGGCAATCCACAGCGGCAGCAGGGGACGGATGAGGCGCGCGATCATTTGCTTGCTCCTACGGCGTCGGCTGGCGGCAGCAGATAGCTGGTGACGCCGATGGCAGGGTCCAGATATCGCTTGGCGACGTCCTGCACCTGTTGGGCGGTGACGGCCTCGATGCGATCAGGCCATTCGGCGATATCCTTTATGGTCAGGCCGACCGCCAGTTCACGGCCATAAATATTGGCCATGTCGGACTGGTCGTCGCGCGCAAAGATGATGGAGCGCACAAAGCGGGCCTTGGCCGCTGCCAGTTCATCGGCGGTGACGCCGTCGTTGAGGATTTCGGCGACCTCCGCCGCGACCGCTGCCTCTACTTCGGCCAGCGTGTGTTTGCCTTGTGGCACGCCATAGAGTGCGAACGTGCCGGGGTCATAGCCCGATCCGTCATAGCCGGCCCCGGCATCGACGGCGACGCCGGATTTGACCACCACGTCCTGATAGATGCGGCTGCGCGTGCCGCCGCCGAGAATTTCTGCGAGCAGGTTCAGCGCCTCGGCTTCACCCGGCTGGGCAATGCGATAGGATGGTACTACCCACGATACCGAATAGCTGGGCAGGCTGACCCTTGCATCACGCATGGTCACGGTGCGGCTGGTATTGTGTTCTGGCTCCGCAGGACGATTGCGTGGCGCCAGATCGGGGCCGCGCGGCACCTTGCCGTAGGTCTGCTCCGCCATTGTGCGAATGGCCGCCGGGTCGACGTCGCCGGCAACCACTAGGATGGCATTGTTGGGCGCGTAGTAGAGCGTGTAAAAATCCACCGCATCGGCGCGGTTGAGCTGTTCCATTTCCTGCTCCCAGCCAATGACCGGGATGCGGTAGGGGTGGTTCTGATAAAGCGTTGCCTGGGTTTCTTCCTGCAACAGCGCCTGCGGGCTGCCGTCGATGCGCTGGCGGCGCTCTTCAAGCACGACATCGCGTTCGGAATTGATGACCTCGTCGGTCAGCACCAGTCCGCGCATGCGGTCAGCCTCGAAATCCATCATGGTGCCCAAGGCGCTGGGCGGCACGGTCTGGTAGAACGCGGTGTAGTCATACGACGTGAAGGCATTTTCATTGCCACCAACAGCAGCGACGGCGGCGCTGAATGCACCGGCGGCGTGCTTGCTGGTGCCCTTGAACATCAGGTGTTCGAAGAAATGGGCGATCCCCGATTTGCCTGGCGGCTCGTCAGCGCTGCCGATCTTGTACCAGACCATCTGGGTGACGATCGGTGCGCGATGATCCGGAATAACCACTACTTGCAGCCCATTGGCGAGGGTGAAGTCAACGACTGCTTGTTCGACGGGCCGGTCCTGGGCCAGCGCAGCGGAGGCGGCGAGCACGATCAGGCTCGTTCCGAGGATGATGGTTCGGCTCAGTCCGTTCAATATCATTGCAGCACTCCTCGGACCGCTGTCTGGCATGGTTCGGCCCGGCGGTCACCATGCCCAAGCAAATGTGACGGGAGCGCGGGGGTTAGCCCTTGGGATAGGCGACGTAAGCCAGCAGCCGGCTGTCCGGCGCCCATGAATTGACGTTGATGGTGCCCTGGCCGCCGAAAAAGCTGGTCAGGGTTTTTTGGCCGCTGCCGTCTGGCGCCATCAGCCGCAATTGCACGTCCTTGTCGGCCGGATGGCCCAGCGTGCCGTGCGGAAAACTCAGGAAAGCGACGGTCTTGCCGTTCGGCGACAGATGCGGGAACCAGTTGACCTGCCGGTCGAAGGTCAGTTGCTCCAGCTCGGTGCCGTCCTGCCCATTCATGCGGAAAATCTGGGCGTGGCCGGGGCGGCTGGCGGCGCGTTCGGTGTTGAAATAAATCCAGCGCCCGTCCGGCGAATATTCTGGCCCGTCATTGGGCATGTCCATGTCGGTCAGCCGCGTATCGGGTCCGCCGGCAGCGGGAATGGTGAAGACATTGATCCGCCGTTCGGCGCCTTTGCCCTCGATTGCCACATAGCTCAATGTCGTCCCGTCGGGCGAAATGCCATGCAGGTAATAATGGAACGGGGTGCGATGGGTGTTGGAAACCCGCCGCGGCGTGCCGCCTTCGAATGGCACGGCATAAAGATGCCCATCGTCGGAGCTGACATAAATCGTCGTTCCGTCGGGGGCCAGCACGTGGTCGTTATTGAGATCGGCCAAGGGCGCGGTGTTGATTTCCGCCGGCGTGCCGCTACCATCGGCCGCCATCCGGAACAGTTTGCCGCCGGCATTGAACACCAGAAACCGCCCATCCGGGGTCCAGTTTGGCGCTTCGATCACCTCGTCGGCGGTCAGCACAATCTTGGTGCCGGCCGTCACGGTGTCGATAATCGTCAGTTCGGCGCGCTGTCCGTGGGCCAGCGTGCGGCCACGGCGAGGGAAGCTGAAGGTCATGGTGTGTCCGGGGGAGGGGGACGATGGGGTCAGCCTAGCCGAGCTATTGATGCTTTGCCATCGGGGCGCTGGCAAAATTGTCACGCGGCGGGGCAGGGGTGGCTTATTGCCGCCCGGATCGCGGAGGTCCATTGCCCGAAGCGGGGCGATGTCCTAAATACGGGCCAAATTCAAATCGGTTACGGGGTTCGCAGCCTATGGCTCGCCAGTTCATCTATCACATGCACGGAATGTCCAAGGCCTATTCGGGCGGCAAGAAGGTGCTGGATAATATCCATCTCTCCTTCTACCCCGATGCCAAGATCGGCGTGCTCGGCCCCAACGGCTCGGGTAAATCGACCCTGCTCAAGATCATGGCTGGCATCGATACCGAATTTGGCGGCGAAGCCTGGCTCGCGCAGGGCGCCAAGCTCGGCTACCTGTCGCAGGAGCCAGATCTTGATCCCGCGCTGAATGTACTTGGCAACGTCATGACCGGGGTCAAGGAAAAGAAGGCTGTTATCGACCGTTACAACGCGTTGATGATGGACTATTCCGACGAGACCGCCGACGAAGCCTCCAAGCTGCAGGACCAGATCGACGCGGAAAACCTGTGGGACCTGGAATCGCAGGTTGAAGTGGCCATGGAAGCCCTTGGCTGCCCTCCCGGCGATGCCGATGTCACCAAGCTCTCGGGCGGTGAACGCCGCCGTGTGGCGCTGTGCGCGCTGCTGCTCTCCAAGCCCGACCTGCTGCTGCTCGACGAACCCACCAACCATCTGGATGCCGAAACCACCGCCTGGCTGGAACGCCATTTGCGCGAGTTTGAGGGCGCCGTGTTGATCATCACCCATGATCGCTATTTCCTCGACAATGTCACCGGCTGGATCCTTGAACTCGATCGGGGTCGTGGCGTGCCGTACGAGGGCAATTATTCCGCCTATCTGGAAGCCAAGGCCAAGCGCTTTGCGCAGGAAAAGTCCGAGGATTCGGCACGCCAGAAGGTTTTGGAGCGCGAACGCGAATGGATGGGCCAGTCTCCCCAGGCGCGCCAGTCCAAGTCCAAGGCCCGCCTTAAATCCTATGAGGAACTGGTCAAGCTCAACGATGCGCGTACCCAGTCGACCAGCGCCCAGATCATCATCCCGCCCGGCGAACGCCTGGGGCAGAACGTCATCGACATCGAAGGCCTCAGCAAATCCTATGGTGATCGCCTGTTGATCGATAATCTGACCTTCAAGGTGCCGCCCGGCGGTATCGTCGGCATTATCGGCCCGAACGGGGCGGGCAAGACCACTTTGTTCCGCATGCTGACCGGGCAGGAAACCCCTGACGCCGGTTCGGTGACCGTCGCCGAAAGCGTGCATATGGGCTATGTCGACCAGAGTCGCGACAGCCTCAATCCCAACAAGACTGTCTGGGAGGAAATCTCCGAAGGCGACGAAGTGCTGATGCTGGGCAAGCGCGAGATGAACTCGCGCGCCTATGTCTCCACCTTCAACTTCAAGGGCGGCGACCAGCAGCAAAAAGTCGGCAATCTCTCCGGCGGCCAGCGCAACCGCGTGCATCTGGCCAAGATGCTCAAGAGCGGCGCCAACGTGCTGCTGCTCGACGAACCCACTAACGACCTCGACACCGAAACCCTCGCCGCGCTCGAAGAAGCGCTCGAGGAATTCGCCGGCTGCGCCGTGATCATCAGCCATGATCGTATGTTCCTCGACCGCCTGGCGACTCACATGCTGGCCTTTGAAGGCGACAGCCATGTGGAGTGGTTCGAGGGGAACTTTGCGGACTACGAGGCGGACAAGGTGCGCCGGCTGGGCGCCGATGCGGTGAACCCGAAGCGGGCGACGTATAAGCCGCTGACGCGGTAGGCTATTGGTCGCGGCGAAAGCTGCGCCTTTTCAGTGAACAGTGTGTCCGTGTCGGTACGGGGCACGGTTACACTCTTGATCCTTGAAGCGACGGTTGGGCGCGGCTACCTCGTTGAGCACGCGCTAACCTCCATCATCTGGAAGCTCCACCATGAAAAATATCGGTTTCCTTTCCTTCGGTCATTGGTCGCCGTCGCCGCAGTCGGGCACGCGCTCTGCGGCCGATGCATTGCTCCAATCGATTGATCTCGCGGTGGCCGCGGAGGAACTTGGTGCGGATGGGGCTTATTTCCGGGTGCATCATTTTGCGCGGCAGTTGGCGTCGCCGTTTCCGCTGCTGGCGGCCATTGGTGCGCGGACCAAGAAGATCGAGATCGGCACGGCCGTGATCGATATGCGGTATGAAAACCCGCTGTATATGGCCGAAGATGCGGGGTCTGCCGATCTGATTGCCGGGCAGCGGTTGCAGCTGGGGATCAGCCGTGGCTCGCCTGAGCAGGTGATCGATGGCTACAAGTATTTTGGTTATGCGCCGGAAGAGGGCAAGACCGATGCCGATATGGCGCGGGCACAGACGCAGGTTTTGCTCGAGGTGCTCAAGGGCAACGGCTTTGCCGAGCCCAATCCGCGCCCGATGTTTCCCAATCCGCCCGGTGCGCTGCGGCTGGAGCCGCATTCGCCCGGCCTGCGCGACCGGATCTGGTGGGGCGCTGCGACGACGCCGACGGCGCAATGGGCCGGCACGATGGGGATGAACCTGCAAAGCTCGACGCTGGTGTTCGATGAAAGCGGCAAGCCCTTCCATGTGCAGCAGGCCGACCAGATCCGTGCCTTTCGCGAGGCCTGGACTGCGGCGGGGCACACCCGCACGCCGCGCGTTTCGGTCAGCCGCTCGATCTTTGCCCTGGTCAACGACAAGGACCGCATGTATTTCGGCAATAACAATGCCGAGGATCAGTTCGGCTATATCGAGCCGGAAAAGCGCGCCGTGTTTGGCCGCTCCTATGCCGCCGAGCCGGACAAGCTGATCGAAGAGCTCAAGCAGGATACCGCGATTGCCGAAGCCGATACGCTGTTGCTGACGGTGCCCAACCAGCTTGGCGTCGAGTATAATGCCCATGTGATCGAGATGATCCTCAAGCATGTGGCGCCGGGGCTGGGGTGGCGGTAGGCGGCTGACGCGCGCCGTTTGCTGCGCTAAGGTCGGAAGCAGGAGACCACCATGAAAACTCTGCTCGGCGCCCTGGCGCTTGCCCTGTTGGCCACTGCTGCGGCGCTGGCCAAGGACGCGACCTGTTACACCACGGTCGATGGCGAATATCCGTGCGTGTTCAAGGCCACTGCGAACGACGGGAGTTTCATGATTTCCGGGCGGGGCAAGCCAACGTTTTATCTGAACATGGATACGCCCGGCGTGGCGTTCGGCGCTGCCGATTTCGGCGGCGAAGGACATACGACCAATTTACCTGGAACCTATACAAGGTCCGAAGACGACCCGGCCTGTTGGGAAAACAGCGATACCGATACGGAAATTTGTGCGTGGTAATGAGTGCATTCAAGCATCAGGTCAGCGGCACGACGCTGGCCTGCTTCGAAACCGGCGAAGGCCTGCCGGTGATTTTTCTCCACGCCGGCGTCTGCGACAGCCGGATGTGGGAGAGCCAGATGGCCGAGGTGGCGGCGGAAGGTTTTCGCGCCCTGGCCTATGACCGGCGCGGCTATGGCGAGACGGTTTCCGAGGACGTTGCATTCAGCCATCTGGGCGATCTGGAAGCGCTGCTGGCGGCGCAGGATATTCATGCGGCGATCCTGGTCGGCTGCTCCATGGGTGGCGGCCTCGCCATGGATTTTGCGCTCAAGCATCCGGGCCGGGTGATTGGTCTGGTGCTGCTGGGCACTTCGGTGACCGGTGCGCCATGGGAATCCAAGGGTGTCGAACAGGCCATCGAGATGGCGGAGGAAGACGCCTATGAGCGTGGCGATCTAGATATGTTGAACCGGGTGCAGGCGCATGAATGGCTCGACGGGCCGCGCGCCAATAGTGGCCGCATTGGTGGCGACGTGCGCGCGCTGTTCCTCGATATGAACGCCAAGGCGCTGAACCAGCCGGCGCTGAACCATGAAATTGCCCGGCCGGAGGCCTATAGCCGCGCCAGCCAGATCAATGCGCCAACGCTGCTGGTGGTGGGGGACGAGGACTTTTCGGCGCTGATCGAACGGCACGAATACCTGTCCGAAGAAATGCCCAATGCCTTTGCCGTGGTGCTGGAAAACGTCGCGCATATTCCCAGCATCGAGCGCCCCGATCTGTTCAATCCGCTGCTGCTGGAATTTCTCGATACCATCATGGGCGGCGACGCCGATGATGAGGACGACGAAGCGTAGAAACCAGTGTGGGTGAGGATCGGCCTTCGCGCATTGATTCAACACCTTAGTAAACTGATTCAACTGCTTGCCGGAATACATCAACGCCCTGCCGGGTTGAATCCGGGCAGGGCGTTAAGTGCTTGATTTCAAATATGTCTACTAGACGGCCAGAATACCCTCAAAATGCTTCTGAAGTTGCGCCGTCGGCAGGTTGGTCAAATCCTTGTCCAGCTCCGCCAAAACGGTGTCGCGCACCGCCGGGCTGATCGCCTTGCGGATGACGCCGAGCGCAATCGGCGAGGCGGCAATCACCAGGCGGTCATAAGCGCCGTCGTGCAGTTGCCGGCCGAGCATGTCGGCCAGGGATTTGACGAACTCGGCTTCGCGATATTGCACCGGGTCGGTCTTGGGCTCGATGGCGCTGCGCTGGCCTGACGATGAGGCGCCGCGGCCGGGTCGGTCGGCCATGATTTCCTGCGCCTGCAAAGCCGGCATCGAGAAATCCAGTCCATCCACTTGGCGCAGCCCGGTTCCGGGGCCGGTGTTTTTGAGAACGCGGGCCTGTGCGCCATCGGCGAGAAGAATCCAGGTTACCGTCTTTTTCATTTTGCTTGCTCCGGTTTTGGCTGCTGCTGCCCTCTCAAATGCAACGTCCGGATGGGCAAAAGGTTGGCGGCGGTCATCACAAAATTGCGGGTAGGCGATCACAAACCTTGATTGGCCGCGGCGGCGCGCGGCTGGTACGAGACCGCCATGACCACATCCGAAGCCGTTGCCGAATCCGCCGCACCTGCCGCCGTCGATGTGCGGGGCGGGGTGATTGCCGCCCTCAGCGCCTACTTCCTGTGGGGGTTCCTGCCGCTGCTGTTTCACGCCATGGAAGGCGTCGGCCCGGTCATGATCGTTGCCGAACGCACCATCTGGTCGCTGGTCCTGGTCGGCGTGATCCTTTTGGTCACCGGCAAGATGGGCGAAGTGCGCGCCGTGCTGGCCGACGGCCGCAAGGTGCGGGTCATGTTGCTGTCCGCCGTGCTGCTGTCCGGCAATTGGCTGCTCTATGTCTGGGCCGTGGAAAGCGGGCAGGTGCTGCAGGCCAGCTTTGGCTATTTCATCAACCCGCTGGTCAATATCGGCATCGGCATGGTGCTGCTCGGCGAGCGGCAGAACTTCTGGCAGACAATGTCGATTGCCGTCGCCGCCGTGGCGATCCTGCTGCAATCGGTCGGCCTAGGCGGCATCCCGTTCATTGCGCTGGGGCTGGCATTCTCGTTTGGATTTTACGGCTATTTCCGCAAAACTGCGTCGGTCGGCTCCACCACCGGCTTGTTTGCCGAAACGCTGATGATTGCGCCGGTGGCGCTGATCTATGTGATCTTCCAGATCGCGACAGTGGGCACGGCGCAATTCACCGATCCGCTGCAGTTGACGCTGTCGCTACTTACCGGCCCGGCCACTGCGGTGCCGCTGTTGCTGTTTGCCTATGGGGTGCAGCGGCTGCGGATGACCACGATTGGCATGTTCCAGTACATCGCGCCGTCGATCCAGTTCGTGCTGGCCATCACGGTGTTCGGCGAACAGCTCAATGCGACCCGGCTGATCAGTTTTGCCCTGATCTGGGTATCGCTGGCCATGTTCAGCTGGAACAGCTTTCAGCAGCGTGGCAGGACGGCGCGGGCATAGCGGGTCGCTCTGAGTGCTCCGCAATAATGGGCGTTCAACGTCCGCGCGCGCTTTTGCGTGGGTAGAAATGCCGACAATTTGAATTAAATCGCCCCGCGAGTTTTCAGCGGACCTGATCATTCGCCTGTCAATCTGACACTCAACAGCAAGGCTTGATCGGGGAGAGGGCGAACATGAGCGAACTTGACGAGGGCCAGAAGGCGTTTGCCAGCTTTCGCGTATTGACCGGGGAGGCCAATTTGTCGGAACGGGACCAGTTGTTCCGCAATACCGCGCAATTGTTTGCCTACGTGTCGGATCGCTGCGACGACGAACAGGTCGCCCAATATGATGACGTGCTGTGCCATCTGGCCGAACTGGTCGAAGTTGAAGCGCGCACTCACGTTGCCAAGCTGCTGGCGCCGCTGGAGCGCGCTCCGGGCACTGTGGTGGTCAAGCTGGCCAATGACATGATCGATGTGGCCCGCCCGCTGCTGGAATTTTCCAATGTGCTGTCCGATGACGATCTGATCGATATCATCGGCAATCGCACCGAGGCCCATCGGGTTGCCATTGCTGGCCGTTTCAAGTTGCCGGACCGCGTCGGCGAAGCCATTGTCGATAATGGTGGCACTGCTTCGATCAAGCGCCTCGTGCGCAATACCAATGCCGAATTCGGCCACTCCACGCTGGAAAAGCTGGTGGCTCGGGCCACCGCCGATGTCGAAATTGCCGCCGATTTGCGCGGTCGGACCGATATCGACTGGCGCTCGCTGCGCGGCCAGATCGACACCGTCGCCGGCAAGGTCATGCAAACCCTGGGCGTGGTGGACAAACGCGGCGAACCATCGGCCGAAAGCACTGTCAACGCACTGGTCTATAATCGCCTGCGCAACCGCGCCGGCTTTTCGGCGACCGAATGGAAGGTGGCCTATAATCAGGTCAAGGCGCTCAGTGATCGCCGCCATCTCGACAGCAAAGCGCTGGCCCGGTTTGCCCGCTTTGGCTATGGTCACCACGCGGCGGCGGCCCTCACCGTGATGCTCAAGGTCAGCCCGGAAGTGCTGATCAAGTGGCTGGCGGCGCAGGATTATGTGGCGATCACCGTGGCCCTCAAGGCCGCCGGCCTGAGCCCGGACCTGTTCGAGGCCGTAGTGGCGACCCTGCCGTGGCGCGACCTGCCCACCGAGCAGGACAAGCGCAATATCGCCGTGCGCTTTGAAACCATCAGCCACGATGAAGCCAGCGGCATCTTCGATCTCTGGCGCGCTCACGCCTTCCGCCGTCGCCAGAACCAGGATGAGCGCGCCAGCGCCTAAGCGCCGGGAAAGCTGCTGTTTGAGGTGCCGCGCTCTCACGACCACCGGCCCGACACCTCCCCCTTGATGGGGGAGGCCGGGAGGGGGTGTGCGGAGTCGCCGTGTTCGGGCTTGCCCGCCCCCTCCCTTGATCCCTCCCCACAAGGGTGAGGGTGCCGACTGAAATAACAGTGCCTCTGAAGTCTCTGTCGCCCAAATCCTCTAGACCTTCCCTCGCAACACATATAAAGATATCTTTATATGATGTGAGGGGCGATGGTTGAGCTGAATACATTGGTCGGGGTGCTGAAGGCGGCAGGGGAAGATACCCGGCTGCGGCTGTTGGCGTTGCTGGCCGAGGGCGATCACACCGTCAAGGATCTTACCGAAATTCTGCGGCAGAGCCAACCGCGCGTCTCCCGCCATCTCAAACTGCTGGCCGATGCGGGGCTGGTGCGGCGTAATGCCGAAGGCGCCTGGGCCTATTATGGGCTGACGCAGGAGGGTGACGCGGCGGCGCTGGCGCAATGGCTGGTGGCGCGCATCGACAATGACGCCACTCGCAAGCGCGATCGCGAGCGGCAGAACGCCTCCCGCGCCGCCCAGCAGGCCCAGGCTGCCGACTATTTTGCCAAGGTCGCTGGCAGTTGGGACGAGTTGCGCGCGCTGCACGTGCCGGAATCGGCGGTGGAAGCCGCCGTGCTTGAAGCGCTGGGCGGCCGCGCCGTCGATCTGCTGATTGATCTGGGCACCGGTACCGGGCGCATGCTCGAAGTGCTGACCGGGCTCTACAAGCGCGGCATCGGCATCGATTCCAGCCGCGAAATGCTGGCGGTGGCTCGGGCTAAACTGATTGCCGCCTCGATCGGCCATGCGCAGGTGCGCCTGGGTGATATCGCCGAGCTTGACCCAGCCATCGGCCCCGCCGATGTCGTGGTGCTGCATCAAGTGCTGCATTATTTCGACGATCCGGGCCGAATGCTGGCGCAGGCCAAACGCCTGCTCAAGCCCGACGGGTCGATCCTGATCGTGGATTTTGCGCCGCATGACCACGAATTTCTGCGCGCTGAGCAGGCCCATCGCCGCCTCGGCCTGTCCTCTGCCCAGATGGATGGATGGGCCGCGGCGCTCGGGCTGCGCGTAGCGCTGGAACGCGAGTTTCCCAGCGGCAGCGGCGCCGATGGCCTTACCGTTTGCCTGTGGCGACTGACCGCCACTGGTTCTTCAAATACTCAACTGGATAGATGACGATGTCACACGACCATGACCGGGCCAGCCGGCGTTCTGCCAAGGACCGGCCCGAGCTGCAAATCTCGTTCGAATTCTTCCCGCCCAAGACCGATGTCATGGAGGAAAAATTCTGGGACTCGATCCACAAGCTGGCGCCACTGAAGCCGCGCTTCGTGTCGGTGACCTATGGGGCAGGCGGCTCGACCCGCGAACGCACCCTGCGCATGGTCTCCAAGGTCAAGACCGATACCGGTGTCGATGCTGCAGCGCACCTGACGTGCGTCGGCGCGACCCGCGACGAGGTCGATGAGGTCGTGCGTGGGTATCAGGCTGCGGGCATTTCCCGCATCGTCGCGCTGCGTGGCGACTCCCCGGCAGGGGTCGGCATGCCGTTCGTGCAACATCCGGGGGGCTATGAGAACGCGGCCGACCTAGTGGCGGGCATCCGTCGTATCGGCGATTTCGATATTTCGGTTGCCGCCTATCCAGAAAAGCATCCACAGAGCGCCAATTGGGATGAGGAAATCGACAACCTGAAGCGCAAGCTGGATGCGGGCGCCACGCGGGCCATCACCCAGATGTTCTTCGACAATGACGATTACTTCCGCCTGCTCGACCGGGCGGCGGCGGCGGGGATTACTGCATCGATCGTGCCGGGTATTCAGCCGATCCACTCGTTCAAGCTGATTTCGAGCTTTGCCGCCAAATGCGGCGCGTCGATCCCGCCCTGGCTCGCCAGCCGGTTCGAGGGGCTCGACGATGATCCGGAAACCCATGCGCTGGTGGCGTCGGCAGTCGCTGCCGAACAGGTGCTTGAACTGGTCGATGCCGGCATCACCGAGTTTCATTTCCTGACGCTTAACCGGTCCAATCTGGTGCTGGCTTTGGCCCGGCTGCTGGGTCGACGACCGGACTAGCGATCACGGAATGAATTTCGTTCAGATACCGTTCAGATCGATGGCCGTATCGTGTGATTCGAGCATGGTTCACACAATGGCCACTAACTTGCGTTCCGGTGTGCGCGGAGCGAATCTCGGTACGGGGCGCGTAAAATGCAGATGAACGGGAAGATCACCAACGGGCTTGCCTGGGCCGGCGTCATCGTCGTCGTCGGGGTGCTTTCGGCTGACTTTGTCACCTCGCGCTTTGCCCCAAGTGCCAGTGTGGTCGCTGAAGCGCGCGTGCCGGACGTGTTCCCACTGCCGGCGAGCGCACGGCCAAAACCCGTTGCGGTCGCCGAGGCGAGCAAGCCGGCGGTCGTGGCCAGGCCCGCGCAAGCTATTGAAAAACCAATTCAAGTCGCAAATAGCGCGGTGGTCAATGACTTCCTCGCCACGGGCAAGAAGCTGCCGTCGTACATTACTGATGCCACTCAGGCCGTGGCGACGCCGGCCCAGCCGGTGGTAACCAAGCCAGCCATTGCGCAGCCCGCGCCGGTGCAGACCGCGGCCATCCAGTCGCAGGCAGCAGCGATCGATCCGATCCAGGTCAGCTCGATTGCGCCGCACAAAATCGCTCCGGTGCCAATGCCACTGTCGATGCGCCCGACTCAGGCCGAAGCGCCGCTGATCATTGACCAGACCACCACGGCCTCGATCCAGAAGCCGCGCATCAACTCGCCCGTGCCGCAGATCGATATGCCCAAGCCGCCGACCGATATTGTCAGCGCCGATGATCTGCAGGATTGGGAAACCGGCCCGCTGTCCGAATTTCTGGTGCGGCAGCGCGGTGGCGGACAGGCCAGTTCGCAATATGATGCCGATGGCTTCTTTCTTGGCGACGGCCCCAATGACCGAAATCCGCGCCCGCATACGCGTGACCGCAATCTCGGCCCGGTCCGCAGCAGCGCCCAGTACAATTTCTTCAGCGACTGAGGCAGGCCTGCCGTGACGATGTAGCGGTGGACCGTTTGGTCCGCAGACGTTATCCTGCGGCAAATCACGATTGGCAATGATGCCTTTCACCGGTTCGGTCAGGAGGCTGCCATGACGTTCTGTTGCGTGCGCAAGCCCGAAGACAACCCCGATATCTGGCACAAGCTGGCCGATTTTCTCGGTTCATTCTCCCGTCGCACCGGCCTTGCCGGCTCGGTTGCCAATATTCTTGATCCCGACACCTGGCTGCCCGGCGGGCGCGATGCGGCCTTCACCTTGGCGCTGATTGCTCTGGCCGCCAAGATGGCGATGGCCGATGGCGCGGTGACCGCATCCGAAGTGCGCGCTTTCAACGCCACTGTGGAAGTGGCTGCCGCCCAGCAATTGCAGGTCGAAAAACTGTTCAACCTGGCCAAGCAGGACGTGGCTGGCTACGAACACTATGCTCGCAAGATCGGCCGCTTCTTTGCCGATAGCCCGGAAACGCTGGAGCATGTGCTCGACAGCCTGTTCTTCATCGCCACTGCTGATGGCATGGTGCATGAGGCCGAGCTGGAATACCTGAAATCGGTCAGCGATATCTTCGGCTTCGACGAGGCGCGGTTCGAGCAGATGGCAGCCCAGCATGTGATGCTGGAAGCTGGGGTCGATCCCTATATGGTGCTGGGGCTATCGCCCGATGCCAAGCCCGAGGAAGTGCGCCGGGTGTATCGCTCGCTCGTGGCGGAACATCATCCGGACCGGCTGATCGCCCGCGGCGTTCCGGGCGAATTGATCGATATCGCCACCGCCCGCATGGCCTCGATCAACCAGGCCTACAACGCCATCACCAAGCCGCCGCAGCCTAAACTGATCTCTTGAGCTTGCCGTTGCGGCAATCCCTGTCTAAAGCTGCGCTGCCAGTTGACCGGGTGGCCGCTGTCCAGTGGGTAACTGCTGGATGGAGGAAAGTCCGGGCTCCATCGAAACACGGTGCCGGATAACGCCCGGCGAGGGCGACCTCAGGGAAAGTGCCACAGAAAGTAAACCGCTCCAGCATGCTGGAGTAAGGGTGAAAGGGTGCGGTAAGAGCGCACCGCGGACCTGGCAACAGGGACGGCACGGTAAACCCCACCGGGAGCAAGACCAAATAGGGATGACGCGGGGCTTCGGCCCCAGCCGGTTTTGAGGCCAGATCATCCGGGTTGGTTGCACAAGGCGTCCTGGCAACAGGCGTCGCAGATGAATGGTCACCACGTCCGCAGCTTCGGATGCGGGCCCTACAGAACCCGGCTTACAGGTCAACTGGCGTTGATCCTTTGTCAAAAAAGCACCCCCCCCTCCCTTCCCACAAGGGGGGGTGGGCGTTGTGCATTGGCTCGATTGTGCAAAGCACTCGATGTCACCCTCCCCCTTGTGGGGGACTGTTCACTTTGGACTCAGTTTGAGATTTCGGTTGAAGAACAGGGCAAGTGTCACGTCGAGCATCTGAAGTGTTTTGGAGGCGCGTTTGGATCGGCGGGTGAACC
>NZ_JBDSUA010000011.1:0-31292 GCF_039927955.1 Devosia sp. | reverse complement strand
GGTTGACGTGCCTTTGGGGGTTGCTGCCGGTCACTGGATTTGCGGAGGGGGCGCTCAATCGCCGCGGTGGTAAGGATGCCCGCTGAGGATGGTGGTGGTGCGATAGAGCTGTTCGGCCAGCATGATGCGGACCAGCTGGTGGGGCCAGACCATGGGGGAAAAGGACAGGGTCAGGTCGGCTTTGGCGACAAAATCGGGGTGTAGCCCGTCGGCGCCTCCGATGACGAAGCTGGCGGCGGGGCGGCCGTCGTCGCGCCAGCGGCCGACGAGATTGGCAAAGGCTTCTGAGCCGATGGATTTGCCGCGTTCGTCGAGCGCCACGATGATGCCATCGGGGATGGCGGCGCTGAGCGCCTTGGCTTCGTCGGTCTTGCGGGAGGCGGCGGAGCCGGAACGGCTTTCGGTGAGTTCGATGACCTCGAACCCGGTCAGGCCCAGGGTGCGGCCCCCGGCGATGGCGCGATCGAGATAGCGCGCCACCAGTTCACGTTCCGGGCCGGCCTTCATGCGGCCGACCGCGGCAATCGCGATTTTCACAGGCTAAAGCCTCTGTCGATTTGACATGGCCAAATCGTCGGCTCTCGCTCTTGTCGCCGCAAGCCTGTTTGCGAAAAACCGGTGCCCACTTTTTCGCAGCTTGCTCTAATTCGCGTCTTCGGCAAATTCTGCCTGCCACATCTTTTCGATGTTGTAGAATTCGCGCACTTCGGGGCGGAAAACGTGGACGATGACATCGCCCGCATCGACCAGCACCCAATCGCAATGGGGCAGGCCTTCGATGCGTGGCTTGCCATAACCGGCTTCGCGCAGGGCTTTGACCAACTGGTCGGCCACGGCGCCAACGTGGCGCTGCGAACGGCCGGACGCGACGACCATATGGTCGCTGAGCGAGGATTTTCCGGTGATGTCGACAGCAATGATCTGCTCGGCCTTGGCATCGTCAAGGCTTTCGAGCACGACATCGATCATCGGGCGCACCGGGGTTGCGAGGGCCTGGTCCGACAGGTCGGGGGCGGAATTTTGGGGCATCTGGGCCATCATCAATGGCTTCCTGCCCACGCTAGAACAGCATGGGTCATGCTTTTGGGTAGCATCCTTGGTTGTTTATTCGAATGGGCGCGCGTCTTTGCAAACGACAAGCGATGTATTCCCGTTCCGGTGACTGCGATCACACAATGCCAATATGGCCTTTTATGGCGATTTTGGCAAGGCGGCCGCATTACCTGGTCGGTTCAGGGTTACGGCGGGCGCGGATGGCGGATGAGGACAGGCCCGATTGCAGCCCATGCAGATAGACCCAGGCGGGGGCCCTGAAGCCAGCGATTGAGGGCGCATCGTCTTCATCGACCCGGTATTGGGCCAAGGCCTGTGCCGTCCGCGACGATGGCGCCAGGCGCGATGAGCCGGGGCGGACATAGACCGCAATCGGCAGCAGATCGGCGATTTCGCGCCAGCGCTGCCAATGATGGAAGCCCACCATGTTATCGGCGCCCATGATCCAGACAAAGTTGCGGCCGGGCAGGGATTGCTTGAGATATTTGATGGTCTGCCAGGAATAGGTGAAGCCGTGGGCGGCTTCAAAGCCGGTGACCTTGATGCGCGGATCGTTCAGCACGTGTCGCGCGCCGGCGACGCGCTCGGCCAGGGGCGCCAGATCGGAACGGTCCTTGAGCGGATTGCCCGGGGTGACCATGACCCAGAGGGCATCGAGATCGAGCCGGCGCAGCGCCTGCTCGGCGACCAGCATGTGACCATCATGGGCCGGATTGAAGCTGCCGCCGAACAGCCCGATGCGCATGCCGCGCCCGGAAGACGGCAGTTCGGTGACGCCGGGAATGGTGTAGGGCGTGAAGCGCTGATTCAAGGACGCGTCTGCCCGTTGCCGGTGATGCGGTAATTGAAGCTGGTCAGCTGTTCGACCCCCACAGGGCCGCGCGCGTGCATCTTGCCGGTGGCGATGCCGATTTCGCCGCCGAAACCGAATTCGCCGCCGTCGGCGAACTGGGTAGAGGCATTGTGCAGCAGGATGGCGCTATCGATGCGGTTGAAGAATTTTTCCACCGAAGCGGGATCCTCGGTGATGATCGCTTCGGTATGGTGGCTGGAATATTTGCCGATATGGGCGATGGCCGCATCGACATCGTCGACGATTTTCACCGAAATGATGGCGTCCTCATATTCGGTGTGCCAATCCTGTTCGGTGGCAGGCCTGGCCTCGGCGATCAGGCGGGTGACGGTTTCGTCGCCGCGGATTTCGCAGCCCTTGGCGATCAGCGCATTGATAATGGGCTTGAGGTGCGTGCGGATCACATCCTGATGCACCAGCAGGGTTTCGGCGGCGCCACAGACGCCGGTGCGGCGCATCTTGGCGTTGAGGGTGACGTTGATGGCCATGTCGAGATCGGCGGTCTTGTCGATAAAGACATGCACGATGCCTTCGAGATGGGCAAACACCGGCACCCGCGCCTCGGCCTGCACGCGGGCCACCAGGGTCTTGCCGCCACGGGGGACGATGACGTCGATATTGCCATCGAGGCCCTTGAGCATTTCGCCCACCGCAGCGCGATCGGTGGTGGGGACGAGCTGGATGCAATCGGTATTGAGGCCGGCCAGATGCAGCCCGTCCCACAGGCATTCAACGATTGCCCGGGAGGAATGGAAACTGTCGGAACCGCCGCGCAGGATCACCGCATTGCCGGATTTGAGGCACAGCGCGCCGGCATCGGCGGTGACATTGGGGCGCGATTCAAAGATCACGCCGATGACGCCGAGCGGGGTGCGGACGCGTTTGATGTGCAGGCCATTGGGCCGGTCCCATTCAGCAATCACCTGACCGACCGGATCAGCCAGTTCGGCAATGGTGCGCAGGCCTTCGACGATGGCATCGATGCGCGCATCGGTGAGCTTGAGGCGATCAAGGAACGCGGTCGAAATGCCCTTGGTCTGCGCGGCTTCCATGTCCCTGGCGTTGGCGGCAAGAATTTCGGCGCGGCGGGCATTGATGACGGCGGCGGCGCCCATCAGGGCGCGGGTTTTCTGGTCCGGGTTAGCGGTCGCGAGTTCACCCGCCGCACGGCGCACATTGCGGCCGATTTCGGCCATGACTGCGGAAATATCGGCCTGTTCGTGCGCGTTCACAGCACTTCCCCCATCTTGCCCGATACCAATACCATATTGTCGCGATGCACCAATTCGGCGCGATTACCGGTGCCGAGGATTTCCAGCACCGTATCGCTGCGCTTGCCCTTGACCAATTGGGCTTCCTCGCTATCGAGGCCGACCAGGCCGCGCGCGATCTCGACGCCTTGCGGATCGAGAATAGCAATCGCATCGCCGCGATCGAACTCGCCTTTGACCCGGGTGACGCCGATCGGCAGCAGCGACTTGCCGGTGAGCAGCGCACGGGCCGCCCCGGCATCGACCTGCAGGCTGCCGGCGACACCGAGCGAGCCCATGATCCAGCGTTTTCGCGCCTGCGCCCGCGACTGAGCGGGGTGGAACAGGGTGTGGCGGGCGCCTTCGGTCAAGGCCTTGAGCGGATGGTCTTCGGTGCCCTTGGCAATGATCATCGCCGTGCCGGCTTGCGTGGCGATCTTGCCGGCCTCGACCTTGGTGGTCATGCCGCCGCGCGACAGATGGCTGGCGGCGCCGCCGGCCATGGCTTCAATGGCGGGGGTGATGGCGGGGATGATCGGCAGGTGCGTGGCGGTGGGGTCCTTGGCGGGCGGAGCGGTGTACAGCCCATCGACATCGGAAAGCAGCACCAGGCAATCGGCCTCGATCATGGTGGCAACGCGGGCCGACAGGCGGTCATTGTCGCCATAGCGGATTTCGGCGGTGGCGACGCTGTCGTTCTCGTTGATAATCGGCACCGCGCCCAGCGACAGCAGGGTGGCGATGGTAGTGCGGGCGTTGAGATAATAGCGCCGCTCTTCGGTGATATTGGGGGTGATCAGGATCTGGCCGGTAACGATGTCATGCCCGCCCAAAGCCTGGGCCCAGGCCTGGCTCAAGGCAATTTGGCCGGCGCTGGCGGCGGCCTGGGATTGCTCCAGCGGCAAGGCAATGGCGTCGAGCTTGAGCAGCCGGCGGCCCAGCGAAATGGCCCCCGAGGAGACGATGACGATCTCAACGCCCAGCGCTTTCAGCGCCGCGATATCGGCCGACAGGCTCTTGAGCCAGGCCGAGCGCAATTTCCCAGTCTTGCCGTCGACCAGCAAAGCCGAGCCGACCTTGATGGTCAGGCGCTTATAGGGGGCAAGGGCGTTGGTCATGGTTATCGCGCCACGAGGGAGGGTGGGAACCGATCCATCAGGGCGCCCAGTTGGGTTCGATCTTGCGGCGCGCGGCTTCGAGCTTGGCGGCCTTGGTAGCGTCGAGCGTATCGACGACGCCATAGAGCACCATGTCGACGCCCTTGCCGGTGACGCCGGACACGAGCAGCACATCCTGCTTGGAGACCTTTTTGAGGATCTTCAGCTTTTCCTTGATCTCGTCCGGATCGATGGCATCGATCTTGTTGAGCACCACCAGTTCGGGCTTTTGCCCGAGGCGCTCGTCATAGAGAGACAGCTCGTTGCGGATGGTCTGATAGGCGTGCTTGACGTCCGGTTCGGTGCCGTCGATCAGATGGATCAGCACGCCGCACCGCTCGATATGGCCCAGGAACCGGTCGCCAATGCCGGCGCCTTCGCTGGCCCCCTCGATCAGCCCGGGAATATCGGCCAGCACAAAATCGCGCTCACCGATCGAGACCACGCCCAGATTGGGATGCAGCGTCGTGAAGGGATAGGCGGCAATCTTGGGCTTGGCGGCCGAAACCGCCGCCAGGAACGTCGATTTGCCGGCATTGGGCAGGCCGACAAGGCCGGCGTCAGCGATCAGCTTGAGGCGCAGCCAGATCCACTTTTCCACCCCGACCTGGCCGGGATTGGCGTGGCGCGGGGCCTGGTTGGACGAGGTCTTGAAATGGGCATTGCCGAAGCCGCCATTGCCGCCCGAGAGCAGCACGACGCGCTGGCCAACTTCGGTCATGTCAGCGATCAGGGTTTCGTTATCGTCCTCAAACACCTGGGTGCCGACAGGAACGCGCAGGATGGAATCTTCGCCAGCCGCACCGGCGCGGTCCTTGCCCATGCCATGGGTGCCGATCTTGGCCTTGAAATGCTGCTGATAGCGATAATCGATCAGCGTATTGAGGCCATCGACGCATTCGACCACGATATCGCCGCCGCGTCCGCCATTGCCGCCGTTCGGCCCGCCGAATTCAACGAACTTTTCGCGCAGGAAGGATACGGCGCCGCCGCCGCCATCGCCCGAGCGGACGTAGATCTTGGCCTGATCGAGGAATTTCATTTGCTTCGTTCCATCCATGCGGCGCGGGTCAATATGGTGTCGATATGCTCCACCTCCCTGCCGCGCGCAAGGCAGAGGAGCATGGATTGTCCGGTTTGCGTAAAACCGAGCTTTTTTTGGATGGCCAAAGAGGCCTGATTGAAGGCGAAAACGCCGGAATAGAGCCGATCGGCTCCAGATGATTTGAAGAACCAGTCGGTCGCCGCCGTTACCGCCTCGGTCATCAGACCCTGGCCCCAGAAGGGCGCGCCCAGCCAATAGCCGATCACCGTGCCCAATTCGCCCGGATGAAAGCCGACATGGCCGGCATAGCCCTGGCCGGGCAGGTCGATGGCAAAATTGGCCTCGCCGGGCGGCACATGGTCGCGCAAAGTGCGCAGCCAGGCCCGCGCATCGCTGAGGCGATACGGAAACGGCACTCGCGCCAGATTGCCGGCGACGGCATAGTCGTTGAGATAGAGCGCGATGAATTCGGCGTCGGTATCGCGCGCCGGGCGCAGGGTGAAGCGGCGGGTTTTGAGGGTGGCGCTCATCGATCAGCCTGCCATGCAAAGACATGGATGGGCTGGCCGAGATGGCGCTCAATCACGCTGGCGGTAATTTCTGTGACCACAAAACCGGCCTTTTCCAGTACGCGCAGCGAGGCGCCATTGCTGGAGAGCGCGCGGGCATTGATGCGCGGGAACAAGCCGGTGACACGGGCCGCGTCGAGCAGGCCATTGGCGGCCTCGCACGCATAGCCGCGACCCCAGAAGGGCTCGCCGATCCAGTAGCCAAGCTCGGGGGACTTGCCGTCCTGAAACTTGAAGCTGACGACGCCGGTCAACTGGTCATCGCCATCGATGATGGCATAGGCCCGCAGCGCCGCGTCGGTGGCGGTGTGTTCGATAAAAAACCGCCCGTCCGCCTCGGTATAGGGGCTGGGGATCACGGCGGTGGTGGCACTGACCCTGGGATTGTCGAGCAGCGCCACCAATTGGTCCAGATCGGCCATCGACGGCGCGCGCAGCAGCAGTCGCTCGGTAGCGATGGTCTGGGGCAGGGCAGCTCTGGCGCTCTTGTCGGACATGATTGGCTCAAAGGAAAGAGGGGAACCGGTGACCGGTCCCCCTCTTGAAAACATGCGTCAGGACTACAAACGCTGATCCGGGGAACTGGTCTCCGGATGGGGTTTGCTGGACCTTACCGGATTATTCGGCCGCCATTGCCGGCTCAACCGACACGAACACCTGCGAATTGGCCTTGGTGCGGAACGCAACCTTGCCATCGACCAGTGCATAAATAGTGTGGTCCTTGCCCAGACCAACGCCGGTGCCGGGGTGCCACTTGGTGCCGCGCTGACGGATCAGGATGTTGCCGGCGATAACTGCTTCGCCGCCGAACTTCTTGACGCCGAGACGGCGGCCAGCGGTATCACGACCGTTGCGGGATGAACCGCCTGCTTTTTTGTGTGCCATGGTGCTAGCTCCTTATTCCTTATCGGCCTTGGGCGCGGCTTTCTTGGCCGGTGCCTTCTTGGCGGCGGGCTTTTCAGCCGCGGTTTCTTCGGTCGCGGCTGCCTTCTTGGGGGCTGCTGCCTTCTTGGCGGCCGGAGCCTTGGCTGGCTTGGCTGCGACGGGGGCCGCAACTTCGGTCTGGGCGGCAGCAGCCTTGGCGGCGGCACGGACCTTGGCCGGCTTGCCCGAGACGACAGCCGCAGGTGCTTCCACCTTGGCGGCAGCCTTGATGGTCGGCTTGGCGCCGCCCGTCAGGATTTCGGTGATGCGCACGGTCGACAGCAGCTGGCGGTGGCCGTTGCGGCGACGATAATTGTGGCGACGGTTCTTCTTGAAGATGATGACGGTCTTCTGCTTGCGGGTTTCCACCAGCTCGGCAGCGACCAGCGCGCCTTCAACCAGCGGCGCACCAACGAGGTCACCAACCATCAGAACCTGATCGAAAGTCACGATCGAGCCGATTTCGGCATCGAGCTTTTCGATCTTGAGCACGTCGTCTGCGGCAACTTTATACTGCTTGCCACCAGTCTTGATCACGGCGAAAGTCATGCATCGTACCAGCGCTTCAAACGCCAGTTCCATTGTTCGCGCTCTGCGGCGCCACAGGTGAGCCCTTGGGGATTTGCATCCCAATCCTGCGGTCTTACGGTCGACTGCCGGAATATCCGGCGGGCAGCCTCAAGCAGCGGTTTTCAAACCAAAGAAGCGCGCCAGACGGGTCTGGTGCGCATTCCGTTGCGGCTTATCGTGGGAAAAGGGCGCAGAGTCAAGGCCAGAGGCGGTTTAGCCGTTGGCATACCACTCCAGCAGGCGCACCTCGACCTCGTCGCCGACCAGTGCATCGAGGCCCGAAATATCGGTGCCCTTGTAGTGATAGGGATAGGCGATTTTGGGTTTGAAGGTGTTGATGGCGTCCGCCGCCTGCTGCACCGTCATGGTATAGGGCTGGTTGATCGGGATGAAGGCCAGGTCGATGTTCTTGAGCGCCAGCATTTCCGGGGTGGCTTCGGTATCGCCGGCGACATAGACGATCTTGTCGGCAAACTTGATCAGGTAGCCGTTGCCGGCGCCTTGCGGGTGATATTTGGTCTTGTCGGGCGTGGTATTGTAGGCGGGGATGGCGGCAATCGACAGGCCGTTGAGCGAGCCTTCGTCGCCATTGGCCATTACGGTGGCATTGACCTTGAGCGCGTCGGGCAGCTGGTCGAACACTTCCTGGGTGACAATCAGCGGAATACTGCCGGTGGCGACAGCTTCAAGCGTGGGCACATCGAAATGGTCGGGATTGGCGTGGGTGACCACCACTGCAGTCGCGCTGGGCAGTTGACCATAGAGCGCGCCGCCGCCAACGGGATCGACATAGATCACCTGATCGCGCCACCCCAGCAGCAGCGAGGCGTGCTGAACCGGATGCACCACCAGCTCGCCATTGGCCGTGGTGATCGTGTCACCCGCCAGGCTGGTCTCGACGGCCTGCGCGAAGGCCCGCGAGACGGGTAGCCCAAAACCGAGCAGCGGCAAGGCCGAAAGTGAGATCAGAAGGTGACGCCGTGTGGTCATGCCCATGCTCCATTTGGTAAAATCAGCCACCAGCTTAAGCCTGGCGCCCCGTATCGCCAAATGCCCGAGCAGGATTTTGGCTGCATGCCAGCGCGCAAGTTCGCGTGAAGTCACAACAGCAGTTGCAGCCCGCCATGCTCTATGCCATAAGCCCGGCCGTCGACCTGCCGCATGCAAATGCGGGCTTACGACCTCGCGGAGAGGTGGCAGAGTGGTCGAATGCACCGCACTCGAAATGCGGCGTGGGGGTGACTCCACCGTGAGTTCGAATCTCACCCTCTCCGCCATTCTTCAGTCTCAACTTATTGTAGATGCACAACAAACTAATGGCGTTGTGGTTTCCGTCCCCATTTTACCCCACATTCTGAAATTGTATGTTAAGTGGGCGTGAGCACCGGATGCCTGGCCCTTGTCCCTACCAAAACATTGGCAGCAGCGAATGCCTTTCGCTGAAGGTCCAGCCTGATCCAGCGCCGGAACTCTCCCGTCTCGCTATGACCCACTGACATCTGAGACAATTGGGAAACTGTCCCGAAAGTCCCATGGTAAGTTCACTGACGCAGAAAGCTCAAGCTGGGGAAATACCACCGGGGCAAGGTCTGAGATACACGCCTTTTGCTTTCAACTACCATGCCGCCCAGTCCATCAACTCCCCTGTAGGGCTAGGCACCCGCAAAAACCCTCTTCAAAGATCTAGCGGAACGGTCGCAGCATCATTTGAATCCGGTTTGTTCCCGTTGCGATTCCCGTGTGTTCACGCGAATTTTGGGCGGGTCGGGTGCCCTCTGAGGTTTTGCGGGTGTCCAGCTGATAACAGCCGCTCATAGGGGCCTGAAGTATCTCCGCCCGCTCCAAGCCCCGAATACGATGTTTGTTAGGAGGTATGTTGCCGTTGGATCGCCGGTACCTTATCAGTTATGGTGTTTGTAGAACTTGCTTGGGCAAATTCCGCTTAGAGGTCTTATGATTAAAAGTATCGTTCTCATTTTTGCCCTTTTCGCGCCTGCCGGCGCCATCGCGCAGGAAACCTGGACGGGCTACAAACCCATCGAAAAGGTCGAAGCTGCCTATAAGCACGTCGCTATGACGGCCGTTTTGAAAATCCTCACCGTCACGCTTGAGGAAAAGGATGCAGGTAATTACGAAGTCGTCGACACCGATTCTATCAAGAAAGTCACCGACACGGCCAAATTGACTTCCGATTTACGTACGTTGCAGATCGAGACTTGCAGAAATCAGGGGCTTAAAAGGTGCCCCATTTTCCGGTCCTCTTATGGTGGGACCGGATTTGTAAACGATGGAAGAGACTTCTTTACCTGCCGCCACATGTTCCAAAACTGGATAGGTGCAGCGGCTAAGGAAAATTCACTCGAACTTGGCCAGATTTCTCCTCCACTTAGACTCTCCAACATCGACAAAGACATAGTCTACAATTCTGCGACCTCTGCTGGCAACTTGTTGACATTCGGGGCAATAAATCCTGACGTACGATTGGGCGACTATCAGTTACAAGGCGACATAGATCCCAAGAATAATAGACGTGATCTTCTTTTTGCACTTTCGGATTTTGTAGAACTAACGTCGCCACGTGACATTATCGAACCAATATACCTTCCGGTAAACTATCATGTCTACAAAAACGAGCAGATTTATTTAACAGGGTTTCCTGGAAGAACAAATCTTTTCGGCGGAACGAACCTCGGTGATACCGCTGGGCGAGTCATGGTTTCTTCGACTGGGGTTGTCACTGGGTTTTCGGATCTACAGGAAATCTTTGTTTCTACTGCACTTGCAACTCACGGCATGAGTGGCGGAATCGCTACTACGCTCGATGGACATATTGTTGGCGTCGTATGCGGCGGCGCAGATACGACTGACATAAAAGCCATCGAATCGCGGTCGCTTTTCGTGGACCCCGAGGGCCACAGGGTTTTTTGGAATCTCCTCAAACAAGAGCAGGTTCAGTAGGCGTGTTTAGATGTTGCGCAAAGCCTAGTGCCATCTCTGCATCGCGCAGCTTTCTCACGGCGCATTCTGATCGTCTCGCCGCGCTGCTCGCGAACGGTAGCGATGATCAACGCTTGACCTGATCAAAGCTGGACACCCGCAAAAACCCTCATGCCTTTGATGGTGTCGTGATTCACTGATGTCGCCTGATCATGAAGCGCCATCATGAACCCGCATTCGCTGTTCAGCCTGACCCGCTGCCTTTGCCCATGCAAAAACAACGCCGATGCGCTGCTTGACCCGCCGCGCGGTCTCGGATTTCACCAACCATATCGGGCTAAGGATTTTTAGGATGTCCGGCGTTCCAATCTGATCAATGCGTCGGTCGCCGATGACTGGAAATGCGTATTGCTCGAATGTGTTGATCCACTGCTGTTGGTGTTTGCCGTTCTTCCAGCCTTCCTTATGTTCGGCGTGAACCAGTTCGGCAGCCTCTTTAGAGGTTGGTACGGGCGCTGTTGACTTGCGAGGTTCGGCAACCGGATCGCCACCAGCGCGCGCAAGCTTGCGGTAGCTTGTCGCTAGTTCCCGAGGCTCGGCCAAGCTAACGGTCGAAGTGCCACACAACCCCATATCTCTTCGTTTCCCCTGGATCACTGTTCGAAGTAGCCAGCGCTTGGCACCAGAGGGATCGACAACGAGGTACAGACCGTTGCCGTCTGCATACCTGCCCGGCTCCTTCAGCTGTCGGACCTGAATGGCGGTCAGGGCTTTTTCGGGGTGGCGTCCAGACTTCAATCGACCGCTCCAAAAGCATCGCTAACCCACACTTTACCCCATACTTGATGCTGGATGTAGTTGGATTTAGCTGCTGTAGCGCCTAGGACGTTATTGGGCGTAGTTGGATGCTCGCGCTGGATTAGACCGTTGATTCCAAACCGGAATTCTCGATTGTTCTTTGCACCTCGCTGCACTAACTTAACCGCAGCTGCACGCCAATTGGGGGGTCACCCTCTCCGCCACTAGTCCTTGAAATCGGCGGCATATAGGCCATCCGACGACCGGACGAGGCAAGTCCCTGAAAAGTCGCTGTTATCCTCCCCAGGCATTCCGGCAAGTATTGTGCAGAGCCGCAGCGGTCGGCTGTTACTCCGCGACATTGTGCGACCCCCCCGATGATTGAGATTTCAAAGGCTTAGCGTGCCGATCGGCACCCAAACCCCTCGCCGATTCACATGGGCCATTAGAGCGCCGAAACGTTTTTACTGGGTGATCGCCACGCTGGTGCTGACGGTGGTGGCGGTCGTCGTGCTGTTGATACAGACGCCGATCATTGGCGCACTGGCAGCGGCAGCGCCAGGGGGCGATCTCACGTCGCTGACTTCAGGCAGATTTGCGATGATCCTGCACAGTGCCGGCGGCATGGCGGTGTTGGTGCTAGCGACGGCACTGTCGGTCGACAAGTCCAGAGGTCAGACTGGCAGCAGGATCTAGGTTGGCTTTCGGCCAAACGCTCAGTCTAGTTCGATATCCTCATCGATCAGATTATGGCTCTCCCATTGGTCACGCGGGATAGCGGCACCTATCCTGAATTTGAAGTCAACTACACTCAGGCGGTCGCCTCCAACCTTGCAAGTAAGGCTAACCGCGTACCATTTCTTGTCTAGCCGGTAAGCCCCACCGGGAGCGTCCAGACTATCGCCGATGATTGTGGTTTCGTTCATGGCGCTCGGATCCAGCGAGTCAGGCACCTGACCTGCCGACGCCAACCGCAATTGTTCGAGCCCCTCGATATTGCATAGCTGGATGATCCGCTCGTTCGGTCCCAGTCGCGGCAGCGTCTGTTTGATCTGACGGTTCTTGGGGTCGTCGAGAATACGACCGGTAAAAAACCGGGTTGCCGTGGTCATGCCGCCGGCATCCGTTGCCGACTGGGGTTTAGGCGCCGGCGGCGCCACAGGGAGCAGCATTTCCGGAGCTGTTGTTGACAGTGCAACCGGTGGCTGGGGTGAGATCGGCGCGGCAGCTGGCATGGCTATTTTGCGGAACTGCTGTTCCGTCACGATGTCCACGTCAACGACTCGGGGGTGCGGTTGCTGCAGCTTAGGCGTCGTGAGCAATAGCATTAGCATGGCCAGCATAGCGGCGTGCAGGACGATCGAAACAAGGACCGCCGTTCGTTCACGCAGCGCGGTAGTGTTCATCGCAATCAAGGAAACGGCTTCTTCGCTCGACGCGCTAATTGCCCCCTCACCAAAGGGCGCATCGAGCCGGCAACAAGGCCCGCGCGCTCGAAATTATTCTGCGTGCACCTCGCGCCATTGGGCTGGGTCCGCCTTGCCTATTCGATTGTTGCAGTACGCAGGCGAAGCGCATTGCCAATGACGCTGACCGATGACAAGGCCATTGCAGCGGCGGCAATGGCAGGGGACAGCATCAGACCGAACATCGGATAAAGCAGCCCGGCTGCGATCGGCACGCCCGCCGCATTGTAGAAGAAGGCGAAAAACAGGTTTTGCCGAATATTGCCCATGGTGGCCTGAGAAAGACGACGGGCTTTGACAATGCCCATCAGGTCACCGCCCAAAAGGGTAACGCCAGCGCTTTCGATGGCAACGTCGGTGCCCGTGCCCATCGCGATACCGACATCGGCCGCCGCAAGCGCGGGAGCGTCATTGACGCCGTCCCCAGCCATGGCAACGACTCTGCCTTCAGAGCGCAGCCTGTTGACCACCTCGCTCTTGCGTTCGGGCAAGACGTCCGCTTCGACACTATCGATCCCGAGCATCCTGGCGACGGCGTCAGCCGTGACGTGATTATCGCCGGTCATCATCACCACCTTGATGTTTTGTTTGCGCAGTTCTGCCAGGGCCGCTGGCGTGGATTTTCGGATTGGGTCGGAGATGCCAAGCACACCCGCAATGGTTCCGTCGATTGCCACCATGACTGCGGTGGCGCCAGCCTGGCGCAGCTCGTCCGCCCGACCGATCCAGTCTGCCGCCTTGATCCCCTCGGCTTCAAAATACTGCGCGCTGCCGATCAACACCGTCTTGCCATCAACCTTGCCGGTGAGACCCTTGCCAACCGGGGAGTCGACGCCATCCGGATTGGAGAGTGTCAGCTTGCGCTCTGTGGCGGCACCAACAATGGCTTGACCCAGCGGGTGCTCGCTGGCGCGTTCCAGGCTGGCGGCAATGCGCAGAAGTTCGGTCTCATCAATGCCAGCGGCAACCAGGATCGAGGTGACCGCAGGCTTGCCCTCCGTCAGGGTTCCGGTCTTGTCCACGACCAGCGTATCGATCTTTTCCAACCGCTCCAAAGCCTCTGCATTCTTGATTAAGAGGCCGAGCCCAGCCCCCTTGCCAACACCCACCATGATCGACATCGGCGTCGCCAGGCCGAGTGCACAGGGACATGCAACGATAAGAACAGAAACAGCGGCGACCAGCCCATAGGCAAAACGGGGCTCCGGCCCCCAGATGCCCCAGGCGGCAAACGCAATGACAGCAATCAAAATCACCAGCGGCACGAACCAGCCTGAGACCTGATCGGCGAGACGCTGAATCGGTGCTCTGGAGCGTTGAGCGCTCGCAACCATTTGCACGATCTGGGCCAGCATGGTGTCACGCCCGATCTTGGTGGCCTGCATCACCAAGCCACCGGATTGGTTGATCGTCCCGGCAATCAGCCGCGCCCCGTTTTCCTTGGTAACCGGCATCGACTCGCCGGTGACCATCGATTCATCGAGAGAGCTTCGCCCTTCGGTCACGGTGCCATCGACGGGCACCTTTTCGCCGGGACGAACCCGCAAGCTGTCCCCAACGATGATCTGGTCGATCTGAACTTCCTCGTCACTGCCATCGGCTTTGATGCGGCGGGCAGTTTTGGGCGCGAGGTCGAGCAGTGCCCTTATGGCCCCGGACGTCTGTTCCCGCGCCCTAAGTTCCAGCACCTGGCCCAGCAGCGCCAGAGCGGTAATCACCGCAGCGGCCTCGAAATAGACCGGCACCGCACCGCCCATCGAGCGCATCGAGTCCGGGAAGGCACCTGGCAGCAGGGTCGCTACGATCGAGTAGAGCCAGGCGACGCCGATCCCCATTGCGATCAGGGTGAACATGTTAAGACTGCGGTTCTTGAGGGACGCATAGCCGCGCTCAAAGAACGGCCAGCCCGCCCAGAGAACGACCGGCGTCGCCAGCACCAGCTGGACCCAGTTCAGTGTCTGGGGCGCAACCCATTGGTGCAAGTCGATCACATGGCTGGTCATTTCCATGACAAAGACCGGCACGGCAAGCGCAGTCCCAATCCAGAACCGCCGGGTCATATCGACCAGTTCATGGCTCGGTCCAGCGGCTTCGGCGGGCATCTCCGGCTCAAGCGTCATGCCACAGATGGGGCAGTTGCCGGGTTTGGACTGACGGATTTGAGGATGCATCGGACAGGTGTAAATCATGCCCTCAGGCACCGCAGCAACGACCGCCTGGGGTGCCGCAACGAGAAATTGGGCAGGGTTCGCCAAGAACTTTTCGCGGCACTTCGCCGAGCAGAAGAAGTAGGTTTGTCCGCCGTGCTCGACATGATGCTTGGCAGTTTGAGGATCGACGGTCATCCCGCAGACAGGATCCTTGACCACATTGCCCGCCGCTACATCACCAGACTCACCGGAGTGGGAATGATCGTGGCCTTGGTGCATTTCGGCGTGACCGGTCGGGTTCATCGAGGCCTCCTTTTGGTGGGCATCGATCTTGTGGGCCCTCCTATCGTGGCAAGGTCAAGCGATATCGGCATTTGCTGCGAAGTTGGGCCTTGACCTTGCCATAGTGGCAAGCGCTATGAGGAATTGAACCTTGGGCATTTGCTGATGATGCATCACCATAAATTCGGAAAGCGCCTGGTGGCACTTTGCCGAGCAGCACTTGTCCTGCTGCTGGTGTTGCCGGCGCTTGCCATGATTTTGCCGGCACAAGCGGATGCGCCAATTCATCCAATGGCGCAAAGCCACGCAATGCCGATGTCAGGCCCAGTAGCCTTGGCTGGCGGTATTGGCGAACATTCTCCGCAATCTAGCAGTCATGTTCGATCCAAAATCTGTGCCACGGGTCACAGCGCCTACTGCTACTGCTTGAGCCTTGCGGTGTCGCCGCGTCCTGAAGTGCGGTTCAAACCCGAGCCATTTGCAGATTCGACAATCGTCATCCTCATCGGCGCCGTGTCGTCGCCACTGCGGCGCCCTCCAATCTGATCAGTGATCGCGGCCTGAAACACCGTTGCGCACGACTTGTGCGCGTCACTTCAATCGGAATTGAAATCATGAACATGTCCATGTCTCGCCGGGCCTTCATGGCATCGGCCGCCGCCTTGGGTGCGGCAAGTGTTATCCTGCCTGCCTCCGCACGCGCGGCCTCGGAAAAGCGGCTGATCGTGGGTAAGCGAACCATCGAAGTTAATGGAAAGCCCGCCTCTGTATTCGGGTTAACTGGTCCGAACGGCGACCCGTCAGTCGTGCTGGCTGCGGACGAGATGTTCGACTTGACGCTCGAAAATCGCTCCGGTGTAGCGACGATCATCCATTGGCACGGCCAGCTCCCACCGCCAGAGCTCGATGGCGTAACCGATACCGGCTATGCGGTGCCCCTCGAGGACGGCGAAACCCGCCCTTATCGCTTCGCTGCTCGCCCCGGCACCCATTGGATGCACTCGCATCAGGGATTGCAGGAACAACAGTTGCTGGCGGCGCCGCTCATCGTCAGAACGGCGGCAGATCTCAAGTCCGATCTGCAGGAGGTCGTTGTCCTGCTGCATGATTTTTCCTTCCGAGACCCGGTTGAAATTCTGAACGGTCTTACCGGCGGTTCAACGATGGGCCAAGAAAGTGACGCAGGGGGAATGGGCATGGCGATGCCCATGGACATGTCGGGCATGGCGATGCCGATGACTCCATCCAAGAAGGCCCAGTCGCCGATGATCATGGGCGGGATGGACCTCAATGACATCGAGTTTGATGCCTATTTGGCCAATGATCGCACGCTAGATGATCCGCTGGTGGTGCGTACCGATCGCAACGGGCGGGTCAGGCTGCGGATCATCAATGGCGCGACGTCCACTGCTTTCTGGATCGATTTGGGTGGCGCCTTGGCGACCCTGGTTGCTGTCGACGGCAATGACGTGGTGCCGATTTCAGCATCCCGGTTTTCGCTCGCCCAGGCGCAACGTATCGATCTGATTGTGGACGTTGGTGCAGGGGAGGTCGTGCCAGTCCTGGCGCAACGCGAAGGTGATCGACCGCGCACGGGGATTATCCTCGCCGCGCCCGGCGTGCAGGTGAACAAGCTCTCCGGGGTGGCTGATACAGCATCAGCAGCTCTCAATCTGGACCAGGAAGCAGGCCTGATGGCATCTGTCCCGCTCTCAACTCGATCGGCGGATGTTCGGCACGCGGTCATGCTCACGGGGTCAATGATGCCCTATCAATGGAGCATGGACGACCAGACTTGGGCCACGCACCGAAAACTTGAGGTTTCCAAGGGTCAGCGCGTGGAAATCGAGTTCATGAACCACTCCATGATGGCCCATCCAATGCACCTACACGGCCACCACTTCCAGATTGTCGAAATAGCCGGGCGTCGGATTGCCGGAGCTATTCGCGACACCGTCCTGGTGCCGCCGATGACCAGCGTTGTTGTCGCATTTGACGCCGACAATCCGGGCCGATGGCTCTATCACTGCCACAACCTCTACCACATGGCGACGGGCATGATGGCGGAACTGATCTACCTCTAGGTCCCAAGGGCGAGGGGCATCAGGGCGCCCCTCGTGTCTCCGCTAACCCACCAGTTCCCGGTGTAGCCCGCGGACTCAATAGCCTGGGCAAACTGGCTCACCGGCTTGCGGCTCTCTATGTCTACCTTGTGGGTCGCGAGGTCGATTTTGACAATCGCGTCCGCATCAACCCCTTTGACGGCCTTTTCGACCGTCGCCACGCAGTGCCCACACGTCAGGTCATTTACCTGGAAGCTATGCATCCCATTGTCCTTTCCGGCTGGTTTCCAGAAGTCTGCAGGTTTCCAGCGCGGGAAGGTCAAGCGCAATCGCTGTAGCAAACATTGCGAAGGCCGTTCCGACACCCATCAGAACGCGGTCTGCAAAGTCCTTACCTGTAAGCAAACTGCGCGTCAGCTTGGCACGCGCAACAGGGCGTCCGACAATTCCAATATTGGGCTGTATTAATTTCTACTAGCGTGACATCGCTCGGACGGAAGGGGACGCTAATTCACCTTGTCCACAGAGGCCCCGCCATTCCCATCTGCCAATCGAAAAGAAACGATCTTACGACTGAAACGGGGTGGGAAGGCGACAGTCGGGTTCAGGCAAATTCCCCGCATGAGCGGCCATTCCGAAGGCAGGCAGAGCCAGGAACGATTATGTCCCTGGCCCCTGAAGTTTAGAGCTCCATCCCAATGGCCCTGCGGATGGCTATTTGCACCGCAGACGGTGGTAGCGACGGGTCAAACTCACCCTTGGGCAGGAGCGGAGGTTGGGCCATGAATCGAGGCTTGTATCCGCGATGCGGTTGGGCGGAGTGGACTAGAAAAGGGTGGCAGAGATAAACCGTCCCGGCTTCCCCGGTGGCCAGGACTTCTTCGCAGTCGGCAGTCGATGCGAATCCGTCAGCGGCCAGTTCGCCCAGCGTGAGCCCACCCTCTCCGGCCGGCAGCAACTGTTTAGCGATAGCGCGGTGCGACCCCTTCCTGATCTTGGTCGGCGCGTCCAATTCCCCGACATCAGAGAACAGGAACAGCATGAGCAGAGCCCGACCGCTGCTTTTCACGTTGACCCGCCACTGCATAAAGTCAGGGTTGTCGGTGCCGAAGCTGGCATCAACGTGCCATCCCGCATCGCCCGGATCGTTTTGCGAGGGAAAACGCACCGGGAAAGTGCCCAACCCATTGGGTCTCAACCACCGGCCCTCGCCGACCAGGGCATCGTACGATGCGTGCAGGAGCGGGGTGTTCCCGGCGTCCACGAAAGGCTTGCCGGTCATGAAACCTAAGCGGACAACTGGCTGTTTCCATGTCTCTGGCGCGTCGGGGGAAAGGCCCATGGCGGTCCAAAGCCGGTCTCGTCCCTGTGAGGCAAGGCTACCATCGAAGGCACCCTCAAGTTTGACATATCCATGTTCAATGAAGTGCGCGATCTGAGCCTGGCTCAGACCGGAATGAGAAGCTTCCGACATTCAATAATTCTCCGCACGGCCTCCACGCGGGACAGGCCGGTGTGATCTGAAAGGCACCTTGGTGCCGCGACGACTGGCAAGTCGTCAGATCAGCGGAAAGAATGTGGACTTAAACATCGTCATGGCGCGAGTTTAGCAGCTGCGTTTTTTCCAGGCAAGAACCCTCGAAGCCAGAGAGCGATGTCCGCTTCTCAGAAAGCTTCGGAAGCTGTCCTATGACTGAAATGGGGTCGGTTTCCGACCGGCAGCGTTTGGGTGGAAGGGGGCAGCTATTCCAGCTGACTTGCTCGCAAACAGCCGCCTGACCGTTTCTTTAATCGACCTTTGCGAGGTTCAACGTATCCCCCTGGAGGCGATTGTGGGGGCGTCATGGTAAGGTATATGCGACCACCAAAAGGAGCGCGCAATGGCAGGGCATGACAACGAACGGATGGTGCTATTCAGCGATGCGGTGATCGCGATTACCATCACCTTGTTGGTTTTGGAGTTGAGGCTGCCTGGGCCAGCCGCCGAAATGTCCGACGCACAGTTGTGGTCCGGCATCGTTGAGGTGTTGCCCAATCTTATGGCGTATATGCTCAGCTTTGTGGTCATCGGCACGTTTTGGATCGGGCATAAGCGTGCCTTCGGCCATATCGAACGCTCGAACCGCGTGCTTACCTGGATCAATCTTATGTTTCTCATGGCCCTGGGCCTGATGCCATTCCTGACAGGCATTCTAGCCGAAAATGACGGTGCTGTTGGCACCAGTCTCTACGCTGGTCTGATCGCTATCACGTCGCTGCTGCTCGGCAGTATGACGGTCTATGCTGAGCGCGCAGGCTTGGCTAATCAAACCTCGAAACGTCGCCCCATCTGGGCTGGCTATATCAACGCTATCGTTTTCGGGCTCTCTATCCCGGTGGCCTTCGTCAATGCTGACCTTGCCAAATACTTCTGGATATTGTTGGTCCCGCTCGGGATCTTATCTGGCCGCTACAGAAGTGAAGCTTAAGATATCGCGCTCATCTCGCCTTGCCCTTCAAAGGCAGCACGCTGCCCAACAGGACGATGGCGCAATGGCTGCTTACGGGAATATTACGACTGACCACCGATGACCGATATGGGGTCGGCAGCAGCCTCTCAGCTAAGCGCCCCATCTCGGCCATTTCGATCTGCCTTACCGTGTGCTGAAAGCGGACGCTGTTTATGCTGGCCGCGAGGCGCGGTACGCACCCGAGATCGGACATCTCGCCGACAAGCGCCTACAGGCGGGCGCCAGAGGCCTTGTCGAACAAGGACGCCTGCGCCAGGTCGAGGCCCAGCACGATGCGGTCGCCAACCCGGCCGCCAAAGTCGCCAGGCATCCTCAGGCTCAGTGTGGTCCGGCCGGCGGTACACCAGAGGACGGTGTCGGGGCCCATGGCCTCGATGACGCTGACGACGGCGGGGATTTCGGGATGCCCGCTTCCCTGTCCAAGCATGATCTGCTCGGGCCGAAAACCGACGATGGCGGCGCGGTCGCCCTCAGGAGCGGCAGATATGAAAGGATAAGCTGACAGGTCAGCCGATATCAGGTCCGATTGGAACCGGCAGCGGCCCTCGGCATGGAGCAGCGTGCCATCGATCAGGTTCATCGCTGGCGAACCGATGAACCCGGCAACGAACAGGTTGGCGGGTCGGTGGTAGATTTCCCTGGGACTTGCCAGTTGCTGGATCACCCCGTTGCGCATGATGGCGATGCGATCGGCCAGCGTCATGGCCTCCACCTGATCGTGGGTCACGTAGATCATGGTACTGCCCAACTCCTGGTGCAGCTTCTTGATCTCGACCCTCAGTTCGGCCCTGAGCTTGGCGTCGAGATTGGACAGCGGTTCATCAAAGAGGAAGATGTCGACGTCTCGCACCAGCGCACGCCCGATGGCGACGCGTTGGCGCTGGCCCCCGGACAACGCAGAAGGCCGGCGCTTGAGATAGTCATCAAGCTGCAGGATGGCCGAGGTGCGCTTGACCCGGCGTGCGACCTCAGCCTTGGGGACGCCGGCGACCGTGAGGCCAAAGCTCAGGTTCTTTTCCACGTCCATATTGGGGTAAAGCGCATAGGACTGAAACACCATGCCAATGCCCCGGTCCTTGGGATCGGCCCAGGTGACGTTGCGCTCGCCGATCCAGATCTCGCCATCGGCAAGCTCGGTAAGACCCGCTATGGCGTTCAGCAGGGTGGACTTGCCGCAGCCCGATGGCCCCAGCAGCACTAAAAACTCGCCGGAGGCAACCTCAAGATCGAGGTCCCTGACCACGGCGGTTGTGCCGTAGCCGATATCGATGGAGCGCAGCGAGACTGGAACGGACATGGGATCAACCTTTGACGGAACCGGCAGTGATGCCGCGGACGAACCAGCGTCCGGAAACAAAATAGGCGACAAGCGGCACGATGGCGGTCAGCACGGTGGCCGCCATATGCACATTGTATTCCCGCTGTCCGGTGGTGGTGGTGACGATGTTGTTGAGTTGCACGGTCATCGGGAGATTGTCGCGACCGGCAAAGACCAGGCCAAGCAGGAAGTCGTTCCAGATGCCGGTCATCTGCATGAGGCCGGCAACGATCAGCATGGGCAGGGAGAGCGGCAGCATCAGCGATACGAAAATGCGCCAGAAGCCAGCGCCGTCAACCCGCGCCGCCTTGAATAGCTCCACCGGTATGGATGCGTAATAATTTCGGAACAGCAGCGTCGTCAGCGGCAGGCCGAAGATGACATGCACCAGGACGATGCCGGCCAGCGAGTTATACAGCCCCAGCGCGGCTGTGCCCCGCACCACCGGAAACAGGAAGATTTGTAACGGAATGAAGCCACCAATTGTGATGGCTGCGAACAGCAATTTTGAGCCGGGCGGCCGCCAGAACGACAGCGCATAACCGGTGACGGCGCCCAGCAGCACCGAGAGGATAGTGGCCGGGATGGTGATCTTGACCGAATTGAAGAACCCGACACTGACCCCCGTACAGTTTACCCCGGCGCAGGCGCTCGACCAGGCCTTGGACCAGGCCGACCAGTCCAGCATATGCGGCAAAGCAAAGATTTGTGCCGCGCGGATCTCGTCCATGCTCTTGAACGAGGTCACGATCATCACATAGGCAGGCAGCAGAAAGAACAGCGCCGCCACGACCAGCAAGCCGTAAAGGCCGATGCGGGGCAGGGTCAGGCCCTGTGGGCGCGGGCCACGCGCGTGCGATGGGAATGGATCTTGCATCAGAGCCTCCCGCTCCGGCGGCGCGCCCAGATATCGCGCGCATAAAGGATGGGCACGGCAATCGCCATGACAGTCACCAGCATGACCGTCGCCCCGGCGGTTGCCAGCCCCAGGTCCTGCCGGGCGAACAGGCTATCCATGATGAACTTGGCCGGCACCTCGGTGGATTGGCCCGGTCCCCCATTGGTCAGCGCCACCACCAGATCGAAGGTGCGCACAGCCCCCATGGTCAGCAGCATGAAGGCGGTGGCAAGCGACGGACCGAGCTGGGGCAGGACGATGGTGAGATAGGTGCGCCACATCGGGATGCCCTCTATCCGGGTGGCGCGCCAGAGATCGGCGTCGATGCCCCGCAGACCGGCCAGCATCAACACCATGACCAGGCCCGCGCTTTGCCAGATACCAGCCAGCGACACCGCATAGATCGCCATATCCGGGCGCGTGGTCCAATCGAAGGTAAACCAGCCAAGGCCAGCGGCGCGCATCGTTGCCTGAATGCCGATCTCGGGGTTCATCAACCACTGCCACATCAGGCCGGTGACGATGAAGGAAAGTGCATAGGGGTAGAGAAAAACCGTGCGCCACATGCTTTCGAACCGCACCCGGCGGTCCACCGCAATAGCCAGCAGCGACCCCACCACCAGCGCGCCGAGCACGTAGACGATGCCGAAAGTGACCAGGTTGTGGATCGAAATCGACCAGCGCGCGGTGCCGAACAGGCGCTGGTACTGCGCCAGGCCCGCGAACTCGTTCGAGGGCAACATGCGCGAATTGGTAAGCGAGAGCTGCACCGTCCAGACCGTAGTGCCCAGATAGACGACCAGGATAATCAGCCAGGCCGGTGCCAGCGCCGCGAGAGCGGCAACTGGCAGACGCAATCTGCCAGTTGCCCCAGATCGAGCCGGGCCGGACGCAGGAGAGCGTGCAGCCGACGGGTCAGCCATTGGCGAAAGCCGCCTTGTACTGCCCGATGAAGGCTTCGACGCTCATCGAAGGGTCGGCGAAGAACGCGCCGATAGCGTCCTTGAAGGCGCCATTGATGGCTGGCGACAGGGTCATGGCAGCATCGAGAACGATCTTGTCCTGTTTGACCAGACCGATAGCTTCCTGCGCGCAACTGTCAAAGCCGCTGGTGTCGATGTCCGTGCGGATCGGCACCGATCCCTTGAGCACAGAGAACTGGGCCTGCACCGTGGGATCGAGCACGGTTTCGGCCAACAGTACCTGCGCCTTGTCCTTGTCGGCATTGCCGGTCTTGGGGAAGGTGAAGGCATCCGCCAACGAGATCAGCGAGTCGGTGCCCGGGGTAAGGGCGCAGCCATAATCGGTGCCGGCCACTTCGCCTGCCGTGGTGAATTCACCCTTGATGAAATCGGAGAGCAGCTGGACGCCAGCCTCATCCTTGATCACCATGGCGGTGGCATCGTTCCAGTTGCGGCCAGGCGCGCCGGCATCGACATAGTCGCGCAGTCGGGCGAAGGTCTTCACCGCCTGGGCAAATTCGGGCGTATCGATGACCGCAAGGTCCTTGTCGGTATAGAGCTTGGCGTAGGCGGCATTGCCAATGGTGGACAGCACGACGCCGTGGAACACGATGCCCTCCTGCCAGGACTGGCCACCCCAGGCGATCGGCGTAATGCCGGCCGCCTTGATCTTGTCCATGGCGGCGAAAAACTCGTCCCAGGTCTTGGGAGCAGCGGTGATGCCGGCCTTTTCGAAGACCGGCTTCGAATAAAACATCCAGTTGCCGGCATGGATGCCGGTGGGTGCCATGTAGACCTTGCCGTCCACCGTAATGGCGTTCAGCACCACCTGTGGCACCACTCCATCGGGCACAGCCTGGTGGAAGGCGGCGTCGATGTCATTCATCAGGCCCTGGGCGACCAGTTCGGTGACTTCGGGGCCAGCCACAGCGGTCTTGGCGGTTGGCGGGTCGCCGGCGAGGAGCCGGCTGACATAGGCGGCATTGGCGTTTTCAAAGCCCGCCACTGACCAGTCCACCCACTTGCCGCCCTTGGCGTTGAAAGCGTCGGAGATGACCTTGACGGCGGCGGCTTCGCCGCCCGAGGTCCAGGAATGGGCGACCTCGGCGGTAAGGTCCTGCGCCTGGGCGGTCGAAACCAGCAGCAGGGCGGTGAGGCTGGGGAGGAGTAGACGACGCATTTGGAGTCCTTCCTGAATAGCGAAGACCGGACGGGGCTGCCGGTCTTCAGTCGATGATGGGGAGTAGGGCGGTCTCGACGAACTGCCGTGAGGCGATCATTTCGGACAGGGGATCGGCTGCGGCATCCAGTTCAAGGACCGCCCAGCCGGAAATCTTGTGGTCGCGATACATGCGTGCCCAGGCCGGCCAATCCACCCGCCCGGCGCCCAGCCGGCAGAAATACTGCTGGTGGCTGTCATGGATGCCGGCATCGATTGGAATATCGAACGGCATGACACCGGTGGCGTCCTTCCAGTGTGCCACCACCAGCCGGTCGATATGGCGGGTAGCGACGGTCACCGGATCGGCACCCGAACCCAGCAGATGCGCGGCATCCGGGCAGAAGCCGACATAGAGCGGATCGGTGAGCAGCATGAACAGGTCGACATCGCGGCTGGTGCAGAACACTGAATGCGCCTCGGTATGGAGCGCCAGCCGAACGCCCTGGCGCTGGGTCGCCGCGCCAAGCTCGTTCACGACTTCTGCAAGGCGCTGCGCATAGGGCAAATCGACAAAGAGCGGCGGATTGGCGCCACGAGTACGGCGCATCGGCAGCCCCACCACCATGGCGTCGCCCCCACACGCGGCGATAACCTCGGCATAGCGCTTGACCAGATCGAGCGCCCCGGAGCGGACCGCCGGATCGGCAATATCGCTGCCGTGCTCGAGATCGGCAAAGAACCCACTGGCCAGCGTCAGGCCCCGGCTGGCGAGCGCCTCGGAAAACCGCTCGGCCGAACCGAAAGTCTTGAGCGCATGCTGCCAGTTAAACGGGGAAAAGGTCGGCTCAATCCCGGTGAGACCTGCAGCCGCCACGGTATCGAGCATTTTCCCCCAGAACAAATCCGGCGATTTATTGGAAAGATCAATGATCTGCCCGACATTATCGACCGCCCAGAACTGGGGGTGGAAGAATGTTACAAGATCAACGGCCATCTTAATTTTTGATATCGCAGGCAAAAGCAGCTCCTTCGCCAAAAATGGCGAACTTAATCAATCTATATTACGGACGCTCGATCAGAATGGTGTTGGCAATCGATTGCCAACGCGATATTGATTGCACATGGCTTTTACGTACGCAAGTACAAAAGATGCCTACAAATTAGGCGCACTTGGGTGTTTGACGGCACACGGGATTTCCCTGCAAGAAGGATGGAGGAGGTGAAGCAATGAATAAAAAATCGACGCCTGAGCGTGCATCCGCCCCATCCGTGGCCGACGTGGCGCGCGAGGCCGGAGTAGCGCCCTCCACGGTCAGCCGCGCCCTCACCAAGCCTGGCCGCATCGCCGAACCCACCCGGCTCAAGGTGGAGGCGGCGGCCCGCAAGTTGGGTTACATGGTCAATCAGGCGGCGCGAAACCTGCGCATCGGACAGACGCGCACCATCATGGTTGTGCTGCCGGATGAACTCTATATCGGCGCATCCCAGACCGTTCTCGAAGTGCTCCGATCAGCCGCCGAGGCCATGACGGCGCGCGGCTATTCGCTGGTTATCGCCAACGTGTCGCGCGAGGCGCAGACCGATGAGCACATCCTGTCGCTGGCTTTTGGCGGCACCGTATCGGGCGTCCTGCTCATGGCCACCCCCGTTCCCAGCACCGCCGAGCGCAATCTCATGCAGGCGGGCCTGCCGGTGGTTTCCCTGCATTTCGATATGAGCGGCCAGAACATTCCCAGCGTCATCAGCAATGACAGCGAGGCCATCGGCCAGGCAGTGGAAGCACTGGCAGGGCTCGGACATACGCGCTTCCTCCATATTCGTGGCCGCGCCGGCAACTACCATGACATCGAGCGGCTTCGTGGTGTGCGAGAAGGGCTGACACGCAGTGGCATTTCGCCCGAAACCCTGCAGACCATGCAGGGGGACTTCAACTTTTCCGGCGGCGTCGCCTCGGGACAGCTTTACCTGGCCCTCGCGCTTCAGGATCGCCCCACAGCAGTGGTTTGCGCCAATGACGATACGGCCGTCGGCTTCATCAAGACGGTGCTCGATGGCGGCCTCGACGTGCCAGGCGATGTTTCCGTCATCGGTTTTGACGGCGCGTCCGTGGGTGCCTTCATGACGCCGAGCTTGTCGACAGTCCAGCAATCGACCGCAGAGTTGGGCCGGCAAGCCGTGGAACTGCTGATCGGCATGGCAACCGGCGACGTAACGACCCCGCCGGATCGCATCGAGGTGCCGTGCCAATTGGTGCTGCGCCAGAGCGTGCGCGCCATTACCCCGGAAGACCGAGGCCACAGATCGTGACGGCACTCCTCGCGAGCAGTCCAACTGCCTGAACGAACTTTCCCGACCCCACCAACGAGAGCGCATCCAATATGTCTACTGCACAATTCGACGCCATGGTCATCGGCTCAGGGGCGTCCGGCTCCTTTGCGGTCCGGGAATTGACGGCGCAGGGGCTCAAGGTTGTGCTGCTCGAAGCCGGGCCGGAAATCGGCCCGGCGGATTTCAATGCGCAGCGAAAGGTCCGGCAGTCCGACATCAATCTCTGGCAGCGCGCCAAGGCGACGCTGATGGGCCAAGGTATCCAGGCGAGGGCGGCCTATTTCGATACGCGCATGCGGCGCCTGTTCGTCAATGACCGTGAGCATCCCTATGCCACCCCGCCCGACGCGCCTTTCGTATGGATAAGGGGCAGGCAGGCGGGCGGACGCACCCACACATTCGGCCGCGCTCTGCTGCGCTGGACCGATGACGACTTCAGGATGCGCAGTCGCACCGGCAAGGGTGAAGACTGGCCAATCGCCTATGACGAGATCGTGCCCTTCTACGAGGACGTCGAACGGTGCCTGGGCATCTATGGTCGCCCGGACAATGTACCGACCCAGCCCGACAGCATTTATAGCCACGAGGCGCGGCTTACCGGTGCCGAAGAGCAGTTCAAGGCCGACCTGGAAGGCAAGTGGCCCGATCGACGGGTGATCTCCTGGCGCTACATCGGACCGGAGCCGACCCGGGTCCTGCGCCCATTGCGCGAAGCCATCGCCAGCGGCAATCTGACCATCCGCTACAACAGCATCGCTCACCGTGTTCTCACCGACGAGACCACCGGCCTCGCCACGGGTGCCGAGGTGCTCGATCGGGCGACCGGAGCACGCAGCACAGTGATGGCCAAAGCCGTGGTCCTCTGTGCCTCCCCCATCGAAAGCATAAGGCTGATGCTCAATTCCGCCTCGCCCCGTCATCCCGCTGGGCTGGGTAACGGCTCGGGCCTTCTGGGGCGATATTTCATGGACCAGTTGCCTTGCATCGCCACCGGCAACTACCCCAAGGCCAGGGGCGCCGCCCCGGCTGACACCGCGCCGCCCGATGCCTTTTATGGGCCCTCGGGAGGCATCTTCGTGCCGCGCTTCGTGGGCGAAGGTGGCAAGGCGGCGAGCGACTTCAATTTTCAGGGCAGCATCGGCCGCTACCCAACCGGGCGATCCGGTTATGCGCGGCTGTCGTTCTTCGGCTTCGGCGTCATGCAACCGGACGCTGATAACCGGATTACCATCGACCCGAAGACCAGGGATGCCTGGGGCATTCCCGTCCCTCATATCCGCTGCAAGATGGGGGCGGACGACAAGGCGACCCTGTCCCGCCAGGTCGATACGCTCACCGAGATGGTCGAAGGCATCGGGGGAGAACTCGAATTCGTCGGGTCCCCGCTCGGGCTCGTCGAAAAGGGCCGCGGTGCCTATCCCGAAGCAGATCCGCTCAGCCGCTTTCTATTCCGGCGCATGTTCAACAAGACCATGGTCATGGGGGCCGCGATCCACGAAGCGGGCGGCGCCCGGATGGGCAACGCACCGGCGCACTCGGTGCTCAATAGCTGGAACCAGAGCTGGGACGTGCCCAACCTCGTCGTCACCGACGCCAGCGCCTTCCCGACCAGCGGCGTCGCTGGCACCACGCTGACCATCATGGCTCTTACCGTGCGTGCCTGCCGCCGCCTCGGCGAGGAGTTGAAGGCGCAGAAATCGGGAACTTGAAGGGAAGTATCGCTTCGGTCCAATTTGGGACCCTGGCCACATGGCGGCGACGTCTGCTATTGGCCCCGGACCAGCATTGAAGCTGCTTAGCATTCTAAAGGACGCAACTCGGCGATGCGATGCGATGCGGACCCGGGCAACGTCTGGTTGGAGAGGGCCGCTTTCAGGATGGCTAGGGCCATAGGTGAATGACCGAGGTGGGGTCGGTAACTGCCGCATGGTGCAGATCATTATGAGACAGTTCTCTGGTTGTGCAGAATTCAAGACATCTGCACCTTAGAATTCAACGACGGAATGCGAGGAGTCCTCTCACTGGCTCTCCAGATATTTCCTCGTCCTTCCGAAACAGAACGCCAGTTCCCCAATACTCGATTACCGCAGGTTGGGAGAGCGTGAGCTCGATCCACGCGTAACGGTCGATGTTGAACAAGTCGTTGCGGTCTGAGAGCCCACCACGAAGTTGGAAAATGCCATTCCGGTGCATCTTTCTGTCGATACCAAGCTCCAGCGTGTGAGCCCCAACCAATACATTGATCAACTCCTGTTCGTCTTCATCCACCTCGACTGAGTAGCTTTGTCCGGTATCGCTCCTGCTGAATACGATGGTTCGTTTTCCGAACCTAGCGAAGCTCCAGTCTCCGATACGCTCCCAACCATCATCTTGATCGGTCATTTGCCGGTTCCCATCGTCTTGCGCATAATTCATTATTTCTGCACCACGCTTAAAGCCATGTTGGGGTGGTGAGTTCAACCGGTCAATTGCGGACGCCCCTTTCGAGTGCCACAATACCTTCGTGAAAAACATTCAGATTATCGACGGCGCCGACAACGCTACCTTTAGCTTGTTCCAAGCGACAGACGAGGAGTTTGCCGCCATCTTTCCGGATGGGCGCGACATGGAATTGGCCGAAGACCTTTTCGAGCGGATCGGCGAAGAGGCCGCAATATCCGTGTTAACGCCACTTTGGGACCGGCCGATCCTTAAGCGCGATGCGCTCGGAATCCATGGCACCTTGTTCTACAACAACGAACGTCGTCGGGACCATATTCCACCGTCGAAACGCGAGGTCGATTGGTTCGATGGCCCCGTCAATCATGCACAGCGCGCCCTTTTCTCCAAGCATCGTTAATTTCTCGACGCAGCCTTGACCACATCGCTTCGGGGAGCCGCGGGGTGGACACGGTATGACGTCAACGGGTTCGGAAGCCACCAGTGCAAAATTCAAGATTTATGCACCACGCTTGAAGGCCAAAATGGGGTGGAAAGCGGTCAGTCCGGTTCCGGATCAGCAATAAGAAAAGCAGACGTTCGAAGAATGGCAACCTGGGGCTGGATGCAGACTGACCGCCTCCGGCAAGGTGGCTAGTTAAAGCCGTCTGTGCTGTTAGAGCTGGGGTGGCAAATTCCTTGTCTTAGGACCGTCGGCTCCTGCTTTGCGAGATGGCGCGAGAAAGGAGCCGACACAGTCCTGCGCTGCATCCAAGCGAGCTACCGGGGAAGTGAGGGTGGGCCCCGTCCCGCTGGGAAAATCCAGACGGAGGAGAAAGTGGCTGCAGCTGGCGCGCTGGCGATGCAGTAATTCTAAACTACGCCGCCCACCCCTGGCGACTAACCAACCCACACTTCATTTGGCGGCACCATCGTCTCGAGCTCTGTCCAGAATTCGGCCGGGATCGGATGGTCGGCGAGGGCCACTGTTTCATCGATGCGCGAGGCGTCGGACATTCCGACAACCGTCGAGCTCACCCGCGGATCGCGTAGGGAGAACTGCAACGCTGCCGCGGCCAAGGGTATTTGATGCCGCGCGCACGCCGCCTGGATCGACCTAACGGCCTCGACCGTCTGGGGCTTGGCCTCACGGTACATGTACCGAGCATTGTCGCCCAGCCCCTTGGCAAGGATACCGCCGCCATACGGCGCGGCGTTAACATAGGCTACGTTGCGCTTGATTGCTTCCTCCATCAGAGGCACGGCCGAGCGGTCGACCAGCGTGTAGCGATTGTGGCTGAGGACCACCTGGAACAGGTCGGTCTTGACATACTCGAGCATCATCGGAATCGGGCCGGCAGCGACGCCGATGTTGCCCACGACCCCCTCTTCCTTGAGCTTCACCAGCGCCTCGACCGGGCCGCCGGGCAGCATGGCCTCCTCGAAGGTCATGTAGTACTCGGGGTCGTGGAAATACATAAGCGGGCAATAGGCGATGCCGAGCCGCTCGAAGCTTTCCTCAACCGATCTGCGGACCCGATCGCCGGAAAAGTCGCGCGTTTCCGGGTCGGCGTCGACCTTGGTGTCGAGCACGAACCCCTCAGGCAGCCCTCCGTGGGCCTTGATAGCGGCGCCAATGCGCCGCTCGGACGTGCCGTTGCCATAGCCATTCGAGGTGTCCAGGAAATTGAAAGTGCCACTCAGCACAGCCCGAACAAGCGCGACCGCCTGTTCGTCTTCAACCCCGTAGCCGTAGACGTTCGGCATGTTGCCTATGGGGCTTCCGCCGACGCAGATGCCAGTAACCCTGAGGCCGGTCTTGCCAAGTCCGCGATGCTCGCGCCAGTTCATGTCTCGCTTCTCCAGTTCCCTCGTTCTTGCCAGCTTTGCGTGACTAACGAGTCATCGCCCGCACTTGTAATCGCCCGATTACACTCTCCAGGCGAGCGCACGTTGCCGCAACAGCCAAGGCGAGGCAGGGGCAGTTCGCAGAACGACCGCTTCCGGCATGAACCCCACGGAAAGGACCTTCCAACACAGTTGATGATGGCGCGGACTTGCCTAGGCCGCTATGCGCCTGCCGGACTCGGCGTCGAACAGATGCACCGAATTGCCCTCGGGACGGATTCTCAGCGTCTGGCCCGGCTGCGTGGTGATGCGCTCGCGGAACGCCCCCATGATCTCGTTACCGGCAAAGCGCGCGACCACGTGCGTTTCGGAACCCGTCGGCTCGACCGTCAGTACCTCGGCATCGACGCCGTTGGGGTCGAGACTGAAATGCTCGGGCCGAACGCCCAGCGTCACTGATCGGCCGGCCGAATTGCCCGGCACCATGCCGAGCGGTATCCTGGTGCCATCGTCAGCGACAAAGCTGGCGCCATCGATCTTGCCTTTGATCATGTTCATCGCCGGTGAGCCGATAAAGCCGGCGACGAACAGGTTCGCCGGATAATCGTAGAGCTCGAGCGGCGTGCCGATCTGTTCGATCACCCCGTCATGCATCACGACGATCCGGTCGGCCATGGTCATGGCCTCGATCTGGTCGTGGGTCACATAGACCGTGGTGGTCTTGAGCCGCT
>NZ_JBDSUA010000010.1:0-64793 GCF_039927955.1 Devosia sp. | reverse complement strand
CCCGCATCAGTCTTGCCGGACGGTGTTGCAACGGCCAATGACAAGACGACTGCCGGGAGAGGGAGGGACCGTGCCTTCCTTGGGCGTATGGGCCATGAGCCTGGACAGCGCAAAGTCCGGCCCTGAGCGTCATCGCCATAAATCCCGGCGTCCCGAGGCGGACGGTGCCTCACATACTAAATTACCCAAGAGACGCCATGCGCCTCGGGACCCGTCCACCATTCAACCCGGAGGATCATCCCGTCCGGCGCTTGCGCATGCCCAAATCCACCCCGCCGCGATTGACCCGACTCTCAATGCCCTTTAGCTCTGTGTACCTGTTTTGTACCGAGGGGACACGCACGTGCAATATCGTTATCTGGGCCGCTCGGGCCTCAAGGTTTCAACGCTCACCATGGGCACCATGACCTTTGGCGGGTCCGAAAAGGTCGGCAATACCGATCAGGACAATGCCAACCGCCAGATCGATCTTTGCCTTGATCACGGCATCAATCTGCTCGACACCGCCAATATCTATAATGCCGGCGTCTCCGAGGAAATGATCGGGGTGGCGCTCAAGGATGGCAGCCGCCGCGCCCGCTCGCTCGTCGCCACCAAGGTGCGCTTCCGCATGGGCACCGGCCCCAATGACGGCGGCCTGTCGCGCCACCACATCATTGCCCAGGCCGAAGCGAGCCTGAAACGCCTGCAGACCGACGTCATCGATCTCTATCAGGTGCATGAATGGGACGGGCAGACCCCCATTGAAGAAACCATGGAGGCCCTCGATACGCTGATCAAGACCGGCAAGGTGCGCTATATCGGCTGCTCCAATTATTCCGGCTGGCACATCATGAAGGCGCTGGGCGTAGCGAACGCCCATCACTACCAGCGCTTCGTCTCCCAGCAGATCCATTACACCCTCCATTCGCGCGAAGCCGAATATGAGCTGGTGCCGATCACGCTCGATCAGGGCCTGGGCATTCTGGTCTGGTCCCCTTTGGCCGGCGGGCTGCTGTCGGGCAAATATCGCCGCAATGGTGGCCCCGATGGCGGGCGCCATGTCGGGGGCTGGAAAGAGCCACCGGTTTATGACTGGGACCACCTCTACGACATCATCGATGTCATCGTCGCCGTTGCCGAGGCCCGCGGTGTCTCCGGCGCCCAGGTGGCTCTGGCCTGGCTGCTGCAGCGCCCCGGCGTCACCTCGGTGGTCATCGGCGGGCGCTCGGAAGCCCAGTTCAAGGACAACCTGGCCGCCGCCGAACTCAAGCTGACCACTGAGGAAGTCGCAAAACTCGATGCCGTCAGCCAGCCGCCGCTGATCTATCCCTATTGGCACCAGTCCTTCACCGCCACCGATCGGCTGAGCGACACCGATCTGGTGCTCCACGCCCCCTATCTCGAAAAGTAAGGCCATGACCGATTATGTGATCGCGCCGCAGCCGCAGGCCGCCGTTCCCGTCTCCGGGGGCGGCCGGTTTCCGGTGCGCCGCATTTTCTGCGTCGGCCGCAATTACGCCGATCATCAAAAGGAAATGGGCCACGACGGCCGCGAACAGCCGGTGTTTTTCACCAAGCCCGCCGATACGCTGGTGATCGATAACGGCCCCACGCCCTATCCGCCCCAGACGAGCAATTATCATTTCGAGATCGAACTGGTGGTCGCCATCGGCACCGGCGGCAGCGATATCGCCGTGGACGATGCGCTGAACCACGTCTTTGGCTATGGCGTCGGCCTCGACATGACCCGCCGTGATCTGCAGGCCGAAGCCAAAAAGGGCGGCAAGCCCTGGGACATGGCCAAGGGCTTTGATTTTTCCGCCCCCGTCTCGCACCTCGTTCCCGCCGCCAGCGTCGGCCACCCCGACCGGGGCGCCGTCCGCCTGCGCGTCAACGGCATCGAAAAGCAGCGCGGCGACCTCAGCGAACAAATCTACTCGGTCAGCGAAACCATCGCCGAACTGTCCCGCTTTGTCATGCTCAAGGCCGGCGACCTGATCATGACCGGCACGCCCGCCGGGGTCGGCGCCGTGCTGCGCGGCGATGTGCTGGAAGGCGAAATCGACGGTATCGCCTCGCTGCGGACGATCATCGTCTGATGGAGTGGTCGCCCCAGCAGGACGAAGCCCTGATCGCGGTTTCCAAATGGATCAAGGATAAGAGCGCCCCGCAGGTGTTCCGCCTGTTCGGCTGGGCCGGCACCGGCAAATCTACCCTCGCCGTGCATCTGGCGCAGGATGTGAAAACCGTCAAATACGCCGCCTTTACCGGCAAGGCGGCGTTGGTGATGCGCAAGCGTGGCTGCAAGGGCGCCCAGACCATCCACTCGCTGATCTATTCGCTGGTCAGCGAAAAAGAGGGCGAACCGCGCTTCGTGCTCGATCCGGAATCTTCCGCCGCCGATGCCGACCTGATCGTCATCGATGAGGTCTCGATGGTCGACGAACAGCTCGGTCGTGATCTATTGAGCTTTGGCACCAAGGTTTTGGTGCTGGGCGATCCGTTCCAGCTGCCCCCGGTGCAGGGCGCCGGGTTTTTCACCGCCGAAGAGCCCGATATCATGCTGACCGAAATCCACCGTCAGGCCTCGGACAATCCGATCATTCGCCTCTCCATGGACGTGCGCGAAGGCGGCTATCTCGAACGCGGGCGCTACGGCGAGTCGCTGGTGGTGGGCCGCGAGGACGTCGATCGCGGTGCGGTACTGGAAGCCGATCAGGTGCTGGTCGGCCGCAACAAGACCCGGCTGCAATACAATGATCGCCTGCGCGAACTCAAAGGCCTGCCCTTTCACGAGCCGGTGACGGGCGATCGCATGGTGTGTCTGCGCAACAATCCGCGCAAGAAACTGCTCAACGGCCAGATCTGGATCGTCACCGAGGTCAACCGCAAGGCCAATGGCAAATATAGCCTGCTGCTGGCCGATGACGAGGGTAAGGGAGAAGCCAAGGTCTTGACCCATAAGGCATTTTTTGCCGGCGAAGAAGACCAGATGGCCTGGCCCGAACGCCGTCAGTATGATGAGTTCACCTTTGGCTATTGCCTCACTGTCCACAAGGCGCAGGGTAGCCAATGGGACAATGTGTATTTGTTTGACGAGAGTTTTGTGTTCCGTGAGGAACGGGCCCGCTGGCTCTATACCGGAATAACGCGGGCTGCCGAGCGCATTACCGTCGTCAGTTAGGATATCTCGTTTGACGCTGCTTCAGGTGCGCCACACCACCCACTACAATTACAACCTGCCGGTGCGGTTTGGCGAACATCGCATTCTGGTGCGCCCGCGCGACTCGATCGAGCAGCGGCTGGAATCCTTTGCGCTCAAAATTGCGCCCGAACCCGCACAATTGCGCTGGATCCACGACGTCTTCGGCAATTGCATCGCCGTCGCCAAGTTCGACAGAGAATCCTCCGTGCTCAGGATCGAGGCCAATATGGTACTCGACCACACCCCGGAAATGGCGCTGAACTTCGAAATCGACGACCGGGTCAAAACCTATCCGTTCCTCTATGCCGGTGAGGACGCGACCGATCTCGAAGCCAATGTGCAGCGCCAGTTCCCCGAGCAGGAAGAAGTGACCCGCTGGGCGCAGCGCTTCGTCAACGCCTCCGGCGCCACCGACACCGCCGGCCTGTTGATGACCATGACCCATGGCATCAAGGAGGGTTTTAAATATCTGCGCCGCCCCGATCCCGGCACGCAAACTCCGGCCACCACGCTCAGCCTGCGCCAGGGCTCCTGCCGTGATTTCGCCCTGCTGATGATCGAAGCGGCTCGCTCGCTGGGCTTTGCCGCGCGGTTCGTCACCGGCTACATCTATTCGCCGGCCCGCGACGATGGCGAACATCGCGGCGGCGGGGCAACCCATGCCTGGTGTCAGGTCTACCTGCCCGGCGCCGGTTGGGTCGAGTTCGATCCAACCAATGGCATTATCGGCACCCGCGACCTGATCCGCGTCGGCGTCTCCCGCCTGCCGCGCCAGGCCATCCCGATCGGCGGCACCTTCATCGGCAAGAAGGACGACTATATCGGCATGGAAGTCGACGTGCTGGTCCAAAAAGTCCGCTCGCCGCAGGATTCCATGGGCTAATCCTTGGCTAGGCTCACCGCTTCAGTCGTCCATTCCTGTGTTGGATCGGCGTTGAGCGCCTTGATCCACACCCGCATCGCCAGCGGATTCACATTGCCATAAATGGTCGAGAACGCGGTATCGGCCGCATCTCGCCCGCAGCCGATCCGCACCAGTCCATCCAGTGCTGCCATCCGCGTCGCATCGAACAGATACCAGCGGTCGCCCAGATAGGCTTCGAACACCGCATGGAAATCCTGTGGCTCCAATTGCCAGGCGTAGCAGGAGGCAAAGCGCGCCGGAATGCCCAGTGCCCGGCAAAAGGTAATCCCCAGATGGGCAAAATCCCGACACACACCCGCCCGCATCGAAAACGTGTCGGCGGCAGTAGTCGAAGTGTCGCTGGCGCCCGAAATGTAGTCCACTTCCTCATGGATCCAGTTGCAGATCGTAGTAACGCGGTTATGACCCGGCTCCATATGCCCGAACTGGCGCGCCGCAAACCGGGCGAGCTGGTCGGACGGGCAATAGCGCGACGGATTGAGGTACGGCAAGATATCCAGCGGCAATTGGCTCACCGGCACTTCGTCAATCACATCGGGCATCGCATGGAGCGGCCGCAATTCAACTTCGGCGTCGTAGCGCAACGTCAGCTGGCACGGGTTGACGATCAGCCGCCGGTAGCGATTGCCGGTATCCTCGGCGATGTTGTAATCGGCCTGGATGAACGGGGTGATCTGTAGATTCTCGCTGATCACGTCCTGGCGGCCGCCATTCATCGCTTCGATATTGAAGATCAGCGTCGATTGCTCGGCAATATCGTAGCCGATTTCACAACCAAGGGAAAAGCGCACAACCGGCCTCCAAATTCGGGCCAAGCGCCCCGCTGGCTGCAACACGCGGATGCGTATTGAGTTCCGTCTAACCGGCCGAGATGACCATTTCGCGAATAAGATCGCCGTCGAGCGTGAAGGTGAACACCGAGGAGCCAGAGAAAAAACTGCTGACCCAATCGGTATAAAGGCTGGTGCGATTGCCGGACTGGTCGATGATCCGCCCCAGCGTCAGCACCCCCTTGGCGCCGATCAGTTCTTTGTCGCTCCAGCCGCGAATGGCGTCGTGGCCTTCAAAGCGGCGGCCCCAGTCCTCGACAATGCCATTGCTGGGAAACAGCGCCAGGAAGCCATCCGTGTCCCCGGCATTGATAGTGGCGGCCAGTCGCTCGACAATTTCTGGCATGCCGGATTGCGTCATCGCCGGCCTCCATGGCGCCATAGCGGCGTCATAACAAAGTCAAACTTAGTCAGTTGATGAGCCAATGTGAAGCGTTACGGCCAACTTAGCCAAATTGCTTGGTATTTCGCGGTTGCGGATCGGGCATCAAGACCCCATCTTCATCACTACGCCGACATCACTGGATAAAGCTGCCGGAGGACTATATGCACCACGACACCCCCCTGATCTCGATGATCGTCGCGGGCCTGGTGCTAGCCTATATTTTCGGCATGATCGCCAACCGGTTCAAACTGCCACCCCTGGTAGGCTATCTGTTTGCCGGCGTTCTGGTCGGACCATTCACGCCCGGCTTTGTCGCCGACCAGGGCCTGGCCAATGAACTGGCCGAAATCGGTGTCGTGCTGCTGATGTTCGGCGTCGGCCTGCATTTTTCGCTCAAGGACCTGATGAGCGTGCGGGCGCTGGCCATTCCCGGCGCGCTGGTACAGATCGGCATTGCCACCGCGCTTGGTGTTGGTCTGGCCATGTTGCTCGGCTGGGGTCTGGGCGCCGGGCTGATCTTTGGTCTGGCCCTGTCGGTCGCCTCCACCGTGGTGCTGCTCAAGGCCTTGCAGGACAAGCGCCTGATCGAAACCGAGCGCGGCAAGATCGCGGTTGGCTGGCTGATCGTTGAGGACATGGCCATGGTGCTGGCCCTGGTGCTGATCCCCGCCTTTGCCGGCCTGTCGGGCGGCGCCGTGGAAATCCACGACCCCTTCGTCAATTTCGTTGAACGCATTATCGGCATGCCGGTGGGCATCTGGGGCGTTTTGGGCCTGACCATTGTCAAGATCGCCGCCTTTGTCGGCTTCATGCTGGTCGTTGGCCGCCGCGTCATCCCCTGGACCTTGCACCAGACCGCCCATACCGGTTCACGCGAACTGTTCCGCCTCGCCGTGCTGGCGATTGCACTGGGTGTCGCTTTGGGATCGGCCGTGTTGTTCGGCGTCTCGCTGGCGCTGGGCGCTTTCTTTGCCGGTATGATCCTGTCCGAAAGCGAACTCAGCCACCGCGCGGCGCAGGAAACCCTGCCGCTGCGAGACGCTTTTGCCGTGCTGTTCTTTGTGTCCGTCGGCATGCTGTTCGATCCGTCCATCATCCTCACCCAGCCGCTGCAGGTGCTGGCAACGGTGTTGATCATCATCGTCGGCAAGTCGCTGGCGGCCTTCTTCATCGTCCGGATGTTCGGTCGTTCGGTTGGCACGGCGCTGACCATTTCAGCCAGCCTGGCGCAGATCGGCGAATTTTCATTCATCCTTGCCAGCCTCGGCGTTTCCCTCGCCATCCTGCCGCAGGAAGGTCAGGACTTGATCCTGGCTGGCGCGCTGATTTCCATCGTGCTCAATCCAGTCGTGTTCTGGGTGCTCGATCTGGTCAAGCCGGCGCTGGAAGCGCGGGCCGGTCAGCCCAAGCCACGCACCGAGGCCGAACCATCGGCGCGGGTCGAGCCCGGTGAAACCGCGCCCGTCGAACTGCGCGAAGAGCCGCTGCCGCTCAGTGCCGAAGACATTGCCGAACCAAGCAAACAGGTCGATCACACCATTCTCGTTGGCTTTGGCCGGGTTGGCCGGGTCGTGGGCGAAGGCCTGCACCTGACCGGCGCCCCGCTGCTGGTGATCGAGGACTCCGACACCAGCATCGCCTTGGCCCGCACCATGGGAATTGAAGTGGTTGTCGGCAACGCCGCCTCCACCGAGGTGCTGGGCCTCGCCAATGTCGCCCGCGCCAAATGCCTGCTGATCGCGATCCCCAATTCCTTCGAGGCCGGTCAGGTCGTCGAACAGGGCCGCAAGCTCAACCCGGCGCTGCGCATCATCGCCCGGGCCCATTCTGATGACGAACAAGCCTACCTGTCCAATCTTGGCGCCGACACGGTTATCATGGGTGAACGCGAAATCGGTCTGGGCATGCTCGGTTGGCTCAGGGGCGAGCGGGCCGAACCCGCGGCGCCTGCCCCCGCACCCAAACTGGCGCCGGTAGAAAATGTCATTCTCGCCGCAGCGGCCGCCCCAATTGTCATCGAGCCGATGATCATCGCGGAACCCGTAGCGGCAATGTCAGCGGCTGAAGTTGCCGAGGTCATCGAACTGCCCGCGATTGAACAGCCAGAGGCGATCGCAGCGACCCAATCCGAACCTGCCGCCGAGACCGGGCCGGTTGAGCCAGAACATGCAGTGCCGCCCGAACCCGTCGCAGACGTGGTATCGACGGAGCCGCCCACCGTCATTGTACTGTCAGCCCCTCTTGAGGCAATCGAGCCGGAACCCGCTGAGGAGCCGGAAACACCCGAAGTCATCGCCCTGCCCGATGCGAGCGAAGATACGCATCAGGAAACCGAACCCTCAGCGACCGCTAACGAACCTGTCCCTGAGGAGCCCAAGATCATCGAACCAGTATCGGCCGAGCCAGACGACGTTATCCCTCTGCCCCCGCCGGCGACAGAACCCGAAGCTGACCCTCAACGCGCCGAAACCGATGCCGATGAACCATCGGGCGAAATTCCGCCGGTTCTGCCTGAACGCAAGGATTGACCGCAGCCGGTTCTGGTCCTAGAGCGGATTAGGCGCGGGGCGCGCTGTTGAGTGAGGCGTCATGATTTCGCAAAAGGCCAAGTACGCACTGCGGGCCCTGGTGTCGCTGGCCAGGATTGGGCGCGGCGAAACCATGGTCATTGGCGAGATTTCGCGCGAACAGGCGATCCCCAAGAAGTTCCTCGAGCAGATCCTGCTCGAGCTCAAGCGCGCCGGCATCGTCGCCAGTACGCGCGGCCGCATGGGCGGCTATACCCTGCTCAAATCGCCCGAGCACATCACCTACGGCGAAGTGCTGCGGCTGATCGATGGTCCGGTAGCCCTGCTGCCGTGCCTGTCGATCATTGCCTATCGCAAATGCGACGACTGCCGCGACGAGGGCAGTTGTGAAATCCGGCACGTGTTCAGCCGCGTCGCCGTCGCCACCCGCGACGTGCTGGACAAGACGAGCCTCGCCGATTCCTTGGTCGCCACAGAGGTTGTCGCCTGAGCCTTGGAGCACTGCTCCCCGCTCGTACTGTTGGTGCTCTTTGGCCGCATGATATGGGGCAGATTCCACCTGGCGTTCTGAAACAGAATTGCGCAACGCCAACCGGTTCCAAGTCATGGCGGCGATTTTTTTTCGTTTGCTGGGCACAGACAGAAAGGTTTTCTCATTCTTGCTAATTCGGGGATAGCGCCTGTCCTTTGCTAATCCCGACTTACCGACTAGGGTTTGACCATGAATTGCACCAGGAGGTCCTGATGAAGTCAGCAGTTAAACTTTTCGCGTACGGCGCGCTTGCCGCCTCGCTCACTTTGGGCTTTGCGGTCACGGCACACGCCCAGGAGCGCAAGATCACCAACGTGTCCTATGATCCGACGCGTGAACTCTATGCCGCCTATGACGAGGCCTTCATCAAGCATTGGAAGGAACTCAAGGGCGAAGACATCGCCGTGGACGTGACCCATGGCGGCTCCGGCGCCCAGGCGCGCACCGTCATCGACGGCCTTGAGGCCGACGTCGTTACTCTTGCGCTGGAAAGCGATATCAATGCCATTGCCGACAAGACCACGCTGATCAAGAAGGATTGGCGCGGCACGCTGGAAAACAACAACGCACCCTATACCTCCACCATCGTGTTCCTCGTCCGGAAGGGCAACCCGAAGGCGATCAAGGACTGGGGCGACCTGGTCAAGGACGGCATTGAAGTGATCACGCCCAATCCCAAGACGTCGGGCGGCGCCCGCTGGAATTTCCTGGCTGCCTGGGCCTGGGCCAAGGCTCAGCCCGGCGGCTCCGACGCCACCGCACAGGAATTCGTTGGCAATCTCTACAAGCACGTTCCGGTGCTCGATACCGGCGCTCGCGGCTCCACCACCACCTTTGCCCAGCGCGGCATTGGCGACGTGCTGATCTCCTGGGAAAACGAAGCCTATCTGGCGCTGGCCGAACTTGGCGACCAGTTCGAGATCGTCACCCCGTCGCTGTCGATCCTGGCTGAGCCTCCCGTCGCCATTGTTGACGAAGTGATCGACAAGCGCGGCACCCGCGATATCGCCGAGGAATATCTGAAGTATCTGTATTCCCCGGAAGGCCAGACCATCGCTGCTGCCAACTACTACCGCCCGTTCAAGCCCGAGTTGGCAAAGCCTGAAGACGTGGCCCGTTTTGCCAAAGTCAACCTCGCAACCATCGCAGATTTTGGTGGATGGAAAGAAGCACAGCCGAAATTCTTTGGCGATGGTGGTATCTTCGACCAGATTTACGCACCAGCCGCGGGGCAATAACACATGGCTGCAACCACCCCTAAACGGGATGGTTGGCGACTGAAGCAGCCGAGCGTCATACCGGGTTTCGGTTTGACGCTCGGCTTTACGCTCGCCTACTTCTCTCTGATTATTATGATCCCGCTGATCGCGCTGGGCCTTCGCTCCGCCGGGCTGGGGTTCGATGGTTTCTGGAAAGCGGCGAGCGATCCCCGCGTCATTGCGGCGCTCAAGGTCAGCTTTGTCACCGCGCTGATCGCTGCTGCGATCAATGTTGTGTTTGGCACGCTGATCGCATGGGTATTGGTGCGCTATCGCTTTCCCGGACGCCGGATTTTCGATGCGGTGGTTGACCTCCCCTTCGCCTTGCCCACCGCCGTCGCCGGCATTGCGCTGACCGCCATCTATGCCCCCAATGGCATTGTCGGGCAGATTTTTGCCCCTTTAGGCATTCGCATTGCCTACACCCCGATCGGCATCGTCATCGCCATGATCTTTATCGGCGTGCCTTTCGTCGTCCGCACCATCCAGCCTATTTTGGAAGAAGTCAGCCGCGAAGTCGAAGAAGCCAGCGCCACCCTGGGCGCCTCACGCTTCCAAACCGTCACCCGCGTGCTGTTGCCGAGCTTGACACCAGCGATCCTCACCGGCTTTGCGCTGGCTTTTGCTCGCGGCGTCGGCGAATACGGTTCGGTGATTTTCATTGCTGGCAACATTCCGTTCAAATCGGAAATCGCGCCGCTTCTGATCTACATCCGCCTGCAGGAATACAACTACGTCGGCGCCACGGTGATCGCTGCGGTCATGCTGCTGATTTCCTTTGCCATGCTGTTCGTGATCAACCTGATCCAGGCCTGGAGCCGCAAGAGGTTTGGCTATGACAACTAAGCCCAAGCGCCGCACCTCGCCGGTCAGCGAAAGCCGCCCGGTGCAGGTCCTGCTGATCTTCATCTGCCTGCTGTTCATGGCGCTGGTACTGGTGCTGCCACTGTGGTCGGTGTTTGCCGAAGCCTTCAGCAAGGGCATCGATACCTATTTCAAGTCGCTCGCCAGCAAGGATGCGCGCGATGCAATCCGGCTGACGCTGACCGTGGCGTTGGTTGCCGTGCCGCTCAACGTCGTTTTCGGCGTCGTCGCCTCCTGGGCCATCGCCAAGTTCCAGTTCAAGGGCAAGGCCTTCCTGATCACCCTGATCGACCTGCCGTTTTCGGTATCGCCGGTGATTTCGGGCCTGGTCTATGTGCTGCTGTTTGGCGCCGGCAGCTACATGGGGCCTTGGCTCAAGTCGCATGGCGTTGAAGTGCTGTTCGCGCTGCCTGGCATTATCCTTGCCACCATGTTCGTCACTTTTCCGTTCGTGGCGCGCGAGCTGATCCCCCTGATGCAGGACCAGGGCACTGGCGACGAGGAAGCGGCGCTCTCATTGGGGGCCAATGGCTGGCAGACGTTCTGGCGTGTCACCGTGCCCAATATCCGCTGGGGCCTGCTCTATGGCGTTTTGCTCTGCAATGCCCGCGCCATGGGTGAATTCGGGGCGGTCGCGGTGGTGTCCGGAAAGATCCGCGGCGAAACCACGACCATCCCGCTGCAGGTCGAAATCTTTTACAACGAGTATAATGGCGTCGCCGCCTTCGCTCTGGCGTCACTGCTGGCTCTGCTGGCCCTGTTGACTCTGGTGTTGAAGTCCTTTCTGGAGTGGCGCTTCGGGGATGAACTCGCGGCCACTGGCCGCCACTGACCGGAGATCAGGTTCTTTATGGAAGTTCGCATTGCCAATGTGCGCAAGGAATTCGATCGATTTCCGGCGCTTCACGATGTTTCGCTCGATATCGTGTCGGGCGAACTGATCGCTTTGCTCGGCCCCTCGGGGTCAGGCAAGACCACGCTGCTGCGGTTGATTGCCGGCCTTGAAGTCCCCACTGAAGGACGGGTGTTCTTTGGCGATATTGATGCCTCGGAAAAGACTGTGCAGGAGCGCAATATCGGCTTCGTGTTCCAGCATTATGCGCTGTTCCGGCACATGACCATTCTGGAAAACGTCTCGTTCGGTCTCAAGGTGCGCCCGCGCTCCAGCCGCCCACCGGCCAATGAAATCCGCCGCCGGGCCATGGAATTGCTCGATCTGGTGCAGTTGTCGGGTCTTGAAAAACGCTATCCGAACCAGCTTTCGGGCGGCCAACGCCAGCGCGTCGCTTTGGCCCGAGCCCTCGCCATCGAACCCGCGGTGCTGCTGCTCGATGAGCCGTTTGGTGCGCTCGATGCACAGGTGCGGCGCGAGCTGCGCAAATGGTTGCGCGAAATCCATGACCGCACCGGCCACACCACCGTGTTTGTCACCCACGATCAGGAAGAAGCGCTCGAACTGGCTGACCGGCTCTGCGTCATGAGTCAGGGCAAGATCGAACAGGTGGGCTCGCCCGACGCGGTCTATGACACGCCAAGCTCTCCCTTCGTCTTTGGCTTTATCGGGGAATCGAGCGAACTGCCGGTCAATGTCGGCAATGGCGAACTCTGGGTCGGCGGCCGCCCCATCGGCGTGCCGGCGCCCGAAGCCGGCCCCGGCGATGCCCGGCTGTTCTTCCGCCCACACGATATCGAACTGGTCGAAGGCGATGCTTCGCTGGCTGGCGTGGTTACTGCCAGCCGCCGCGTTGGCGGCACCCGCCGTGTCGAACTGGAAATCGGCGGTGATCAGCAAAAGGTCGAAATCGACCTGCCGTTTGATCACCCTGCCGGCGAACGCACCCGCATCGCTTTTCGTCCCCGCCGCTGGCGGCTGTTCCCCAAGGCCTAATAGGTCGTCCGGCCGCCCGACAGGTCAAACACGCTGGCGGTGGTGAAACTGTTGTCCTTGCTCACAAGGAACGCCACCATCGCTGCGGCCTCATCGACTTCGAGGAACCGGCCGCGCGGAATGCGCACCAGCATATAGTCGATGAATTCGGGCGTCAGCGTCTCCAGAATCCGCGTCTTGGCCGTCGCCGGCGTGATGGCGTTGACCGCGATGTCGTATTTCGCCAGTTCCTTGCCCAGTGATTTGGTCAACCCGATCACCCCGGCCTTGGCGGCAGAATAGGCGGACAGGTTCGGATTGCCCTCCTTGCCGGCAACCGACGAGATGTTGACGATGCGCCCATAATTGCGCGCCTTCATCGACCCGATCACCACCTTGTTGACGTAAAAGGTGCCATTGAGATTGATCTCGACAATCCGCCGCCATTCATCCGGATCGTAATCCTCGAGGCTGGAATTGGAGCCGGCAATCCCCGCCGAATTGACCAGGATCGACACCGGACCGATATCGCGCTCGACACTGGCATGGGCAGCCTTCAAAGCCGCCAGATCGATGATATCGACCACCTGCGCGGATGATGCGCTGCCCAGCGCAGCCGTCGCCAGCTTCAGCGCATCGGCATTCGCGTCCCACAGGCTGACTTTTGCCCCTGAGGCGATGATGCGTTTGGCCATGGCAAAGCCTAAACCTTGCGCGCCGCCGGTAACCACTGCCGTCTGGCCGTCCAGGTCGATCCGATTCATCCCGCAAGCTCCCCGCTCTGCAAACTATTGAAATCATATACCGATTCAGCGTGCTGAACGAATGCTCAACGCCATGGCTAAAGTTGTATGTGTTCAGGTTAATTCGCGCTTCGCGTCGACCGTTCGGGCGCATAAGCCTAGTTTGCCGCCAGTTTCCTTGCGGCGGTAACATCATGCGTAAGCCTATTGTCCAGAAGGTGCAGGCTCCTGCACAGGCCCATCTGCCCCCTCTCGTGCTCGACGTTGACGATGCGCTGATCCGAACCGATCTGCTGCACGAAACCGCCGTGGCCTATGTGAAGGCCAATCCGCTGCGGGCGCTGAACTTGGTCAAGTGGCTGCTGTCGGGCAAGGCGGTGCTCAAGCGCAAGCTGGGCGAGTTGATCCCGCTCAATGTCGATAGCCTGCCCGTTAATGACGAACTGGTGGCCTTTGCCCAGCTCGCCCATGCCGAAGGCCGTCAGGTCGGCATCGCCACCGCCGCCGACGAACTGCTGGCCCACCGCATCGCCAAGCGCTTCGACTTTGTCAGTTTCATCGTTGCCAGCGACGGCATCGAGAACATGAAGGGCGCCCGCAAGGCCCAGGCCCTCGTCGAACGCTTCCCCGATGGCTTTGCCTATGCCGCCGATAGCCGCTCCGATCTCGAAGTCTGGCCGCACGCCACCTCGATCGTGCTGGCCGGCGCTTCCGCCAGGACCGTCGGTAAAGCCAAGTTACTCGGCAAGCCGATCGAAGCCGAATTCACCCGCGCCAAGCTCGGCCTGCGCGGCTGGGCCAAAGCGCTGCGCGTGCATCAATGGGCCAAGAACGCTCTGGTGTTCGTGCCACTGATCCTGTCCGGCATGGCCAGCCATCCCATGGCCGTGCTGCAGGCGGGGCTGGCCTTTGCTGCTATGTCGCTGATGGCCTCGGGCACTTACCTGCTCAACGACCTGTTCGATCTGGCCGACGATCGCACCCACTGGACCAAGCGCAACCGCCCGTTGGCCTCGGGCGCGCTGCGCATCAAGCATGGCGTGCCGGCTGCAATCGTGCTGATTGCCGCCAGCCTCGGCGTTGCGGTCACGCTGGGCCTGCCCTCGTTCAGCCTGCTGATGGTCTATATGGCGACCACGCTGGGCTATTCATTCTACATCAAGCGCCAGCCGATCGTGGACGTGTTCACGCTGGCCTCACTGTTCACGCTGCGCCTTGGCATCGGCATCACCGCCGTCAGCGCGGTGCCGTCGCCATGGCTGCTGGTGTTCTCGATGTTCCTGTTCACGTCGCTATCGTTTGCCAAGCGCCAGACCGAAATCCAGAAAAGCGTCGCCAAGGGCCGTCTTGCTGTCAGCGGCCGCGGCTATCTGGGCACCGATGCCGGCATGGTCACCGCCATGGGCGTGGCCACCGCCATGGCAGCGATCACCATCATGGTGCTCTACATCATGAATGACGTTTACAACGCCGCGTTCTATCATCACCCGATCATGCTCTGGGTGTTCCCGGCGGCTTTGTTCATGTGGGTGTCGCGCATCTGGCTTTTGTGCCATCGTGAGCAGCTCAATGACGATCCGGTGGCCTTCGCCATTCGCGACCGGATCAGCATCGCGCTGGGTGGCCTCATGGGTGCCGCGTTCATCACCGGATGGCTGTTTTAATGCTCGATAAGCTCAAGGTTCTCAGCCAGCATCAAGTGCTCCGCTTCCTGCTGCTCGGCGGTTTCGCCGCCGCGGTAAACTGGCTGGTGCGGTTTCCGCTATCGGCCACAATGCCGATCGGCGCTGCCGTGGTTCTGGCCTATCTCATCGGCATGTCGGCCGGTTTTCCGCTGTATCGCCGCTTCGTCTTCCCCGGCTCCAGTCGGCCGGTGATGCAACAGAGCCTGATCTTTCTGGCGGTCAATGCCGTCGGTGCCCTCGTCGTGCTGGGGCTGACCTACCTGTTCCTCGCCGGCCAGTCCGGCTTTGCCTATCCAGAGTTCGCCAAGGAAGGTCTGGCTCACGGCTTTGCCATCGGCCTTGGCGCAGTCGTCAACTTCTTCGGCCACAAATCGCTGACCTTCAGCCTTGAGGTCGGCAAACGGCCGCTGACCAGCCATTAACCCAAGCGATTCAGGGTGTCTTCATCGCCGCCTGCGATGATGCCGCCAAACCGGTTCTGGGGGCCTAAGTGACGGCAAAACGACTGATTATTTCCATCATGCTGGGCGGCCTCGTGCTGCTGTTTCTCGCCGTGTTTGGCCTCGCCATCCTGCGCGAAAGCGGCGGCACCAATACCTATGCCCAATTGGCCGACGGCTGGCTCCATGGCCGGCTTGATGTGGCGACCTGTTTTGATCAGGATTGCGCGCTGTTCAAGGGCTTGACCTATATCATCTTTCCGCCGCTGCCCGGGGTGATCGCCCTACCCTTCGTGGCTTTGTTCGGGATCAATTTCCACTTCTTCGTGCCCATGACCTTTCTGGCCTTTGCGCTGACCGGGTTCGTGTGGTGGCGGATTGCCGAGCGGGAAACCGGCTCGCGCGAACTGACCATGCTGGTGGTGCTGGCGATCCTGTTCGCCACCCCGCTGGCATTCGTTGCCATCCGTGGCGATGCGGTGTGGTTTTTCGCCCAGACCTGGGGCTTTCTGTTTTCAACCTGCGCGCTGTATTTCGCGCTCAACCGCCGCAACGCCGTGCTGGCCGGCCTGTTTATCGGCCTCGCCTTCCTGTCGCGGCAGATGACCATCCTTTATCTGCCGTTTCTCTATATTGTGCTGGTGGACGAGGGGACGCCGTGGTTCCGCATCGATGGTGCGGCGGTCAAGCGGGCGCTGAAACTGGCAGCCTTCCCGTTGATCGCCCTGGCGATCTATTTCGTCTATAATTACGTGCGCTTCGGCTCCCCCATGGAAACCGGCTATTCCTACATTTTCCCGGTCGAATTTGGCGAGGGCCCGGCCAATTCCGCCTTCCTCAAGGACCGCGTCCGCGAACTGGGCCTGTTCTCCAGGGACTATTTCCTGTTCAACGTCATCTACATGTTCGTAGCCGGGCCGCATGTGGATTTCATTGGCCGCTATATGACGCAGCTGTCGGGATTCGACGTCAACGGCGCCTCGCTGTTCCTCGTCACCCCGGTGCTGCTCTTGGCCTTTCTCGCCAAATGGGAGCGGCAGTTCTGGTTTGGTTTGGCGACCTGCGCAGTCGTTCTGGGGCTAACCCTGTTCTATCATTCCAATGGCTTCACCCAGTACAGCGCGCAGCGCTATACCCTTGATTGGCTGCCGATCCTGCTGATCTTCATGGCGCGAGGCGTCAAGCCGGCCTTTGCCGGGCCGCTGGCGATCCTGGTGTTTTATGCGATGGGCGTGACGCTATCGATGATTGTCATCGGCGGTCTTGTTGCTACCTGATGGACAGCAAAAAGGGCCGCATTGCTGCGGCCCTTCCTGAGTATTTCGGCCTCGTGGCCTGAAGGAGTGCTGGTGCTAGGAGCAGATCACCCCGCGCACATGCACCACATATCCAAGACCTTCTTCGAGCGCCGTAATCTCATAAGACATTGGATCACCTCCTTCACGTTGGTTGAACATGAACAAAGTGTGCGCTGCTTTGCCGGGTCTGTAAAGTGTCGAAATCGGACAGTGATCAAGGCTAGGCGCCCTGGTTTTTTGGCCGACTGCGTAACTGGATAATGGTTGCCGCCAGCACCCCCAGCGCCACCACACTGATGATGATGGTGGCCAGCGCATTGATGTCCGGCGACACGCCCAGCCGCACCTTGGAGAAGATTTCCATCGGCAGGGTGGTCGAGCCCGGTCCGGCCACGAACTGGGCGATCACCACATCATCGAGCGAGATGGTGAAAGCCAGCAACCAACCCGAAACCAGCGCCGGGGCGATGATCGGCAGGGTAATATCGAAAAATACCGCGACCGGGGTGGCGCCCAGATCCATCGCCGCTTCTTCGAGACTGAGATCAAGCTCGCTCAGCCGTGATTGCACCACCACGGTGACATAGGCCATGCAGACGATCGAATGGGCGATGATGATGGTCATCATCCCCTGATCGGCCGGCCAGCCAATGATCGAGCGCAGCGTGACGAACAGCAGCAGCAGTGCCAACCCGGTGATCACATCGGGCATTACCAGCGGCGCCGATATGGTGATCGACATCAATGTCTTGCCGCGGAATCGCCGGAAGCGCACCAGCGCCACCGCGGTCAAGGTGCCCAGCACCAAAGCGATCGAGGCACTGGCGGCGGCAATCTGCAGCGACCGCAGCGCCGCGCTGAACAGCTTGGGGTCCGCGAACAGCGATCCATACCATTTCAGCGAAAAGCCGCTCCACACCGTCACCAGCTTGTTCTCATTGAACGAGAAGACCACCAGCGACAGGATGGGGGCATAAAGGAAGATGAAGCCGAAGGTGGCAATGGTTGGAAGCAGGACACCGCGTTTCATTTGCTGGCCACCACCGCGCTCTGGACGTTCTGCATGAACAGGATCGGCACCACCACCACGAACAGCATCGCCACCGCCAGGGCAGAGGCCATCGGCCAGTCGCGGTTGAGCAGGAACTCATCGTACAGCACCCGCCCGATCATCAGCGTGCCGGGCCCGCCGAGCAGCGAGGGAATGACGAATTCGCCGATCGCCGGAATAAACACCAGCATCGAGCCGGCAATGATCCCCGGCCGCGACAGCGGCAGTGTCACTGACAGGAAGGTGCGATAGGGCCGCGCCCCCAGATCGGCCGAGGCTTCCAGCAGCGTGCCGTCGAGTTTGACCAGGTTGGTATAGAGCGGCAGGATCATGAACGGCAGATAGGTATAGACGATGCCGATATAGACCGCGAAATCGGTCTGCATCATCACCAGCGGCTGATGGATGATGCCGGTCGACATCAGGAAATTGTTGATGACGCCATTGCTCTTCAAGAACCCGATCCAGGCATAGACGCGTAGCAGGAACGAACTCCAGAACGGCAGGATCACCAGCATCAGCAGGATATTGCGCCAGCGATCCGACGCGCGGGCGATGAAATAGGCCATCGGATAACCGATCAGCAGCGTGCAGATGGTCGAAACGCCCGCCACCATGATCGAATTGAGATAGGCGCGGATATAGAGCGGATCGTCGAACAGCCGCATGAAATTGGACAGGTGCAGCGTCATCTGCACGGTGCCGTCTTCGTCGGCGGTGAGCAGGGGCAGGTAGGGCGGGCGGCTCAGCGCCGATTCCGAAAACGCCACCTGCAACACGATGCAGAGCGGGATCAGGAAAAACACCCCAAGCCACAGCGCCGGCGCGAGAATGACCAGACCGCGCCCGGAAATGCCAATTCTGGCCAGCGCGCGGCTGATAAATCGCCAGGGTCGGCGGGGCGCGAACGGAACCGACGCTTCGGCCGTCATGATACCAGCACCGAGCCGGCCGATTTGCCCCACGAGGCCCATACATGCTCATCCCAACTGATGGCATCAGGATCGCCGCGCAACGAATTGGCCTTGGTGACGCGCATGTATTTGCCGTCGGGCAATTTGACCTGATAGACGGTCATATCCCCCAGATAGGCGATATCCTCGACAAAACCCTCGGTCATGTTGACCTCGCCCAGCGCCCCATCGGCACTTGGCTTGTCGCGGGTCAGAACGATCTTTTCCGGCCTGATCGCCCACCACAGCGTCTGGTCCGGCGCGCACGCCACGCCGTGACCAACATAGATATCGCAGCCCAACTCGGCCGAGCGGATGCGGACGTGATCGGGCTCGTCTTCGGTGACTACGCCTTCAAACATATTGACCGAACCGATGAAGCCGGCAACGAAGCGTGAATTGGGATATTCGTAGATTTCGGTCGGCTCGCCGATCATGGCGATTTCGCCCTGGTTCATCACCCCGATGCGGGTGGCCAGCGACATCGCCTCTTCCTGATCGTGGGTCACCACGATGAAGGTGACACCCAGCGTTTCCTGGATCTTGACCAGTTCGAACTGGGTTTCCTCGCGCAGCTTCTTGTCCAGCGCCCCCAAAGGCTCATCGAGCAGCAACAGCTTTGGCCGCTTGGCCAGCGCCCGCGCCAGAGCCACGCGCTGCCGCTGCCCACCGGACAATTGATGCGGCTTGCGCGCCCCATAGGCTTCGAGCTTGACCAGCTTGAGCAGTTCTTCGACCCGGGCGGCGATCTCGGCCTTGGGCATGCCTTCGCGCTTCAGGCCATAGCCGATGTTCTGGGTGACGCTCATATGCGGAAACAGCGCATAGGACTGGAACATCATGTTGATCGGCCGGTCATAGGGAGCGACGCCCGCCATGTCCTGACCATCAATTTCAATGGTGCCCGAGGTCGGATCTTCAAACCCCGCCAGCATCCGCAACAGCGTCGATTTACCGGAGCCCGATCCACCCAACAGGCAGAACAGTTCGCCTTTGAAAATGTCGAGCGATACATCGGCCACCGCCGCGACGTCGCCGAACTTTTTCGTCACATTGCGAATGCGCACGAAGGGTTTGGCGTCCGGATCGCGCCATGGGCGCGTATCGGCGGCGATCTGTTGTTTCTTGGCCATGCGCTGTCTTTGCCCCCAAAGAATGCGACGGGGCCACAGCCCCGCCCGTTATGCGTGTTACTGACCGGTCTTGATGCGCGTCCAGGCGCGTGTCAGCAGGCGATCATACTTGGCGGTATGGGCCTTGAGCGGGAACAGCTTGGCGGCGACCTCTGTCGGCGGATAGATCGCCGGATCGCCGGTGATTGCCTTGTCCATCAGTGGCACGGCGGCCTTGTTGCCCGAGGCGTAGAACACGAAATTGGAGTTGGCAGCGGCAATGTCGGGACGCAGCATGAAATCGATGAACTTGTGCGCATTGTCGGGGTGGGGGGCATCGGAAGGAATGGCGAACAGGTCAAACCACTTCAGCGCGCCTTCCTTGGGGATGAAGTAATTGACGGTGACGCCGGCCTTGGCTTCCTCGGCCGCCGCCTTGGCGATGAACACGTCACCCGAATAGCCCACCGAGATGCACACTTCGCCATTGCCCAGTGCATCGATATATTGCGACGAATTGAACTGCCGCACGAAAGGACGGATCGACATCAGCAGCGCTTCACCCTTGGCCAGATCGTCTTCGCTTTCCGAATTGGGATCGAGCCCGAGATAGTTCAGCGCCGTCGACATGATTTCGGAAGGCGCATCGAGCAGGGTGATGCCGCAATCCTTGAGCTTTTCGGCCATTTCAGGCTTGAAGATCAGGTCCCAGCTGTCGATCGGGGCATCGCCCAGCGCCGCTTTGACCTTGTCGACATTGTAGCCGATGCCGGTGGTGCCCCACATATAGTCGACGGCATACTTGTTTTCCGGATCATGGGCCGCGGTCGACGCCATGATGTCGGGGTCCATGTTGACGATATTGGGCAGCTTGGCCTTGTCGAGCGGCTGGAACAGGCCCGCCGAAATCTGGCGCTCGAGGAAGAAACCCGATGGCACCACCACGTCGTAGCCGGAATTGCCAGCCAGCAGCTTGGCTTCCACCAGCTCATTGCTGTCGAACACGTCATAATTGACCTTGATGCCAGTCTCCGCCTCGAACTTGGAGACGGTGTCTTCAGCGATATAATCGGACCAGTTATAGACGTTGACCACGGCCTCTTCCTGCGCCAGCGCAGGGCCAGCCAGCAGCAAGGTTCCGAGCGCGAGAACCAGCGATTTGTTCATGGATATAAGCTCCTGTTAGCCTGGGTCCGGGTGCGGCGCAAACCGCAAAGTTGCATGGATCGTGGCGGCAGGTCACTGTCGCACGACGCTGAATTCACTGTGGTTTTGAAGGAAATTTGCCATCGTGACAACCACACGGCGACGCAAAACCGCGCCGGATCGCTTTGCTGCAATGTACCCTGTGCCGGGCGCATATCGATCGGCCATGACAGCCTGATCACCGATGGGAATGGTCAGCGAAGTGTACCTTCTGCCTCGATTGCCAAGGCAGGTTAGAGCGAAACCTTTTCAGCGACAAGGGATTGGCTCCATTGTTTTTGCGGGGCTTGACCACGGGCCCGCCCGCGGCGCAAAACCGCCGCAACCGGGCCCGTGCTGGCCCAACCCCGTCCAAGGAATGCCTCGATGAGCGCCAAAGCCTATCTGTCGATTTCCGCCGAAGTGAAACAGGCCCTCGCCGCCGGCAAGCCGGTGGTGGCGCTGGAATCCACCATCATCACCCATGGCATGCCCTATCCGCAGAACCTGGAAATGGCCAAGAACGTCGAGGCCGTAGTGCGCAAGCATGGCGCGGTGCCCGCCACCATCGCCATCATGGACGGCCGCTTTGCCGTGGGCGTTTCCGGCGAAGACCTGGAACGGCTGGCCATGGAAGGCGGCAAGGCCGCCAAGGCCTCGCGCCGCGACGTCGCCTCGATCCTGGTGCAAGGGGGTCTTGCCGGTACCACCGTTGCCACCACGATGCAGATTGCGGCCCTGGCCGGGATCAAGGTTTTTGCCACCGGCGGCATTGGCGGCGTGCATCGCGGCGCCGAGGACACTTTCGATATTTCCGCCGATCTGGAAGAATTGAGCCGCACGCCGGTAGCGGTAGTTTGTGCCGGTGCCAAATCCATCCTCGATATCGCCAAGACGCTCGAAGTGCTCGAAACCAATGGCGTGCCGGTGATCGGCTATCAGACCAATGACTTCCCCGCCTTCTGGGCCCGCCAGAGCGGCTACAAGGTCGACCATCGCTTCGATAGCGCCGAAGACATTGCCAAGGTGGTGGCGCTGCAGGGCGACATGGGAATGGGTGGCGTGCTGATCGCCAACCCGATCCCCGAAGGCGATGCGCTTGAAGCCTCGGCCATCGAAGCCCGGATCGCCGAAGCCATTGCCGGCGCGGAAAAGGAAGGCGTGTCGCGCAAGGCGCTGACCCCGTTCCTGCTCAATCGGATTTTCGAGCTGACCGGCGGCAAGTCGCTGGTCGCCAACATCGCGCTGGTGGAAAACAACGCCATGGTCGCCTCCAAGATCGCCGTGGCCCTGGCCGCCATGGCCGCGCCCAAGCCGGCCGTGCGCCGCGCATGAGCCGGCGGGTTCTGGTCGTTGGCGATGTGATGACCGACATTATCGTGCTGCCCGAGGGCGGCATGGTCAAGGGTTCGGACCGGCGGGCGCAGGTGCGCAGCCGTCCCGGCGGCTCCGGCGCCAATCAGGCTGTCTGGCTGGGCGCCATGGAGGCCGATGTGCTGTTTGCCGCCCGGGTCGGCGCGGCCGACAGGATGGGCTATGAAAACTACTTCCGCGGTTTCGGTGTGGTGGCGGTGCTGGCCGGCGACAAGGACCTGCCCTCGGGCGTGCTGGTCACTATTGTCGATCCCGATGGCGAGCGCAGCTTTTTCACCGACCGTGGCGCCAATCTCAATCTGAACGGGCAAGACCTGCCGGAAAACCTGCTCGACGATGTCGGGCTGGTGCTGGTTTCGGGCTACAGCTTTTTTGCCGATGGTCCGCGCGCCGCCGTGATGGACCTGTTCGCCGCCGCCAAGGCGCGCGGCATCGCCCTTGCCGTCGATCCGGCCTCCGTGGGCTTTTTGACCGAGATTGGCACCTCCAATTTCGTCGGTTGGACGGCAGGCGCCGATTGGCTGTTCGCCAATCACAGCGAAGCCGAAGCGCTGTGTGGCGCCGTTGACCTCGAACAGCAGATGCGCCTGCTCGGTGAACATTACCGCACCGTGGTGATCAAGCGCGGCGCGCAAGGCGCGGCGGTTGGCGGACGCGACGGGGTGCGGATGATCCAGGCGGCGCCCCGGGTCAATGTTGTCGACAGCACTGGCGCCGGCGATGCTTTCGCCGCCGGCTTGCTGGCAGCCCATCTCGATGGCCAGCCGCTGGCAATGGCGCTCGAAGCCGGCATCGCCGCCGGCGCCAAGGCGGTGCAATCGATCGGCGGGCAACCGGGCTAGCCTTGGCCGCGCCGCCGTGGCATCACAGCATTGTCGAGAGGAACATCATGCACATCATCGCGCAAATTCTGGTCGCCGCCGTGGCATTGTTGCACATCTACATTCTGGTGCTGGAGATGTTCCTGTGGACCAAGCCGCAGGGCCTCAAGGCCTTCGGGCAAAAGCCGGACTTCGCCGAGGCCAGCAAGGTGCTCGCCGCCAATCAGGGGCTCTATAACGGCTTCCTCGCCGCCGGTCTGATCTGGGGCCTGATCCAGCCTGAGGTGGATTTCGCCTGGCAGATCCAGCTGTTCTTCCTTGGTTGCGTCGCCGTAGCGGGGCTGTATGGCGCAGCCACGGTGGGGCGCAAGATCCTGTTCATCCAGACCGTGCCGGCGATTGCTGCGATGATCGCGGTGGTTGCGGCTTAGCTTCTCTTCCTCCCTTCTCCCGTTGCGGGAGAAGGTGCCCGCAAGAGCTCGCCCTGCCTACTCAGCAAACCCCGCCAAAATCCGCACCCATGACCTGATCCCGCCGTGGAAACTGGCCAGATCGTATTTCTCATTGGGTGAATGGATGGCGTCGTCGACATGGGCAAAGCCGATCAGCAGCGTATCCATGCCGAGGATTTTCTTGAAATCGCCGGCGACCGGTATCGAACCGCCCGAACCGGTAATCGCCGCCGGCTTTTCCCATTCGTCCGTCAGCGCCACCAATGCCTTCTTGAGGTAGATCCCATCGCTGGGCACGGTGATCGCTGGCGAAGCGCCATGATCCTTGAAGCTCACCGAGCAATCGGCCGGGATCATCGCCCGCACATGGGCCTGGAACGCCGCCCGGATCTTTTGTGGGTCCATGCCCGACACCAGCCGGAACGAAATCTTGGCGCTGGCCTTGGCGGGGATCACCGTCTTGAAGCCATCGCCGGTATAGCCCCCGGTGATGCCATTGATTTCGCAGGTCGGTCGCGCCCACACCTGTTCCAGCACCGAGCGGTCGGCCTCGCCGGCCGCAATCCTGAGCCCGGCTTCGCCCAGGAACGCTGCCTCATCAAAGCCAAGGTTTTTCCACCCGGCTTTGACTGCGTCCGAGACTTCGGCAACGTCGTCGTAAAACCCCGGCAGCGTCACGCTGCCATCGGGGCGGCGCAGGCTGGCGATGATGTCGGCCAAAACCTGGATCGGGTTGCGCGCTGCATTGCCGAACATGCCCGAATGCAGATCCTTGGACGCGCAGGTGATCTCGATTTCCTGGCCAACCAGCCCGCGCAGCATGGTGGTGATCGACGGCGTTTGCCGATCCCACATATCGGTGTCGCAGACCAGCGCGATATCTGCGGTCAGCTCCCTGGCATTGTCGCGCATGAACGGCGGCAGGTTCTTGCCACCCGATTCTTCTTCGCCTTCCAGCATCAGCGTCACCTTGACCGGCAGGGCGCCATGCACCGCCTTCCAGGCGCGGCAGGCTTCGATGAACGTCAGCAACTGGCCCTTGTCGTCGGACGAGCCGCGCGCCACGATCATCTTGCCATGCGGGCCATCCTTGAGCTGCGGCTCGAACGGATCAGTATGCCACAGGTTGAGCGGATCGACCGGCTGCACATCGTAATGGCCATAAAACAGCACATGCGGCCCGCTCGCCGACAGATCATGGCCGACCACGACGGGATGACCTTGCGTCGAACGCGCAGTCGCGTCAAAGCCCAGACCATTCAGATCGTTTACCAGCCAGTCTGCCGCCTTCTGGCAGTCGTCGGCAAAAGCGGGATCGGTCGAGATCGACTTGATCCGCAACAGTTCGAACAGCCGTTCAAGGCTTTGCTCAAGGCTGGCATCAACCTTGGCGAGAACGGCATCGACGGTAGTGCTGGGGATGGGCATGGCAAATCCTGAACGAATCTGCACGGACCTTGGCGCAGCGGCGTGCAGGTTGTCCAGATCAATCAGGCATGTCGAATGGATCGGCTAGGCCAGCATTTCCTGCACCGCTGCCACCACCTTGTCGATGCGGTAGGGCTTGGGCATGAAGCGGCCCTGCTCGGGCAGTTCGCCACGGCCGACAATGGTCTTGCCCGAGGTGACGATGATCTTGACCGGAGGCCAGCGATCCCGAACCATGGTCGACAGCATCAAGCCGTCCATGGAGCCCGGCATATCGATATCGGTAAACAGCAGGCTGATTTCCGGGTGCAGTTCCAGCAAGGCAATCGCCTCCCTGGCATTGGCCGCTTCGAGCACCTTAAAGCCGGCGTCGCGCAAATCCTGCGCTGTCGCCAGCAGAATCAATACCTCGTCTTCAACGACCAGAACGGTGGTGATGGTGGCATTGGAAGGACTGGCTGTTAAAATGGTCAACTCAAATCGGCTTGCTGTTTCCGGGCACGGAGCGGATTGCTGCGCACTCAGGATACGGACAACGCCGGCAAAGGACAATCGATCCGCTTGAAATCATATTTGGCTCTCATCATTGCCATCCGGTTAATCCCGCGCCAGCTGTGATCGGCTCGCGACACAGTGTATTTCGGCGTGACACAGTCCCTGTCGGGCGCTAGTCAGGACAGCCGATGCGAGGAAGCCGATGGACAAGACTGAACGGTTGTTTGGCGTCATGGACGCCTTGCGGCGGCACCGCCACCCGGTAACGGCCGCCGCTTTGGCCGAAGAACAGGGTGTTTCGGTGCGCACGCTGTATCGCGACGTGCAGGTGCTGATTGGCCTCGGCGCGCCCATCGATGGCGAGGCCGGCATCGGCTATCTGCTGCGCCCGGGATTTTTTCTGCCGCCGCTGATGTTTTCGGCCGAGGAACTGGAGGCGCTGGTGCTGGGCGCCCGCTGGGTGCAGCGCCAGCCTGATCCCGGCCTTGCCCACGCCGCCGAAAACGCCCTGGGCAAGATCGCCACCGCCTCGCCCGAAGATTTGCGCAATCGCATCAATGATACCGGACTGCGGGTCGCCTCTTCCACCAACGGGGAAGCTGCCAAGCCGGCGCTTGGCCTGATCCGCGCCGCCATGCGCACCGAAAAATCCATCTTCATCCACTATCGCGACGAGGCCGGCGCCGTCTCGGAACGCCTGATCTGCCCCGTGCAACTGGCCTATTACGATGGCAAGCAGATCGTTGCCGCCTGGTGCTGCCTGCGCCAGGGCTTCCGCAACTTCCGCATCGACCGCCTGGTTGAGACCACCGCCACCGACCAGCGCTTCATCCGCCGTCGCGCCGTGCTCGCCGCCGAATGGCGCCGCGAATGGGATATCGCCAATCCGGAATGGGCGGGGCCTCGCTAGCGCTGGAACACTCCAACCCCTGCCGCGTTGTGGCGCCATGGCACACTCCCTGTTCGACAAATTCTCCAACGCGATTGCCAAGGGCGCCGGCAAGCCGATCACTTTCGCGCTGGCCTGCGCCGGGATCGTCGCCTGGGCCCTTGCCGGGCCATTCACCGGCTTTTCCGAAATCTGGCAACTGGCGGTCAACACTGCCACCACCATCATCACCTTCCTCATGGTGTTTGTGGTGCAGCACACCCAGAACCGCGATGGCGATGCCGTGCAGGCCAAGCTCGACGAACTGATCCTGGCCGTCAAACTGGCCGATAACCGCCTGATTGGTGCCGAACGGCTGACCGGGCAAGAATTACGTGCGCTGCGAGACTATATCGACCGGCAGGCCAAGCTGGACGACAAGGAAGGGGCTTCAAAGGACTTGCCGATCGATCGCGCTGTTCAGCGTTGAACCTGACGGCACTTACGCCTTAGTCTCTGCCAACCGACACGGAGGAGCCAAATGAACGATACCGCAGCCAGCAGCGGACTGACGCCCTATCTCAGTATCGATGGCGCCAGCGACGCCATCGCGTTTTATCAGCAGGCATTCGGCGCCATCGAGCGCGCCCGCCATCCCGGCGAGAGTGGCAAGCTGATGCATGCCCATGTCGAGATCAACGGCGCGCCGCTGTTCATGAGCGATTTCTTTCCCGACCACGGCTACCCGCCGGTTGCGGCACAGGGCTTCAACCTGCATCTGCAGGTCGATAGCGCCCAGACCTGGTGGGACCGCGCCGTTGCCGCCGGATGCACCGTGCTGATGCCGCTCAAGGAAGAGTTCTGGGGCGACATCTATGGGCAATTGCGCGATCCCTATGGCATCCGCTGGGCTATTGCGCAGACCAAGGCGGCATGACGCTAAAACCCCGGCAGCGTCTTGGTCTTGCCGCTGAGGCGCGCGCCGATCGACAGCGCGGCGGGGAACACGTTGACGACGCCGCGCATCAGCGCCGCGCTTTGCGGAAAGATCGCCAGCCGCGACAGCACGTCGGCGGCGCGGATGCGGGTGGCAAACTGGCGGCGCCAGACGCTGGCATAGTTCGCACCGGCTGCCTCGCGCCCTGCCCGATCCCAGGTCTTGACCTGCGCCAACTGCTCGGCCAGCAGCCAGCCCGATTGCAGCGCCATCGAGATACCCTCGGCAATGATCGGATGCGACTCGCCGGCAATATTGCCAACGCGAAAAATCTCGGCGGCAAAGCGGGGCCGAATGCCGGGCCGGATCGGCCCCGCCGCCAGCCATTCGCCATGCAGGCTGGCGCCGCCAATCGCGCTGCGCACCGCAGGGCACGACCCCATGATATGCAGATGCACCACCTCGGCGGCTGATAGGCCGGCGTGCTCGACGCGCAGCCGGGTCAGCACGTCGCGCCTGATGCAGCACGACACCGACAGCCGCCCCTGATCGGCCCAGACCATGCCACCATAGCCGCCGGGAAACACCATCAGCGGCATCAGGTCGGACGCCAGCGCCGCCTCGGTGAAATGCGCCTTGAAACCAAGGAAGTCGTGCTTCTGGTTGCGCTTTTCCAGATTGCTGGCGAGCTTGCCGGGCTCCCACGAACCATGGGCGGCGATCACCACCGGCGCTGACAATTCCAACTGCTGGTCGCGGTCCTCGATGCGCACCAGCCCCAGTTCGCCTTCGCGGCTGATTTCGACGGCGCGCCATGGCTGCAGCACCGTCACGCCTTCGGCCTTTGCGGCCTCGAGCAGCAAGCCGTCGAGCACGTCGCGCCCCAATGCCCGACCAAAGGCATTGCCGCTCGCCTTGGGCATCGGCGCTTCCAGCGCCGGTCCGGCGGCGAACAGGGCCAGCCGGGACACTTCCGGCCCGGCCAGATCGCGGAACGCCTCGCCGACCCCCAGCCGGTCGAGCAGCGCCAGATTAACCGCCGAAATGAACTCGCCGCAGACTTTGCGGCGTGGAAATTCGCTGCGCTCGATGATCGCCACCGATCGCCCCTGCCGCGCCAGCGACAACGCCGCCGAAGCACCACCCGGCCCCGCGCCGATGACGATGGCATCGTAACTCACGCCCTGCCCTCCTTCTGGATGGCGGCGAACACATGAGTGAAAGGACCGACACGGCGTTCGACCAGTTGCTGGCCGGCGCAACGGGGCCAGGCCAGCGACAGTTCATCGCTGGTAAATCCGGCGCGCACGCTGACCACCGCGTCGTGCCGGGTCACGTCGTTGACCCCCACCAACGCCAAAAGATACGAGCCCCACAGCGCCAGCATGCTGCGGGACGGCTCGGCGGCCAGAAATACCGGCGCCAGCGTCGGTATCGCCGCCAGCAGCCTGGTCAGCATGTCGCCCTGGAAGTGGTGCAGGAACAGATTGGCCGACACCGCATCGAACCGCCCCGCTTCGGGCCGCCCGATCCAGTCGAACACATCGGCGGTGACCACCTGCACGCGCCAGCCCAGCGCGGCAAACTGATCGATGCGCTGCGGCGTTACCAGATTGGCCTGATCGAGCAGCAGCAGGTCGACATCGCCATAGGCCCGTCCCAGCCGCCGCGCGACCGACAGCATGAACGCCCCATCGCCCGCACCGATTTCCAGCAATCGCAGTTTGACCGGCTTTACATGCCTGCGGAACAGTCCCGCCATGATAGCGCTCTGCATCATCAGCGCATTGACCAGCACCAGATCGCGCCGCGACCTGACGGCGCGCGGATCATCGATGGCCAGACTGTCGAGCAGTTCCGGCACCAGCCGCCGTTGCGCCAGCGCGCCCGCCATCACTGCGCTGCGTCAACAGTATGGAACAGCATGGTTTCGGCGGTCAGGCCCGGTCCGAACGCCATGGCGCAGCCCGTCTCGCCGCCCTGCCGCGCCGCCAGCATCGCCGCCAGCACGAACATCACCGTGGCCGAACTCATATTGCCATTGGCGCGCAGCACTTCGCGCGATGGCGCCAGCGCCTCGGGGGCAAGATTGAGCGCCCGCTCGACCGCATCTAGCACCGAGCGCCCGCCCGGATGTACAGCCCACAGGTCGATATCGGCGATCGGCGTGCCCCGCAGGATTTCGGCAGATTTGGCGCCCAGCACATCATTGATCGCCGCCGGCACCTGACCCGACAGCACCATGTCGAACCCATCGTCGCGCACGCTCCAGGTCATCAAGTCGCGGCTGTCGGCGGCCACCACTCCGTGAAAACTGTCGAGCGCGATACCGGTCGGTTCGGCGCTGACCAGCGAGGCGGCGCAGCCATCGCCCCACAGGCAGAATGACAGCAGCTTTTCCAGATCGGTGGTTTCTTTCAGATGCAGCGTGCAGAGTTCGATATTGACCACTAGCACCCGCGCCGCGGGCTCGGAACGCACAATGTGGCGGGCCTGCTTGAGCGCGTTGATCGCGGCATAGCACCCCATGAAACCGATGATGGTCCGCTCGATCCCCGATGACAGCCCGTTGCGGGCGATGATTTCCAGATCCATCCCGGGTGCCGAGAACCCGGTGCAGGTGGTGACGATCAGATGCGTGATCGAGGCTTTATCCTGCCCTTCAAGCACCTTTTCCACCGCATTGGTGGTCAGCAGCGGCGCGGTGGCGGCAAACATGTCCATCCGCTTGGCGGTGCCCGGAAAGCTGCCGCGCGTGAACACGCCATCCGCATCGGCACTGCGCCTGGCATCTGTCGATGGGGCAAAGCTGGAGAAGCGATGCTCGATGCCGCCCTTGTCGGCCATGCGGTTGAAAATCGCCCGGCGGCGCGGGTCCTCGGACAAGAGCTCGCTGGCAAATTCGATGAAGAACCGGTGTACGTCATTGCTCGGAACAGCCGTGGCGACGCGGTTGAGATAGGCTTGTTCTGGCATTGTCGGTCCTCCGGATCACCTGCGTTGCAGTCGCAGTCTTGTTGTCATGTCAGAAACTGGCGGCCCGTTAGGGGCATCTCCGAAGGTCCACGCTATCATTCCATTTTTGGCTGGGAACAAAAATCTGCAACGTCGCGCGGCGCTGGCTCTGAACAAAAGGTTAACCAACCTCGTGCTTGAATGTTCCATCAGCTGCAGGACGGTCGCTTTTGGACAATCTCAACGCCATTGTCGAGTTTTTCAACCTGCGCACCATCCTGGTGCTAGCGCTGGTGTTTGTGCCGCTCGAACGCATCCTGCATCTGCATGAAGACCAGAAGATCCTGCGCCAGACGCTTTCGGTCGACGCTATCTATTTCTTCGTCATCGCCCAGATCACCCGGCTTGGCCTGGGACTGGTCACGCTGGTCGCCATGGCGGGGGTCAACCTGGTCATGCCGGCAGCCGTGGGCGACGCCATCCGCAGCCAGCATCTGGTGCTGCAGGTGATCGAAGCCCTGGTGATTGCCGATATCGGGCTCTATCTGGCCCACCGCATGTTCCATGCCGTGCCATTGCTCTGGCGCTTTCACGCAGTGCATCATTCCAGCGAACAACTGGACTGGATGTCGGCCTATCGCGTCCATCCAGTCGATCAGGTTTTGACCAAGGCCATCTCGCTACTGCCAATCTTTGCCCTGGGTTATTCGACCGAGGCAGTGGCCATCCTGTTCGTCATCCAGACCGCCCATGCGGTGCTGGTCCACGCCAATATCCGCATCGGCTTCGGTCCGCTCAAATGGCTTCTGGTCACCCCGCAATTCCACCATTGGCACCACGCCAATGAGCGCCAGGCCTATGACAAGAACTTTGCGGCGCAACTGGCATTCCTCGATTGGCTCGGCGGCACCATGCACCTGCCCGGCAAAAGCTATCCCAAGGCCTATGGCGCCGACGACGCGCCCCCGGTCGACCAGCCATTGCGCCAGTTGGCCGATCCATTCCTGCCCAGGCCAAAGCCGGACAGCCCGCCCCAAACGGCAGAATGATCAGGCCGGCAGGTCGCCCGGATAGCGCTCCTGGTAGTCCTGCAGCAAAATGCAGAGGCAGCCGAAGAAGGCTGTACCGGCAGTCGGAGACCGGCGCAGTTGATAGGGGATCAGCCGCAGGTAGTTGATCATTTCGTGCAGCAACACCTGCTGCAATCCGGCCTCGCCGAATCGTTGGCGCAAGTCATCGCACAGCCCGGCAAATAGCGCGCTGTATTGCGACGAACGATGCAGGCTCACCGTCAGTTTGCCATTGGCGAAACTGGCGCGCGGATCGCGGTGCACCGCCTCGTAGCCCAGATGCAGCGACTGCATCAGCTTGGCAAAATCGATCAGTGGGCTTTGAAAGCCATTGTGCGGATTGGGATCGATCAGGAACCAGTTGGCCGGACCCGGCTCGGGCCGCACCATGATGTTCTCGATGGTCAGATCGCCATGGATATCGGCCTGCCGTCGCTGATTAAGCTTGCCGACCAGCCAGTCGAGCTGGCGGAACACTTCAAGACTGGCCAGTGCGAACGGGCGCCCGTTGATCTCGATGCTCGGCGCTTCAAACAGCTCCGGCAATGCCGCTATCACTTGATTCAGATTAGCGCTGGCTTTGCGCTGCAGATAGTCCCGCACCGCCGCGTCGGGCGCATCGGCCGCGGCATGGCTGGCGTGGAAAGCATCGAGCCGCGCCACCACGTCGCCCAGAATAGCGGCCGACGCCACCAGCGTTTCGGTATGGATGGCTTCATAGAAATCCCGCGTGCCGCCGAGATAGCGCATGTCATAGAGCTGGTCACCATTATCGGAGCGGCGACCCATGGTTTGCACCACTGGCAGGTCAGGAGCAAATCGCTCGATCCAATCATATTGCGCCAGCAGGGTTTGGCCCGCACTGCCACTGGCAAATTTGCGCACCAGCAATTGCCCGTCGATTTCGATCAGCGCGGTGATGGCGCCGGAGCCGCCATGGAACACCCGGTGCAGCAGGCCCTTGCCGATACCGCGCTCCTCAAACTCCAGCAGCAAACCGCCATCGCCCCGGAACCGCCGGTCCAGAAACGCCTCATAATGCACATCGCTGCCGAAATTGACCGGCAGCAACTCGGCTGGCGCCGTGACAAAATTCTCGGTGCGGGTGACCCAGCGCAACGCGCCGCGAAACCGCGCCAGCACGTTAAAGCCAGTCAGCGCTGCAAACACCACGATGGCCAGCACCGGCAGCGTCAGATAGGCGATCAGCACCCAATCGGGCGACGACCAGGCGACGCTGCCCGCGAGGGGTGCGCTATAGACGCTCAAAAACTCGCTGGGAAAACTGGCGCCGATGGCGGCGGCAAACAGCGCCAGCGACGCCATGTAGCCAGCCCACATCAAAGTCGTCAGCGCCCAGAACCTGACGCTGGGCAGCAGTGCGCGCGAGGCAAACAGGCCGGCAAAACTCTGCGCGAAATGCAGCAGCGCGGTCTTGAGGCCGGCATTGAAGATTGACGCCACCGCCCAGGTCAGCCGCTTGGCCCAGCGACTGAGCCGCAGCAACGAGGCTGCGGCCAGCGCCAGCAGCGCGGCTGCGGCCGGCGCCAGCACCACACTGATTGATTGGTGATAGCAGCAGGACCAGCGCCAACGCCGCCACGGCCAGCAGATCGATGGTGCGCTCGAACACGATGGTGGCCAGAACGCTGACCGGATTGGCCTTGGCTGCATAGGCGAGATAAGCCCCACGCACCACTTCGCCCAGGCGGAACGGCAAGACCGTATTGACCAGATAACCCAGGCTGAGCGAGGCCAGCGGTTGCAGATTGGACACTGCAATTCCGGTCTGCACCAGGATCAGCCGCCAGCGCACCGTGCGCACAATGTGCGAGAGCAGCAGTACCGCGACAGCAGCAATAAAATACAAGATTGCCAGTGGTGACAGCGTCATTGCTGCACCTCGAACCGCTCGGGATGGCGCAACGCCGCCGTCAGTTCCGCCGGCGTGCCGAACGGCACATGGAAATCCAGATCAAACCCCGCGATCCGCCGTCCCTCGGCCACCAGCACGTCATAGACGCCGCTGACGAACAATTCGGGGTAAGGGCAATTCACCCGGTATATCTCTGCCGCCGCGTGCAGCAATTCGACAGAGGCAAAGCCATAGACGCCCGCAATCGCCCGGTCACTGATGACGCGCTTCTCGGCGGTCTCGATCAGAGCACCATCGCTGCCATAGCGAGCAAACGAGAAATTGGCAGACTGCGACGGGAAATGGCTCAGGAACCCATCGAACTCGCCCGCGTGCAAACCGGCAATCGCCGATGGCAATTGGCTGTAGCCAAAGGCGTGATCACAATCATTGATGATGACCGCCATAGCCGGATCAAGCCCGTCCAGCCCGAGCAGCGCCGTTTCCAGCGACCCGCTGGTCGGCTGCGCCAACGCAACGATGCGGGCCTGCGGAAAACAAGCGTTGATCCGCCCGCCGAGATCGAACTCGCGCTGGTGCTGTTCCAGGATTACGAAGCTCAACCCGCACTGCGGCACCTGCTCCAGCACGCCGCGGGCGGCCCAGTGGAAAAACGGCTTGCCGAACAGCTCGATCAACGGCTTGGGCAGCGCATGGCCGCCTTTGGCAAAGCGCGACCCCTGCCCGGCCATCGGCATCACCATGTGGATTGGCTCAGCCATCGATCTGGGTCCACGAATAGACCGAGTGAACAACGCGGCGATGCTCCAAACCGGCAAACGACCGCCGCCGTACCAGCGCCCGCAACGCAATCTTCAGCGTCCGAAACGATTGGCGCACCAGCCGCACATTGGACACCTGATCGTCCTCCCGCCACGAAATCGGCACGAAACGGATTTTGAGTCCGGCGATCATCTGCGCGGCCAGTAGGACGCAGTTAAACGTCAGATCATCCGGGTAGCGCGCGTAATCGAGCCGCGCCAGCGCCGAGACGCGATAGAGATTGAGCCCCGCCCCCAGATCGCGCACCCGGCCGAACAGGCAGGCGGAATAGAGCGCGTTGAAGACGTGATTGCCCCATAGCCGGAGCTTTGAATAGCCCGGCGTCTTCGAGCCCGCCATGAACCGGCTGCCCAACAGGCAATCGACCGCGGCAAACGAGCCGTCTTCCAGAGAGGGCCGCAGATCGGCCAGCGTGCCCTGATCGTCGCCATGCAGCACGATCAGAAAGTCAAACCCATTGGCCTGCGCATAGGAAAACGCCACCTTGTGCGAACCACCCAGTCCGTAATTCTGCTCATTCTGCAGCAGCGCTACAAAGCCATCGCCGCGCGCCGCGATCCGCGACCGCACCACGCCCACCGTGCCGTCGCTGCTGCGATTGTCGATAACGATGACCTTGGCAATCAGGTCTCGCACCCAGGGCGGCGCCAGCTGATCGAGCACGCGGCCGATCTGGCCGGCGCAATTGTAGGCCGGAACGAACACCAGGATTTTAGCGGGCAAGGCGTCCTCGCTGGACCAGAAACCGGGTCACCAGAAAATTGCAGGTCAGCGACAGCGGGGTCACCAGGATCTTGGCAACGAGGGCCGCGTGTATCGGCGCCATCATCGCGGCCAGCAGGCCAGCCAATACGGTGATTGCCAGCGCCCACAGCGCGATATTGGCCTCGGTATAGAGCAGGTAAATGAACATAGCCTTGCCGGAGGCCTCGCTCCGGCCAAACACCAGCCGGCTAGACACCAGATAGACGGCCATCGCCGCAATGGTGGCGCTGATGACATTGGCCGGACCGGGCGGCAGGCCCAGCATGACAATGGCACACCAGAACAGGCAAAAATCCAGCAGCCAGCCGGCTCCCGACAGCACGATAAACTGCAGCGCCGGCTTCATGGCGAAGGGTTCGGGCAAGGGCGCTTGATCCTCTGGCGACTGTCGGACGCATAGCATGGCCCAGCCGGGGTTGATTCCGAGTAAAGCTAACGCGCCCGCCAGTAACCTTGCACTAACGCGGCTCGTGCGACTCTTGGTTCTCTCAGCGAGACACAAGATGCCTTCGACCATGACAAGACTTTGGGCCATTGCGCTCACCCTGCTGGCGGGGTGGCTGTGGTATCCAGCGCTGTTTCCAGCCCATGTCGAAGGCTTTTCTGCTTCCATCGAATCCATCGCGCGCCATCTGCTCGGCGGTGACCTGCAGAATTTTGACCGCGCCTATCCGTTTAGCGCGGAATTTTTCATGCTGTCGCGGCTGGGGATGAACCTTGCCGCAGCCGGCGCAACACTGCTCGCCGCCGGGTCCAGCGCGCTCGGCCTGCGCCTGCTGATGATCGCCGGTTTTGCGCTGCTGGTGCTGTCCAGCTTGGCGCTGGTGCGGCATTGGACGCGCTCGCCCGCCACCATCGTCGTGCTGATCCTGCTGCTATTGCCCGGCCTCGGGGAGAGCGCGTTTTTCTACAATGACAATGTGCTCTCCGCTGCGCTGGCGGCTGCCGCTTTGGCGCTGGCGGCGCGCAGGTCCGGTTTCCCGGCGATCATCGGCGCTGGCGCCCTGTTTGGCGCGGCGGTGCTGACCCGCAGCGATGCCTTGCTGATGGCGCCCGCGCTGGCGCTGCTACTGGTCGAACGGCATGGTTTTAGCCTTGCCCTGTTTATCCGCCTGGCGCTCGGCCTCTGCATGGCCGCGCTGGTCGAAACGGGCGCCCTGCTGGCCTTTGGCGTTACTCCGCTCGATGTCATGCGCACCGTCACCGGCACTGTCGATCTCTGGCACCGCGATCTCGATCTGCCGCGCCAACTGGTGCAGCTCCTGGCATTTGGCGGACTGCCGATCGGCGTGCTGGCCGCCATCGGCTGCATCATCGTCATCCGCCGCCGCAACGGACTGCGCATGGCGCTGCTGATCGGCGTGCCGGCGCTGTTCCTGCTGGTCTATTGGGGCAAGCTCTGGCAGGCGCGGCAACTGCTGCTGCTCACCCCGTTTGTGGCCTGCCTCGCGGTCGAGGGCTTGGTAGCGCTGCGAACCGCCATCGCCGGCCTGCGCTATCAGGTGGTGCTGTGGTGCGGCGCACTGCTGGCGTTCATGGTCTGGCCCAGCACCGTCTGGATCACCGATGGTCCCCATAGCGTTACCGGGCGGCTGTGGTCGCCGCTGGTGTGGAGCCAGTGGCAGCAAAGCGTAGAATTCGACTTTGCCACCCTCGCTTCTACCGTGGATACCGCCGGTCCCGGCACCAGCATCATCATCACTGATCGCTGGGATGCCGACCGCTATCTGCACCTGACGCTACAAACCGCAGGCTATGCAATGACCCCAGATATGGCGCCCGGCGGCTGTGGCCTTGCGGTGGAACCGTTCACCCGGGGCGACCGCACCATCTTGCATGTCCGGCTGCACCTGCCGTTTCTGGCGGAACGGCTGGCAGCGCTTCCGGCCCTTTACCAGCGCTATGCGGCACCCTGTATCGCCGCTGTGCCCGCAGCGCCGGTGCGGTATCTGACCAATAGGCTGGACGCTGCCGCCTGGCTTGATGGGGGCGCCATGCCGTCGCTGGCCGGCACACCGATCCTGCCATGGTTGACCGCCCCGGCCGCCGTACACCTGAGCGTCATCGACCTCGATCTGGCAAGGCAGAGGGCGCTGCAAGCGTTTTACCGGCAGATCGCCGACACCGAGACCGGAATTGCCCCGGTCGATACGAGCAGCCTGGCCGAACTGACCGCCCGCATGGCAGCCCGCTCGGCCCTGCTCAAGACACCCTAGCCGGCCACGGCACTCCACATTGCCTTGGTGATCGATTGGGTGGTGGAGAAATAGTCCTTCCACGGATCGGGCAGCGCCGCACGACCCGCCGCAGTTTCGAGGCTAAACTGGTTGGCCCCATTGATGGTGTCCAGTTCGTCCCAGCTCACTGGCACCGCGCAGGGGGCGCCTGCGCGCGAGCGGATCGACCACGGCGCAATGGCGGTGGAGCCGCGCTCATTGCGCAGATAATCGATGAACAGCTTGCCCTTGCGCTTGGCCTTGCTCATCGTGGCGATGAACCGGTCCGGCTCGCGATCGGCCATGCGCTGCGCGAAGGTCTTGCAGAACGCCTTGACCTGCGGCCACTCGGTAACCGGCTTGAGCGGAGCAATAACGTGAATGCCCTTGCCGCCCGAAATCAGCGGATAGCTTTCCAGCCCCCAATTGCCCAGTTCCCTGGCAATATCCTTGGCCGCCGAACGCACTTCGGCAAAGCCCAGGCCTTCATCAGGGTCGATATCGAAAATGATCCGTTCGGGCTTTTCGATGTCGTCGATGCGCGAGCCCCACAGGTGCCATTCCAGCACATTCATCTGCGTGCCGGCGACCAGCCCAGCAAAATCCTCGATATAGAAATAGTCTTCCTTCTCGCCGTTCTTTTCGGCGATCAGCAGCGACTTCATCTGCTCGGGAAAACCGCCGGTATTATGCTTCTGGAAGAAGCAGTACTTCGTGCGGCCCTGCGGGCAGCGCAGCAGGCTGAGCGGCCTTTTGGTGACATAGGGCAGCATGCGCTCGGCGACCTTGGAATAGTAATCGACGATCTCGGCCTTGGTGACGCCCTGGCCGGGAAACACCACCCGATCCGGGCTGGTGAGGCGGACATGCGCCACTTCGGCCGCATGAACGCCATGCTGATCAGTGAGTTCCACGCTGGTGACCTTTCTGGCCTTGCCGGGCTTTGCCCCTGCCTCTGCCGTTTCCAGTTTGATCTGGCGCGATGGCTTGTCCTCGCGCAGCTCCAGAAACGCCGGGTGGCGCAGGATGCCGTCGGGGGTGAACTCGGTATAGGCGATTTCGGCCACCAGATCGGGGGTCACCCAATGGGCATCGCGGGCGATCAGTCTGGGGGCATTGGCGAACGGATTGGTGGTGCTTTTGGCTTTGTCCAGACGGGTCTGCAGCGTATCGGCCTGATCGACGGTAAAGCCGGTGCCGACACGACCGCGATAGGTCAGCTTGCCCTCCTCCCAGGTGCCCAGCAGCAGCGAGGCGAAGGACTTCTTCTTTTGCGAGGCCGACCAGCCGGCAATGACGAATTCCTGCCGTTTGCCGCATTTGATCTTGAGCCAGGACTTGCTGCGTTCGCCGCGATAGGCCGCGTCGCCGCGCTTGGCGATAATGCCTTCGTGCCCTTCCCGACAGATGGTATCGAACACCCGCTGGCCATTGCCGGTGACATGCTCCGAGTACTGGATCGGCGCATCTTTTTCGATCTTGCCTAAAAGCGTCTTGAGCCTGGCCTTGCGCTCAGTCAGCGGCAGTTTCGACAGGTCTTGGCCATCGAGTTCGAGCAGGTCGAAGGCAAACAGCACCAATGGCCCGCCATTGCTCAACGCGTCCTTGAGTGTGGAAAAATCAGTCCGACCCTTGGCGTCGAACGCGCAGATTTCGCCATCGATCAAAGCGCTGCCCTTGGTCAGCCGCGCCAGCGGCGCAACGAGCGCGCCGAATTGCTCGCTCCAGTCCTTGCCCGAACGCGTGTAGAGCCGCACCGCCGGACCAGCCACCGCCGCGAGGCACCGATAGCCGTCATATTTCATCTCGAACACCCAGTCGGCCCCGCTCGGCACCGCGTCGACCAGCGTTGCCAGTTGCGGTTCGCGGAAATCGGGCAGGTCCTTGGAAGTGCCGTGGGGAGGCGCGGGCACGTTCTCGTCAGCCTTGTCATCGTCCGAATGCCACACCGCCTTGGCCGGCGTACTGGATTTTTTCTTCGGCTTTTCGCCCTTGGCGATGGCGTCCATGCTGCGGCCCGATGACACCGAAGTGGTAAATCCCTCGACCAGCGTGTCCTTGTCGGTGGCAAAATCATCGTGATGCTTGATCAGCAGCCAATTTTCGCGATCCGGCCCGGATTTGCGATGCGTGTCGCGGCCCTTCATATGCACCAGCACCCATTCACCATGCATCCGGGTGCCATTGAGTCGCATCTTGAGATCACCGGACTCCAGGCCCGCATGCGGATCGCCGATCGGCTCCCAGGTGCCCTGATCCCACAGCATCACTGTGCCGCCGCCATATTCGCCCGCGGGAATGGTCCCCTCGAAACTGGCATAGTCGAGCGGGTGATCCTCGACCCGCACCGCGAGGCGCTTGTCGGCGGGATTGTCCGATGGGCCCTTGGTGACGGCCCAGCTTTTGAGCACACCATCGAGCTCGATGCGGAAATCGTAATGCAGGCGCGTGGCATCATGCTTTTGCACGATGAAGCTCAGCGCCTTGCCCTTGCGCCCGGCTTTGCCACCCGACGGCTCATCAGTTTTGGCGAAGTCGCGCTTGGTGCGATATTCGCCCAGCAGTGTATCGGCTTTGTTGGCCATCTAGCTGGCCTTCTTGCGCGGGGCGGACTTGGCCTTCGTGGGAGAGCCGCCTTCGAGGCTGGATTTGAGGGCCGCCATCAGATCGATCACATTCGAGCCGCTGGCTTGGGCTTCGGAGGGCTCGTCCCTGGTCGAAATTTTCTTGCCCTTGGATTTGAGCTTGCGGGCGATCAGGTCGCGTAACGCCGCCTGGTAGTGATCCTTGAACACGCCGGCATCGAACTTGGCGGTCTTCTTGTCGATCAGCGCGGTGGCCACTTCAAGCAGGTCAGCATCGGCCTTCTTGGCGGAAATCTCGGAAAAGAACGCATCGGCTTTGCGGATTTCGTCTTCATAATGCAGCGTTTCGAGCAGCAGGCCGGTGCCGGTCGGCTTGATGGCAACCAGATATTCCTTGCCGCGCAGCGCCAATTGCCCAAGCCCGATCTTTTCGCTCTGCCGCAGCGCATCGCGAATGACCCGAAATGCATCCTCGGCCAGTTCATCGGCGGGCACCACGAAATAGGGCTTGTCGTAATAGATCGGATCAATTTCGCTCATGCTCACGAACTGGGTCAGTTCGAGCGTCTTGCGGGTCTCGAGTTTGACCGCGTCGATCTCCTTGTCAGTGAGCAGGACGAAGTCGCCCTTCTCGTATTCGAACCCCTTCATGATCTCGTCCTTGTCGACGGGACCAATGCCGGCCACCACTTTTTCGTAGTTGATCGGCTTGCCGGAGGGCTCATGAATCTGCCGGAACGCCGGTTTGGCATTGGGCTTGGTCGCCGAGTAAAGCTCGACGGCAATCGACACCAGCGACAAACGCAACTGGCCTTTCCAGATCGGACGCGATGCGGGCATGACGCTCTCCGGCAACAGTGACTATGCTGAACGGCGCGCGTTCCCAAATGTTCCGTAGCCACGAGAATGGTCAGAAATAGACCGCCGCCGCCTGGAACCAAATCAAGCCCCCACCGTTTATGACGCTGGCGCGAAGCGGGGCGCTGGAACTAAATTTCATGCAAGTGACGACGGCCCAGCACAATTCCGACAGCGATCCTCTCGCGGATTGTACGAAGTCGAACGCTGGAATGAGCCTTGATCGGCCGCCGTCGATCTTGGGTTGCGACTGTGGTTATGTCGGCGCAGATGGGGAACCACGACGGTAATGGCGAGCATGACAAGCGGGGGAGCCGCCGGTAGGATCAGACCTCAGGTGCTGGCGAGCGGCCTGATCGTGCTGTTGCTGGCATTCATTGCGACCGGCTCGGCCTATCTGTTCTGGAGAAATTACCAGGACACCTACGCTTCGGTGCAGAACCACGCCAACTCTGCCTCGCAGGTGGTTTCCACCAATGTACAATGGGCTTTTGAATCGGCGCGGCAAATCCTGCGGCGGGTCGATGACTCGATCGGACCAGACCTGACTGCGCCCGGCCCGCAAGCCGCCGCCAAACTTGCCGAAGCCGTTGCCACGCTGCCCGGCGCCGTCAAGGTTTATGTGGTCGACGCCAGCGGCAAGACCCAGTTGACCACCGATCCCGATTTCAAACCGATCGAGGTGCGGGACCGCGAATATTTCGCGGCGGTCGCGGCCGGAGAGCGGTGGCACGTTTCATCTCTGTTGGTCAGCCGGCTCAATGGCCAGCAGATTTTCACCATCAGCAAGCGGATTGAGCGCAATGGCAGTTTTGCCGGCGCCGCCATCCTCTCATTCAACTCCGATCTGATGCAGGGCGTCTGGCAATCGCTCAGCCTGGATGAAGGCTCCACGGTCGGCCTGCTGCGTGACGATGGACAACTGGTATCGCGCTATCCGCTGCCGGATGGGCCGCTCGACCTCAGTAACTATATACTGTTCACCGACTACCTGCCCAAGGCCAACGCCGGCACCTATGAAACCATCTCGCCCGCCGACGGGGTGCATCGCATCGTCGGCTATCGACGCGTGCCCGGCACGAACCTGATCGCGTTGTCCTCGGTCAGCACCGACATAGCCTTTTCCACCCTCAACGCCGGCACGCTCTCAGTGCTGGCGCTGGCGCTACCCGCCGCGCTGGGACTGATCCTTGTCTCGTACTGGACTTTCCGGCTGCTGCAAAAGGATGCCCGCCAGCGCGAGATCGAAGCCCAGTTCCAGACTTTTGCCGAAGCCATGCCCAACCATGTCTGGACCTCGGCGCCCAACGGCACGCTCGATTGGTTCAATTCTCGCGTCTATGAATATGCCGGTGCGCAGCCCGGTGAGCTGGATGGCCAGGCCTGGACCAGGATTGTCCATCCCGACGATCTTACGGCCTCCGGCGCCAACTGGGCCGCGGCGCTCGCTTCAGGCCAGCCCTACGAAACCGAATTTCGCTTGCAACGGCACGACGGCGCCTATCGCTGGCATATCGCCCGCGCCGTGCCGATCCCGGGAAAATCCGGCGCGCCGCTGCGCTGGATCGGCACCAATACCGATATCGATGAACAAAAGCGCTCGGCCCAGGCCCTCGCCGAAAGCGAAGCGCGGCTGCGTCTCGCCATCGGCGCCGGGCAACTGGCGGTATGGGAGCTTGATCTCGCGACTTTGCGGATCACCCCGTCTCCGGCGCTCAACCAGCTTTACGGCTTTCCGCCCGATGCCAGCCCGAGCACTGAGGACTACCTGTCGCGTTATGCGCCCGGCGAGCGCGAGCGCGTCGACAGGCTCGGCGCCGAGGCCAGTGCGCGGGGCGACGCCGAAATCGAGGTCGAGGTCAGACACATCTGGCCCGACGGCACGGAAAAATGGCTGCTGATCCGCGCCCTGACGCTCGGCGCTGACCAGGCGGGCCCGGCGCGGGTGATCGGCGTTGCCATCGACATTACCGAACGCAAAACCGTCGAACAGGCGCTGATGCAGAGCGAGCGGCGGTTCCGGCTGTCCCAGCAGGCTGCAGGGATTGCGTCGCTCGAACTGGACGTATCCACCGGCACGGTGTTGGGATCGGACCATTTCTGGGAAATCTGGGGCCTGGGCCCCCGCGACAGCGTCCATATCAGCGTGCTGGAAAACATCGTCATCCCCGACGACGAGGACATTCGCTCCAATGCGGAAACCCGCCGGAGCGGCACCGCTATGCCCAATGTGGAATATCGCATCCGTCGGCCGGACAATGGCCAGCTGCGCTGGCTGTCGCGCCATATCGAATTCACCTACGACACCGAAGGCAAGCCGCTCAAGATGTTCGGCATCATGCAGGACATTACCGAAGCCAAGCAGGCCCGAGCCCGCCAGGAAATGCTGACCCACGAGCTGGAACACAGGATCAAGAACATCCTTTCCATGGTGTCGGCGATTGCCTCGCAAACCCTGCGCAATCTCGATCTGGAGACGGCCAGAGCGGCCTTCACCGATCGTCTGCAGGCACTCGCGCTGGCCCACGACATTCTCAACACCACCCGGTGGACCGAGGCCTCGATGGCCGAGGTGATCGAAGCCACCATCGTTCCACTGCCGCGCAACCGGCTCACGGTCAGCGGCCCGATGGTGTCGCTGCAACCCAAGATGGCGCTGTCTCTGGCGCTGGCGGTCAACGAGCTGGGCACCAACGCGCTCAAATACGGCGCCTTGTCCAATGAGACTGGCAGCGTCGAGATCACCTGGAGCCTGACGCCGGGCGAAGCCGGCGCGCCACCGACGTTGGTGTGGCGCTGGCTCGAACAGGGTGGGCCGGAAGTGATCAAGCCCTCGCGGCGCGGCTTCGGCACCATGCTGCTGGAGCGGGTGCTCAGCGCTGATTTCGGCGGCGCCGTGCAGATGAACTACGATCCGGCCGGCCTGCAATGCCAGCTGACGGCGCCGTTCTCGCCGGCCTAAGGCGAGTGGCCGCGCACCGCCGTCTTTATGGGTTCCTTATGCCGCCCCAATGCAATCGGAATATCATTCTGATGCCGGTCTGACCGACAAGGGGAGCCTCGATTGGAGGCTTTCATGCTTGATCTTGTGTTTCTTGCCCTTGGTTGCGGCACTCTGCTGGCGCTGGCGCTCTATGCCGCCACGCTTGGCCGGCTGTGAGCGCCGCCATGCTCATCCTTGCTTTCATCATCGCGCTCGCGCTGGCCGTCTACCTTCTGGTGACGATGCTGGTGCCTGAGCGCTTCTGATCATCCGGAGATCATCATGTCACTCTCTGGCTGGGTCCAGATCGCCCTGGTCCTCATCGTCACACTGCTCGCGGCAAAACCTTTGGGTCTTTACATGGCCAAGGTGTTTTCCGGCGAGCGCACCTTCATGTCGCCGCTGCTGAGCCCCATCGAGCGCGGCATTTATTGGCTGAGCGGCGTCGATGCCAAACGGGGCCAGGGCTGGCTCGCCTATACCTTTGGCGTGCTGCTGTTTTCCCTGTTCGGCTTCGTGCTGCTCTACGCCATCCTGCGCTTGCAAAACCTGTTGCCGCTGAACCCGCAGGGCTTCCCGGCGCTGGCGCCCGATCTGGCGTTCAACACTGCCGTCAGCTTTGTCACCAATACCAACTGGCAGGCCTATGGCGGGGAAACCACCATGAGCCATCTCAGCCAGATGCTGGGGCTGACGGTGCAGAACTTTGCCTCAGCGGCCACCGGCATTGCCATCGCCATGGCGCTGACCCGCGCCTTTGTCGCTTCCGGTACCAAAGAGCTGGGCAATTTCTGGGTCGACCTGACCCGCGCTACGCTCTACGTGCTGCTGCCGCTGGCCATCGTGGTCGCTCTGGTGTTTGTCGCCATGGGCCTGCCACAGACCCTTGATGCTTCGATGACCGCGGCGACGCTGGAAGGCGCGCAGCAGACTATCGCACTGGGGCCAGTTGCCAGCCAGGAAGCCATCAAGCAATTGGGCACCAATGGTGGCGGGTTCTTCAACGTCAACGCCGCGCATCCCTTCGAAAATCCGAGTGCTTTCTCCAACTATCTGGCCATCGTTGCCATGCTCTCGGTATCGAGCGCACTGGTCTATGCCTTCGGCCAGATGGTCGGCAATCGCCGGCAGGCCTGGGCTTTGCTCTCTGTCACCGTGATCCTCTTGGTCATCGGCACCGGCGTCATCTATTGGGCCGAAACCTATGGCAATCCACTGGTTACAGCGCTCGGCGTCGATCCGTCGCTGGGCAATATGGAAGGCAAGGAAATCCGCTTCGGCCAGGCTATGACCGCGCTCTACAGCGCTGTCACCACCGGGCTGTCCAATGGCGGCGTCAATGCCATGCTGGGCTCATTCACCCCGTTGGCAGGCCTTGTACCGATGTTCCTGATCCAGCTCGGCGAAGTGCTGCCCGGCGGTGTCGGCTCGGGGCTTTACGGGATGCTGGTGTTTGCCATTCTGGCGGTGTTCGTTGCCGGGCTGATGGTGGGCCGCACGCCCGAACTGCTGGGCAAGAAGATCGAAGCCCGCGAGATCAAGTTCGCCATGCTGGCGGTGTTGATCCTGCCATTGGTGATCCTCGGCTTTACCGCCGTGTCGGTGGTGCTGCCGTTCGGCGTCTCGCAGATTCTGACCGGCGGACCGCATGGCCTGAGCGAAATTCTCTATGCCTATACGTCCGCTGCCGGCAATAACGGCTCGGCCTTTGGCGGGCTTTCGGCCAATACGCCCTGGTACAATTCCACTCTGGGAATTTCCATGCTGCTGGGGCGCTTTGGCTACATCGTGCCGGTGATGGCCATTGCCGGTTCGCTGGCCGCCAAGACCCGCGTCCCCGCCTCCGCCGGCACCTTCCCCACCGATCGGCCGCTGTTTGTAGGCCTGTTGATCGGCGTCATCATCATTCTGGGCGGATTGCAGTTCTTCCCCGCCCTCGCCCTTGGACCAATCGTCGAGCATTTCCTGATGCTTGCCGGCCAGACCTTTTGAAGAAGACCCATCATGTCCAATAGTCCTGCCAAGGCCACTGCCCTGCTCGATCCGGCCATTCTGGTGCCGGCGCTGCGCGATGCCTTCATCAAGCTCGATCCCCGCCAATTGCTGCGCAATCCGGTGATCTTCGTCACCGAAATCGTCGCGGCTCTGGTCACCCTCCTGTGGTTGCAGGAACTGGTCAGCCGTTCCGGCACGCCGGCATTCTCCGGCCAGATCGCCATCTGGCTGTGGTTCACCGTGCTGTTCGCCACCTTTGCCGAAGCGGTCGCCGAGGGGCGCGGCAAGGCGCAGGCCGATAGCCTCAAACGCGCCAAATCCGACCTGTTCGCCAAACGCCTGCTGTTTCCCCAGCAGCCCGGCAATGACGCGACTGAACTGGTGCCGGCCACCGATCTGCGCGTCGGCGACATTGTGCTGGTGCAAACCAACGACCTGATCCCCGGCGACGGGGAAATCATCGCCGGTGTCGCCTCGGTCAATGAAAGCGCCATTACCGGTGAATCGGCCCCGGTGATCCGCGAAAGCGGCGGCGACCGCTCGGCGGTCACGGGCGGCACCCAGGTGATCTCGGACTGGCTGCGCATCCGCATCACCACCAAGCCGGGCGAAACCTTCGTCGACCGCATGATCGCTTTGATCGAAGGCGCAAAACGGCAAAAAACCCCCAACGAGATCGCGCTGTCGATTCTGTTATCGGGGCTGACGCTGGTGTTCCTGATCGCCGTGGTGACGCTTTATGGCCTCGCCGCCTATTCGGGCACCGACCTGTCCGTGGTTGTGCTCGCGGCGCTGCTGGTGACGCTGATCCCCACCACCATTGGCGGGCTGCTCTCGGCCATCGGCATTGCCGGCATGGATCGGCTGATCCGCTTCAACGTCATCGCCACCTCCGGTCGCGCGGTGGAAGCGGCCGGCGACGTCGATACGCTGCTGCTCGACAAGACCGGCACCATCACTTTCGGCAATCGCCTCGCCACCGAATTCCTTCCGGTCGCCGGGGTCTCCGAACGCGAACTGGCCGAGGCGGTGCTGCTGGCCAGCCTGGCTGACGAAACTGCCGAGGGCCGCTCCATCGTGGCTTTGGCGAAGCTCGATTTCGGGCTCAGCGAACCGATCATGGCCGGGACCAAGACCACCTCCATCCCGTTCACCGCGCAGACCCGCATCTCCGGCATCGACATCGATGGCCGCCAGATCCGCAAGGGCGCCATCGACTCGGTGCTCAAGTTCGCGGGGTTGACCCGCGCCGATGCACCACGCGAGTTCATCACCGCTGTCGAGCGGGTCGGCCGCTCCGGCGGCACCCCGCTGGGCGTTGCCGATAGCAGCCGGCTGCTTGGCGTCGTGCATCTCAAGGATGTGGTCAAACCCGGCATCAAGGAGCGCTTTGCCGCCCTGCGCGCCATGGGCATCAAGACCGTGATGGTCACCGGCGATAACCCGATCACCGCTGCCGCCATCGCCTCGGAAGCCGGCGTCGACGATTTCATCGCCGAAGCCACCCCGGAACAGAAACTCGACTATATCCGCAAGGAACAGGTCGGCGGTCGGCTGATCGCCATGTGCGGCGACGGCACCAATGATGCCCCCGCTCTGGCGCAAGCTGACGTTGGCGTCGCCATGCAGACCGGCACGCAAGCGGCGCGCGAGGCGGGCAATATGGTGGATCTGGATTCCAGCCCCACCAAGCTCATCGAGATCGTCGAGATCGGCAAACAGATCCTGATGACCCGCGGCTCGCTGACCACCTTTTCCATCGCCAACGACGTGGCCAAGTATTTCGCCATCATCCCGGCTTTGTTCTTGGTGACCTATCCCCAGCTTGGCGCGCTCAACATCATGGGCCTGCACTCGTCGCAATCGGCGATCCTGTCGGCGGTGATCTTCAATGCCCTGATCATCATCGCGCTGATCCCGCTGGCTTTGCGCGGGGTCAAATACCGCCCGGTCGGCGCGGCGGCGCTGCTGTCACGCAACCTTTTGATCTTCGGGTTGGGTGGCCTGGTGGCGCCGTTTGTCGGGATCAAGCTGATCGATATGGCAGTGACCGGGTTGGGGATTATCTGATGCCACGACTGCAAAAGAACCCCTCATCCGCCCTTTGGGCACCTTCTCCCTCAGGGGGAGAAGGGAACCGTGCGCCTCCCCAAGTGCTGCTTCCCCTCGCCCCTTGAGAGAGGGACAGATTTTCTGCGTTCAGCAGAAAATCAGGGTGAGGGGTTCGATGCCCGTCGATAGCACCCTTCGGTCGCCGCATCCTCACCTACCGCCGCAGCATCAGACCTCATTAATGGAGCCCAAAATGCTCAATCAACTTCGACCTGCTCTAGCAATTACTGTCATCCTCACTGTCGTTACCGGCCTTGCCTATCCGCTGGCCATCACCGGCGCTGCCGGTGCGCTGTTTCCGCAGGCGGCCAAGGGCAGCCCCGTCGAGCGCGACGGCAAATTGGTCGGCTCTGCCCTGATCGGGCAGAATTTTACCAGCGCCAAATACTTCTGGTCGCGCCCATCGGCCACCGGGCCGGACCCGTATAATGCTGGCGCATCAAGCGGGTCCAACTATGCGCCGACCTCCAAGGCGATGCTGGAGCGTATTGCCGGTTCGACCGCGGCACTGGGTCAAACCACGCCGGTCCCGGCCGATGCGGTAACCACGTCGGGTTCAGGCCTTGATCCAGATATCTCTCCGGCCTTTGCGGCGCTGCAGATCGACCGCGTTGCCAAAGCGCGTGGACTTGATCCAGCCGCGATCACCAAGCTGGTGACCACTGGCACCAGCCTGCCATTGCTGGGTATATTCGGCGAACCGCGCGTCAATGTCCTCGCCCTCAATCTGGCGCTGGACGATTTGACGAGGCAATAGGACGACGATGGCCCGGCCGACTGAACTTTCAAGGCCCGATCCAACCGCGCTGCTGCAATTGGCCGGCGGCGAGGGTCGGGGCAAGCTGACCATTTTCCTCGGCGCGGCGCCGGGCGTCGGCAAGACCTATGCGATGCTGGCCCGCGCCCAGCGCCTGCGTGCCGAGGGCGTCGATATCGTCGTGGGACTGGTGGAAACCCATGGCCGCAGCGAAACCGCGCAATTGCTCGATGGCCTTGAGACGCTGCCGCGTCGGCCCGGCCCCCATGATGGCGATGCCTATGGCGAGTTCGATCTGGATGCGGCGCTGGTGCGGAAACCCCGGATCATCATTGTCGATGAACTGGCCCATTCCAACGGCGCCGGCTCGCGCCATCCCAAGCGCTATCAGGATATCGCCGAGCTGATCGATGCCGGGATCGAGGTGTGGACTGCACTCAACGTGCAACACCTTGAAAGCCTCGCCGAACTGGTGACGACACTGACCGGGGTGCCGGTGCGCGAAACCGTACCCGACCTGGTGCTGCAACACGCCCACGAAGTGCTGCTGGTCGATCTGCCGCCGGCCGAACTGATCGCCCGGCTCAATGAGGGCAAGGTCTATCTGCCCGGCAATGCCAAGCGCGCCGCCGACGGTTTCTTCAAACCCGCTAACCTCACCGCCCTGCGCGAACTGGCACTGCGCCGGGCGGCCGACCGGGTCGATGACCAGATGACCGATATCCTGCGCCAGCAGGCGGTGGATGGCCCCTGGGCGACCGCTGAACGCCTGCTGGTCTGCGTCGGGCCGGACCAGCTTTCGGCCAATGTGGTGCGCACCGCCGCCCGCCTCGCGACCGGGCTCAATGCCCGCTGGCTGGTAGTGTCGCTCGGTCGCGCCAGCAATGCCACGCTCAACGCCGAACGGTCGGCCCGGCTGGAAACTACCCTGGCGCTGGCCGAGCGGCTGGGTGCTGAAATCCGCCGCCTGACCAGCGACGATTATGTTGCTGAAATCATCCGGCTGGCGCGCAAGGAACACATCACCCAGATCGTCATCGGCCGCCCGAAATCGGGGGTGTTGACGCGCTGGTCTTTCCGCTCGTTGCCCAATGAACTGCTCCGCTCCGCTGGCGATATCGGGGTTTATCTCGTGCCCGGCGAGGCGGAAAAATCCGCGCCACGGAACCTGCTGCGACCCCGCTCGATGCCCGAATGGCTGACCACGATTGCTGTTCCGGTGCTCTCGGTCGCTGCCATCGTGGGCATCGGGCGCGGGCTGACGCAGGTGCTGGCGCTCCAGAATCTCTCGATCCTGTTCCTGCTCGCCGTGGTAATCTCAGCCATGTCATCGGGCCTGATCGGGGCGCTGCTCGCCGCCGGTCTGTCGTTTGTGGCCTATAACTTCTTCTTCATCGAACCGCTGTTCACCCTCACCGTGGCGCGGCCCAATGAAATCCTGTCGCTGCTGATCTTCGTCGCCGTGGCGGGGGCCACCGGCACCCTCGCCGCGCGCCTGAGCCAGCAGATGCAGCACGCCCGCCAGTCGATGCGGAACACTCAAAATCTCTATGACTTTTCGCGGCGGCTGTCGGCGGCCTATGGGCTGGACAATGTGATGATCGCTACGGCAAGCCATTTGCATGCCGCGCTCAACCGCTCCGTGGTCGTGCTGGCGCCTGACGACGCGCAGGACCTCGCGATCCAGGCGGCCTGGCCGCCCGATATCGAACTTGACCCGACCGCGATGACGGCTGCCCGCTGGGCCTGGGACAAGAAGGAAGCCGCAGGCTTCGGCACCGGCACGCTGCCGCAGGTGCCGCTGGTTTTCACCCCGATCCGCTCCGGCCAGCGCCTGGTCGGCGTGGTCGGCATTGCCATCGATCCAGCAATCGGCGCGCTGTCCGTTGACGAGGACCGACAACTGACCGCCTCGCTCGAACAGGCGGCGATCGCCATCGACCGCGCCCGGCTGGTGCGCGACAATGCCCGCGCCGCCATCGCCCGCGAAGGCGAAAAGCTGCAATCGGCGCTGCTGTCATCGCTGTCGCATGACCTGCGCACGCCGCTGGCCTCGATCACCGGCGCCATCACCACGCTACGCCAGCTGGGCGATAAAATTCCCGCCGCCAGCCGCGACGACCTGCTGCTGTCGATCGAGGAAGAAACCGGCCGCCTCAACCGCTTCGTCGGCAACCTGTTCGATATGACCCGGCTGGAATCGGGCCTGATCAGGCTGCGCCGCGATCCGATCGACCTGGGCGCCGTCATTGCTGGCGCCATGGCGCGCGCCAAGGCGGTTCATCCCGATATCGCCATCGACCTCAGCCTCGCCGCTGGCCTGAAACCGGCTCTGGGCGATGCGGCCATGCTCGAACAGGTGCTGTTCAACCTGCTCGACAATGCCCGCAAATATGCCGGCAAGGATGGCCCCATCGCGGTCTATGTCCGCACCGGCGCTGGCCTGGCCAGCATCAGCATCACCGACCAGGGCAAGGGCATTCCCCAGGACGAACTCGAAGCGATCTTTGAAAAATTCTATCGCCGGGCCAAGGGCGATGGCCGCGCTGCCGGGACCGGGCTTGGCCTCTCCATCGCCCGCGGCTTCGTCCAGGCGATGGGCGGCACCATCAAGGCGGAAAGCCCAGCGGCGCGCAAACGTGGTACACGCTTTACCATTCGCCTGCCGCTGGCTGGAGAGCCGATTGAGTAAACCGCGCATCCTCGTTGTCGATGACGAACCCCAGATCCAGCGCTTCCTGCGCCCGGCTCTGGCAGCAGTCGACTATGAGATGATCGAGGCGACCACCGTGGCCGAGGCCAAACGGCTGATCGTCACCCGCTCGCCCGATGTGGTGGTGCTCGATCTGGGCCTGCCCGATGGCGATGGCAAGGAAGTCATCGCGGCCGTCCGCGCCTGGTCGCAGATACCGATCATCGTCCTTTCAGCCCGCGACAGGGAAAGCGAAAAGATCGACGCGCTCGATCTGGGCGCCAATGACTATGTTGAAAAGCCCTTCGGTATCGGCGAACTGCTGGCCCGTATCCGCAATGCCTTGCGCCTGCATGCGGCAATCCCCGCCACGTCAACGCTGGCCTTTGCCGACGTGTTGATCGACACACGCCAGCATCGCGTGTCGCGCGCCGGGCAGGATATTCACCTGACGCCCAAGGAGTTCGATCTGCTGGTGCTGCTTGCGCAAAATGCCGGACGGATGATGACTCATCGGCAGATCCTGATCCAGATCTGGGGACCCGCGCATGTAGAGGACGTGCAATATCTGCGCGTCCTGGTCGGCCAGCTTCGCGCCAAACTCGAACCGGACCCGGCCCATCCCAGCCTGATCCGCAACGAAGCCGGCGTCGGCTATCGCCTAGCGCCGGACGCCTGAGCGCACCCGCAGGCGGCACCGAACCGGCCAGCGCTAGCCGGCGTTCCGCACCGCGTTGCGTCCAGAGGCCTTGGCCTCGTAAAGCGCCTGATCGGCGCGCGACAGCAGCTTGTCGAAATTCCCGTCACTTTCGCAAAACTGCGCCACCCCCAGCGAGATGGTAAATTTGAGCGTGCAATCGGGCAGCTTGATTTCGAGCTTCTGGACGGCGCGCCGGAAGCGCTCTGCCACAACCTCGGCCTGGGCTGCGGTCAGCCCCGGCAGCAGCATCAGGAATTCTTCGCCACCGATGCGGGCAAACAGCGCCGAATCTGTCCCGTCGATGGTTGGCATATAGTCAAAGGCCAGCCGCGCCAGCCGCTTGAGCGCCGTATCGCCGACGCCATGCCCATAGGTGTCGTTGACGCGTTTGAAATGATCGATATCCAGCATCACCACGCTGAGCGGCACCGTGCTTTTGGTATCGGCGGACGTGTACAGCGCCGCCTCGTAAAGCGCATGCCGCCGGTTATAGGCCCCGGTCAACTCGTCGGTAATCGTGAGTTGTCGCAGCGAGGTCTCCGCCCGCTTCTGCTCGGTAATATCCTGCATCAGGATTTGAATGACCGGATTTCCGTCCCACGGCAGCCGGCCCGAGATCAGTTTGATCAGCCGGTGGCTGCCATCGGGACGTTGCAGGACGCTTTCATTCTCGAACGTGGTTCCGCCACCGCTGAACGAGCCGCTGAGTTGTGCAGAAACGCCATCGATATCGGTTGACCGGATATAGTCGAGGATGTGGTGGCCAACCACCTGGCCCTTGTCGACCTCGAGCAGCCGGCAGGCCTCGCGATTGGCGAACAGCACGCCTTGTTCGGTGTGAATCAGCAGACCGATCGGCATCACATCCAGCATCGAACCCAGCTGATTTTGCGTATCGATCAGCGAACGCTGCGTGAGTTTTGCCGCATCAAGTGCGCCAGTATCGTCGAAACCAAAATCGTCCATTAGGAATTCCCTGGGACGAGCACGCCTGCCCGACAATAACGTCTTATATTGAAGATAGCAGGCCCCCGGTAAATGAACAGTTCCGGCGCATCGGCGGTCGGTAATCTGACGGCCGATGCACCAGATCGTGGTGCGACGCTGTTGGTCCGCAGAGCGGCGACTAGTCCGTAACCGTCCTGACGCGAATGGCGAGGTGGGGCTCAGTCTTTGCCTTTGACTGGTCTTTGAAGAGACCACTTGCCGATTGCTTAGGCAGCAGGCCATTCCGCAGGGTCTCTGGCGCGACTAAACCTGGATGCGCCAGTAGGGCATGCCTTAAAATGGTTGTGGCTCAGAACGCGAGGATTGCGAGGCAACCTCGTTGCCGCTCACAATGACGGCGCGACGAAGAGCTTCTCCGGAAACGCATTCTCGACCAGGTCGAGGAATGCGCGGACCTTGGCGCCGATCAGGCGGCGTGAACTCTGCAAGGCCCAAATCTCGACGGGCGGACCGGCATGCGTTCCCCAATAGGCAAGCCTGCCGGCCTCAATGTCGTCGGCAACGAGGAGCTTGGGCAGCAAGGCCGCGCCGGCGCCCGCCAGCACGGCATCGCGGACCATAAGGAGCGAAGACAGGCGTATGACCGGCTCCGGCCGCAGGACGATGTCCGCCCCCGCCCCGGAGCTCACTCGCCAGATCGCCCCCGGCGCTGTTGCAGAAAGCAGGACAGCTTTCACCGAAAACCCGTCTCTATTAATGCCCGACGTGGGGCGCGGCATGCCGGGTGGCGCGACGATCAGGCGTTCATCGTTGAGGAAACGGCGACCGACAAGGCGTTCATCCGGCGAAGGGTCGATGCGGATGATCAGATCATAGCCATCTTCAACCGGATCGACCTTGCGGTCCTCGGCAACGATCTCGAGCTGGACTTCCGGATAGGCCAGAGCAAATCGGGCGCCGATCCGGGGCAGCGCGACATGTGCGAAAACGACTGGCGCACTGACTCGCAGCCTGCCTCTCGGCGTCGACGCTCCAAGAACCACCGCCTCTCCGGCTTCGGCGATCTCACTCAGCAGCCCGTGTGTGCGCTGATGAAGCCCCCGTCCTTCATCGGTCAATCGCAGGCTCTGGGACCCGCGCTCGATGAGCCGCACGCCAAGGCTCTGTTCGAGTTCGGCGACCCGCCGCGACAGCGTGGCTTTCGAACGGCCGGAGACGCGGGCAGCGCGGCCAAACCCACCATGAGCAGCGACGAGGTCGAAGTCGGACAGAGCCTGAAGGTCCATCAGAGTGTTCCGTATTTGAGACGCACGATCTCGATACTGGCATCTTCTAAACGATAATGAAACGGCTATCTTCGTCCTCAAGAGATGCAACCCGCATCAATCGAAGGAGATTTCGACATGACCATTCTCGTTACCGGCAGCACAGGAACCATTGGGGCACAGGTCCTGGCCCACCTGCAAAATCGCCACGTCGATGTCCGCGCCTTGACGCGCTCACCCGAGACTGCACAGTTTCCCGCCGGCGTGACGGCGGTCCGCGGCGATCTCGCCGATCCGGATTCGGTGCGCGCGGCGCTGCAGGGCGTCAGCACACTGTTCCTGCTCGCCCCCAATGTTGCCGATGAACTGACCCAGACCATGCTGACGCTGACCGTCGCCCGCGAGGCCGGCGTCAAGGGCGTGGTCTATCTCTCGGTGTTTGGCGGCGACGCCTATGCCGACGTGCCACATTTTGCCGGCAAGTACACGGTCGAGCGCATGATCGAGGCACTCGACCTGCCGGCGACCATTTTGCGGCCCGCCTACTTCATCCAGAACGATCTTCGCCAGAAGGACGGGCTGCTGAAGGGCGGCGTCTATGGTTCGCCGATCGGCGACAAAGGCATCTCGATGGTCGATGTCCGCGACATTGGCGAGGCCGCCGCGATCGAGCTGGTTCGCCGTGAGCAGGCACCGACGCCGCTCGCCCGCGAGACCTACGCCCTGGTTGGCCCGGACAGCCTGACCGGCGAGGGGATCGCCACCATCTGGAGCGAAGCCCTCGGCCGCCCGATCCGCCATGGTGGCGACGATCTTGTCATCATGGAGCAGCGCACCAAGACTATGCTGCCCGCCTGGCATGCGCTGGACCTGCGCCTGATGTTCGGCCGCTATCAGACCGAAGGCGCGGTGGCGTCCGCTGACGACATCGAGCGCCTGACCAAACTGCTCGGCCACGCCCCGCGCTCCTATGCCGCCTTTGCCAGGGATGCCGCCGCCCAGTGGGCGAAAAGCTGAACCCCACTTTACCCACCTCAACACAGGAGACCTGCCATGATCACGATCCAGCCCCTCTCGCCTCAAGATGCTCCCGCGGTCGCCGCGATGCGGCAGGCCACGGCGGCCCATAAGGGCGACAAGCTCGGCCCGGAGGCCCGGCCGATGTTCGACGGTATGTTTGCCGCAACGCCCGCTGCGGCGGATGTCCGGGTCGAGGCCGCGACGGTCGGCGGCATTTCGGGCTTCTGGGTTCGGCCGGCAGGGGCACGACCGGGCGTCCGCGTGCTCTATATTCACGGCGGCGGCTACGTGCTCGGTTCAGCGCAGTCGTTTACCAGCTTTGTGGGCCAGATTGCCATGCGCGCCGGCGCCGATGCTTTCATTCCTGATTACCGGCTAGCGCCAGAACATCCCTACCCGGCAGCGATCGACGACGCGGTTGCCTCCTATCACGGCCTGGTCGCTGAGGGCGCAGAACGGATCGTCGTGGTGGGCGACTCGGCGGGCGGCGGCCTCACTCTGGCGCTGCTGTCGATCCTTGCCGCCGACAAGAGAAGCGGCGTGGTTCAACCAGCCGGTGCAGCGGTCATGTCGCCGCTAACCGATCTGGCGCTCGCCGGCGAGAGCTTCCAGACCCGGGCCGAGGCAGACCCGATCTTCACGCGCGACGTGCTCAAGGCCTTTTCCGACATGTACCTGCAAGGCCAGGATGCGACGCTTCCCAAGGCATCGCCGCTTTATGCTCAACTCAACGGCCTGCCACCGATCCGCATCGATGTCGGTGACAACGAAGTGCTGCTCTCTGATTCCGTCCGCTATGCAGAAAAGGCGCAAGCAGCAGGCGTGGAGATCACGCTATCGGTTTGGGAGGGCATGGCGCATGTCTTCCAGTCCTCCCTCGGCCAGTTTGTGGCGTCCGAGCAGTCCGTAAACGCCATCGGGGAATTCCTGCGCCAGCGGCTCGATGACGCCGCCCCCGCCAACGCAATCAAAGGAGCTTGATTATGACACGTGTATTGTTTGTTGGGCAGAAGCCGGAAACCGTCGACTTTTCCGATCCCTCCCTGCCACCGGGCTTCGATGCTGAAAAAATCCAGGCATCAACATCGCGGAAACGGCCATGACCGAGCGCGGTTGGGCCGCCGACATCTGCATGATCGCTCCCGATGACACCGGCATCGCAGCATTGGCCGCGCAGCTCGCAAGGGTAGCTTATGATTGCGTCGTGATCGGTGGCGGCCTGCGCCTCCCACCCAAGGGGTTGCCGTTCTTCGAGCGGGTCGTAAACGCCATCCACCAGGGCGCACCAAAGGCGGCCATCGCGTTTAACACCCGTCCCCAGGATACGGCGGAGGCCGCGGCAAGGTGGGTCGGCATGGACTGAGAACCTGGCAGGGTGTGGGGACCACCAGTCCTGGCTGGCGACACGTGCCGACGAGCTTGCCGCGCCGTGGCGGGCGCGCAAGTCGCCATGGTCGTCGCGGCCAGGAAGGCTATTCAGCCAGGGTTGCATCGGCTCCTTGATCGTCAGCGAGCGAAGCCGATGCTGGCGGAACAAGGGCGCCTAAGCCGGCGAGTCATATGTGCCGGGGCTGTTGGGCGTGGCGCGCCACTCGGGTTGACGTTCGGGATTCGCCTCGGCGAGCGCGCTACGAACCCCCTGGACGCCATAGTCCTTGAGATAGCCCGGGGAACCCGGTTGCTGACGCCAGGATTCGGCGATCGTGCCGCCGTCCACGGCGTCGAAACCGATCCAGTCGATCAGCGCCATGGCCTTGGACTCGGTCCCGATGTCATCGCCCGCCACCGCCAGAGCGATACGGTCCGCGGAGCCCGCCGCCTCGGCGCCCGGTTGAAGATGGGTCGCTTCTATCGTGTTGAAGGCTTTGATGAGCTGTTGCATATCAGGGGTGGCCAGCTTCCGATCACGGCCATATTGCCGTGGCGTACAACCCTTGAAGCGGGCCTTCAATGGCTAAGGTTCTAGATTAGTCGCCTATGAGGTCGGTCGATACCTTCCACAGCCGTTCCGCGATCGCGGGGTCAAGGGCCCATTGTTTGACGCCGTGGGGATGCTGAGCGAGGTCTGCGTCATTCGGCACCGTGTACGCTTCGCGGCAGTCGTCGAGATAGTGCCCCCCGGTGTGGGCGAATTCGGGTGCGACTGCAGCGGCAAGACTTGTGGCAGCGCCCTGCTCGATCGTCTTGTATCTGAAAACGCCGGCTGCCGCGGCAGCATCAAGCGACTCTCTCTGTTTGGGCGAAAAGTTGCGCTGGAGCCCGGTTGCGACGCCGCCGGGATTGACCGCATTTGAAACGATCCCGTCGGATGCCCACCGCCGTGTCGCTTCGACGGCGAAGAGCGAGTTCGCGGTCTTCGACTGTGCGTAGGCGATCTGAGGGTCGTAGGGGCGACGCTCGAAATGGAGATCATCGAAATCGACCCCAGATCGCATGTGAGCTGTCGAGCTAAGCGAAACGATCCTAGCCTCGCCGCGCTCTTCGGCGCCGCTTGCAAGGGCATCGTGAAGCCCGATGGCGAGGCCGAAATGGCCGAGATGGTTGGTCGCGAACTGCAGCTCCCATCCTTCCGCAGTGCGTTCGAGGCCGCTGGTAACCAGACCGGCATTGTTGATCAGGAGGTGAAGCGAGCCGCTCCATCCATGGATAAAGTCGGTAACAGATTTTCTATTGGCGAGGTCGAGCCAAACGACGCGAGGCCCGATTGAGCCGGTCGATCGCCTGATCTGCTCAGCCGCAGCGTTGCCCGCATCGATGTTGCGCACAGCCAAGGTCACCTCGGCACCGGCTCCGGTCAGGGCACGGGCCGTTTCGGTGCCTATTCCGGAGGAGGAGCCTGTGACGATTGCGAGCAAGCCCCGCAGGTCGATACCACGCACCACGTCATCGGCGGTACTGGTGGCATTGAAGGACGTCGTGATCAGGTTGGAAGAGGTCATTTCTTAACTAGGCAGACTGTACCTATCTTGTAAAGTATGTTCTTCTCATCTAGCCTTTCGATCATGACAAGCGAGATTCGACAGGGGACACAAACCACCATCAGCAGTGATCGCCGCGTTGCTGTTTTAGAGTCGGCGCTCGGTACGTTTGCTCGGTTCGGCTATCGGAAGACATCAATGGAAGCGGTCGCTCAGGCGGCACGCATCTCCCGACCCGGCCTCTACTTTCTGTTCGCCTCGAAGGAAGATCTCTTTCGGGCCGCAGTGGCGCGAGCTCTAGAAGAGGACATCAATGAAGTAGAGCGGATCCTGGGTCGGTCCAACCTTCCAATTCGCGACCGACTGCTGGATGCCTTCGGACAATGGGCCGGCCGCTATGTCGGCCCGGTGACCAGGGAGATCGCTGCGTTGATCGATGAGAACCCCGATTTGCTCGGGGAGCTTGTCGAAGCGTTACCGCGTCGTTTCGCGGAGCTAGTCACCAGCGCGATCGCCGCAGGTGCAAAAGAGCCCGATAAGAAGATTGCTGCCCCCCTCGCACAGACCATGATCAGCACATCTATCGGGATCAAATATCAGGTCAGTAGCCGGGCCGAATATTTACAGCGCCTCGCACTCGCTATCGATCTGCTGCTCCGCTGAGACTCTCTGGCGATGGAACAGCAGCTCTAGGTAGAGCCGCCTCTGACCACGACGCCTAAGTCTGCTCTTGGGTGGTCTCAATCGGGGAACAACACCCTTGCCGCATGCATTGGTCGACACGAGATCGGGATGGATCGAACGATCGAGGCCAAACGCATGCTTCTTATGGTCGGGGTTCGTCAGGCAAGAATGCGCCGGCTGGCCCCAGCCAAAATAAGGAACCGCCCTGACATCCGCCAATCAGCTCGCCTGGTCGACGTCACTCATGAACGCCAGCATTGTCGAAGCAAGGGCAACAGGGGCCTCCATAGCGACATAGTGACCGGTGTCTGAGATCATCTGGGTCTTCAGCTTGCCCGGCACGGCCGGCGCAAATGACTTGGCAGTAAAATCGGAACCCTGCCGGTCGATTGCCAGCGCCGGCATCGCCAGCGGACGAGCGGCGACCAGAGCCGCATAGTGTTCTGCCTCACGCAGGTTGCTGTTGTAGATGATCTGTGCGCCGTTCCAGCCGCCAGCTCTTTCATAGCCACGGATGAATTCGGCGATATCGCTGGCTCCTATGGCGGTCGAGGTTGTCATGGGCGGCGTGAAAATAAACTCGGTCAGCAGTTCCGTCTCGCGGCCCTTGAAGAAGCGTCCGGCAGCACCCTGCTTTGCCAGAGTGCCAAAATACCAGGCGAGCGTCGGGTGGCTCAATTTTTCTAGCCCAAAACCAGGCAGGCTAGTCTCCACGGCAATGAAACTCAGCACGTCTTCCGGGCGAGTCGCCGCCAGACGAAAAGCAAGCGGACCAGAAAAATCCTGAGCTGCCAGATGGACTGGACCAAGACCAAGGTGACCGATGAGCGCATGCAGGTCTTCAACCATGGTGGCAGTGGTGTCGCCGGGGTGAGCGGTGTCGGATGCCCCAAAGCCGCGAAGATCCACGGCAAGGACACGGTGAGATTTCGCCAATATTGCAATGACCTTGTGAAAGGCCCACCAGGTTTCGGGCCATCCATGCACCAACAGGATCGGTGTTCCCGCAAGGCCGGCGGAAACGTAGTGCAGATTGGTGCCATTGAGCGCCACGGTATGGTGGGCGATGCCGGGAGTGGGAGCGAGTGTCATGAACAAGGACCTACAGACAACTTGATTGTCCAATTGAAATAGACACCCAGGTTGTCGATGTCAATGAAATAGACACATTGGTTGTCTTTTTCTGTCGAGTGCGGTGGCTGGGGCTATGACCAGAAAAGGCGCCGACCTCGCATTGCTGCTTCTTGATGGCGTCCGGCAAGACTAGTCGAGAAACGCCAGCTTTTGGTATGCGCATTCGTTGTCACCAAGGGCCTAAATGGCCTCGAGAGCTGCCAAGGGGCCAGTGGGCATTCGTCGCGACAACGGGCTCAACCCAATGACGGGCCGATACTCCGCTAATTCGCGACCCAAAATGCGCCAGATGGCCTGACGACGGACAGCTTCGAGCTCACGAGTGCCGGTGGGCCTTATCCGCTAGCCGAGCTTCCGCTGCCGCGTGGTTAAGGCGCCCCCATTGCCAAACAAGGCGTTGACGCTGCTTGCTGGTAGCGGAGGCGAAAAGAGGAAGCCTTGGGCCTCATCACAGCCCTCCTCGCGTATGGCAGCGAGTTGCTCTTCTGTTTCGATACCCTCGGCAGTGGTCGACATGCCAAGGCTCCTGCCCAGCCCAATCACCGCCTTGATGATGGCCATCGAATCTTTTTGCTCGCCCACGTCCTTCATAAAGGAACGGTCGATCTTGATCTTGTCGAAGGGGAAGCTGCGCAGATAGCTCAGCGAGGAATAACCGGTGCCGAAATCGTCCATCGAGATGCGCACGCCCAGCTCGCGAAACCGATGCAGAGTCTGAAGCGTGAGTTCGGTATCGGCGAGCAGGAGCGATTCCGTGATTTCAAGTTCGAGGCGGTTTGCTGGCAGGCTGGCATCGTTCAAGGCGGAGACCACCTGGTCTACCAGACCGCGATTCTTGAACTGAACCGGGGAGAGATTGACTGCGACGCGGACATAATCGGGCCAGGCGGTCGCAGCCTTGCAGGCCTCCCGCAATACCCATTCCCCAATAGCGGTGATGACACCGGTTTCCTCGGCGACCGGGATGAATTCCATCGGCGAGATCAGACCGCGCTCCGGATGATCCCAGCGTAACAGCGCCTCGAGGCAGCAAATCCGGTTCTGTTCAAGATCCATCAGCGGCTGGTACACCAGCCGGAACTCGCCACGGGCGAGCGCTACCTTGAGGCCCTGTTCCAACATACGCCGGTGTTGCAGCGCCTCGTCCATGCCCTTCTCGAAGAAGTGGTAGTTGCCGCGCCCCTCGCTTTTGGCGCGGTAAAGCGCTGTATCGGCGTTTCTGAGCAGGGTTTCGGCATTCTGCCCGTCGCCCGGTGCCATGGCGATGCCAACGCTGGTGCCGATCACGACCTGGTGGCCGCCGGCCTGCATCGGCTCGGCCACCAACTTGACGATCCGGCTGGCAAGAGCGGCCGCGTGCATCGGGTTTTCCAACTTGTGCACCAGGATGGCGAATTCGTCACCACCCAGGCGGGCAACGATATCAGTGTCGCGGCAGACCTGCTGCAGACGCTTGCCCACATTGACCAGCACTTCGTCACCGGTCGCATGGCCCAGCGTATCGTTGATGGCCTTGAAATGGTCGAGATCAAGGCAGAGCACCGCGACTGCTTCGTTGCGCTGGATTCGCGTCTCGAGCTTGTCCATCTCCTCGCGGAAGAGGGCGCGGTTGGGCAGGTCGGTGAGGGCATCGTGCCGTGCCAGATGCTGCACGCGTGCTTCGATCTTGCGCTGCTCGGTGATGTCTTCGTGGGTGCTGACCCAGCCGCCGTCGGCCATGGGGTGATGGTGGACGCAGATAGCGCGCCCGTCCTCGAATTCGACGACCTCTTTGGCATGGGTTGCGCCGACGACGAGTTGCTTGCGGCTGGCCATATAGGCCTCGCGGCCGCCAACCGGCACGATGCCGTGCGCCAGCCGATGGGCGAGAATTTCCGACAGCGTGGTGCCGGGCGCCGTCAGTTCGCGCGGCAGGTGGTAGATGGCGGCATAGGGCTCGTTGCAGATCACCAGGCGCTCCTGCCGGTCGAACATGCAGAGGCCCTGGCTCATATTGTTGACGGCGGCATCGAAGCGCAGGTTCTGCAGCGCCAGTTCGCGCTCGCGGGTTTCAAGCGCGGCGACGCGTTGGACCTCGTCGGTCACGTCATAGTGGGTCGCCACCCAGCCGCCGTCGGCCATGGGTTCATGATGAATGGAGATGAGCTTGCCATTGGCGAGTTCGACCAGGACGGTCCGCGATTCCTCGCCCTCCTGCAACTGCCAGTGTTGCGCCATGAAACTCTGGGCGCCGTTGACCGGACGCATGCCATGCTCAGAGCGGTAATTGACGATATCGATGTGGCGCGCGCCGGTGCGGGCCAACTCCGGCGGCAGGTTGTAGAGTTCGATATAGGTCTGGTTGCAGATGACCAAGCGCTCATCCGCGTCGAACATACACAGGCCCTGCCGCATATTGTCGACGGCTGCCCTGAACCGGAGGTTCTGGGTGTCGAGCGATTTCTCGCGCTGGTCCGCGATCCGTTGCTGCTCGACCTCCTCGGTCACATCCTCATGAGTCACCATCCAGCCCAGGCCGGGCCTGCAGATATGAGTCGTCTTGACGACCCGGCCGCGGATTGGCTTTTGTGAGCGCAGCGGAATGGCCGGATTGGAGCATTGATCCTGACGTTGCAGATAGAGAGCGTGCAGGGTTTCTACTGTCATATCGGGATGGTTGCCGAGTTCGACGGTCAACTTGCAGATGTCGAGCAGGGACATCCCGACCCTTACACGCTCGGATGGAAAGCGATACATGTCGAGATAATGCTGATTAAATAAGATCAGCCGCCTATCCTCACTCCAGATGGAAAAGCCATAGGGCATGCTCGCAAGCGCGGCGGTGAGCAGCGGATCGCCAGCAGGGAAAGTTTGAGACGGAAGCGGTTTGTGCTGCATGGGCTGCACGATCCGGACTGGTTCAATGAAACGAACAGCATCTCACGACTGGCGTTAATTCCCGTTTAACGTTTGTTATTTGAATTGCATTGATCAGCCAGCCGCCATACCCGCGCTCAACCTTTCGCAGAAAACGAGTTAGCAATATCCATGAGGTCCTGAAAGGTGAGGGCGCTAATTGACCAGTACAACAAGCTTGGCGGCGCGTCGGGGTAGTACGGCAGTGGAACCCATGAACCGAAACGGCGATCTGTTGGGCACATGAATTCGCGCAAAGGACTGGTGCTCTTCCGCCCACTCGCTTTGGCCATCATGCTAGCCCCGCGGCCCCACAATCATGGGCGTTTATGTGCCATCACGCTGGACAATTCTGACGTTGCACGCATTGCTGTTCCCATCAATTACGCCCGGACCAAGTCCGGGTTTTGCCTCGGTGCGGCGGCAGCCGACCCCATTCCTGTCGTTCGGAGCCGATCCTGGAATTCTCGAAAGCTGCCGTTCGTCGGTCCATAACGACCGCATCTTGCGCCCCCCGAAGCCGGCACAAAGCACGGCTATCGACCGGCCACTTGAGTTGCATTCAGCCCTCAGCGTCGAGCGTCTTCAGAAAAAGGCGGACTCAGGTTCCGTTCTGGTCTATGCCGTCGCTCGTTGCCGGGCAGCCGGCCCTCACACACTGGTCCGTACATGAAGCGCCAGCCCACGACATCCAGCCTTCTGCGCCGACTGAACCGATCGGCGGTCGTCGACGTGATCCGGACGGAAGGAGTGGCATCACCTTCGAGCCTTGCCGCGCGATTGAACATCAGCATTCCGACCGTGATGCGAGTGATCGAAGATCTGATTGCCGAGGATCTGGTGGCATATGACGGGTTTGACGAGGCCAGTGTCCGGGGACGCCCTCGTGCACGCGTCAAGTTCCGCGGCGCATCGCATGCCATTATCGGCATTGAAGCGGGCAAGGGTGAATTCTACGGTGCGGTCGCAAATCTGGAAGGCGTCGTGCAGACCGAGATGCACGAGACGGCCGACGATGATGGCGAACGCAATCTTCAAAAGATCACCTCCCTTGTCGAGCGGCTAATGCGGGCGCCACGTCCGGCTGGCCAAACAATTCGCGGCATCGGCATCGGTGTTCCCTCGATCGTCAAACAGCCCGCTGGCGAAGTCGTGCTCACCCTGGGCCTTGGATGGCGCGACTTTCCGCTTCGGAAATTGCTGAGCGAGAAATTCGATGTGCCGGTCTTTGTCGAGAACGGGCGCAACCTGGCCGCCGTGGGCGAATGGGGATTCGGGGCCGGGCGTGGCGCCGACAGCGTCGTGAGCCTCTCGATCGGGCCCGGTGCCGGCGCGGGCGTCGTGATCGACGGCAAGCTTTATGGCGGGCACTCGCATGCAGCGGGCGAGCTCGGCTGGTATCTCGATGACCCCCACCTCACCGGGCGGCCGTTCGAACATCTGGGCGATAAGCAATCGCTGCGCTTTTTCGGCATCCCCGAACAGGCGACCAAGATGCTTGAAGAGGCCAACACGCAGTATGCGGCGGGGAAGCTCACCCTGGCTGCCGTCACCGACCGGCAGGCGGGCAAAATCGCGCCAGTCGTGGCCGAACTGCTCGACTATGCGACGATGGCGGTGGGCAGTGTTGCTGCGTTCATGAATCCCGAGATCATCGTCCTGGCGGGCCGGATCGTGGGCGGCGGTGATCTGGTGCTCGATGTGCTGCGGCATCGCCTCAAGGGCAATGTGTACGACCCGCCACGCCTCGTGATAGGCGCGCTGGGGCACCGCGACATCGTGCTTGGAGCGGTGCGCCTGGTGCTCGATGCGACAACGCTCAACCCTGCCGACAGCCTCGTGATGGCCGACTAAAGTTCAATCGATCGCGATTGACAGCAACTCAATGTCAGTATTAAGTTTCTAACTGAAAGAAAAAATGCGCCTTGCATCGTGCGAGAGCGTATCTTTCGAGGGGAGGACTTCAATGACGAAGAGTTTCAATCCGCTTGGGCGGACGATGGAGCGCCGTGACTTCTTGAAAGTTGCGGGTGCAAGCGTTGCGTTAGCGGCCCTGCCGGCGGCAGTTCGCGGTGCCGACCCAGTCAAGGTGGTGCTGTGGTCGTGGGTGCCGGATCTCCAGCTTCAGGTGGACATGTTCAACGCCGCGCATCCGGGCATCCAGATCGAACTCGTCAATGCCGGCCAGGGCGACCCGGAGTATCAGGCGGTCCGTGCGGGCCTGCAGGCGGGCAGCGGCCTGCCCGACGTCGTCCAAATCGAATTCCAGCACCTCGAGAGCTTCCGCCAGCTCGACGCCTTCGCCGACATCGGCGAGTGGGCAA
>NZ_JBDSUA010000009.1:0-36793 GCF_039927955.1 Devosia sp. | reverse complement strand
CGGCATTCTGCTCGGCGCTATCCATATCGCGCAACGCTTCCGACTGCTCGGCAAAGGCCGGCGCTTCGGCCGCAGCGATTTCGGGCAGCATTCCGCCTTCGCCATCCAGCGTCTGCAAGTCCTGCTGGTCGCTTTCGGCTACGTCTGGCAAAGCGCCTCTGTCCGCATCGAGCCGCTGCACATCCGCCATATCGGCCTCGGCATCGGTGCTCTCGGCCTCGTCGGCAACAAAACCTCGGCCAATAACCCGGAACAATTCCGGCGCCTGGGCCGCCATCTCCGCGGCCACGTCCGACAGCATCAGATCATCAGCGTCGGTCAGCGGCGAATAGAGATCGGCATGGTTGGCCATCCGGTCCATCAGGCCGGTCAACCGGCTGCTTGGCGCTGCCTCGGGCCGCGTATTTTCGTCCGTGGTGACAGGCTCGTTGGTCGGCTCCACCGCGTCTGTTGTCACCGACTCTGGGTCTGCCGCCCAGGTGTGCTCCGGCGTAGTTTCTGCCTCGGTGGCCTTGGCCTCCGGCTCAGCCTCAAACTGTTCCTCGGGCGCGATTGGTTCGGCAGCAGCAGTTTCCGCTTCGGGCTGAACATCGCGCTGCGGTTCTACCGCCTCGACCGCTTCCGCCGTCGGTTCAACGTGCGGCTCGTCACCCGCCGCGGTGTCCTCATGCCATTGGCCAAGGTCTTCGACATAGGCATGCTGATCGGCCTCGATGATAGCCCCGATTGGATCGGCCGACGGTTCTGGCGCCGTGTCGGTCGCACTATCGTTCGCAGCAACCACCGCCGTCGGCGCTTCGGCCTGGGGCTCGACCACCTCCGGTGCGTCAGCCACAGTCGCCACAACCGGCGCGTCGTCCGCCTCGTCCTCGAAAAATTCGGGCGCAATGGCGTCAACGCCAACGATCAGCACGGCGGTCTGCCCGCCCTCCCATTCCAGCGGTGTACAGGCACAGGTGGAAGAGGCCGGCTTGTCGCCTGCCAGAAACTGCACGCGTGACAGGCTGGAACGGCCCAGCGAGCCGAGCCGGGCAATGCGCGCCACCTGGCCCTTGATCGGAGCGGCTGGCTGGGCCAGCTTGATGCCGTGCTTCTTGATCCGGCCAAGGAAGAACGCCGCAGCCGGGTTGGACCACAACAGGGTCAACCCATCCTGCGACCAAAGCCATGCCGGGCGCGTGTCAGCCTCATGCTGCAAAACGCGTCGGCCGGTCGGGGTTGTCATCCAGTCGGCAGTCATATGGTCGTGCGATCCATTCCCAGGGGTCGGCTCGCCATTGTGCCAGCTTGGTACAAAATGGCAGAAAACTTAACACTTCCTCAATATAGTGCGCACCGGGCAGGGTCCATAGAGCCGGGTGCAGGCGGGCCATCCAAACGCTGGCATGGTTAAGTGCAAAAACCTTACGATCCGTCTGCGCGACCAGACAAATGCGGCAAATCCACAGGGTCGAAATAGGCGCTTGTCATTGCCGGATTCCCGCCCTATGTTCCGCGCGCTTTCGGGTGCTTTGGCGCCCTGCGGGAGCTTTCGCCGCCTTAGCTCAGTTGGTTAGAGCGCTAGATTGTGGATCTAGAGGTCCTCGGTTCGATCCCGAGAGGTGGTACCACCGCCATTGCCGTCGCAACCCGATTGCGTATCGGCACGCCGGCGTCCGGCATCTTGCCACCCGGCAGCGCTTCAACGATCAGCCATCGCGGCTCGGCAGGAAAACCATGGCAATAGTCTTCCGGCGGCATGACACCATTGCGCAAAACCTGTCGTCAGCCGATCGCTCGTCCTATGCGCGTCTTAAAGCTGCCCTGATCGCACGCCAAACCAGTCAGGCCGAGGCGGACAGCCAGCTCGACGCGTTCTTCTGGAAGTGTTTTGAAGACGACGCAGAAGACGAAGGCGACGATCAGGAACCCTGAAGCCGTCGAACGCCTGTTCGCCAAAGCCGATCACAGATCGTCCTTGCGTCGCAACCCTTCGTGGTAAACGCGCATTAACACTGCAACGGTGGCCGGCAGCAAACCGCGGCGGCGTTGTTACAGGAGCACGTCATGAGGATTTTACAGGCATCTTTTGCCTTGGGCGCCGTTTTGGTCGCCCTTTCTGGCCCAACTCTTACGGCAAATGCCGAATCTGGCGGCGCCAGCGCTTCGGCGCAGCCAGCAGACCCCAGCGGGCAATTCAAAGACAAGTTTGGTACCGCTTTCAAGTTCGCCCTGTGCGGTGGCGGAACTGATCTGTGCGGCGTGCTGCTCGACGTTCAGGGCAAGTCGCGCACCGATGAGAACCTTGCCTATGTCAATAAGCAGGTCCTCAAGGCAGCCCAGAGCGCTCCGAACGAGTGGAAAGGCACCGTGATGTTTGACGGTAGCGAGGCCTCTGCCACCATCACCCAGACCGGGCCGGACTCCATCGAAGTCCAGGGCTGCAAGGCGGCAGTGCTCTGCCAGACGCTGGTCTTCACCCGCGTATAAAGTTCAATCGGCGCCTTCTGGCGCCGGCTTCCATACTATTGCGCCAGGCGCAGCGCCGACAACTGGGCAGCGATGCTCTTGAACACTGGCGTCAACTCGGCGGACGTTGCCGGAAAATACGCCTTGTCCGTTGAACTCGCACAGTTTTTTAGCATGGTTTCCACTACGGCCTGCGTACTCTGGGTGACGCTCGCAGTAGCTAGGCCGATGGTATAAATGTCGATGCCGGCGCCGGATTCCTTGGCATTGGTACACGTCTGCACGGTGCGATTGTTCATTTCGGTCACCATGTCCGCATTGGGCGGATTGGTGAGCGAACCAAGGCGCAGGTTGTACGGCCAGCCATAGGCCGAATACCAGATCGAGCCGTTCATGGCGCGGATGGCGTTCTGCACGCTGTTGCCGCTGACATTGTAGGCGGTATTTTCGCCGTCGGTCATGATGATCATGACCTTTTTGGTCGCCGTGCCATAGGCCGCGCCCTGGGTAAACGGCGCGCCGGGCGACAGCACCCGGAAGCCCCAGGCGGCCCCCTCATGAATATTGGTGCCGCCATCGGCGATCATGTCGGTAATGGTCTGCTGCACGTTGGCAGGATTGCTGGTCAGCGGCAGGATCGGTTCACGCGTGCAGTCGGCATTGGGGCCGGTCGAGAACGCGGATCCGGTCACCGCACCGTTATATTTGCACAGGCGCTCCTGCAGTTCGCGGTCGGACAGACCCTGTGCATCGTAGGAGACGCCGCAGGTGCGAACGCGGCTATAGGTGCGGTTGCTGCCGCTGCCGGAATAGGTGCTGGTGCCGCTGTCTGTCAGCCATGGGGCCGTGGAAGAGCAGGTGCAGCTCAGCGATCCTTTGTTGACCCCCGTCAGCACATAGGCATTGGTCACCGTGCCGCCGCTGCAACTGCTGTAGGACGAACACTTGGTTTTGGTCTCGGTCCACTGGCAATTGCCGGTAACCTTGCAGGCTGCGGGATTGTCGCTCAGATAGCTTTGATAGCCTGAGCCGACCGACGCTATGGTGTCCGGCAGGTCCGGTGAAAATTGCGGTACGAACAGCGTATTGCCCGCAACTGGAGCCGTATCGTCGGTGTCCAGATAATGCGCGCCGCCGCCTGTGCTGGCTGTATGCGGTCGTGCCTCAACGCAGCCGCGCCAGGCTTCCCCAACACTGGCAAACAGGGCAAGCCGGTTGACCGGGCCGGCAAAAGCGGTGCTGTCATTGTCGTCCGAGTCAAAATTGTCTTTTGCGGTCGGCGACGCGCCGGTCTTGTCGATCCAGCTTTGGGTGGAATTGGTCGGATCGACATTGACGAATATGGTGAAGGGCACCACGCCCACCTTGACGTTGGACACCAGCGTCGCACCGCTGGCCGGGGCGCAGGTCGTCGCGTCCACGGCCGAATAGAACAGGATATTGGTGGCGCAGGCCGCTGCGGTCTTGAGGTTGGTCATGCGGGCCGAATTCTGCATCGACCCCGAATTGTCGAGTACAAAGACAACTTCCAGCGCCAGCTTCTTGCGCGTCGCCTGCGAAAGCACCGTCGCGCCCATATGCTGCACGCCCACCAGCGATACAAAGATCGTCGGCATGTCCATACGCGCCGTCAGCAGCAGCGAACCGTCGGTGACGTTGATTGTCGGGTTGTCCATGGTAATGGTGACCCGCGCATCGTCGACACGTTCGATGGTCAGCGCCAGCGCCTTGGCCTTGATGTCGGCGGCGTTCAGCGGCACGTCGAACACGCGGTTCTGCAGGGCAAGCGCGGCGGCATCCAGCGCCACCTGCATGCGGGTTTTCGTCTGCTGCAGGGACACAAAGTCCACCACCGCACCTGAAAAGGCCACAAGGACCACCGCGAGTATGGCAAAAATGATGCCAAAGACGCCGCGCTGGTCCACGCCGAACCGCCTGACAAGCGATACCAAGGCATTCATCGAGCCGCACCCATACCGAAACGACCCTGAGCAGGCCGGGTGTCACTGTGCTGGAAAATCCTTATTAAAGAACGATCACTTTGGTGTTCAGTTTTACGCGCTCGTACAAATCGATCACATCTGTGTTGGTCATGCGGATGCAGCCGGACGACACGTTGAGCCCGATGCTCCACGGCTCCGTGGTGCCGTGAATGCGGTAGAGCGTTGAGCCGATATACATCGCCCGCGCCCCCAGCGGATTGTTCGGCCCGCCTTCCATGTGGCGCGGCAGGTCTGGCCGGCGCTGCAGCATTTCCGCCGGTGGGGTCCAGCCGGGCCATTCGGCCTTGCGGGTAATCTGGTGGACGCCGTTCCATTCGAAGCCGGATTTGGCGACACCGATGCCGTAGCGCAACGCCCGGCCATCGCCGAGCACGAAATACAGGTAGTGCTCGCCGGTATTGATGACGATGGTGCCGCTGTGCTCGCTCGTCGGATATTGCACGATCTGGCGCAGGAACGCCGGATTGACCTGGTAACTGGCCTGCAATTGCAGGCTGTTGCGCGGGGTATTCTTGGTCAGCGTCATGCCCGGAGGTGGGGTGTAATAAACCTTGTTGGCCTGGATGCCATTGGCAAAGCTGGCCACCGGCAGCATTGAAATACTCAGCAACAGCGCCAGCGCGCCTTTTGCAACCATACGCGGGGGAGCCATATCAGCACTCGCACAACAGGGATTGCCGCGGTCGATCCGCAGCCTGTCCCGATCATTGCGAAAAAAGGCCAATTTGGCGTGAACCGGCATGGTTAAGCCATTGCCGACAGGCGTGGTGAACATCCGGTAAACGGCTGCCTAGAGAAAGAATTCGTCGGTCGCGGCGGCCTGAAACCCGCCCGACGGCGCCAGCACCTTGCCTAATGCAACGCCCAATTGCTCGGCGCTGAATGGTTTGACCAGGATTTCGTTGACGCCCAGTTCGCGGGCCCGGGTAATGTTCTCCCGGCTCGCATAGGCCGTCATCAGGATCACCGGAAGCGTGCAGGCCGGCCCGAACCGTGGATCGCGCAGCACCTGCATCAGCCCGGCGCCGCTGATTTCCGGCATATACCAGTCCATCAGCATCACATCGTAATCCTGGCTCAGCAGCGCCAGTATCGCCTGCGCGCCGCTGTCGGCCTCATCGACCTGGCTGATGCCAATCTTGTTGAAACTCACCGTCGAGATGGCGCGCGCGTAGCTATTGTCGTCTACCACTAGCGCTCGTAAGCGGCCCGGTATCTGCACAGCCGTTATCCCTCCGGCAAAAGCTGTTTCGGCACGGGTGAAAGGCTTCGCCGCCCTGTCCCATCACTTGCGTGTTTCCACAGACTATGGCTGGCTCATAGTAACCAGAGGCTACCCATGTCAATCGCGCACACCACTGATACTGCCGATATGCGCCCGCGCTGCATCTGGCCTGGCGCCGATCCGCTCTATATTCAGTATCATGACATGGAATGGGGCCGTCCCGTCACCTCCGATACCCGCCTGTTCGAAAAAATCTGCCTCGAAGGATTTCAGGCGGGGCTGTCCTGGATCACCATCCTGCGCAAGCGCCAACGTTTTCGCGAAGTCTTTCACGGTTTCAACATTCCCAGGGTCGCCGCCATGACCGATGAGGACGTCGATCGCCTGCTGCTCGATCCCGGCATCATCCGCCACCGCGGCAAGATCGTTGCCGCCATCAACAATGCCAGCCGCGCCATGGAAGTACAAAAAGAGTTCGGCTCGCTCGCCGCCTATTTCTGGAGTTTCGAACCCCACCTCGAAACTCGCCCTACCACCATCACCCACGCCTCGGTGCTGGCCATGCCCCATACCGAAGCCTCCAGGGCGCTCTCCAAAGACCTGCGCAAACGCGGCTTCAACTTCGTCGGCCCCACCACCTGCTATGCCTTCATGCAGGCCATGGGCCTGGTCAACGACCACATCCAGGGCTGCTTCTGCCGCGCCGAGTGCGAAGCGGAACGCACCGCGCTGGTGAGGCCCTGACCTAGCCAAGTTCGCAGTCTTCACCCTCGCCCCTTGCGGGAGAGGGACAGATTTCCTGCGTTCAGCAGGAAATCAGGGTGAGGGGTTGCTTCCGCAGGCGCTGACTTTCAGGGAGAAACCCCTCATCCGCCCTTCGGGCACCTTCTCCCGCAAGGGGAGAAGGGAAGGCGCTAATGGTTGTGTCTTCCCCGCAACACCGCGCCCCTTCTGCGTCATCCCGCCGCATCCGCGCTTGGCGAACACGTCGGCGTGAGTTACACATCAAACGTCCACACTAGCCCCAAGGGAGACGCACATGACAGTCATTGCAATCGCGTTCCGCCAGGGCACTCATATGCACGGTTGGCACCGAGGCTAAGCCTCAACGCGCCGCTGCATCGACCGGTCCCCGGTCGTGGACTTTCAAACCCCAACTGAACTGATGTGCTGAATCCGGCTCGCTCGCGATCCGTGCTCCGCCATCATTCCCAACCCAACAGAGGCCGGCCGCGTCACGCGACCGGAACCATCATGACCTATGACACGCTTGACCAGCGTAGCGTTGCGCTGCGCCCTGAAACCCACATCGCCAATGCTGTGCTGCAGCTTGGTCTGTTCAAAGTGCTCATCACCGCGCTCCGTGCCTGGTGGAGCCGCCCACGCCTGCCGCCCAACCTGCCCGACCGGCTACGCGCCGATGTCGGCCTGCCGCCAGAACAGCGTCGACCGCACTGGATCGAGCAGGGCTACACCACGGTCGATTTCGACCGCTTCACGCGGTAGGCCTTTCGATCCCTCAGTCGACGCCCTCCCCGCAACGGGGAGGGTGTCGACTGCAAATTCAGTCGCCTCCGCAAACACCAACCCCACCATTGTCACTCCACCCCCGATCCGCTACGAACACCCCGAGTTTGCAGGACTGCCAAAATGACCGAAAAAACCAGGCTGATCGCGCCACGCCTGCCGCGTGGCTTTGAAGACCGTACCCCCGGCGAAATCGCCGCCGTCGGGCAGATGATCGACAAGATCAAGGCGGTTTACGAGCGCTATGGCTTTGATCCGGTCGAAACCCCGCTGTTTGAATATACCGAGACGCTGGGCAAGTTCCTGCCTGATACCGATCGTCCCAATGCCGGCGTGTTTTCGCTGCAGGACGATGACGAACAATGGATGAGCCTGCGCTACGACCTGACCGCGCCGCTCGCCCGCCACTTTGCCGAGAATTTTGAAACCCTGCCCAAGCCCTACCGCTCCTACCGCCAGGGCTACGTGTTCCGCAACGAACGCCCGGGTCCGGGACGATTCCGTCAGTTCATGCAGTTCGACGCCGACACCGTCGGCGCCGCCGGCCCCGAAGCCGACGCCGAAATGTGCATGATGATGGCCGATGTGATGGATGCGCTTGGGTTGGCCGGGAAGTATGTGGTCAAGGTCAACAACCGCAAGGTGCTCGATGGTGTCTTGCAGGCTGCTGGCGTTGCCACCGAAGAGCAAAAACTCATCGTGCTGCGCGCCATCGACAAACTCGACAAGTTCGGCACCGAAGGTGTCAAGCTGCTGCTCGGGGCAGGGCGTAAGGATGAAAGCGGCGACTTCACCAAAGGCGCCGGTCTTAACGCCGAGCAGATTGCTACGCTCGTCGGCTATATCGACAGCGGCACTCCCGCTGCAGGCGTTGAAAAGGGCAGCAACGCGCATGTGGTTGCCGTTATCAACACTCTGGCGGGGCTTATCGGCAGTTCTGAAGTGGGCCTTCAAGGTGTGCGGGAGCTTGCCGGCATCTCCGGTCTGGTTAGCGCCGCCGGCTTCAACGGCCGCGTTATTCTGGACCCGTCCGTCGTCCGGGGGCTCGAATACTACACCGGCCCAGTCTTCGAAATCGAACTGACCTTCCAGGTCACCAACGAAAAGGGCCAGCCGGTTGTTTTTGGTTCCGTTGGTGGCGGTGGCCGTTACGATGGTCTTGTCTCCCGCTTCCGCCGCGAACCGGTGCCCGCCACCGGCTTTTCCATCGGCGTCTCGCGCCTGTTCAATGCGCTCAAGCTCACCCAGAACGTCACCACCGCCGAACCGGTCGGCCCGGTCGTCGTGCTGGTGATGGATAAGGACCAGACTGCCGGTTATCAGGCCATGGTCTCGGAGCTCCGCCGTGCCGGCATTCGCGCCGAAATGTTCCTCGGCAATTCCAAGAATTTCGGCAAGCAGATCGCCTATGCCGACAAGCGCAATGCCCCGGCCGTCATCATCGAAGGCAGCCAGGAACGCGAAGCCGGCAAAGTCCAGATCAAGGACCTGATCGCCGGCACGCAGGCCGCCGCCGCCATCACCGACAACGCCGAATGGAAAGCCGCCCGCCCCGGCCAGTTCGAATGCGAACGGGCCGGTTTGGTCGAGGCCATCCAGAAACTGCTGGCAGAGCAGTGATGTTCCGCCACACGCTCAACCCACTCGGTGTCACCCCGGCGCAGGCCGGGGCCTATCCTGAGATGTCGAGATGGATCCCGGCCTGCGCCGGCATGACACCGCGCTTTTGGTGCGACCAATGACCACCCCCGCCGAACGCCGCACCGCCCTCGAAGCCCTGGTCGAAGCGCAATCTGCCACCCGCGCCAATCCGCCCCTGCTGCTCTCTGCCGATCCCTATTTCGACCTCGCCGGCGAGGAATTCGGTCGCCGCCTGCTGCTGACCATGTCCACCACCGGCGCCGAATATTGCTTGCGCCCGGATTTCACCCTGCCCATCGTGCAGAACTACATCAGCGACGGCGTCGGCAAGCCTGCCGCCTTCGGCTATCTCGGTCCGATCTTTCGCCAGCGCGACGATGGCCCCGCCGAATTCGATCAGGCGGGCCTTGAGCTTTTGGCCCAGACCGATCCCGATGTGGCGCTCGATCAGGTGTTCACCTTCGCCCGCGCTGCGCTTGAGCTGTTCGAGGTCAAGGCTCCGGCCATCCGTCTCGGCGGGGTTGGGTTGTTCGAAGCCCTGCTGGCCCAGGCCGACATGCCCGATCCATGGCGCCCGCGCATCCGTCATCGCTTCGGCCACACCGAAGCGCTCACGCGCCTGCTGGCCCGCCTCGCCGCTGCCCCAGATGTGGAGCGCACCGCCCAGCCCACGCTGAAGACGCTGCTCAACGACATCACCGAGCAGATGGTGGCCGCTGGCCTCAGCCTGTCCGAAGGCCGCACTCCGGTTGAAATCGCCGACCGCTACCTCGAACAGCAGGCGCTTGATGCCGAACACGTTCCGGCGGAAACGCTGAAAATGCTGGGCGATTACCTCGCCATTTCCGGCCCCGCTTTGCAGGCGCTGGTCCGCGTCGAACAGCTCGCCTGGCGCTATCGGCTCGATCTCAGCGCACCGCTGAAAACCCTGCGCCATCACCTGACCGCGCTCGGCCCCAATGCCGATGTCACCTTCGATGCCAGCTTTTCGCCCCGGCTCGATTATTACACCGGCATCGTCTTTGAAATCACCGGGCAGGGCGGCGAAGTCCTCGCCTCCGGCGGCCAGTATGACCGGCTGCTGGAACGCCTCGGCGCCCGTGCGCCCATCGCCGCCTCCGGCTGCGCCCTCTGGGTCGACCGACTCGAAGCGGAGACCGCGCCATGACCGGCATTACCCTCGCCGTCCCCTCCAAGGGCCGCCTTGAAGAACTGACCCGCGACTGGTTCGCCGCCAGGGGCCTGACCATCACCCGCCCCGGCGGCGCCCGCTCCTATCTCGGCGCCATCGAAGGCCATCCCGAAATCACCGTTCGCTTCTTTCCGGCATCGGAGATCGCCCGCGAACTCATTCGCGGCTCCATCGATTTCGGTGTGACGGGCCTGGACCTGATCCACGAAACCTCGGAAACCGGGCCACAAAACGTCGTCTTCGCTCAAGCCCTCGGCTTCGGCGGCGCTGACGTCGTCGTCGCTGTCCCCGCGCCGTGGATCGATGTCACCCACATGCACGATCTGGCCGATGTCGCCTCGGATTTCCGCTCGCGTCACGGCCGCTGGCTGCGCATCGCCACCAAATACATCACCATCACCCGCCAGCATTTCGCGCTGGCCGGCATCGCCGAATACCGGATCGTGGAAAGCCTAGGCGCCACCGAAGCGGCCCCCGCCTCGGGCGTGGCCGATATCATCGTCGATATCACCACCACCGGCTCGACGCTGACCGCCAACGCGCTGCGCGTGCTCGACGATGGCGTGCTGCTCAAGAGCGAAGCCAACCTGATCATCTCGCGCGCCGCCAAGTGGACCGACCGCCGCCGGGGTCAGTTGGATGGCGTACTCGAAAAGCTCGGGATCAGTGCGAAGTTCTAGGCCGCGCTATTCCCGCCGCACTCCATAAACCTTGCCCAGCACCGCCTCCAGCTTGTCAAAATTCTGCTCGTTGGCGGGCAGGATGATGTGCTTGATCCCGTCGAAATAGGCCTGGCTTTCAAACACCATCTGCATGCTCAGCAGCATCCCGTCCGGATGCGCGGCAAAATGGGTGAGATTGGTATAATGCGGCGTGCCCTGTTGCTCGAAGCCGAGATAGTGCGCAAATCCCAGCACGTGCGGCGCCTCGATCGCGGTGAACACCGCCAGGTTATCATAACCCTTGCCGTCCGGGCCGCGCAGCACGTGCTTCCAATGCCCGCCAACCGAGAGATCAAACGTTTCGATCTCGTCGCCGAACCCAACCGGACCCCACCATTGCGCCACGATCTTTGGATCGGTCCACGCCGCAAAAACTTCCTCCGGCGTGTAGGGCAGAACCCGGGTCGTCACCACGCCTGCATCGATCTCGCGATTCATGTCGGTCCCAAATAGTTAAGTGTATGCCTAACTAACATTGGAGGTGTATAAGGTCAACACCAACGCATTGCCACCTAACCCGATTCACGGCAGAACCATAAGGCGCTGGGCAGGGGACGGGTTTTGGCGGACGCACTTGAGCTGACCATTCTGATGCCATGCCTGAACGAGGCCGAAACCCTCGCCATCTGCATCGCCAAGGCCCAGAGTTTTCTCGACCGAACCGGCATTGCTGGCGAAATCCTGATTGCCGATAATGGCTCGACCGACGGCTCGCAGGCCATTGCAGCGGCCGGAGGCGCCCGCGTGCAGCCCATCCCGGAGCGCGGCTATGGCGCGGCGCTGGCTGGCGGCATTTCGGCAGCGCGCGGCCGCTTCATCATCATGGGCGACGCCGACGACAGCTACGACTTTGCCAATCTCGACGCCTTCGTGGCCGAACTCCGCGCCGGCAAGGCGCTGGTCATGGGCAATCGCTTCAAGGGCGGCATCGCCCCCGGAGCCATGCCATGGCATCACAAATATATCGGCAATCCGGCGTTGTCCTTCCTGGGCAAACTGTTCTTCAAAACCGTCGCCAGCGATTTCCATTGCGGCCTGCGCGGCTTTGATCGGCAGGCGATCCTGGGGCTCAATCTGCGCACTACCGGCATGGAATTCGCCTCCGAAATGCTGGTGAAAGCCACGCTGTCCGGCCTGCCGGTCGCCGAAGTGCCCACCACGCTGAGCAAGGATGGCCGCTCGCGCCCGCCCCATCTGCGCTCCTTTCGCGATGGCTGGCGGCATCTGCGCTTCCTGCTGCTGTTCTCGCCGCGTTGGCTGTTTTTGTATCCGGGCATCGCGCTGACGCTGATTGGCCTGTTGGCCGGCGCCATCCTGCTGGTCGGCCCCCTGCGTGTCGGGCACGTGGTGTTTGGCCTGCACACTTTCCTCGTTGCTGCCATGTGCGTCATTGTCGGCGTGCAGTCGATTTCGTTTGCGGTGATCGGCCGACGCTTTGCCTCGCGCTATGGCTTTATTCCGCGCTCCGGCACCTATCATGACATTCTGGAGGCGCTAAGTCTCGAGCGTATCCTGCTCGCGGCCATGCTGCTGATGGCCCTGGGCGTCGCAGCTTTGCTCTGGGGCTTTGCGCAATGGGCGGCCCGCGATTTTGGTCCGCTCAATGCCTCAACCACCATGCGGGCCATGATCCTCGCCATCACCGCGCTGGTCACTGGCTTCCAGTTGATGATGAGCGGCTTCATGTCCTCGATGATCAACATTCCTCTCTACGAACGCCGCATCGCCGACGCGCCGCCGCCGGACGATCCGATGCAGCGTCGTCGCCACACGGACCCTCATTGATATGCTTGATCCACTGGTTCTGCTGGCGCTTGCCGCCGTCGGCCTGCTCGCCGGCTTTGTTGATGCGATTGCTGGCGGCGGCGGCATGATCGCGCTGCCGGCGCTGCTCTCGGTCGGCCTGCCGCCGGTCTCGGCGCTGGCCACCAACAAGCTGCAATCGGTGTTCGGCACCGGCATGGCCGCCATCACCTATTGGCGGCGCGGTTTCATCACGCTCAAGGCGCTGTTGCCGTCCATCGCGCTCACCTATGTCGGCAGTTTCGTCGGCGCGCTGGTGGTCAAGCGCATCGATATCTCGTTGCTCAACATCGCCGTGCCGGTCGCCCTGATCGGCATCGCGCTCTATTTCCTGTTCGCGCCCAACCTGTCCGATGCCGACAAGGCCGCACGTCTGCCCTTTGCCCGGTTCGTGCCGCTCATGGGTTTCGCCATCGGCTTTTACGATGGCATTTTCGGCCCTGGCACCGGCTCGTTTCTCACCATCGGCTTCGTCATGCTGTTCGGCCTCGGGCTTACCCGCGCCTCGGGTAATACCAAAATCCTCAACCTCACCTCGAACCTCGCCGCGCTCACCATCTTCATCCCGTCGGGCGACGTGGTCTGGCCCGCCGCTATCGCCATGGCCATCGGCCAGCTCATCGGCGGCTATATCGGCGCCCGCACTGGCATCCGCTTCGGTGCCAAGCTCATCCGCCCGCTGGTCGTGGTGGTCTCGATCGCCTTGGCGCTGCGCCTGCTGTTCTTCCGCTGAGCGAAGCCTACTGCGCCGTTCCGAACGCCGCCTTCACCGCCGCCATGGTCTTGGGGCCAAAGCTGCCATCGATCGAGCCGACATAGAACCCGTCCTGCAGCAGCATCTGCTGCATGCTGCGCCGGAAGTTTGGTGACGTATCGGCGCTGCCGATGCGCTGCAGCTGCTCCAGTGCCACTTTCACCCCATGGGTCAGGGCGTAATAGGCCAGTTCGGCCGATTTCTGCGTATCCTTGCGCACGCCGCCCTCGCCATAAAGATAGCTCAGCGCCAGCGACCAATGCGCGTTGGGCTCGCCTGCATCGACAGCTTTCTGATACCAGGCGACAGCCTCTTCACTATCCTTGGCCACGCCCCGGCCGTCAAAATACATGCTGCCGAGCTGATACATCGAATAACCATAGCCAGCGTCTGCCGCCTGGTGGAACCAGTAGATCGCCTGCTCGAAGTCTTTCGTTACCCCTTCGCCGGCCTGATACATCAGTGCCAGGTTATTCTTGGCCACGATCGAGCCGGCATCGGCGGAGCGCTGGTAATATTGCACGGCCTTTTCGTCATCGACGGCAACGAAATCGCCGAAATCATACATCAATCCCAGCTCGTTCAGCGCCGTGGCGTTCTCGACTTCTTCGGCCAGCGAATAGAGCCTGAATGCTGTTTCATAGTCCGGTGCCGAACCATCGGTCGGATAGGCCGCTGCATCCGCCTGAGCTAAAATCTCCTGCAGGTCGTCAGCATTGTGCGGATCAAGCGCGGCGTCCTGCACTGGCGCAACCTGTTCCACTGGCGCCGTCGGTTTATGCTTTTCCTTGGCGTAGGCCATTTCGGCCTGTCCACCAGCCATAGCCAGAGCCACACCCACCACCAGCAAAACGCGCGTCAACATTGCTCGAACTCCCCAATCCTTGCCTGCGCCACTAAAATGAAACGCCCTTGCCCAACTGTCAAATCTCTCCCCGACCGATAAGGACGAAAACGCCCGCCACGATTGCTCGGGCGGGCGCAAAGTTGATTGCTCGTCTGGACGGTCAGGCCGTTTCGTTGAACAGGCTGCGGAGTGACGCGAGGAAATCCGCTGACGTTTTGTCTGACGTCGACTTGTAGGCACTCTGGGCAAGGCTGAGCAGCGTGGTGTCGGCAGAGCTGTCGCTGCTGTCGTCACCGGACGCGTCAGGTGGCGGACCACCTGGTGGCGGCCCACCGGGACCACCCGGCCCACCTTTGCCCTGAGCTTTGGCTTCGTCACCAAGCGCCGAAGCCAGTTTGTCGAAGAAGGTGTTGGACTCGGTTTCGTTGATCGAGCCATCGCCGTTTCCGTCGATCATGCTGAACAGGCTCTTCAGGCCGTTCTCGCCGATCTTGCTCTTGTCGGCTTCTGCCGAGAATTCTTCGAGGCTCACCCCGCCGCTGCCGTCTTTGTCGGTGGCGGAGAAGATATTTGCCTTGTCCTGGCTGCTCAATTGCTGGGCCATGAACTGTATCGACTGGCGTTGATCCGCCATTTTGGTGTCGAATGCGTCTTTTTCAGTGCTGGAAATCCCGCCGCTTTGGTCGGTATCCATCGCCTTGAACAATTGTTCGGCGCGTTTGGTAGAGTCGGTGCCCGAAGCGCCCTTGGGCGCTGCGGTGAGCAATTCGTCGAGCGTCAGATTGCCGTCGGAATCGCCGTCCAGCTTTTCAAAACTGGGCGGTTTGAAGTGTGGGCGATTGGTGCGCGATAGCGCACTGCTCGCACTGGTGCTTGAGATCGACATCATTGCCCTCTGCTGTCGTAACCCCAAATCGGGGTCTCAGGCAGCAAGCGCCATCGTGGTTAAGAGGGCCTTAACATGTGTGGCAATCACGGGCGCGTTACCGCAATTTAATAATTCGGCAAGCTTGGTAAGCCGGCAGAAATTGCCTGCGAGGGTGTGTTGAAATTCACGTCAGGGTGAGACGAAAACGGTGGTTTTCGAGAACCGGAGCGGAGCGTACGTTTTGTACGTGAGCACCGGAAGCGCAGAAAATCGCTGTTTGGAGGCCACCCTGACGTGAATAGCGGCGCACCCTACTCAAGGCCCGCGGCTGCGCGCAGCGCCGCGTTGATCCGCTCCTGCCACCCCGGACCCTCATCCTGAAAGTGCTCCAGCACATCCCGGTCCAGCCGCAGCGTCACCATTTCCTTGCCGGACGGCGGCGTCACGCTTTTGGGCTTTTCCACGGCTGGCGCGCTGGTCGCGGATTTGAACGCCGCCTCGGCGCGGTCAATGGCACTGGTCGGGCGGCGGGTCGGAGTTTTCATCAGAAATCCATCATATCCACGGTGTCATTCCGGTCCCCGGGCCGCTTTGCGCCCGAGCATAAACTCCGACCGGAATCCAGTTCTGCTATTCTAAGGCGCGCAAGGCTTCCCGACCAGCATGTCGAGGCTCCCCTTGGCCACCTTCAGCGCGGCCTTCTCGATATGCAACGGCGAAAACTGTGGCGTGTCCTGCACCGCCGGCTGCACCAGCCGCAACGTATAGCATCCGGCAAAGACCTTATGCTTGCCGGCACGGCTTTGCGCATCGATGGCAACGGGCAGCGTATAGTAGGTACTCCCGGCTGCGCCGTCGCTGATTTCCGCACCGGTCTTGACGCTCACGCTGGCGGTATCGGCATAGCCCGCCTTGAAATCTTCATAAGAGGCGCCAGCTGCATCGATACCGAAATACGAATAGGCCCGCGAATATTCCTGCCGGTTGATCGCGTTGTAAAACGACGCAACCACACTCGACGCAGTAGATCGATCATCGAGATAATCCGGTCGATCCTGTCCACTCGCGGGCAACAACGGCATCAAACTGGCCGCAACAATCAACGAAGCCGCAATTCTGGCGCGCATGTATCTCTCCCGTTGGGCGGACCGTGCCTGCGCTCCACGGCAGATTTGCGGCAAAACTCACTCCACCAGTTCGCGCCGCACGGCGGAGGCAATAAAGGCTGACCGCGTTTGCCCGCGCGACTTTGCTTCGTCGTCAATTGCCCGCAGCAAGCCCAGATCGAGTGAAACGTTGATGCGTGTTGTCGATCCAAGGTCGCGGACCAGATGAACAAGGGCAAAACTTGCTCCCTCAAGCTCTTCAGCGAATTCGGCGTCGCTCCGAATTTCCTCAATCGAACGTGGATCCGGAACGACATCGCCGTCTGCTTCCATCCCGCTGACGTGGAAAGCCAATGCCTCAGTGCCATTGGCAATCACCGCGTCCACGGTTTCGCCAACTGAGATACAGCCGGGAAAATCCGGAAAGCTGATCCCATAGTCCGTATCGGGGTCCTTGTGGACAAATGCTACGTAACGCATGTCACCTCTTCAGCCAGCCGGCCTGCTTGTAAATCGAGCGAACAGTACCAATTGGAATGTCGCTGTTTGGATGTGGAACTGTTACTCGCCCCGCCCGCTCGGGATGCTTGAACTGGTGATGGTCGCCATTAACGTCAACATGATACCAGCCGTCATGCGTCAGCAGCCTGATCAGCTTCCGGCTATTTCTTTCCAAGGCTAAACCCCTTCATTTATTTTCCATATATGAAGCTCGCCTACGGAGTGTGTAGCATTATACACACTTTTGGTGATGCAAACAAACAAAAAGGGCGCAGTGTTTCCACTGCGCCTTTCCACGAAGTCGGTGACTGGGAAGTAACGAGACCTCGAAGCCTTATTGGGAAAGCGTGGACTAGAAGTCCATGCCACCCATGCCGCCCATGCCGCCACCGCCGCCGCCCATCTGGGGTGCTGCGTCTTTTGGCAGTTCAGCAATCATGGCTTCGGTGGTGATCAGCAGCGAGGCAACCGAAGCTGCGTCCTGCAGGGCGGTGCGAACCACCTTGACCGGGTCAACGATGCCCATGGCGATCATATCGCCATATTCGCCAGTTGCGGCGTTGTAGCCGAACGTCTGCGAGGCATTTTCCAGGATCTTGCCGACAACCACGGAGCCTTCGTCGCCAGCATTGTTGGCGATCTGGCGTGCTGGTTCCTGCAGGGCACGACGGACGATATTGATGCCGGCCTGCTGGTCAGAGTTTGCACCCTTGGCCTTCAGGTTGGCCGAAGCGCGCAGCAGCGCGGTGCCGCCGCCGGGGACGATGCCTTCTTCGACAGCTGCGCGGGTTGCGTTCAGCGCGTCGTCAACACGGTCCTTGCGTTCCTTGACTTCGATTTCGGTCGAGCCGCCGACCTTGATCACTGCAACACCGCCAGCCAGCTTGGCCAGACGTTCCTGCAGCTTTTCCTTGTCGTAGTCCGAAGTGGTTTCTTCGATCTGCGACTTGATCTGGGCAACGCGGCCCTGGATGTCGTCCTTGGAACCAGCGCCATCAACGATGGTGGTGTTTTCCTTGGTGATTTCGACCTTCTTGGCGGTGCCAAGCATGTCGAGAGTGACGTTTTCCAGCTTGATGCCAAGGTCTTCCGAGATCACCTGGCCACCGGTCAGGATCGCGATGTCTTCCAGCATTGCCTTGCGACGATCGCCGAAGCCTGGAGCCTTGACGGCTGCAACCTTGAGGCCACCGCGCAGGCGGTTGACCACCAGAGTGGCAAGGGCTTCGCCTTCAATGTCTTCGGCAATGATCAGCAGCGGGCGCTGCGACTGCACGACAGCTTCCAGAATCGGCAGGATCGCCTGCAGGTTGCTCAGCTTTTTTTCGTGCAGCAGGATCAGGGGCTCTTCGAGCACTGCCGTCATCTTTTCGGCATTGGTCACGAAGTAAGGCGACAGGTAACCGCGGTCGAACTGCATGCCTTCAACGACATCGAGTTCGGTCTCGGCGGTCTTGGCTTCTTCGACGGTGATTACACCCTCGTTGCCAACCTTCTGCATGGCTTCGGCAATCATGTCGCCGATCGATGATTCACCGTTGGCCGAAATGGTGCCGACCTGGGCAACTTCGGACGACGAGGTAATCTTCTTGGCGCTGGCCTTGAGGTTTTCGACGACTTCAGCAACGGCCAGATCGATACCGCGCTTCAGGTCCATCGGGTTCATGCCGGCAGCAACGGCCTTGACACCTTCATTGACGATCGACTGGCCCAGAACCGTAGCGGTCGTGGTGCCGTCGCCGGCAGTGTCATTGGTCTTGGAGGCCACGGCGCGCAGCATCTGGGCGCCCATGTTTTCGAACTTGTCTTCGAGTTCGATTTCCTTGGCGACGGTGACGCCGTCCTTGGTGATGCGCGGTGCGCCGAACGACTTTTCGATAACAACGTTACGACCCTTTGGGCCCAGCGTTACCTTGACCGCATTGGCCAGGATGTTGACGCCGCGCAGCATCTTGTCGCGGGCTTCGGTGGAGAACTTGACTTCTTTGGCTGCCATGTGAGGCGCTCCTTGAGAATGAATGGGGAAAGCGAAGGGTAGAGAACTGTTCGACAGTTCCACGCCAGCTGACCGCCAGAGTGGAATTGGCGGGCGGTTTCTAGGCTTCGACGACGCCCATGATGTCCGATTCCTTCATGATAAGAAGGTCTTCGCCGTTCACCTTGACCTCGGTGCCGCTCCACTTGCCGAACAGGATGCGATCACCGGCCTTGACGTCTGGAACGACGCGGGCGCCGTTGTCGTCACGGGCGCCGGGACCAACCGAAACCACGATGCCTTCGGAGGGCTTTTCCTTGGCGGTGTCTGGGATGATGATCCCGCCTTTGGTCTTTTCTTCGCCATCGAGGCGGCGGACGACCACGCGGTCGTGCAGAGGACGGAAGCTCATGTTTGCTCCTTATGAGACAGTTGCTGACTGCAAATTTGCGCTTGTTAGCACTCGCGATTGTAGAGTGCTAACCGCTGACCGGGGATATAGTGGACAGGTCCCGGAGCGTCAAGGTCGCCACACACGCCGATGTGTTCGATTATGGCTTGCCGCAACCATTTGCCGGGCCGATGGTTTTGCCATCATCACGCAATCAGCACTGGCAGGAAATCATGACATCGCAATGTCTGCCCAAGGATATCAAGATCAAACCCGCTGCAGGCCGCATCCGCGTCATCTTTGATGATGCCGAAATCGCCAATACCACCAATGCCTTGGAGCTTGATGAGCCGGGCGCGCCGCTGCGGCTCTATATCCCCCGCGAGGATGTGCGCCCGGATATCCTGGAGGCGTCCAGCACTCATACTACTTGCCCATACAAGGGCGAGGCATCTTACTATACAATCAAAACCCTGACCGCGACCGGCAATGACGGCGTTTGGTACTATCCAAACCCCTGCGCACTGGTCGAGCCGATCCGCGATCATCTGGCGTTCTGGGGCGACAAGATAAAATTCCAGCACGATCCGGCCTGATCCGGCCGCCTCCGCTGATCACATCTGGGAACCCGCGGTTCGCAAAGTGCATTGGTCCCCCTCAGGAGGAATTCAAAATGCTTGCTTTGATGATTGTCGGCGTAACCACGGTTCTGGCCGTAGTGACCATGAAATCCAACCACGTCACGCGCGACTAGAACCAATCATGCCACGCACGACTAGAAATTGTGCGCGGTATCAGGCATAAGCCGCGCCATGACCGAAAACACTTCAAAACTTGAAATCAAGCTGCGCGCCAAGGGCGGCGCTGGCCAATCCACCAACTGGCATTGGGAAATCGTCAATGCCACCGGTGAAGTCGTCAAATCCGGCTCCGCCGTCGGCGTCGAGGCTCGTGCCTTCACCACCGCCCGCGTTGCCCGCGACAAGCTGGTCAAGGCCGAAGCCAAGGCTAAGTAGGCTCACGCCACCGCGCTGACCATTTCCGCCCAGCTTTGGCGTTTGCGATAAATCGTCGACGGGCTGATCTCCAGCGCCGCGGCGGCCAGCGAGATATTGCCGCCAAACCGCGCAATCGCGTCTTCGATGATATGCTGCTCCTGCTGCCACATCGGCAGGATGGCGCTGGTTTTGTCGCGCACCGGAACCGCCGGGGCAGGGGCGCGGTTTTGCCCCTCGATATCGGCGGCAGCGCACATGAGGGCGGAAATTTCCCCGCCATCGAACATCACCACCAGCCGGCGCACCAGGTTCTGCAACTGGCGCACATTGCCTGGCCATTCATTGGCGATCAGCCCGCTGGCCGCTTCCGAACTGAACCCGGAAAACGCCTTGCGCTCTTCGCGTGCATAGCGCTCAAGGAAATGCCGCGCCAATACCATGATGTCAGTGGGCCGCTGCCGCAGCGGGGGCAGGTGGATCGGCAGCACATGCAGCCGGTAGAACAGATCCTCGCGGAACTTTTTTTCGGTAATCAACTGCATCGGATTGCGATTGGTGGCGCAGATCACCCGCACATCCACCTGCCGCTCGCTGGCGTCGCCAACCCGGCTCAGCGTCCCGGTCTGCAAAAACCGCAACAGCTTGGATTGCAGCGACAGGTCCATTTCCCCGATTTCGTCGAGAAACAGCGTGCCGCCATCGGCGAGTTCCGCTGCGCCCTTGCGGTCTTCATGCGCCCCGGTATAGGCGCCGCGCGCCACGCCGAACAGTTCGCTTTCCATCAGGTCACGCGGGATTGCCGCGCAATTGATTGCCACGATCGGCTTGCCGACCCGTGGTCCCTTGGCGTGCAGCGCCTCGGCACACACATCCTTGCCGGTGCCACTTTCGCCGGTAATGAACACCGGCGCTGCAGAGGGCGCAATGCGCTCGATCTGCTCATAAACAAACTGCATGGCGCTCGAGGCGCCGATAAAGCCGGCAAAATCCGCCACCCCAGTGGGCGCCGTCGCTTCGATGCTCAGTGTCTTGCCGTGGCGCTGCGCCAGTTCACCGATCCGCGCTGCCATGCCCGGACCATTGATCGGCTTGACCACATAGTCATGGGCGCCGGCCCGCATTGCGGCTACCGCACCGGAAATCGATGCCCCGTCCGATAGCGCCAGCACCAAGGCACCTTCGGCCAGTTTCACCAGCCGCGCCACCACATCCTCGGTGCGCTCGCTGACATCGGCAATGCTGGAAAGATCGGCCAGAACAATATCGAACGCGCCGCTGCGCAACGCCTCGATCGCCTGCTTGCCATTGGCAACAGCCTGAATTCTCGGCGCCGCAACCAGGCACCCTGACAGGCCGGCAGCCAGCAATCTGGCGGTCGCAGCGTCCCGGTCGATCAGCAGCAGCGTCCCTTGGGACTCTGGGTCGGCTCGGTTCAGCATCGGCATAAAGGCCCGTCCCCACTCGAAGTCGTCTTGCGCCTCCGCAGACCCGATATCTGTCCGCGAAGCCGCCTTGGTTTTTTGATTGTTGACGAACAGGGTAAATATTCCGTTCCGCCGAAGGGGCGTGCTGAGATTCACGTCAGGGTGAGCCGAAAAGGGTGATTTTCGAGAACCGGAGCGGAACGTACGTTCGGTACGTGAGCACCGGAAGCGCAGAAACTCACCCTTTGCAGGCCACCATCACTGAATTTCAGCACGCCCGGGCAAATGGAGTACGGACAAGTGGCGATAGGGCGCCCAGCCCGCTTTTTTGCCCACAGCCATGGTGCTAAGAGAAATAGCCCGAATCTTTCGGCAATGGAGCGCAGGTCCGCTCGTGCAGGCATTGGTCTATACCTTCATCGCGTTCGCCAGCCTCGGCATCGGGGGCACGGCCTATTTCGGCCTGACCTTCACCCCGCTTGAATCGATCATGCTGGCGACTGTGTTTGGCTGCGTCGCCGTAGTGCTGGTCGAACGCTCCCTGCGCCAGCGCGCCGAGACCCGGCTGGAGCGCGGCATCGAAGATTTGTCGCGCCTGCTCTCGACCGATGCCCAGGCCGGTGCCGTGCTCGGACAGCGCATCAATGCCCTGGCCGATGTCGATGCCGGCCGCCGCCTCGAAGGCGTCGAGGCCGATATTTCGGTGCTGGGCACGGTGATTCGGCAGGTCGCCGAAGCCGTCGCCGAACTGGAAGAGCGCACCAAAAAGGCCAATGCCGCCGCTGGCGGACGCCCCACCACCTATACCACGGCCATCGCGCCGCCCCCGCCGCCGCGCGACCCCGAGCCGACCATTCCGCTCGAAATGCTGCGCCAGGCGGTGGACGACAATCGCCTGATCTATCATATCCAGCCCGTTGTCACCCTGCCGCAGCGTCGTCCGTTCGGTTACGATCTGGTGCCGCGCCTAATGCTCGAAGATGGTGATCTGGCCGACAAGATCGATTTCATGCCGCGCCAGAAGGGCGACGATGTGGTCCGCCATATCGAAGGCATTGCGCTGGTCGAAGCGGTCACCATCGGCCGCCGCGCCCGCACCGGCGGCCAGCCGATCAACCTGTTCATCCCGCTGTCGCGCGCCACTCTGGGCCAGACCGATTCCGCTGAACAATTGCTTGTCACCATCGAGGCCAACCGCGCCATCGCCCCCGGCATGACCTTCCTGATCAACGAAACCGATTGGCTGAACCTGACCACCGGCGAGCGCGCCGTCGCCGATGCCATGGCCAAGAAGGGCGTTGGTTTCTCGCTGGCCAATGTCAAATCGCTGCGTCTCGATGTTGCCGAACTGGCCGCCCAATCGGTCCGCTCGCTGCGTGTCGATGCCGGCCGCTTCCTGCAGGAGCCGGCCGTTTATACCGATTTCCAGCCCTCCGACATCGCCAACTATCTCGGCCGTTTCAATGTCGACCTGATGGCCACCGGCATTTCCAGCGAATCGCAAATCCTCGATCTGCTCGATGACGGCATCACCCTGGTCCAGGGCAACCACATCGCCGCCCCCGGCCCGGTGCGACCGGACCTGGTGATCGAACGGCCAAGGACGCAGGCCAACGCCAGGCGGGCCGAGGTTCAGTAGGCGCTGCCCACCGCCCTCCCAGTCGTCACCCCTCTCCCCTTGAGGGAGAGGGACAGATTTTCTGCGTTCAGCAGAAAATCAGGGTGAGGGGTTGCCTCCGCAAACGCTGAGCTAAGCAAGACACCCCTCATCCGCCCTTTGGGCACCTTCTCCCTCAAGGGGCGAAGGAGGGACGTATTCGCATCCCACCCATGACTTGATTATTTCCCCAAACCTGCCAAATCCCACCCATTGCCTCCAAGCGCAGGTTTTCATGCCCACACAATCCGGCCTATCCCAGCTCGCCACCGCCTATGACGCGCTGCTCTGCGATGTCTGGGGCGTGGTCCATAACGGCATCGAACCGTTTCCCTCCGCAGTCGAAGCGCTGGTCAACTATCGCGCCCACGGTGGCCACGTCGTTTTCATCACCAATGCGCCGCGCCCCTCCGGCGAAATCGTCGACATGCTCGATCACATGGGCGTTCCCCGCAGCGCCTGGGACGCCATGGCCTCGTCAGGCGATGCCAGCCGCACCTTGATCGCGCCCTACAAGGGCAAGGTGATCCACCATGTCGGCCCCGCCACCGCCGACGATGCGCTTTACGAAGGCCTCGGGGTCATTCGGGGCAGGGCGGAAGACGCCGAAGTCGTCGTCGTCACCGATCTCGATAGCGATGATGAAACCCCCGACGACTATGCCGCCCGCGTCCGGCTCTGGCTTAAGCGTGGCCTGCCGATGATCTGCGCCAATCCCGACAAGATCGTCGAACATGGCGACCAACTGATCTATTGCGGCGGCGCTCTGGGTGATTATTACGCCGAGCGCGGTGGTCAGGTGCAGATGGCCGGCAAGCCCTTTACCCCGATATACGATGAGGCCATGCGCCTCGCCGAACAGTCTGCCGGTCGCAAGCTCGATAAATCCCGCGTTCTGGCCATCGGCGATAGTGTGCGCACCGATGCCACTGGTGCTGCCAATTTCGGGATCGACCTGCTCTTCGTCACCGGCTCCATCCACGCTGCCGATTTCGTCGATGGCGCTGATTCGGCGTCGGTCGAAGCGCTCGTCGCCCCCAGCGGCGCGCGCTTGGCGGCCTTCCTGCCCCGGCTTGCCTGGTAGGCTTGCAATCTAAGCGGGGGCGATGCACTTTCGCCCCGCTTCGCGCCGCCACAGGAACCTGCCTCGCGTGACCGATTTCATCCGTCTTTCCGGCCTCGACACTGTCCCCGCCTCCATCAAGGGCGCGCTGGTCGCCATCGGCAATTTCGACGGCCTGCACCGGGGCCATCAGCACGTTCTGTCCATGCTCAAGCAGCGGGCCAAAGAACGTGGCGTCCCCGCGATCATCCTGACCTTCGAGCCGCATCCGCGCGATGTTTTCGCGCCCGAGCCCTTCATGTTCCGCCTCACCGATGGCGACGCCAAGGCCCGGCTGGCCCAGGCGCTGGGGCTCGATGGCATCGTCATCATGCCCTTCAACCGTGATTTCTCCCAGATCGAGGCCGAACATTTCGTCTCGCGCTTCCTGATCGATGCGCTGGCCGTTGATGGCGTCATCGTTGGGTCCGATTTCCACTTCGGCCGTGGCCGCCGTGGCACGCCCGATTTCCTCAAGGCCTCCGGCATCGCGCTGGGCTTTGGCGTCGAAACCCTCGATCTGATCGGCGAGGGGGTCGAGATCATCTCCTCCTCGCTGATCCGCGCCGCGCTCAATCAGGGCGATGTGGCCCGCGCCAATCACCTGCTCGGCTATCGCTGGTTCGTCGATGGTGTCGTCGTCAAAGGCGACCAGCGCGGCCGCGAACTCGGTTACCCCACGGCAAATCTATGCACGCCGCCGGGTTTTCATCTGGCTCAGGGCGTTTACGCTGTGCGGGTGCTGCTCGACGGTCGCCGCATCGATGGTGTCGCCGCCTATGGCAAGCCAATGTTCAACAACCAGCTGCCGCCGTTCGAAGCCCATCTGTTCGATTTTTCCGAAGACATTTACGGCAAGACCCTGTCGGTCGCGCTGGTCGACCATATCCGGGGTCAGGAAGTGTTCTCCGGCCTGCCCGACCTGATCGCCGCCATGGATCGCGACAGCGCCAAGGCCCGCGCCATGCTTGCCGACGCCAAGCCGATCAGCGACCTCGACGCCCGTCTCGGCTTCTTCGTCTCCTGAAGGCACCACCGCTCTTGCCTGGGTTGAGCAATTCACCGCTCGAATGGTTCCTCAGCTAAAGAGCTGATTTATCACAACAATATCTGCTTACAGGCCTGTGGCAACAGGTTCGTGGCGGCCCCTCGTTATCCTTTCCAGTTAGGCATCTTTCGATGGCGAACTGGAGCGACCTAAGCAGTTTTGCTAAGGTTTACAATAGGTTAACGAAACCGCTGAGCACCATCTACTGCGCCGCCAACGTGGCGCGGTCCGCTGTCGGCTTGTCAGTTTCAGCGACTGTCCATGCGTCAGTGGAGAGCACCGATGAAATCTGCATATTCCCTATCCAGCACTATGCGTGCTGGTCGATCCGCCATGCTTGGCGTTGCCCTTGTTGCCGGGCTTGCGCTGCCAACCGCCGTCATGGCCAAAACCCCCACGCACATAGTCAAGGTGGTCAAAGAGCATCCTAAGCACGGCTGGGCCCACGTTTTCGATTGCCTGGGCCTGCTGTTCACCAATCCCAAGGAACACGCCAAATACTGCCTGCCATATCGGGGCGTGGAGTTTTACGGCTCGCTGTCCACCCACGTGGATTACCCGGATCCGACCCCGCCGCCGCCCCCACCGCCTCCACCGCCCCCACCGCCTCCGCCTCCGCCTCCGCCTGAAACTTGATCGCCAACCCTGAAGGTCGCTGCCTGCCGCAGTGACCTTCAGCTGCTTGCCATCGGCCAGCGCGCGCCTAAATCAGTCTTTGCCCCGATCCGCCCGCCTTGCTACAAGGCGCGCAAATCCATTCCATCGATTGATTGCCCGCGATGACCCAGACCTCTGCCGCGACCGAAACCGATTATTCGGCCACCCTGTTCCTGCCGCAGACTGAATTTCCCATGCGCGCCGGCCTGCCGGACCGTGAACCCGGCTGGCTCGCCCGTTGGGAAGAAATGGATATTTACCGCCGCCAGCGCGAACAGGCCAAGGATCGGCCCAAGTTCACCCTGCATGATGGCCCCCCCTACGCCAATGGCAATATCCATATCGGCCACGCGCTCAACAAGACGCTGAAGGATCTCGTGTCCCGCTCGATGCAGATGCTGGGCTACAACTCGGCCTATGTGCCGGGCTGGGATTGCCATGGCCTGCCCATCGAATGGAAGATCGAGGAACAATACCGCGCCAAGGGCCAGGACAAGAACACCGTCCCGGTCAACGAATTCCGCCAGGAGTGCCGCACCTTTGCTACCCATTGGGTCGATGTGCAGCGCCAGGAATTCAAGCGCCTCGGCATCCTCGGCGATTGGGAAAACCCCTATTTGACGATGAGCTTTGACGCCGAAGCCCAGATCGCCCGCGAACTGATGAAAGTCGCCGCCAGCGGCCAGCTTTATCGCGGCTCCAAGCCGGTGATGTGGTCCGTCGTCGAACGCACCGCGCTTGCCGAAGCCGAAATCGAATATGCGGACTATGAGAGCGACACCATCTGGGTGAAGTTTCCGGTTAGCCGGCTTGGCGACGTCGAACCCGCGGCGGGCAGCAAGGTCGTTCGGCCCTACATTGTGATCTGGACCACTACTCCGTGGACTATCCCGGCGAACCGGGCAATCTCGTTTTCCAGCAAGATTGCCTATAGCCTCTATCGCGTCACCGCAGCCGCGGATGGCAATTGGGCCTCCGTCGGCGACCAGTACATCTTGGCCGATAAGCTGGCCGCCGAGGTCATGCTGAAGGCCAAGGTCGAAGGCTACGAGCGAGTCTTTGGCGTTAGCGCCAGCATGCTTGCCGCAACGCTGGCCGAGCACCCCCTGCGCGGCCTAGCCGACGGCTACAACTTCGCCGTCCCGCTCCTCGACGGCGACCACGTCACCGATGATACCGGCACCGGCTTCGTTCACACCGCGCCGGGCCATGGTCTTGACGACTTTGAAATCTGGATGAACTTGGGCCGCTTGCTCACTGAGCGCGGCATCGACACCAAAATCCCCTATGCCGTCGGCGACGATGGTTTCTACACACCCGAAGCGCCCGGCTTCGATGGCGCACGCGTCATCGATGATAGCGGTAAGAAGGGTGATGCGAATGCCCGCGTTATCGCGGCGCTAGCAGAAAGGGGCATGATGTTAGCGCGCGGGCGCGTCAAGCATCAGTACCCGCACTCCTGGCGTTCCAAGAAGCCGGTGATCTTCCGCAATACCCCGCAATGGTTCGTTTACATGGACCGCGACATCGCGGGCAAACCCGGAGACACCTTGCGCCACCGGGCTCTTAACGCCATCGACGCCACCAAATTCTACCCCGCCGCCGGGCAAAACCGCCTGCGCGCCATGATCGCTGACCGCCCCGATTGGGTGCTGTCGCGCCAGCGCGCCTGGGGTGTGCCCATCTCGGTCTTCGTCAAGAAGGGCACCAACGATATCCTGCGCGACGACACCGTCGATCACCGCATCGCCTCGGCCTTCGAAGTCGAAGGCGCCGATGCCTGGTTCGCCGAAGGCGCCAAGGCCCGGTTTCTGGGGGAAAAATACAATCCCGACGACTACGACATGGTCCGCGACATCCTCGATGTCTGGTTCGATAGCGGCTCGACCCATGCCTTCGTGCTGGAAAACAAGCAGAAATGGCCGGACCTGAAATGGCCCGCTTCGCTTTATCTCGAAGGCTCGGACCAGCATCGCGGCTGGTTCCACTCGTCCTTGCTCGAAAGCGCCGCCACCCGTGGCCGCGCGCCCTACGATGCGGTGCTCACCCATGGTTTCACCATGGATGGCGACGGCAAGAAGATGAGCAAGTCGCTGGGCAATACCGTTGCCCCGCAGGACATCATCAAGCAATACGGCGCCGATATCCTGCGCCTCTGGGTCGCCTCGGCCGATTATTCCGAAGACCTGCGTCTGGGCAAGGAAATAGTCCAGACCACCGTCGATAGCTACCGCAAGCTGCGCAATACCCTGCGCTGGCTGCTCGGCAATATCGCCCACTACGATCCCAAGGACGAGGTGGCATTTTCGGACATGCCCGAACTCGAACGCCTGATGCTGCATCGTTTGGCCCAGCTCGATGCCCAGGTGCGCGAAGCCTATGAGGAATTCGACTACAAGCGTATCGTCTCCACCCTGTCGAATTTCATGAACATCGAACTCTCGGCGTTCTATTTCGATATCCGCAAGGACGCGCTCTATTGCGATCCGATCAGCTCGATCAAGCGCAAGGCCGCGCTGACGGTCCTCAATCACCTGTTCGATTGCCTCACCGCGTGGCTGGCGCCCATCCTGGTGTTCACCATGGAAGAAGTCTGGCTCGAACGGCACCCGGGCAAGGATTCGTCCGTCCACTTGCGCCTGTTTCCGGTTGTGCCAAAGGAATGGCTTAACGAGGCTCTTGCCGAGAAATGGGCAAAGATCCGCACCGTCCGTCGCGTCGTCACCGGCGCGCTCGAAGTCGAACGCCGCGAAAAGCGCATCGGCTCCTCGCTCGAAGCTGCGCCCAAGGTGTTCATCAGCGACGAAGACCTGCTGACTGCCTTGGCCGGCGAAGACCTCGCCGAAATCGCCATCACCTCGTCCATCGAAATCGGCAGTGCGGAAGGCCCCGACGATGCCTTCCGCCTCGATGACGTCGCCGGTATCTCGGTGATCTCCGCCCTTGCCAAGGGCACCCGCTGCGCCCGCTCGTGGAAAATCCTGCCCGAAGTGGGCACCGACAAGGACTACCCGGACGTTACCCTGCGCGACGCCCAGGCCCTGCGCGAACGCGCTGCGGCGGGGCTGTGATCGTGGCTACGGCCAACTCACTTCCTTCCCCTCGCCCCTTGAGGGAGAGGGTGGATCGCGCGCAGCGCGAGACGGGTGAGGGGTTGGCTCAGTCGGCACCGACGAAACAACCATCGCTGACCCCTCATCCGCCCCTGCGGGGCACCTCCTCCCTCAAGGGGAGAAGGAAAGGCGGTGCTCGGCCATGAACCTCAAAACCCTCCCCTCCATTTATTATTCCCTCGTCGCCGGCGTCCTCGCCTTCGGCATCGACCGCGCGCAAAAGGGCTATCATATAGCCGCCGAGTGCCTGACGCCGGGCGTCTCTACCTGCGCCGCCCAATACAGCTATGTCCCGGTCACCATGACCAACTGGCGCGGCGGCGAAATTGTCCGCGTCACCGATTTTTTTGATTACGTCCTCACCTGGAACACCGGCATTTCCTACGGCCTGTTCGATAGCCTGCCGGTCTGGGCGCTGGGCGCGGTGATTATCCTCGCCATTCTCGCGCTATCCTTCTGGTGGGTGCGGGCCGATAGCGCCCTGATCCGTATCGGTCTGGCGCTGTGCATTGGCGGCGCGCTGTCCAATGCGCTGGATCGCTGGCTCTATGGCGCTGTCGCCGATTTCTTTTATTTCCACATCGGCGATCGCGGATTTTACATTTTCAACCTCGCCGATGCCGCCATCACGCTGGGGGTGATCCTGCTGATCCTTGATCTGCTGGGGCTGGGTCGCCCCAGAAAAGCCAGCGTTTCAGCGTCGTAAATCAGTGGTGAACGCATTGCTGCCAGAATCTGGCCTTAGGCGGCACAATGCGCTATAAGCGCGGCCGAACCATAAGGGACGTTTCATGCGTATTGGATTGACCGGGCAGTCTGCTCTTTCGGCCGTCACCCGGACCGGGCTTGTTGCGCTCACTTTGCTGATCACCGGCGTGCTCGCCGCCTGCACCACCGTCGAAGGCACCAATGCCTTGACCGATCCAGGCACGTTCGAGCGTGAAGTGATGACGCCAACCGCCCAGGGCTTCGGCCTTGTCGGCAAGGGTCCAGGCAAGGAAGAGCCCAAGACGCCGCGTGCGCCGCTGGCTTGGCCGCGCAATGGGACGCAACTGCCAGCCCCGACCACGTCAGTCGCCAGCGCGCTGCCGGTCGATAGCGACAGCGTGCAGATTGACACCACCAACCTGACCGAAGCCGATATGACCCGCCTGCGCAACGCGCGCGTCGTCGATCTGCGCACGCTGTCCGGCCGTCCGCTGACCGAAGCCGAAACCCGCCAGCTGACCGCAGGCATGCGCGCCGCCAATATGGACATCAAGGCCGGCGGGGCGCGTCCGCTGTATCTGCCGCCAGAAGATTACTTCGTCGATGTTGGCGGCCGTGACGCGATCTGTAAGGCCAAGGATGGCTCGCTCGTGCCGATCAACAGCAATCAGTGCCCGGCGGAAATCCGCGAGGCGCTCAAGAACAATCCGTCGCTGACCACCGGCATCATCAGTACCGATCTGAACAAGACCAATACGCGCCTCAACAACGTTCAGTAATTAGCCTTCCTATCTCTGCGCTTCGCCACCAGGCGGAGCGAACTTTTCCGCGCCGCCCCTTTGGGTCCCGCATGTCATGAAGGCTAAAATCGATGAGTGAAACTCCGGCAGCAGGCGATCGCCTGGCCAAGGTCATTGCCCGTTCGGGTCTATGTTCCCGGCGCGACGCGGAGGCCTGGATCGTTGCCGGGCGCGTCCTGGTCAACGGTAAGAAAGTCCTGACCCCCGCCTTCAACGTCACCGACCGCGACAAGGTCATGGTCGATGATGCCCCGCTCGCTGCTCGCCAGGGCACCCGCGTCTGGCTCTATCACAAGCCCGCTGGCCTCGTTGTCACCGAAAAAGACCCCGAAGGCCGCGACACCATTTTCGAGCATCTGCAGACCCATGGCCTGCCGCGCGTCGTCACCGTCGGGCGCCTCGATATCAATACCGAAGGCCTGCTGCTGCTCACCAATGATGGCGGCCTCAAGCGCGTGCTCGAACTGCCCGCCACTGGCTGGCTGCGCCGCTATCGCGTCCGTGCCCATGGTTCGGTCACCCAGGCTGCGCTCGATGGCCTCAAGAACGGCATCGAGATCGAGGGCGTCCGCTATGGCAATATCGAAGCCGCGCTCGAGCGCGAGCAGGGCGCCAATGTCTGGCTGACCATGGCCCTGCGCGAAGGCAAGAACCGCGAAGTCAAGAACGTGCTCGGCGCGCTCGGCCTCGAAGTGAACCGCCTGATCCGCGTTAGCTTCGGCCCGTTCCAGCTCGGCGATATCCCGATTGGCGGCATCGAAACCGTCAAGGCGTCCATGCTGCGCGAACAGCTGGGCAAGCGTCTGGCCGAAGAAGCCGATGTGGATTTCGAAAGCGCCATGCCGGTCACCAAGGACGATCTGGTCGGCACCCCGATGCGCGAACGTCTGACCGGTCGCGGCACCAACACCATTGAAATCGCCAAGCAGCGTTTCCGCTTCACCGATGCTGCCGAAAAGACCGAAAAGGAAATCCGCGAGGAAAAGCCGCGTCAGGATCGTCCCGGTCGAGTCAGCCAGGAGCGCAGTTTTGCGCCCAAGCGCTTTGACGAGCGTGACGAAGGCGAAATGGCGCCACCCCGCAAGATCATTTTTGACGACGGCCGTGAAGAAGAATTCGTGGCAAAGACTTATGGCAAGAAGCCCGGCAAAGACGACGCCGGCGGCAAATTCGGCAAAGGCGCTCCCAAGGGCGACCGTCCAACCGGCAAATCCTTCGGCGATCGCCCGGGCGGCAAGAGCTTCGGTGATAAACCGCGTGGCGATGGCCCGCGCAAATCCTTCGATGACAAGCCACGCGGACCGCGCCGCGACGATGCAGCGGGCGCTGATCGTCCCAAGCGCTCGTTCGCCGACAAGCCCCGTGGGGATCGTCCTGCGGGCGATAAGCCGTTCGGCGCCAAGTCCTTTGGTCCCAAGCCGTTCGGTGCCAAGCCTTTCGGCGCAAAATCATTCGGGGATCGCGCCCGCCCCGCTGGTGCGCCCTCCGGCAATCGCAGCGAACGCCCGGCTCGCCCCGATTTTGCCGAGCGGCCCAAGCGCGATTTCGGTGATCGTCCGCAGCGTAATACCCGGCCGGATAGCGAACGTCCGCGCAGCTTTGCGCCGCGTACCCGCCCCGAAGGCGAGCGCCAGAGCTTTGCCCCACGCACCCGTCCGGAAGGCGATCGTGGCGATCGTCCACAGCGCGATTACACACCGCGGACTCGTCCTGAAAACGAACGCTTCCAGTCACCCACGCCGGTCGCCGGTCGTCCCGGCCGCAATTTCTCCGAGAAGCCGAAATCCTTCCGGCCCGATGGCGGCCGTCCCGCCCGCAGCTTCGGCGATAAGCCGCAGGGTGATCGTCCACCGCGCGATTTTGCGCCGCGCACCCGCCCCGAGGGCGAACGCCAGCGCCCCAAGCGCGATGAGCTGGGCCTGGAAAGCAAAACCTACGGCAAGCCCAAGACCCGCCCGGATGGCAAGCCGCACGCCAAGCGCGATGGTGCCGCTCCCGCGCGTGGCCCCAAGCCCGGCGGTTACGGCAAACCCGGCGGCCGCCCCACCGGTGGCGCTGGTCGTCCGACCGGTGCGGGTCGTCCAACTGGCGCAGGCCGCCCATCGGGCGGTGCAGGTCGTCCCGCGGGTCCGCGTCGTCCTAAGCCATAAGGGCAACATCGCCCGATGCGTATCATCGCCGGTAAATTTCGCGGCAAGACCCTGATCTCGCCGTCCGACCTGTCGATCCGCCCCACGGCGGATCGGGTGCGCGAGAACATGTTCAACATCCTGGCCAGCCGCCTCGGCCCCAGCTTTGATGGCCTGCGGGTGCTTGACCTGTTCGCCGGCACTGGCGCGCTTGGCCTCGAGGCCCTATCGCGCGGCGCCGCCCATGTCACCTTCGTCGATACCGGCGCCGAAGCGCGGGGCATTGTCCGCGATCATATCGATGCCTTCGGGGCAGGGGGCGTCACCAAGCTCCTGCGTCGCGACGCCACCGACCTGGGCCCGCCCGGCTCGATGAAGCCGTTCGATCTGGTGTTCCTTGATCCACCCTATGGCCAGGGCCTGGGCGAACTTGCCCTCGCCAATATCGCCAAAACCGGCTGGGTCGCCCCCGGCGCCACGCTGGTCTTCGAGGACAGCGTCGACGCGGCAATCACTCTGCCGCCCGGTTACACAATGGACGACCGCCGTGAATACGGTGCCGCCGCGATACATTTCCTGAGTTTTGCCGCTTAACGCGGCAACTGCCGCACACTCGATCTGTTCCCTCCCCCTTGAGGGAGGGATTAGGGGAGGGGTTCTGCGCCCGCAGCCGGCGCAGGTTCCAGGAGTTGCAGCCTAACCCGCCACACACACCGCGCATTTGCCGCGGATTTCCATCGTCGTCCGCTCGGCCACAAATCCGGTCCCGGCCGCCCATGCGCCCAGCCGGTCCTCAATGACGCTGTCGGCGAACTCATCGACTTTGCCGCAGCCGTCGCAGATCGCAAAGGCAATCAGGCCGCTCCGGTGGCAATGCTCGTCTGCGCAGGCCACGAAGGCATTCAGCGATTCCAGCCGATGCGCCAGTCCGCGCTCGACCAGCTTGTCGAGCGCGCGATACACTTGCAGCGGTGCCTTGATGCCATTCTCCCGCAACCGGTCCAGGATGTCATAGGCCGAAAGCGGCGCTTCCGAATGCGCTAGCGCTCCCAGCACCAGACCCTGGTTCTTGGTCAAATCATCGGCCCAAACATGGTCGTGGCCGCTGTGATCGTGGTCGTGACCATCCTGGGAGTGGCTCATTGCAGTCTCCTATTTTCCCGCCATGGCTGGCACCAGCAGCGCGATATTGTGCGCAAACATTTCCAGATACGTCGCGGCACCCTGATCGGGTTCGGACAGCGCATCGGCATACAGCTCGCCACCCACCGTAACACCAGTCTCCTTGGCAATCTGCTCGATCAGCCGCCCGTCGCTCATATTCTCGATGAACAGCGCCGTTACCCCATCGGCGCGGATCTGCTCGATCAGCTTGCCGACATCGGCAGCGGATGCCTCGCTATCGGTTGAAATCCCCTCCGGCGCCAGAAATTGCACGCCATACTCCTCGCCAAAATATCCGAACGCATCATGAGTCGTAATCACCTTGCGCTTGGCCTCCGGCACCGCCGCAATATCGGCAATCACCTGCTCATCCAGCGCCGTGATCTGTGCCGAATAGGTCGCCGCATTGGCCTCATAGGTCGAACACCCCTCACCATCCGCCGCGCACAGCCCAGCCGCCACGTTCTTCACATAGAGCAATCCGTTTTTCAGGCTCTGCCACGCATGCGGATCGGTCACGGTTTTCCCATCATCCACCATGGTGTGGGATTTGACGCCGACACTGGCCACCACTACCGGGCCGGCAAACCCGGTCGATTCTACAAACCGGTCGAGCCAGCCTTCAAACCCCAGCCCATTGACGAAAAATACCTTGGCCTTGCTCACCGCTACGGCGTCGGACGGTTTTGGCTCATACACATGTGTATCGGCGTTTGGCCCGACAATGGTGGTCACTGCCACTCGGTCGCCACCCACCTTGGCCACGATATCGCCCAGGATCGAAAAGCTGGCGACGACTGGCAGCTGCGCCGCAAACCCCGGTGTTGCCGCCATCGACCCCAAAAAAACGGCAAGCAAAGTCGATTTCAGAAGTGTCATCTGAAGCATCCCTGGTTGGAAGAGTGTCAGGCCACGCGATGGCGCGGAGAGGTGACGCGGGTAAAAACCACCCCGCGCCGTCCGAAAAACAACGACGTCACGTAAATCGCGCCTGCCACCAGAATGATCGCCGGACCCGACGCCACACTCAGATGGTAGGAAATCAGCAGGCCGAAATAGCTCGATATCGCCCCGAACAGCACCGCCAGTGCGCACATGCCCTCCAGGCTGCGCACCCAGAACCGCGCCGCCGCCGCCGGCAGCATCATCAGGCCCACAGCAAGCAAGGTGCCCAGCGCCTGAAATCCACCAACCAGGTTCAGCACCACCAGCGCCAGAAACATCAGGTGTACCGCTTGCCCGGCCTTGCTGACACTGCGCAGAAATGTCGGATCAAGACATTCGGCAAACAGCGGTCGCCATAGCAGTGCCAGCCCGAACAGGCTGATCGTGGCAATCGCCCCGATCATCACCAGCGCATCATTGTTCAGCGCCAGAACCGTGCCGAACAGCACGTGCATCAGGTCAACATTAGAGCCCTTTAGGCTAACCAACATCACGCCAAGTGCTAACGAAATCAGGTAAAATGCTGCCAGCGACGTATCCTCGCGCTGGATGGTGAAGCGCGACACCAATCCGGCCAGCAGCGCCACGATCAACCCGGCGGCAAACCCGCCAATAGTCATCGGCAAGATGGCGAGGCCCGAAACCAGAAATCCCGCTGCCGCCCCGGGCAGTATCGCATGCGCCATGGCATCGCCGGTCAGGCTCATCCGCCGCAGCATCAAGAACACGCCCACCGGCCCCGCGCTCAGCGACAGGATCATCGCCCCGCCCAAGGCCCGGTTCATGAAGCCAAACTGCACGAATGGCTCGATCAGGAATTGATACAAGCTCATGCCGCATCTCCACGATGGTGGTGATGCCCATGATGATGGTGATCGCCGTGAACATGGTCCTCGCCGATGTCGTGCCAGGGCGCATTGGCGTCCCAGGCCTCGGTCATCTGCCGCGCTTTCAGCAGGTTCTCCGGCCGCAGCGTCGTCGCCGTATCGCCCCAGGCAATCGGCTCACGCGCCAGCAGCAGCGTTTGCGGAAATACCCGCCGCACCATTTCTACGTCATGCAGCACCGCAATCACCGTGCGCTGCTCGCCATGCCAGCGCTGTACCAGCGCAATGAGGTCGGCCACGGTCTTTTCGTCGATGGCGGTGAATGGCTCGTCGAGCAGGATGATCGGCGCGTCCTGCAACAGCACCCGCGCAAACAGCGCCCGCTGCAATTGCCCGCCCGATAGCGTATCGATTGGCCGCCGTTCAAATCCCGCCAGCCCCACTGCCTGCAAGGCCTGGTCCAGCGCCTTCCGGTCCACCCCGCGCAAGGCGGCAAACGGTCCACGCTGCTTCCAGAATCCCAGCGATACCAGTTCGGAAACCGTCGCCGGAAAACTCCGGTCGATCTCGGCGCTCTGCGGCAGGTAGGCAATATCGCGCACGCCAAACCCGGCATGCTCGATCGCCCCGCCCAATGGCTTGAGCACCCCGGTAATGCCCTTGAGCAGGGTGGATTTACCCGAGCCATTCGGCCCGACAATCGCCGTCAGCGACCCGGCATCAAACCGCCCATGCAAATGGTGTACCGCCGGATGCCCGTCATAGCCCAGCGTCAGGTCATTGATCGAAATCGCCGCCATCAATGCACCAGCGCCCAGATCACCAGCCAGATCAGCGCCACCGGCACCAGCACCAACCCAATCCGCGCCCCGGCACCAATCTGCGCCAGGCTGAAATTTTGTAACCGCATGTCGATCAACTCAAATGTAATAATGTTACGTGTAACTGTATTACATTTAGGGAGTCAAGCGGGATCGCGGCGCGGTGTGGCCGAACGTCGTGGCCCTTCAACCCCACCCTTGATCCCTCCCCACAAGGGGGAGGGTGTCGACTGCGGGTTTTCCGCGGGCACCCAATGCAGCAGTCAGGTCTCCCTCCCCCTTGTGGGGGACTGTTCACTTTGGACTCAGTTTGAGATTTCGGTTGAAGAACAGGGCAAGTGTCACGTCGAGCATCTGAAGTGTTTTGGAGGCGCGTTTGGATCGGCGGGTGAACCGG
>NZ_JBDSUA010000008.1:0-70447 GCF_039927955.1 Devosia sp. | reverse complement strand
CGGCAAGGGCTTTGTCGCGACCACCGACATAGACGGTGTAGGGGTCGGTGCCGTCAGCGCGGCCATGGACGGTGATCACGGTGGCGCTGGCGACGACGAGGTTGACGGCCTTTGGCTCGTCGAATTTTATCGAGGTGATGTGAAGGTCGCTATGCGGCCGGGCCTGCTTGAGGCCTTCGAACAGGTAGAGCGAGTAGCGATCCGCGGCAATGGCGGCGGTGATTTCGGAAGTGGTGGGTTCGATCCAGCCGCCGTGGGGCGCAAGGATGGCAACCGATGAGTTGCGCTGGAAAAGGGCTATCGAGAAATCGATGTCTTCGACTTCGGAGGCCGAGAGGGCGCGGAAACTGCCGTATTTGTCGGGTGCCTGGTTGCTAGACATTTGACGACCTTATCGAGCGTTCGTGCCATTCGGGCGTAGCCCTCATGGCCTTTGGCCCTGAAATCGCTCCACTGGAGCGATTTCGCGGCGGAGCCGCCGGGCCTAAGTATTGAACTTGAACAGCATGACGTCGCCGTCCTTGACGACGTATTCCTTGCCTTCGTCGCGGGCTTTGCCGGCTTCCTTGGCGGGGACTTCGCCGCCCAGGGAGATGTAATCGTCATAGCCGATGGTCTGGGCGCGGATGAAGCCGCGTTCGAAATCGGAATGGATGACGCCGGCAGCGGCCGGGGCCTTGTCGCCCTTGTGGATGGTCCAGGCGCGGGCCTCTTTCGGGCCGACGGTGAAATAGGTCTGCAGGCCAAGCAGGCCATAGGCTTCGCGGATCAGCCGGTTCAGACCGGGTTCGTGCAGGCCGAGGCTTTCGAGATATTCTGCTTGTTCGGCGTCGGGGAGCTGGGCCAGCTGGCTCTCGATTTCGGCGGAGATCACTACGGTCGCCGCATTGTGCCCCTTGGCGTAGTCGGCCACCAGCCTGGTCATGGCATTGCCATCGGAGGCGGAGCCTTCATCGACATTGCAGACGTAAAGCGCCGGCTTGGAGGTGAGCAACTGGAGTTCCCAGAAGGCTTTTTCTTCTTCGGGGGCGCGGGCGACGAGGCGGGCGGACTTGCCTTCGCGCAGCAATACCAGCGAGCGATCGATCAGGTCGAGCACCAGCTTGGCATCCTTGTCGCCGCCCTTGGCTTTCTTTTCGACGCCGTTGCGGCGCTTTTCGAGGCTTTCCAGATCGGCCAGCATCAGTTCGGTTTCGACAACTTCAGCATCGGCCAGCGGATCGACCTTGTTGTTGACGTGGATGATGTTGCCATCTTCAAAGCAGCGCAGCACATAGGCGATGGCGTCGCATTCGCGGATATTGGCCAGGAACTGGTTGCCCAGCCCTTCGCCCTTGGAGGCGCCCTTCACCAGACCGGCGATATCGACAAAGCTCATGCGAGCCGGCAGCTTGGTGGCGGATTTGCCGACGACGGCGAGCTTGTCCAGCCGCGCATCCGGCACCGACACTTCGCCGACATTGGGCTCGATGGTGCAGAACGGAAAGTTAGCCGCCTGCGCGGCAGCGGTGCGGGTCAGCGCATTGAAAAGGGTCGACTTGCCGACATTGGGCAGGCCGACGATGCCCATCTTGAAACCCATGGGAAACTCCGGAAATTGGTTGGCCCTGACATGTGGCGGATCGGGGGATAAGTCAATGTTCACGATCTTCCTTCTCCCCCTGCGGGAGAAGGTGGCGCGTAGCGCCGGATGAGGGGTGTCTTACTTCGCACAGCGTTTGCGGGAGCAACCCCTCACCCTGGAATTCTGCTGAACGCAGAATTTCTGTCCTTGTTCGGTTCAAACCGCTCCACTGGAGCGGTTTGTGGCGATGCCACCACCTCCAAGTCCCGCAAGGGGCGAGGGTAGAAAGCGAAGATCAATCGCCCTTGAACAGCTTTTTGAGTATGGCGGCCATGGGGCCGGTTTCGGGGATGGCAACCTGCGGCTTGGTCGGGCGGGCCTGGCGGATGTGGCTTTGGGGTTTGGGTTCTGGCTTGGTTGGTTCGTCGGGTTGGGTGGCCAGAGTAATCTTGTTCATGAAACCGTTGTCGTCGCCGCTCAGCAGCATGCCAGCGTTTTTGGCGATGGCTGCGAGCATCGGTTCGAGCCAGGCCTGGTCGGCCTTGGCGAAATCGCCCAGCACGTGGTGGGTGACGAATTCCTTGCCCGGATGACCGATGCCGAGACGGACACGCCTGTAGTTTAGGCCAAGCTGGGGATCGATGGAGCGCAGGCCATTGTGGCCGCCATTGCCGCCGCCGACCTTGACGCGGACTTTGCCGGGGGCGAGGTCGAGTTCGTCGTACAGCACGACGACATCGGCGGGATCGATCTTGAAGAATTTGGCGGTGGCGGCGACGCTGTCGCCGGAGCGGTTCATGAAGGTCTGCGGCTTGAGCAGCAAAGCGCGCTCGCCGCCGATGCTGCCTTCGGAGAGCAGGCCATTGTGCTTGCTGCGCCACGGGCCGAAGCCATGCTCACGGTGGATCGCGTCGGCGGCCATGAAGCCGATATTGTGGCGATTGCCGCGATACTGATCGCCGGGATTGCCCAGGCCAACAATGAGCTTCAAAACGGGCTCTCCAAAAAGTAGAGGCGACCCTAGGGCCGCCTCGCTCAATAGACAATCTGGCGTGAAAATTACGCGGCCGGAGTGGCTTCAGCTTCGCCGCCTTCAGTGGACTTCAGAGCCGACGGCGCCACGATGGTGGCGATGGTCAGGTCATCTTCGTGGCTGTGGTCGGTGACGCCAGCCGGCAGCTTGATCGAGGACAGGTGGATGGCATCGCCAATATCCAGGCCGGTCAGATCAACGATGATCGAATCCGGGATATTGTCGGCGTTGACCGTCAGATCCAGAGTGTGGTGCACAACGTTGAGGGTGCCGCCGCGCTTGATGCCCGGGGACGCTTCTTCGTTGATGAAGTTCACATGCACCTGGACATTGAGCTTGGTGCCCTTGCCGACGCGCAGGAAATCGACGTGCATCGCGAAATCCTTCACAGGATCAAGCTGATAGTCACGCGGGATTACCGAGTGCTTGGTACCATCGACATCAAGAGTGATGACGTGGGACAGAAAGCCGCCATCATAGATCGCCCGCTGGGCATCCTTGAACGGCAGGGAGATGGTAACCGGGGATTTCTTGTCGCCGTAGATAACAGCAGGGATCAAACCCTGACGACGCAGTTCACGAGCGGCCCCCTTGCCGACAAGCGAACGCGCCTGAGCTTTGAGCTCTTTGGTCGCAGCCATGGAATTTCCATTCATGGGTTGGTGTATGGGTCACTACAACGCCATACGCGCCGTCCTCCAGGGGTGAGCAGCGCTTCATGGCGCGGGCTATACTCTAAAGGTGGTTGCGGAGCAAGCGGAGAGGGCGGCCTGACAAGACTTCCTCCTTCTCCCCTTGCGGGAGAAGGTGCCCGAAGGGCGGATGAGGGGTCGCTTCCTGGTTTGGCGTTTGTGGAGACAACCCCTCACCCTGAAATTCTGCTGGACGCAGAATTTCTGTCCCTCTCCCGCAAGGGGCGAGGGTAGGCCGGTTGTTGTGGCGGCAGCGGTTAGCCGTCTTTCAGCACGTCGAGTTGTTTGCGCAGATACGCCCGTACCGCATCATCCGTCGATAACCCTATCGCCACGGTCAGCGACTCGAAGGCGTCGTCCTTGTCGCCCGCTTTGGCGGCGAGGTGGCCGCGGGCGGCCCAGTAGGGTTGATAATCGGCCATGCGTTTGTCGGCGGCTATGGCGATGATCTGGGCGAAGGCCTCTGCGGGGCCGGCGGTTTCGGCCAAGGCGGCGGCGCGATTGAGGGCGACGACGGGGGATTTGGTGAGGGCCAAAAGGTGATCGTAGAGCGCGACGATGGCGGGCCAATTGGCTTGACCGAAGACGCGCCGCGCGGTGTGGGCAGACTGGATGGCGGCTTCCAGCTGGTAGCGACCGGAGGGGCCACTCTGGTTGGCCTGGTGCAACAGCGTCTCGGCGATGTCGATCTGCCATTCATCCCAGAGGGCGGTGTCCTGCTGTTCGAGCGGCACATAGGCGCCGTCGCTATCGCGGCGGGCAGCGCGGCGGGCTTCGGCGTAAAGCATCAGCGCCAGCATGCCCTTGGCCTCGGGCTCGTCAGGCATCAGTTGCACGATCAGGCGACCGAGCCAGATGGCTTCCTCGGCCAGTTGTGGCGTGCCGGTTTCGCCCACTTCCCCCCAGCCTTTGGCATAGGCGGCGTAGATGGCTTCGAGTACGGCATCGAGGCGCTCTGGCAGATCTTCACGATCGGGGATGAGGAAGGGAATGCCGGCCTCCTTGATGCGGGTTTTGGCGCGGACGAGGCGCTGGCCCATGGTGGCGGGCGGAATCAGGAAGGCCGAGGCGATGTCTTGCGCGGTCAGGCCCAGAATGGTCTGCAGGATCAGCGGGGCGCGCATGCCGCGTTCGATTTCGGGGTGGGCGCAGGCAAACATCAGCGCCAGACGGCGATCAGGGATATCGTCCTGGGTGTCGGCGGCGGCGTCGATTTCATCTGCCATGAGCAAGAGGTGACCCTCACCCGCTATGCGGGTCTGGCGGCGGCGCAAAGCGTCGGTCTGGCGACGGCGGGCAACGGTGAGCAGCCAGGCGTCTGGATTGTCGGGCACGCCATCCCGGGGCCAGAGGCGCAGGGCGGCGGCAAAGGCGTCGGCCAGCGCATCCTCGGCGCCGGCCAGATCGCGGGTGCGGGCAGCCAGAAAGGCGATGAGGCGGCCATAGCTTTCGCGGGCAACCCGTTCGGCAGCGCGGCCTGCTTCATCGCCTTGCTGCATCAGCTGCCCTTCGGCGAAATCTGGCGCACTTCGATGGTGCCGTATTTGGCGCTGGGGCAGCGGGCAGCCCATTCGACGGCGTCTTCGAGCGTGGGCACATCCAGGATCATGTAGCCGGCGAACTGCTCCTTGGTGTCGACATAGGGGCCGTCGAGCACCTTCTTGCGGCCGTCCTTGACGCTGACACGGGTGGCGGTCTTGGCCGGATTGAGGCGTTCGCCCGGGGTGCCAACGCCCGCCTTGGCAAGGGCGGCGTTGAAGGCGGCGTAGTCGCCCCAGAGTTCGGGGCCGGCCTTGGCCAGTTCGACATCATCGTGATGGATCAGCAGCATGAATTTCATCGGTTTTCTCGCGTTGTTGGCTCCGGGGCACCATGCCCCGGCGCTACAATGACGGAGGGCGTTTGCGCAGTTCGACGTTTTTGCGCAAAAGTTTATTCGCCGCGGGTCGGCCAGATCGGGCGCACTTCGATGGCGCCGTGCTGGGCGGCCGGGCAGCGCACGGCCCAGGCAACGGCAGCGTCCATGTCATCGACCTCGATCATGTAATAGCCGCCGAACTGTTCCTTGGTTTCGGCATAGGGGCCATCGAGGACTTCGGTCGTGCCATTGGTGACGCGGATGGTTGCGGCATCGGTGGTGGGGCGGAGGCGTTCGCCGCCACGCATGACGCCGGCCTTGATCAGCGCTTCGTTGTAGGCGGCGTAGGCCGGGCTCATGCCGGTCGAGTCGACCGGCACCGTGTTCATCACCGACTCGTTGCCATGGATCAGCAGCATGTATTTCATCATTGTCTCCCGTGTGTGGTCGGAACACCTTGCCCCGATGCTACAATGACGCGAGATGGCGGGGGATTTCGACTGGGTCGCGCATATTTCTTTTCTGGCGCTAAAAACCGGGCTTCATGGCGCGGACCTCTATCGAGCCCCATTGCGCCGCCGGACACTTGGCGGCCCACGCCAAAGCCGCATCCATGTTGGCAGCTTCGATGATGTAGAGACCGCCAAACTGTTCGCGGGTTTCGGCATAAGGGCCGTCGTGGACGATCAATTCGCCACCATCGTTGACGAAGGCGCCGCTGGCGCCCTGAACCACTTCGCCGCCCTGCATGGCGAGGGTTTTAGCATTGGCCGTGCGGTCCAGCGGCGAGGTCATCACGAAGGCGCCGGCCTTCGTGAGCGCATCCTCATAAGCGGCCATGGTCTGCATTGCACGCGCCATGGCCTCGGGCGGCATGGCAAGGCCGGTGTTTTCATCTGCAAACAGCATCAACAGGTAGCGCATCTCGGTTCTCCTTGGCGAGGGATCATAGGCTCTCAGGAGAATGTCGCGCGAGGGGGGGTGATTTCGACAGGGGTGGGGATTTTGTTGGGGAGCGAACGCCCGATGCCGCTGTGCCTCCCTTCTCCCCTTGCGGGAGAAGGTGCCCGAAGGGCGGATGGGGGGGTATTCTCCGGTCAATGCGGAGGAGAGGACCCCTCACCCTGAAATTCTGCTGAACGCAGAATTTCTGTCCCTCTCCCTCAAGGGGTGAGGGTTGCCGACTGATGGGGTGGCGCGAGTGGCGACTGATGGATCGTCGAAGCGACTTAATCCAAGAGGCTCGACACGCTCTGTTCACTCGCCGTGCGGGCGATGGCTTCGCCGATCAGGGGGGCGATGGTGACGCGGCGGATATTGGGGGCCGAATTGGCTTCCAGCTCCTCGATCGAGTCGGTGATCACCAGTTCCTTGAGCTTGCTGGCGGCGACACGCTTGGCGGCGTCGTTGGAAAGCACGCCGTGAGTGATGTAGGCGGAAACATCGAGCGCACCGGCCTTGAGCAGGGCTTCGGCGGCGTTTATCAGCGTGCCGCCGCTATCGACGATGTCATCAATCAGGATGCAATGCTGGCCGGAGACATCGCCGATGATGTTCATCACTTCGGAGACGCCGGCGCGGGGGCGGCGTTTATCGACGATGGCGAGATCGGCGCCGATGCGCTGGGCGATGGCGCGGGCGCGGGCGACGCCGCCGACGTCAGGCGACACGATCATGACGTTGGAGGTGTCGTAGTGGTCGGCGATATCGCGGACCATGACTGGGGCGGAATAGAGATTGTCGGCCGGAATATCGAAGAAGCCCTGAATCTGGGCGGCGTGCAGATCGAGCGTGATGACGCGATTGATGCCGGCTTCGGTGATCAGGTTGGCGACCAGCTTGGCGGAGATCGGGGTGCGCGAGGCCGATTTGCGGTCCTGCCGGGCATAGCCAAAATAGGGCAGTACGGCGGTGATGCGGCGCGCTGAAGAGCGGCGCAAAGCATCAGTGATGATCAGCAGTTCCATCAGATTGTCATTGGCCGGGAAACTGGTCGATTGCAGGATGAACACATCCTCGCCACGCACGTTCTCGTGGACTTCGACGTAGATTTCCTTATCGGCGAAACGCTTGACGGTACAATCGGTCAGGGGAAGTTCAAGGTAACTGGCGACGGCTTGAGCAAGGGCACGATTGGAGTTGCCGGTGACCAGCTTCATTGCGCGATCCTGTTCGTGATGTACGCGGGAAGTGGCGTACCCAGTTTCGAGCGCAGCTTTAGCGAGTCACGCCCGGACTCGCAACGCAACAAATGGATGACACGAAAATAAGATTACCGAAGCCCGATCAGCGCAATCTGCCTGCCGGTCGTCTGGCCATGGTGGGTGGCGTAACGGTGGGAGAAATAGCGCTCCGGTTCGGCATAGGTGCATAGCGCCAGGTCTTCGACAGTGCCGATACCGGCCTTGCGCAACTCGGCGGCGACGAAGCCGGGAAGGTCGAAATGCTCTTTGCCGTTGTGAGGCGTGACGAAGTGTTCCTGGCCGCCCGGATGGAGGGCGAGGAAATCGGCCATGAAGTGCGGGCCGACTTCGTAGTTGCGCTGGCTGATGGTGGGGCCGATTGCGGCAATGATACGCTCCGGGCGCGCACCGAGGGCGACCATGGCGGCGATGGTGTTGGCCATGATGCCGTCGATGGCGCCTTTCCAGCCGGCATGGGCGGCGCCGATGACGCCGGCTTCCGGGTCGGCAAACAGGATCGGCGTGCAATCGGCGGTGAGGATGCCGAGCAGGATGCCTGGGGTTGCGGTGACGTGGCCGTCGGCATCGATGCGGCTGCCGGGTTCGGGCGGCGCGGTCAGGGTGATAACGCGGTTGGAATGGGTTTGTTTGAGGGTGGCGAGTTGGTGGGGTTCGAAGCCTAGCGCACCGGCGGCGCGGCGGCGGTTTTCGGTGACCGGGGTCGGGGCATCGCCGCCGACTTCGGAGACGTTGAGGCCTTTATAGATGCCGGTGGAAACGCCGCCTTCACGACCGAGGAAGCCATGGCTCAGGCCAGAGAGACTGGCCAACCGGCTGCTCTGCTCGAATGGGATGCTCATTCAGAGAACCCCGATGGCCGCAGGCCGGGGCTGGCGGCGCAAAAGGCCTTGAACAGAGTGCCCATCTGATCGGCGGCAGTGAGGCGGGTGCGGGCGGCGGCGATGCCGGCGGCAGCGGATGGATTGGCGGCGCTCAGGGCCTTGGCGCGCTCGCCGATACCGAGGCGGTTGAGGAATTCGCCCTGCGACACCAGCGGTTGAACGGCGAGGCCGGCCTTGCGGGCGACATTGCCGAGGGCTTCGAAATCGACATGGGCCGAGAGATCGGCCTCGCCGGGTTCGGCGAGGATATCGGCATAGGCGTGGTTTTTGACGGCCTGCAAGGTTTCCCCGGTTTGGCTCAGGGCATAGCCGTAATCAATGGCGAGGATGGCGCCGCCGAGGCGAGAGACGTTTTTGGCTAACCGCGACATGACTTCGCCGCCGGCCAGCGCGACCTCGAAGACTGCATGAAGCGGCGCGTCCTGCACCGTGTCGGGCAGGGCGGCGTTGGGGATGGGTGTCGGCGACAGGCCGAAGGCGCGGCGATCGTCGACCAGACCGACCACGCGCTCATGCCAGCCGGTTTGACCGCGCACGAACTGGCGAATGGGCAAGGCATCGAAAAATTCATTGGCGACGACGAACAGCGGGCCGGCGCCGATCTTGTCGAAGCTGTCGACCCATTTGGGATCGTAGGGTTCGAGACGGGCGTTTTGTTCGGCGATCAGGGTGGGGTTGGTTTCGAACAGGCGCAGGTCGAGGCTGTCGCGAAAACCTTCGGCGCGGCAGGCGACGCGCAGGATATCGGCCATCAGCGTGCCGCGGCCGGGGCCGAGTTCGAGCAGGGTGAAGGCTTTGGGCGAGCCCATCTGTTGCCAGAGATTGACGAAGAAGAAGCCGATCAGCTCGCCGAACATCTGCGAGATTTCGGGCGCGGTGATGAAATCGCCACCGGCACCGAGCGGGTCGGCGCCCTTATAATAGCCCTTGGCGGGGTGGGTAAGGCAGAGGCCCATATAGGACGCCACCGACATCGGGCCATTGGCGCGGATTTGGGTGTCAATGAGATCGGGCAGGGAGGTCATGTGTTTAGCTCTGCGGCTTGTCTCCCTCTCCCTTTGGGGGAGAGGGTTGGGGTGAGGGGGCCTTGAGAGCCACTGTATCGACGTAAGGCCCCCTCACCCGGCGCTGCGCGCCGACCTCTCCCCCAAAGGGAGAGGTGAAAGAGGGATTCTGCGCGCTAGCGACCACGTTTCGGCCTCATCGCATAAATCACCAGAACAATGCCGCCGAGCAGGATGGGCAGGCTCAGGACCTGGCCCATGGTGAGCCAGCCGGTGCCCAGCTGGTAGCCGAGCTGTTCGTCGGGCAGGCGGACGAATTCGACGGCGATGCGGGCGCAGGCATAGCCGATGGCGTAGATGCCGGCGACCAGGCCAGGGCGGCGCAGGCCATAGGCGACGTGGGTGACGAAGCGGATGACCACGAACAGCAACAGGCCCTCAAGCGCCGCCTCGTAAAGCTGGCTGGGATGGCGGGGGACCTGCATCGGATCGGTGGGGAAGATCACGCCCCAGGGCAGGCTGGTGGGCGCGCCATAGAGTTCGGCATTGATGAAATTGGTGATGCGCACGAGGAAGATGCCGATGGTGGCCACGGCGCCGAGCAGATCGAGCGAGGATAGCAGGTTGCCGCCCTTGGAGCGGGTGAACAGCATCACCGCGATCATCAAGCCGGCCATGCCGCCGTGATAGGACATGCCGCCGTCCCAAACTGCAAAGATTTCCAGCGGATGGGCGAGGTAGATCGGCAGATTATAGAACAGCACATAGCCGGTGCGACCACCGAGTACGATGCCGACGACTGCCCAGAAGGCGAAATCGAAGATGTCGGGTGCGGCAAAAGGAGGCGCATTATCGGCCCAGAGCGACTTCTTGGCCAGCAGGCGATAGCCGTAGAGTGCGCCAAGGCCGACACCGGCGAGGTAGGCAAGAGCATACCAGCGCACCGAAAACGGGCCGATGGCGAAGGCGATTGGGCTGATATCGGGAAAGGGCAATTTCGGGCTCCGCGTCTTGGCGCGGACCATTGCCGCTTCGCTTGCTCTGGTCAAGTCGGGCGGGCTCGCCTACATATCGGGAAAGGCGCCAAGGAGCGCCGCCACGCGATCAAAGGTGTGCGATGAACCAGAACAGCAAACTCTTCGACGGCCTGGGCCGGGTGATGAACGAGGCCGCCGGAGTAGCCGATGGCGTGCGCCGCGAGGTGGAAACTGTCGTCAAATCGCAGGCACAGCGGTTTGTGGGCGACATGGACCTGGTCAAGCGCGCCGATTTCGATGCGCTGCGCGAACTGGTGCAGGTGCAGAGCGAAGAGATCGACAAGCTGCGCGAAGAGATCGCCGCCTTGAAGCCGAAGAAAAAGGCCGAGTAGGCGTTTGCGCGTCGCCGTCATTTCCGATGTCCATGGCAATCTGCCGGCGCTGGAAGCGGTGTTGGCAGATATTGGCTTCCAGGGCGTCGATGCGACGCTTTGCCTGGGCGACCATGTCAGTGGGCCGATTGATCCGGTCGGGTGCGCTGACCGCCTGATGGCGCTGGATGGTCCGGTTATCCGCGGCAATCACGATCGCTGGTTGGTGCAGACTTCGGAAAAATCGCTCGATCCGGTAGACCGGTTTGCGCGGATGCGGCTCAAGGCGGTGCATCGGGACTGGCTGCGCGACATGCCGGCAACGGCGGTTTACGGCAAGGAGATTTTCCTGTGCCACGGCACGCCGCAAAGCGACAATCAGGTCTGGCTGGACAATTACTGGCAGGACCGGATGACGACCCTGCCGGCGGAAGAAACCATCATGCGGCATGCCGAAGGCATCGATTATCCGGTGATGTTGTGCGGTCATACCCATATCGCCCGGTCGGTGCGGTTGCGCGATGGGCGGCTGATCATCAATCCGGGTAGCGTCGGGCTGCAACTGGTCCATGGTTCGCCCGATGCGCGCTATGCGATCGTGGAAAAGCGCAATGGCAAATGGCTGACCAGCATTCGCGTGGTGGAATATGATCACCATGCTGCGGCGCGGCAGGCCGAGGCCAATGGCTTCGCGCAGTGGATGCCGGCGCTGCTGACCGGATGGACCGATCCCGAAGGGTTGTTCTAGAGCGCGCCGATATTGCCTCCATTACGGCCTGCAAATGGTTTCTGTGCTTCCGGTGCTCACGTACCGACGTACGCTCCGCTCCGGTTCTCGTAACTCACCATTTTCGACTCGTACTGGAAGCAATCTCGACGCGCTCTAGCGTCGGCCGCGGCTGCTTCAACGGATTGTTGTATTCCTTTCGGTGCGTGCCGAAAGCCACACACGGGCTAGAACACCTTGGTCTTAAGCCTCTGTTAACCTTGGTGGTCCGATCATCCACAAGAGATTACGGCCCTGTGTCGGCTCGGCGTCCCCTGAATCAGTGAGGGGGTATAGGGTCCATTCATGAGGACGATTCGTAGGCTATCAGGCGTGCGGCAAGTTCATTTTGTACCCCTTGCGTAGGCTGTCCGGCTCAACCGGGCGCTTCCACACACGAATTGCCAGGACGGAACCCGTCAATGTCACTTCTGCAGATCGAGCCCGATCGGACCATCCATCCGGTCGATATCATCGAGCATATTGCTGCGATCAATGACTGGACTTTCGAGCGCCAGGACGCCGACGAGATTTCCATCTCGGTGCGCGGCGGCTGGAGCGATTACCACGTCTCGTTCAACTGGATGGAAGACCTCGAGTCGCTCCATATCGCCTGCGCGTTCGACCTGCGGGTGCCTGATGGCCGGCGCAGCGAAGTCAAGCAATTGATCTCGTTGATCAATGAACAGCTGTGGATCGGCCATTTCGATATCTGGAACAAGGAAGGCGTGGTGCTGTTCCGCAATTCCCACCTGTTGACCGGCGGGGCGGAAGTGACGCCACAACAGTGCGAAGCGCTGTTGCGCTCGGCATCGGATAGCTGCGATCTGTATTATCAGGCATTCCAGTTCGTCGTCTGGGCCGGCAAGACCGCCGCCGACGCGCTGAGCCATGTGATGTTCGAGACAGTAGGCGAAGCGTGACTCAAACAAATCTTTCGACCATTGGCCCCGTCGTTCTGATCGGCGCGGGCAAGATGGGCATGGCTATGGCCCGGGGCTGGCTGGCCGCCTGGCTAAAGCCAGATAATCTGGTGCTGGTCGATCCCAATGCGGCGCCGGAAGTGGCTGTTTTTGCCAAGGCGAATGGCGTGCGATTGCAGGCAGCAGCGACCAATGTGGTGCCACGCGTGCTGATCCTGGCGGTCAAGCCGCAGATCATGGGCGCGGTGTTGGCAGGGCTCGCTCCGGTGGTGCGCGAAGATACACTGGTGCTGTCGATTGCGGCGGGGGTTTCGCTGGCAACGCTGACCAATGGGCTGGGTACGCAGCGGGTGATCCGCACCATGCCCAATACACCGGCGCAGATCGGCAAGGGTATTACCGGGGCGGTGCCGGCGGCGATCACGCCGGACGATAAAGCCATAGCCGAGGCGCTGCTGAGTGCAGCGGGGCAGGTGGTGTGGTTTGACGACGAGGCCAAGCTCGATGCGGTAACGGCGGTGTCGGGTTCCGGCCCGGCCTATGTGTTTTACCTGGTTGAAGCACTGGCCGAGGCCGCCAGGCGGCAGGGTTTTGACGATGAGCAGGCCGAAATCTTTGCCCGCCAGACCGTGATCGGTTCGGCCGCATTGCTGGAGGCCGATCCGGCATCGGCGGCGACATTGCGCAAGAATGTGACGTCGCCCAACGGCACGACGGCGGCCGCGTTGGCGGTACTGATGGCCGATGACGGGCTGGTGGCCCTGATGAACAAAGCGGTGGATGCCGCCCGCAAGCGCAGCGAAGAACTCGGACGCGGCTAAGAGACCGTTTGTGAACTCTACTCTGGCGGTCGTCTGACGCGATTTTCTCCGCTTCCGGTGCTCACGTACCAAACGTACGCTGCGCCATAGCCCTTCGAGCGTAGCTCTAGGGGCGTTCTTCGCTAAAAAGGTCCACCGGACCTTTTTCAAGAAGCTCATCACTTCTCGAAAACCACACCAGCCGACTCTCCAGAGCGAGTTTCCAAACGGTCTCTAGGCCTGCGGCGGTTTTCGCAGCAATTCCAGATGCTCCCGGACCGAATGGGCCCACTGCAGGCTGGCAGTATGCTGCTGCCGCTGGAACTCTTCAGTTGCATCATCGAGCCGCAGATTGGCGGCAAGCAGATAGACGCCCTGCCGGGTCTGGCCGTAGCGGGCCATATCGACAATCACCAGATTGGTGCTGGTTACCGCCCAATCGAGCGGGGCGACTTTGCGGCTGCGCGCCGTGAGCGCCGATTTCAGGAAACCTTCGGCCTTGTCGAGGTGGACGGCGGCTATGGCAGTATCCAGGCTGCGCTGGGCAATCAGGCAATGGACTGAACCGACATTGTTTTCGACTTCGGCACGCTTCAGGCTGCCGAGGACCAGGCTTGTGCCATTGAGGACGCCCTCATAAAGATCGGCGGCGGCAATAAGATGGCTGACGTCATCTTGTTCAAACGCAAGCAGAACCAAACTGTCGGCGGTCTTGGCCAACGAGTGTTCTATACCGCCAGCGGTGGGCGGAAGGTCAGCGTTGATTTTTTCCAGGAACACCGTTTTGCCGCGATTTTCCGGGGAATCGCCCCCACCCAGGACATGCATCACGCAATTACACGAGGGTGCCGGGCGCTACAAATTAACTTTGTGTGCGAACTGATACTAATGGGGCTTTACAGGCCACCGGTGAGGTTCAGCCGATCAAGCAGGGTGCGATCATCCGGCTCCACCATGCCAACGAAGAAGCCGCGCACCAGTTTTCCGGCTTCGGGCGGCAGTGCGCCGATTGCTGAATCGATGCGGCTCGCCTGGGTTTCCGAGAGGGTGGCGAAGAACTTGCGACCCTTGTCTGTGGCGTGGAGCAGGCGCTGGCGGCGGTCGGAGGCGCCGGTTTTCTGCTCGATATAGCCATTGTCGATCAGTTGGCGCAGCACCCGCGCGAGGCTCTGCTTGGTGATCTTGAGGATATCCAGCAAATCGGCCACCGGCATGCCCGGCTTGAGGTTGACGAAATACAACACGCGATGATGCGCGCGGCCAAAGCCCTGCCGTTCCAGCAGCGCATCGGCATCGCCGACGAAGTCACGATAGGCAAAAAAGAACAGGCCCATCACATCAAGGGGCATGTGGCTGGTGGCCGCTTGATCTAAATTTATGTCAGCTTTGTTGACACTTATTTTGTTCGCTGCCATTGTCTTCCCATCGGATGCCGGAGTTTGTTATCCCAAAGCCTTTGCGGTTTGCCAAGGGCGTGGGCCTCGGGCATGATCGGCGCAATTGGGGCCAAGGCGGCAAGCCGGCCCGGCTTCAAGAACCATGGGAGAGGATTATGGCAGGCGTGCCAATGGACGATCGCGATGGCTGGATCTGGGTCGATGGCCAGTTCACCCCTTGGCGCGATGCCAAAATTCATATCCTGACGCATGGTTTGCATTATGCGTCGAGCGTATTTGAAGGTGAACGCGCCTATAGCGGGGAGATCTTCAAGTCACGCGAGCACACCGAGCGCCTGATCCGCTCGGGCAAGACGCTGGATTTCACCATTCCCTATTCGGTGGAAGAAATCGAAGCGGCCAAGCGCCAGGTGCTGGAAAAGAACGGCCTGACCGACGCTTATATCCGGCCGGTCGCCTGGCGTGGCTCGGAAGAGCTGAGCGTTCCCGGACGCAACAACAAGGTGCATCTGGCGATCGCGGCCTGGGTGTGGCCGAGCTATTTTTCGGTTGAGGAAAAGCTCAAGGGCATTCGTCTGGAATGGAGCAAGTGGAAACGTCCCTCGCCGGAAACCATTCCGTCGTCGGCCAAGGCCGCCGGCCTTTACATGATCTGCACGCTCAGCAAAGACGCGGCGATGGCCAATGGCTATGCCGATTCCATGATGCTGGATTATCGCGGCTACGTGGCGGAAGCCACCGGCGCCAATGTGTTCTTCATCAAGGGCAAGAACATCGTGACGCCGACGCCGGATTGCTTCCTGAACGGCATTACCCGACAGACGCTGATCGATCTGGCCAAGCGCAATGGCTTCACCGTCACCGAAAAGCACATGATGCCCGAAGAACTGGCTGATTTCGACGAGTGCTTCCTGACCGGCACTGCAGCGGAAGTGACGCCGGTTTCCGAGATCGGCCAATATAAGTTTAAGCCGGCCGATGGCTGTCGGACACTGCTCGATGCGTTCAACGTCGAAGTGCAGCCCAAGCGCGCCGCTGCCGAGTAAGATTTGTCGATGTGAAATGAGCAAACCCCGCCCGATGTGGCGGGGTTTTTGTTTCAGGCGCTGTTTGGCCTTGGCTGCGCGCGGGTCAGCGTTTCGCGGACGAGGCCGGTCGTATAGCCACGCGTATTGTGGGCGCGGGAGACATAGGCCGGGTTGGCCATCAGCGCCTGATGCAGTTGGGGCAGATTGTAGAACGGCACGCTCGGATAAAGGTGATGTTCGAGGTGGTAGTTGACGTTATGGGGCGCAAAAAACGCCCGCTCCCAATAAAACGGCAAGACGCTGCGTGTGCTGCCCAGCTCATGGCTGTAGTCCATGCTGCCAAAATGCTCGGCGACGCTGCGGATATGCATCAGCAGGAAAAACGTCGTGAGATAGGGCACCAGCCAGTAAAGTACGAACAGCATCCAACTGCCGGTCAGGGTGAACAGGATGGCTAAGGCCAGATAGTAGCCAAGCCGCGTCAGACGATAGGAGAGTGGCGGTTTTTCCGCGCCGCTCAGGCGCTTGGCGACGCTGAAAACGTCCAGCACTGAGCCGATCACCAGCAGATAGCTGGCCAGCGTCAGGACGCCATGTTGCCAGCTTTGGGGGAAGGTGAACTTGTGGTTGCCCAGCTTGAACATCCAATCGGGGTCCTTGTCGGTATTGGTATAGCGATGATGGGCCAGATGATTGCTCCGATAGGCGGCCACGGTGGTCAGAATTGGCCAACTCAGGGTCAGTTCACAGACCCAGTCGCTGAGCGCCTTGCGCTTGTCGATGAAGCGGTAATGGGCAAAATCATGCAGCAGGACGCCAAAGCCGTGCATGCGTCCGCCGATGATGGCGACCGCGACCAGATAGACGACAATGTTGTGGGCAGCTTGTGAGGCGGCGACGCAGAGGGCGATGACACCCCAGTCAAAAGCAATGGCGAGCGCGGTGCGCCAGGTCTTAAGGGTGGACAAGCGCTTGAGCGTGGCTGGATCGAGATAAACTTCAGCGACTGGCATGGGGCCTCACGCACTTCGGCCAATAGCGGCCACTACCTGGAGCCAAAATATCATAGCGAGGCCTGGCGCTCCAGTACGGCGCGGGGACGTTATTCCCAGCGGGCTTTGGCAGTGTCGTCCTCGGCCTTGGCTTCGACCCAATGCGTACCCCTGGGACCGGTTTCCTGTTTCCAGAAGGGGGCGTCGGTCTTGAGATAATCCATCAGGAACTCGGCGCCCTTGAAGGCGGCGTCGCGATGCGGCGACAACGTCATCACCTGAACAATCGGCTCGCCCGGGTCCATGGCGCCGTAGCGGTGGATCACCGTGGCGGCGAGCAAGGCAAACCGCTCGGTGGCCTTGTCAACAATGGCGGTGAGCTGCTTGACCGCCAGTTCGGGATAGCATTCCAGCGTCAGCGCGGTGATCGGATCATCCGGTTTGGAGCGGACCACGCCGGTGAAGGTCACCGCAGCGCCAGCGCCATTGCCGGCCTTGAGGAAGGCATTGGTTTCCGCACCGGGGTCAAATGGATCGGTGGAGACGCGGACGGCCAAATCAGCCTCCTGTCATCGGCGGGAACAAGGCGACAATTTTGGCACCGACAATCGAGGCCGTATGGGGGACAATTTTGGTGTCGACCGCAGCGCGGATCAGGCTGCGTTTTTCGAAAGCCAGTTCGGCTGCCTCGTCCCTGCTGCCCAGCCAGGTGATCAGATCGCCAACGGTCTGGATTTCGGCCGGCGGCGAAACTTCTTCCTCGCCCCGATTAAGGCGTTCGCGCAGCCAGGCAAAGTACAGAATTTTCACTTGGCGTCGCCTGCCAGATGGGGCCAGCTGGCGCGGAAATACTCGATGCCGGTCCAGACGGTCAGAATGCCGGCGGCCCACAGGATCAGGTCGCTGTAAATGCCGAAGCCGACCAGCGCCGGTTCGATCAGCAAAACGATCAGCGCCACCAGTTGCAGCGTGGTTTTCCATTTGGCCAGCTTGCTGACATGCAGCACGATCTTGGTGTTGCCGAGGAATTCGCGCAGGCCGGAAATGAAGATTTCGCGGAACAGGATGGCGCAGGCCGGGAGCAGGTCCAGATCGGAAATCGAGCGGTCATAGGCGAGGATGACGATCATCACGCCGACCAGCAGCTTGTCGGCAATCGGATCGAGCATACGCCCGAGCGGGGAGGTCTGGTTCCATTTGCGGGCCAGATAGCCATCAACCCAGTCGCTGGCGGCGGCGATGATAAACAGCACCAGCGCGATCATGCGCAGCGTCCAGTTCTCGGTGGCGACGAACCAGGCGATGACCGGAATGGCGGCGATGCGGCCAAAGGTGATGAGGTTGGGGATATTGGTGATTTGCGAGGTCTGGGCCATGGGCGGAGATGACAAGATTGGGGGCGGGGGGTCAAGGGTGACGTTTCGAGAGCAGTGCATGCGACTGGACGCTGGGTTCTGACATTGTGCCTCGAACACCCCTCCTAGCCTCCCCCTTGAGGGGGAGGTACAATCCAGTGTTTGCGGCAGGTCAGGCCACCTGCTTGCTCGTGGTGGCGCGGCGGGCGGTGACCGCATCGGCCAGCTTCTCCAGCACAGTCACGGTGCTGTCCCAATCGATGCAGCCATCGGTGATCGACTGGCCGTAGGTCAGGGGCTTGCCTTCGACCTGATCCTGGCGGCCGGCGACGATGTTGCTCTCGATCATCACGCCGATGATGCGCTGGTCACCGGCGGCCATCTGGTTGCCAATATCTTCGAGGACCAACGGCTGGTTTTCCGGCTTCTTGGAGGAATTGGCGTGGCTGGCGTCGATCATCACGATCGGCGGCAGGCCGGCCTTTTCAGCTTCGCTGCAAACAGCGTTGACGCTGGCAACATCGTAGTTCGGGGTTTTGCCGCCGCGCAGGATGATGTGGCAATCCTCATTGCCGGTGGTCGAGGCGATGGCCGAACGGCCGTTCTTGGTGACCGCCAGGAAATGGTGCGGCTGGCTGGCCGAGCGCACGGCATCAAGCGCGATGCGGACATTGCCGTCCGTGCCGTTCTTGAAGCCGATGGGGCACGACAGGCCCGAGGCCAGTTCGCGATGGATCTGGCTTTCAGTGGTGCGGGCGCCGATGGCGGCCCAGGACACCAGGTCCGCGATATACTGCGGAGTGGTCATATCGAGGAATTCGACGGCGGCGGGCAGGCCCAGATTGTTGATATCGAGCAGCAGGCCGCGGGCGACGCGCAGGCCCTGGTCGATCTTGAAGCTGCCATCGAGATCGGGATCGTTGATCAGGCCCTTCCAGCCCACCGTGGTGCGCGGCTTTTCGAAATAGACGCGCATGATGATTTCGAGGCGATCGCCGAGCTGTTCCTTGAGCGCTGTGAGGCGCTTGGCATAATCGACGGCAGCGATTGGGTCGTGGATGGAGCAGGGGCCGACGATGACGGCGAGGCGGTCATCATGGCCATTCTGGATATTGTGGAAGGCGTGGCGGGCGCTGAGCACCGTGCGCGTGGCAGCATCGGTGCGGGGGAGTTCGCGCATGACTTCGAGCGGGGTCGAAAGCTCGCGGATATCCAGAATACGCAGGTCGTCGGTTGATTTAAGCACTTTGGTCTCCTCAGGGTCTTTGGGGGCTGAGGTGGCGCAAACAAAAACGCCGCCTCGGGATCGGGCGGCGGCTTCGGGGTCAATCTTATCGAGTGGATCAGATCAAGCGCGCGTTAGCCTCCGCCGGGAGCGGATAGCTAAAATACCAGAACGAGATGGTGGCGACGGAACGGATCATGGGCAGTGATATAGCGCGGCCAAATGGCTTTGTCACGAGGGAGAATGGCTGCCCTCTATTGAACCAAAGTTTATACAAATTTTACCATAACTTGAAGGTGTAGGCGGGCGCGGACCCGTTTAGGCAACCATTCAGGCTGGACCGGCTTCTGTGTAGATAGGGGTCGATATGAAACTGTTTACCAAGATTTTGCTGACGACGGCGCTGTTGGGCGGGATGGCCGTTCCGGCACTGGCGCAGACTACTGCCGAGAAGGTGGACGCGATGTTCGGCCCGGCCGTAACGCCGGCAGAACCGGTGCCGGCTGCGCCAGCCGGGCCAGCGGTGGTTGCGCCGGTGTTGACCGGCGACAGCGTCAACAATGCCGATATGGCCGCCTATGTGACCGAGCGGGCGCAACCGGCGGCGGCGGTGCCGGTGCCAGCTGTTGCAGACGACGGGACGCCGGCCGCGCCACCAGCCAAGCCCAAGGTTTATGCCAACCCAGCGATTGCCCGGTTGCAGGTTTTGCTGGACCAGGCGGGCGCTTCTCCCGGCGTGGTGGATGGCTTTGCCGGCGACAACCTGACCAAGGCGATTGCGGCTTTCCAGATCATGGCGGGGTTGCCGTCCGATGGTTTGCTCAGCGCCGACGTGCTGGCCAAGCTGGATCAGCATCAACCGGTGATCGGGGTTTACAGCATTACCGCCGAGGATGGGTCAGCGCTGACCGCCCCAGCACCGGTGGACTATGCCGAAAAGGCGACGATGAGCTTTCTGGGTTATTCCAGTCTGCAGGAGGAACTGGCCGAGCGGTTTCACATGGATATTGATTTTCTCAAGGCGCTGAACCCCAGGGCGCAGTTCGTGGCCGGCGAAGACATCGATGTGGTGATTACCGGCGCGAACCGCACCGGCGCGGTTGCCAGGATCGAGGCCGACAAGACGCTGCGGCAGGTGCGGGCCTATGACGCGGCCGGGACGCTGTTGGCGGCTTATCCGGCCACTATCGGCAGTGAAGACAATCCGTCGCCGAGCGGGACCTACACGGTCATGTCGGTGACGCCGATGCCGAACTATACCTACAATCCCAAGATCAACTTCCAGCAGGGCGAGAACACCGGTGTGCTGACCATTCCGCCGGGTCCGAACGGGCCGGTGGGATCGATGTGGATTGCGCTGTCGAAGCCGACCTTCGGCATTCACGGCACGCCGGAGCCGTCGCTGATCGACAAGACCGGCTCGCATGGCTGTATCCGGCTGACCAACTGGGATGCGGACGAGCTGGCGGGGATGACCAGCAAGGGCGTGGTGGTGACGTTCCTTTAAAGCCAGCCGCTCTTGCGCAGCCGGTAGTAGAGCGTGCAGCAGATGGCGGCGACGCCGCCGACGACGGCGATGTAGCCGAAGCGCCAGTGCAGTTCGGGCATGAATTCGAAGTTCATGCCATAGATACCGGCGACGGCGGTGGGGACGGCAAGGATGGCGGCCCAGGCGGCGAGACGCCTGGAAATGTGGGTCTGCTGCACCTGTCCGGCCATCATCGAGGCCTCGAAGGCGAAGGCCAGCACTTCGCGCAGCGTGTCTATTTCGTCCTGAACGCGATGGATGTGGTCGGTGACGTCGCGGAACAGCGGCTGCATGGTGGCTTCGATCGGGCGGACTTCGACGCGCTGCAGGCGGCGGCAGACATCGACCAGCGCCGAGGCGGCATTGCGCAGGCGCAGCAGATCGCGGCGCAGCATATAGAGCCGTTCGACTTCGCCCTGGCCAAGCTCACCGGCAATCACCTTGTCTTCGACGCTCTCGACCTCGCTGTTCACGGTTTCGAGGACGGGCATGTAGTTGTCGACGATGAAATCGAGCAGAGCATAAAGGATGTAATCCTCGCCATGCTTGAGCACAGCCGGGCAAGATTCGGCGCGCTGGCGCACCGGGGCGTATGAGGTGGACGCGCCGTGGCGGACCGAGACGATGTAGCCTTTGCCAACGAAGATATGGGTTTCGCCGAAGCTGATGCGGCCCTCCGCCATATGGGCGGTGCGGGCGACGATGAAGATACAGTCGCCATATTGTTCGAGCTTGGGGCGCTGGTGGGCCTTCGCGGCATCCTCGATGGCCAGATCGTGCAGGCCGAACTGCCGCTGAACGCGGGCGAGCAGGTCTCCGGACGGCTCGAGCAGGCCGATCCAGACCACGTGGCCGGGGCGATGGGCCCATCCGCCTGCATCATCGACGGCAATATCGGCCAGCCTCGTGCCATTGGCATAGACGCTGGCCGCGACGACACCCGGCTCGTTATGCGGTTGATGATCCGGCGTGGGAACGGCGTGAAGCATCGTTGGGTTGCTCCTTTTGGCGGAGATTTTACGCCTTTGTTCAATGACTTGCCAGAGGGGGGTAGTGATAACGCTCTACCTTCGCCCCTTGCGGGAGAAGGTGCCCGAAGGGCGGATGAGGGGTGTCTTTCTTGGCTCCACGTTTGCGGAAGCAACCCCTCACCCTGACTTTTCGCTGAACGCGAAAAGTCTGTCCCTCTCCCGCAAGGGGCGAGGGTAGGAAAGAGGTAATCTCAATCCGTGCGATTGAAATGGTCGTAGATCAGCTGCGCCATGGCGCTGGAGATGCCGGGGACGACCTCGAGATCCTGCAGGCTGGCGCGGCCGACGGCCTTGGCGGAGCCAAAATGGTTGAGCAGGGCACGTTTGCGGGTGGGGCCGATGCCATCGACTTCATCGAGCGGGTTCTTGATCTGGTCTTTCTTGCGCTTGGCGCGATGGGTGCCGATGGCGAAGCGGTGGGCTTCATCGCGCAGCCGTTGGACGTAATACAGCACCGGATCGCGGTGCGGCAGCATGAAGGCTTCGCGGCCTTCCATGAAGAATTTTTCGCGGCCGGCGTCGCGTTCCTCGCCCTTGGCGATGCCGATGAAGATCACTTCCTTGGGCAGGTTCATTTCGGCGATGACGCCGCGCACCGCGCTCATCTGGCCGGCGCCACCATCGATGAACACCACATCGGGCCAATCGGGCATGCCGGTGTTTTCGTCCTCGGCTGCTTCGTCGCTTTCATTCGTCAGGCGGGTGAAGCGGCGGGTCAGCACTTCGCGCATCATGCCGAAATCGTCGCCGGCGGCGATGTCGGATTTGATGTTGAAGGTGCGGTAGTGCTTTTTGGAAAAGCCCTCTTCGCCGGCCACGACCATGGCGCCGACCATGTTGGTGCCGGAAATGTGCGAGTTGTCGTAGGTTTCGATGCGGCGGGGCACTTCATCAAGCCCGAAGACTTCGGCGACCCCTTCAAGCAGCGTGCGGTTGGTGGCGCCTTCGGCGAGCTGGCGGCCGAGGGCTTCGCGGGCATTGTTGAGCGCGTGATTGACCAGATCGCGCTTTTCGCCGCGCTTGGGCACTTCGACGTAGACCTTGCGCTCGGCGCGGCTGCTCAGCGCTTCTTCCATCAGGTCTGGTTCGGCCAGTTCGTGGCTGATCAGTACCAGACGTGGCGGCGTGCGGCTTTCATAGAACTGGCCGATAAAGGCTTCCAGCACTTCGGTATCGGTGAGCTCTGAGTCAGCGCGAGGGCGGAATGCATAGTTGCCCCAGTTCTGGAAGGCGCGGAAGAAAAACACCTGCACGCAGAACTGGCCGCCTTCGTGATGGATGGCGAAGACGTCGGCTTCTTCGACGGATTTTGCAGTGGCATCGCCCTGGCTCTGGATCAGGGCGAGCGCGCCGAGGCGGTCGCGCAGCAGGGCGGCACGCTCGAAATCCAGCGCTTCGGCGGCGGCGGCCATATCACGCTGCATGTGGTCGCGCACGCCCTGCGAGCGGCCGGAGAGGAACTCCTTGGCTTCGTCGACCAGTTCGGCATAACCCTCAACGGAGATTTCGCGGGTGCAGGGGGCAGCGCAGCGCTTGATCTGGTGTTGCAGGCAGGGGCGGGTGCGGGCGGCATAAAAACTGTCGGAGCAATTGCGCAGCAGGAACGCCTTTTGCAGCGAGGCAATGGTGCGGGCAACGGCAGTGGCCGAGGCAAAGGGGCCGAAATAGTTGCCCTTGCGACGGCGGGTGCCGCGATGCTTGGTCAGCTCGGGCGCCTCATGATCAGTGGCGATCAGTATATAGGGGAAACTCTTGTCGTCGCGCAGCAGCACATTGTAGCGCGGCTTCAGGCGCTTGATCAGATTGGCTTCGAGCAGCAGCGCTTCGGACTCGGTTTCGGTACGCACGAATTCCATGTTCGCGGTCGAGGCGACCATGCGTTGGATACGGACGGGAAGCGCCTCGGGGCGGGTATAGTTGGTGACGCGCGACTTGAGGCTGCGCGCCTTGCCGACATAGATCACCTCGCCCTGCGCATCGATCATCCGATAGACGCCAGGCGCGGTGGGCAGGGTGCGGACGAAGGCCTTGATCACCTCCGGCCCGAGTTGGGGGATTTCGTCGGTCATGGCGTGGGCGTCGGTCCGCGGCGGGCGGAATATTCAAGGTGCTGGCCGCCATCGAGCGCCAGCATCTGGCCGGTCATCGACGGGGTGTTGAGCAGCATCAGCACACCTTCGGCGATGGCGTCGGGGCCGGCGTGCATGCCGAGCGGCAGGCTTTTGACCAGCGCCTCGAAGGCTGCGTCGGTCTGGCGCGCATGTGGCAGCACCGGGCCGGGGCCGATGGCATTGACGCGGATAGTGGGCGCCAGAGACTGGGCCAGCGTGCGGGTAGCCGTCCACAGCACGGATTTGGACAGGGTATAGCTGAAATAGGCCGGGGACAGGTGCAGCACGCGCTCGTCGATGATGTTGACGATATTGCCTTTGAAGCCTTCAGGAAGTTGCCGGGCGAAATCGCGGGCGAGGAAGATCGGGGCTTCGGCGTGGACGGCGAAGTGCTGGTCCCAGAGTTCTTCTGTCAGGTCGGTGGCACTGTCCGGATCGAACACCGAGGCGTTGTTGACCAGCACGGTCAGCGGGCCGAACGGCTTGGCGGCCTTGGCGATCAGGGTGGCGCGCTGGCTGCGCCTGGCGATGTCGGCCCTAACGATTGCAGCACGGCCGCCGGCAGCAGTGATTTCGTTCTGCACGACCTTCGCCTTGGCCGGGTCCGAGCGATAATGAATGACGACGCTGTAGCCATGAGCGGCCAGGTGGCGGGCGATGGCTGCGCCGACGCGGTCGCTGGCACCTGTGACCAGCGCCACAGGGTTTTGAACGGGTGAAGGCATGGCTGTTGATTCGTTGGTCTTGGTCTGCATCGGTCGGGTTTGACCATAAGCCGCTTCGCCCGGCATCAGCAATCTCCGCGTCGGTTCGCGCCATCAATGCGGGGGAGTGGTGACAGGGTCTGGCAGTAGGCTTGTCCTTTTGTTGGGACAGGTTCGGCGGTAACATCTTCGTGTGGAAACGCAAACATGCGGCCACTGAGGGGACAATATCATGGAAGCAATTCTGCCACTGATCGTGCAGCTCATCGCCGGCGGAGCCGGCGGCAATGTCATCGCGCAGTTGATCAAAAAGGTCGACCTCGGGCCGGTCGGCAACAGCATCGCAGGCGCCATTGGCGGGCTGGCGGGCACCTGGCTGGCAACCAAGATCCCGGGATTGAGCGGGCTGGTATCGGGCATGGGCGCCACAGGCGCCACGGCAGGAGGCATCGACGTCGCCGCTCTGGCCGGGCAGGGCGTGACCGGGCTGATCAGCGGCGGCATTTTGACCGCCATCGCCGGGTTCATCAAGTCGAGCATGGCGAAGTAAGTCGCTTTGCGTTAGGAGCGTTGCGCCCCGGGCCGGTTCTGGTCCGGGGTCTTTTGCTTTGAGATTTTTGAGACTGTGACGCGATGATGAGCGCGACCGAGACTATTCTGCCCAAGGAAAATATCCCCCGCGCCATGGTGCTGATCCTGATCGTGATCGGCATTCTGGGGTTGCAGGACGCAGTCTCCAAGCTGCTGGTGCAGACCTATTCGCCGTTCCAGGTGACGATGATGCGCTATTGGGCCTTCGCGGCGTTTTCGCTGATCCTGGTGGCCCGGCAGGCGCCGCTCCGGCAGGCGCTGCGTTCGAAAGTGCCGGGTTGGCAAGTGGTGCGCGGCCTGCTGCTGATGGGCGATATCTGGCTGTTCGCACTAGCGTTGCAGACAGTGCCGCTGGCCGAGCTGCAGTCGATTTCGCTGATCTATCCGCTGCTGGTGACGCTGTTCGCGATTCCCTTGCTGGGCGAGCGGGTCGGTATGTTCCGGCTGATTGCGGTGGCGGTGGGGTTTCTGGGGGCGATGGTCATCGTGCGGCCGGGCGGGCTGCCGATCACCATTGGAGCGGGTTTTGCGGTCGCCTCATCGACGCTCTACGCGCTTTATATCGTGGTGACCCGCAAGGTGGCGCAGATGGATAGTGCGCCCACCAGCATGGTCTATGCCAGCCTGATCGGGCTGGTGCTGTCCACGGCAGTCGGGGTGTTTTACTGGCAGCCGATCTGGGGGGTGGATCTGGCGCTGATGGTATTACTGATGTTCACCACTACGGTCGGGCATGGGCTGATGATGCTGGCGCTGTCGATGGCGCCGGCCAGCGTGTTGCAGCCGTTCAACTATTTCTCGCTGCCCTGGGCGATCTTTTTGAGCTTTGCCATGTTTGGCCATCTGATCGATCCGATCTCGCTGGGCGGGGCGGCGATCATCGTGGCGGCGGGACTCGTCGTTGTGGCGCGAGAACGGGTGCGCAAGGTGCCGCAAATCATCGATGCGCCGCACTGATCAGGCGAAAAATCGGCTGATCCAGACGCCCAATGCCGCGCTGGATGCGGTCAGTACCGTGCCCCAGACGATGTCGATGACGGCAATGGTGGGGGTGAAACCCTTCATGGTCGACAGATTGGTCAGATCGTAAGTGCCATAGGCAACAAAGCCCAGCACGGCGCCTGTGAGCAGCGCCTTGACGATATCGCCTTCCGCCGGTGCGGCGACCAGGATGACCACGCCCACCAGATAGGCCAGATAAAAGCCGGCGGCGACGGCAAGGTTTGGCGTCGGTGACAGCAGCGTGCCGATTTCACGCTGATAGACCGTCTTGCCCATGGTCGAGAGCCAGACGAAATCGAGCGGGAAGAATACCATGGCGCAGGCGGCATAGAGGATCAGGTATTTGGTCATCGCCGGCTGGCTCCGTTGCTGGTGAACGATGATACGGGAAATGAACCGCGAAAGATCATCGAGACGGACAATATCGTCCGGCTTTTGCAGCAACGGCGTCCAGGGCTGGCCGGTTTCAACGGAGCAATGTCGTGCACCGCCCCCTGAGGAGCGGTGCGTGGTGTTTAATTGGTGCCGAAGCAGAAGTAGCCGTCGGCGCCGTTGACGCAGACCTGGCCGCCCGGATTGACCGGATAGGGCCGGGATGGGTACGGCCGGCCATAATTAGGATAGCTGTTGTGCGGCGGGCGATGCCAGGTCGGCGGGCTCGGACGATCCCAGCCCCAATCGTTGTCATTGTCCCAATTCCAATCAGGACGTGGCGGGCGCTGAACCTGTGGGCGACCGCGATCGAGATAGCTGGCCGAAACCCAACCATCGGGGCCGCGCTTTTCGACGAAGCACCAGCTGTCGCGGCAGTACTGCACATCGACGGCTTCGCCGCGCTGCAACGTGTCGATGGCGTCATAATAGCCGCCCGGGCCGGAGCGAACATTGACGTTGGTGCTGGCGTAAGCGGTGGCGGCAAAGGCGCCGGCCGTGGTCGCCATCATCGCCAGTGCTGCCAAGCCGCCGAGGGCGATTTTGCGGTTCAATGCCATGATTTCAACTCCTGTAAAACGATGGGCCGTGGTTGCCCGGACGTCTACAAAAGCATCTGGCGCCTGAACCGAAGCTGAATGAATGCGGGTGGAATTGGGGCGGCGGGTTTGCCCGAACTACAGCCGCAGCAGGTCGACGAAGCGCTTCAGCACGTCGCCGAAATTCTTGCGCTGCTTTTTCTTGAGCTCGCCGAGCAGGGCATCTTCGAGCACGGCCCAGTTTTCAGCGAGGCCATTGCGGATGCGCGTGCCGCGTTCGGTGAGGGCAAGGCCGGGCGTCAGCAGCGGGCCAACCGCCTGCCGGACCACCAGATCGCGATCGATCAGCCGGGTGATGCGCGCTTGCAGCGCCTCGCCATCGAGGCCGAGTTCGTCGGAAAGTTCAGTTTCCGAGGTGCCCTTGCGATGCAGCACGAACAGGATGGCGTCGTCGCCAGGCTCCAGCCCGCGTTCAATCAGGGGAAGCAGCAAAGCCTTGTGGGCAAGCTGGCCGGCTTCGATCAGCCGATACAGGGTCGAACGCGAAGATGGTTTGGACATAGGCGGGAAAATAGTCCGAACTCCTGTCTCGCGTCGATCCACGCTCTAACCTATCGTTAATCGGGCAACGACCAAGGCCGATTGTTGTTCGGCCTGTGCAGATGAGTTATGCGTTTTGTGTTGATTTGAGGGAGGACGCGCAATTGACGCAGGATCTTGCGCGTATCCGGGCTTTCGTTCAGGTGTTCGACAGCGGCGGATTTTCGGCGGCGGCGCGCCAGCATGGGCGCTCCAAGGCGCTGCTGTCCAAGTATGTCACCGACCTTGAGGATTATCTCGGCGTGCGGCTGATGAACCGGACCACGCGCAAGCTGGGGCTGACCGAGGCCGGTGAAGCCTATTATCGCGAAGCCAGTACGCTGTTGCAGCAACTCGACGATCTGGACGCCACCATTACCGACCAGACAGCAGAGCCGCGCGGGTTGCTGCGGGTATCGGCGCCGCGCAATTTTGGCGAGGATACGCTGGCGCCGGTGATTTTTGCGTTCCTGGCCAAATACCCCAAAGTCAGCCTCGATCTGCGGCTGGAGGATCGCTACGTCGATCTGGTCGATGAGGGGATCGACGTGGCGCTGCGGATCAGCACCATGGCCGACAGTTCGCTGATCGCCCGCAAGATTGCCGATATGCGGGTGGTGGCTGCCGCTTCGCCGGATTTTCTTGCGCGCATGGGGGTGCCCAAGCATCCCGATGAATTGCGGGCGCAGCCCTGTATCGTCGATACCAATCTGCAGGGTCAGGCGAACTGGCGCTTTATCGAGGATGGTAAAACGCTCTCGGTTCCGGTCACCGGACCGGTGCGGGTCAATTCCCCATTGGCGGCGCGGCAGGCGGCGATTTCCGGCCTTGGGTTCGCCGTAATGCCGTCCTACCTCGCTGATCCGGCGGTGGCGTCGGGCGCGTTGGTGCCGGTTTTGGCAGAGTTCATGCCAACCGGTCAGACGCTGCAGGCGGTATATCCGCATCGACGCCATCTGGCCGGCAAGGTTCGCGCGCTGATCGACTATCTGGTCGAGTGGTTTGCCGCCCACCCTGTGAGCTGATTTACGCGGGGAGCGCGTGGGAATTGTTGCATAAAATAGCAACGCTGGCCCTTTGGCTGGTGGGTTTTACCGTTGCTGCCATCCTGCCCGCTGCGGCACACCCGCATATTTTCATCGACGCCAAGCTTGCGGTGGTGTTCGACCAGACCGGCGCGGTGATCGCGCTGCGCCACAGCTGGACCTTTGACGAAGCGTTTTCCGCCTGGGCGATCCAGGGGCTGGATACCAATAAGGACGGCACGGTCAGCGACGCGGAAATGCAGGATCTGGCCGACGACAACGTCAAGGGCCTGTCGGAGTATGGCTTCTATACTTTCGCCGGCAAGAACGGCACCGAGGTCAAGTTCAAGCCGACCGGCGAGCAGAAGTTTCACTTTGAAAACGGCCGTAACACGCTGACCTATACGATCGATACCGACACGCCCTACCACATCAAGGGCCGGTTCGAGCTGGGGATCAGCGACCCTGAATATTACGTCGCCATCACCTTTGCCAATAAGTCCGATATCACGCTGGAAAATGCGCCGGCCGGATGCAGCGTCGAGCTCGATCCACCCAAGGATCTCGATCCGGCTTTGGCCGACAAGCTCTATGCACTGGGCCCGGAAGTGCTGGTACTGCCGCCGGATCTCGCCGCCGCAATGCGCGGTACGCAGGGGCTGGTGGCGATCAACTGCCCGACGGGTGTTGCCGCTGCCCCGCCGGCAACAGCGCTGGACGCCGTCAATGCGGTGGGTGTGTTCAAGGCCGCTCCATTTGGTGGACCACCGTCCGAGCCCGGACTGCCGCTGCCGCATAACGGCTTTTTCAAAGCCATCCAGGACATGCAGCGCGACTTCTACGCCGCGATGACCTCGGCGCTGGGCAAGCTGCGGACCGATTATACGGCGTTCTGGCTGCTGGGTGGTTTGAGTTTCCTCTATGGCGTGATCCATGCCGCCGGGCCGGGCCACGGCAAGGTGGTGATCTCGTCCTATATGCTGGCCAACGAAACGCAGGTGAAGCGCGGCATTACGCTGAGTTTTATTTCGGCGATGATGCAATCGCTGGTCGCGGTGGCCTTCGTGCTGATTGCTGCGGGTATATTGGGCATGACCAGCATGGCGATGAGCGATGCGGCGAGCTGGATCAGCATTGCCTCCTACGCCATGGTCTGCCTGCTCGGCTTGTGGCTGATTGCGCGCAAGATTTTTGGCTGGGGCCATGGTCACGCGCACGACGCGCCGCCGTCCGACGAAATGCGGCAACTGGCGCGCAGCCACCTGCACGGGCATGAGGAGCACGATCATCACGGACATGATCATGGTCATCACCACGATCATGCTGGCCATAATCATGCGACCCATGACCATTCAGGTCACAAACATGCCGTGCACGATCATCATGAGCATCTGCACATCGTTCCTGCCGATAAGACCACCGGTTCGCTGCGTGAGCAGCTTGGCGTGGTGTTTGCGGTGGGGCTGCGGCCGTGTTCCGGTGCGCTTGTAGTGCTGGTGTTTGCACTGTCGCAGGGGGTGCTGGCGGCGGGTATTGCCGCGGTGTTCCTGATGGGACTGGGAACGGCGATCACCGTCGGTATTCTGGCGACGTTGGCAGTCACGGCCAAGGGGTTGGCACGGCGCATTGGCGGGGCAGACAACAAGCTGACGGCGGGCGTGGTCTGGTGGGCCGAATTGCTTGGTGCGGTTCTGGTGCTGGCGTTTGGTGTCGTGCTGTTGATCGCTTCATTCTAGGCGCGACCCATAGCCGCCTTGTGCCAATGGCGCGGGCGGCTATGGTGACGCAGCTTTGAAACATTCCAGACTGCGGCGGCTCATGTCCGATCACCTGCCTGTCAACCATCCGCCCGTCAACAAGCCGAAAATCGGCGTGCTGCTGCTCAATCTGGGTACGCCCGATGCGACGGATTACTGGAGCGTGCGGCGGTATCTGAAGGAATTTCTCAGCGACCGGCGCGTGATCGAGACGCCACGATGGCTGTGGTGGCCATTGCTGAACCTGGTGATCTTGACGGTGCGGCCGCAAAAATCCGGGCATGCCTATGCCCAGATCTGGGACAAGGAGCGCAATGAAAGCCCGCTGCTGGTGATTACCCGCAAGCAGAGCGAAGCGCTGGCGCAGCGGTTGAGTGGTCATGCCGATGTCATCGTGGATTTTGCCATGCGCTATGGCAATCCGTCCACCGAGTCCCGGCTGAAGGCGCTTCACGACGCCGGCTGTGGCAAAATCCTGCTGGTGCCGCTGTATCCGCAGAACTCGGCGACCACCACGGCGACGGCCAATGACAAGGCGTTCGACGTGCTCAAGACCATCCGCTGGCAGCCCGCGGTGCGGACGGCGCCGGCCTATTTCGAAGACCCCAAGTATATCGAGACGCTGGGCAATTCGATCCGCGACGGGGTGGCAGCGCTGGATTTCGAGCCGGACGTGGTGATCACCAGCTATCACGGCATGCCGGTGAGCTATCTGGAGCGCGGCGATGTCTATCATTGCCAGTGCTACAAGACGACGCGGCTGCTGCGCGAATATCTGGGCTGGCCGAAAGAAAAGCTGATGCTGACCTTTCAGTCGCGCTTCGGGCCGACCAAATGGCTGGAGCCCTATACCGACGTGACGCTGGGCGAACTGCCGGGCAAGGGCATCAGGAAGGTGGCGATCCTGGCGCCAGCGTTCTCTGCGGACTGTATCGAGACGCTCGAAGAGATTGCCATGCAGGGCAAGGATACCTTTATGGAAGCAGGCGGGGATAAGTTTGCCTATATCCCCTGCCTGAACGATAGCCCCGCCGGCATGGACATGATCGAGGCCATGGTCCGGCGGGAACTGAGCGGCTGGCTTTAGGGGCTACAGGCACATCGCGGCGACGCCGCTGCTGACGCAGTCGCGGTGGTCGAACATCGGCATGGCGCGGTGCAGTGATGGTGCTGCGAAATATGGCGTGACGCGGCGAGACGGGTTGACCCAATAGGTGGGCGCATCGAGGTCGTTTGCGTCTTCCGGGTGATATTCGGAGAATGGGCCTTCACCCCAGCCGGTGGTGAGGTAGGTGGCGCGGACCCAGCCGGACTGGTTGACCAGACACCATTCTTCGTCATCGTCGCAATAGGTGACATCGACCGAAGTGCCCTGCCAGGCCTGGCCGATGACGCGGTATTCAAGGCCCGGGCCGCTGCGGACATTGACGTTGTGGTTGACGATGGCCGGTGTCGCGAACGCCGCGACGCTGGTGGCGGCGAGCATGGACAGGGTGAGCAGGCTGAGCTTGATAGACATCGGAAATCCCTCATGGTGGCACAATTGCCTTGCTGCCGTTGTGAGGGATGGCGGTTGAACCGGCACTGAAGCGCCGGTTCATCTTCATTCAGAAATCGGGTGATCCAAAATCATTGCGGGTTTTTCTGGTCGCCGAAAAAATCCACGCCGAACTGGTCGGACAGCGACGAGCCGCCGAGCAGCCCATTGGGCGGGGTGCTGATCGAGCTGGGATCGGTGACGTTGACCTTGGCGCGCATGCCGACGAGGAACGCGGCATCGACCCAGCCGGCACCGCGGATCAGGCAGAACGAGCCATCGGTGTGGCGGCGGCGCGGATAGCCGGGGAAGGGTGTATCGCCATCGGGCGTGCATTGTTCCAGAGTTACGGTGGCGCCGGCCGGCAGGCGGCCCTGGGCGGTGTAGTCGTAGCCGGGACCGTCATAGAACGGCGGATTGCCGGCGACGGTGGCGGTATTGTCAAAGGCCAGGGCCGGGGCGGCGAACAGCAGCAGGATGGGAACGAGGGGCAAAGCGCGCATGATGATTCTCCGATGGCTGCTTGTGTAACGCGCGGCGGGCGAATTTGGGGCAGGATGATCGGGTGCAAACAGCATTGGCCGCACGGCGCCAGGCGCCTGCGGGGAATCACGGTAACGGGCGGCTTTTGCCTCTGAGGTTTGGTTAGGGGAAGCAAAAGCCGCCCGTCACGATCCGGATTTTCGGCAGGTTCGGTTCGTGCAGGGCATTATTGCAGCCCTGCGCGCCTGGCCATTCGAGCGCAGCTCTCATGGCCTTCTCTGCCTCAAATGTCTCCGCCGGAGACATTTGTCCGGCTGTGCCGGAACAGCGACGAAGTCCCCATGCCCAGACGAGCGCCCCCATCTGCCGGTCTTCCCGCCTTGACGCCGCGTCAGCGCCAAGTGACTGGCGGGAATGGAGGCATGATGCCACGGCTTTTGGCGACGGGGATAAGTTTTTCAGTGACGGTGCGGCGAGGGCAGGCCGGACCGGTCGATCAGGCGGGCCGTGGTGCCGCTCAGGTGCGCATAGCGCTCCTCGAAATCGAGGGCGGCGGCGGTGAGCCGCGCAGTCAGCAATCGTAGATCGGCCTGGGTCATCGGCGTGGTCGGATCGATGCGCAGGAAGCGCGGCATGTCCGGCTCCGGCTTGAACAGCCGGTTGGCGGCGGCAACCAGCTTGTTGCAGGTGGCCACCGTCGATGACCCCAGGGCGCCGCTGGGCTTTTCCCGGCGGATGAAATTGATGGCGGCGATTTCCTTGGCGAAACGATTATAGGCGTTGATGGTGCGTGGCGAGAGAGTGGTGCGGGTCATATTGGCTCCGGGGTTAAACCGGGGATTATGGGGCGTGCGGGCGGGGTGGGGATAAGGGGCGCTCAGTGGGCGGGCGGCACCTCTTGTCTACCCTTCTCCCCTTGCGGGAGAAGGTGCCCGAAGGGCGGATGAGGGGTCTCTCTCTGGTCATCGTGCGGAGGAGAGAACCCCTCACCCTGCAATTCTGCTGGACGCAGAATTGCTGTCACTCTCCCGCAAGGGGCGAGGGGTGACGACTGGTGGTTCCTTGCAAGAGACCCCTAATACCGGATCGGACGCTTGCGGATGATTTCGGCGATGCGGGCGGTGTCGCTGGCGCTCAGGTAGCGGCCGCGTTCGAGGATTTCCAGCGTGTACTCGGTATAGGTCCGCCCGATCAGCTCGGCCCGCTTCACCCGCAACATGGCGATGTCATAGGGCACATCGAACGCCTGCTTCTTGGCCGCCGCCCACTCGAAATAATTGCCAACGCCGTTGCGACCCCAAGGGGGCGCATCATCATCGAGCGGCGGTCCGCCATTGGAGAGCGGGGAGCTGTGTTTGAGCACGTCGGACATGGGCGATGATGCGGCGGAGGGTGCAGGTGTCCCACGAAGGTTTTTTATTGGGGCGATTGGGGAGTTTATAATTTTACCTCGGTCCGCGACCCTAATTAATATCGTCAGGGCGAGCCGGCTTTGGGCCTCGACCTCTCCCAAATATATTGGCAACCTTCTCAGGTGTGTTCAGGCCTTGGCGTAGCAACTCCCGAGCAACAAACGGCGATAGCTTCTGCAATCTATCGAAATCAGCATCGCCGTCCGCATACGAGACGCAAAAGTCGCTTCGTTGTTGCACAAAATCATCATCAGAGTTTAGGTGCAAAATATCGATAGACTGTCTAACCTTATACCGATCTATTTTGGCGAGATTGGGGTTGGGCGTCACTTGGCACGACGGAAATAATAAATGAAACCAGTCGTCTCCAACGGAGAACGGGTCCAGTACAAACTCGCTGTTGTCTTTTGTATTATTTGCTTTGCTGTTGCAATAACGAAGATTGTTCCACTCGTATGCGCATTTTGGATAGATAGATTTTGGGTGGAAATGGTCGATAGAGCCCTGAACCAGGAACATACCTGTATATGCGCAGACGCCGGAGTATTCTCGTCTTAGATCCGCGCTAGCATAAGTCCAGTAGCTGTGCGGCCTAAACTGTTTGTTGTTAGGATTAGGCACGGATTGAAGAAATTTCTGACCCCGAAGCCGAACATTGTCGTGAAAGCTGGCCGGTTCTGGGCGAGCGTTCACGCGTATCAAAATCTCACCCCGTGGGCTTCTGCAAACGATATCCATCTGGGCCAAAAACTGTCGTCTTCGGCAAGGCTGACCAGCAAAAGCCTATTTGTCTCGGAAACCTCGCTTGCCTCAACAATTTGCGCAAGTTGCAGACGCTTGGCCTTCTCAATCGCAACTTCGGCTTCGGTCGACCTAGCGTGCTTAAGGCCAAATACTGGGGACGTAAGCCAAGAGGCAATGTTGCCATATTTTCTAAATTCCATACCAGATAGCTCAACTCCCTCGTCGTCGGCGCTCAAGTGATAAAGCGCATCTCGCATGTCGTCGAAGTGAGTTTCCATCGAAGCCAAAATCATCGGTGAATGTGTGGCTACTACTGTTTGAATTGAAAGATCGTCCGAAAGATGTTCTGCCACTCCCAAAAGGGCAGGTAATACGGTTCTTTGCCATTTTGGATGAAGATGTGCTTCAAGCTCGTCAATAATTAGCGTAAATCTTGTAAGTTTTGGAACTAACTGCTGTTCTGCTGCAACCTCGTGTTCTTGCCAAATCCATGAAATTAAGTAGGCAAGAATTAATACTCTTTTTACCCCAGAAGATAGATGGGTTATTGGTACCGTTCCATACTTATGTTTCAAAGTTGGTATTAGACGGGCGTCACGTGGTTGACGTTCGATTTCTCCAGGAGACAATTCCCCTAGGTCAATTGGTGACAACTGTTGAAGTAGTACGCAGAATCTTTTGAATTGGGTCTGGTCGGGCGCGTTCTTCCACTGAACCCAATCCTTAATCAGGCCCTGAATAATGTGGCCGTTACCTTCCCAAGCGTCGGTAGGGGAGAAAAATTGCCTTAGAGCTGTGGTGTCAAACAAGCCTCGAACAGGATCATAGGCCGCAAAGGAACCGTCTGCTCTAGAGTACAAGGCGATTGCCTGAACGCCATCGTACGACGTTATTTCAGACCACCGGTACGGCCTCCATTCAAAGGAACTTGAGTGGTTCGCCGTCTGACCAGACTTCCCAATTACTTCGAAATGAATCATTGGGCTTACGTCAGTGTCGAAGTTTGAAGGTAGTGCCTGCCTTTCTGCCCACTGTGTGGTTGTTGCCCACCATACCGCCTCTAGAAGAAATGATTTCCCTAGTCCGTTGTCGCCAGTGACGATTGTAAGCCGCTCACCAGGTTCAAAATCTACAACCGTTGCAGGCCCGACATTTTCTAAACTTAATGACGAGACTGACGTGAATGCCTCGGGAGAGGCGTCCGGAGGAAGAGAAAAATCAGTAAGAATTTCGAAGGAGGTGGCTGCTTCAGACTGCCAAGCCACAATAGTTTCGTCGAAGAGTTCAGGATCCCTCGAAAACAAAATATCGAGTTCGTGGGAAGTTAGATGATAGTCTGAAATAAAGCGATCTACCAACGTATCGAAATTGGCAGCCGGTCCAAAATCTTCAAATTTATATAGCCAAATCGCCAATGGTATCAGAGGTGCTGCCGGAGAATTTCCAGTAGCACGCAGAACTTCTGCCACTACTTTTTCATATTCGCTGACGAATCCCCAGCGATTTGAGTTTCTGGGATGATTGAAAACTTTTCCAAATGTCTGCGTATTTATTGCCTGTAGTCCCGACGAAGGGTACTTATGGCTTACCCATTCTTTTACGCTCTTAAATGGCTGAAAATAATAGGAACTATCATCGAGTATCTGATGATGCTTGTTCATATGGTCTTTAGTAAGGGCATCAAGGCTGATAGCTTGGGTCTCACCGACGCTCAGCTGCTTTTGTTTGCAAGCGACATAGGTGATGCCCAAGAAGGGATGCACGTCCTGTAGACGTCGTACGGCGTCTTGAATGACCATTGCTGATAGATGCATTATCGGTTGATTGCCATTTCATTAGCAGTATAGAGACAAAATTCTCTATTTAATTCAATCCCAATTGCTGAGTGTCCCATCTTAACAGCAACTCTGACCGTTGTGCCACTACCAGAAAACGGGTCAAGCACAACGCCGCCAGGGCGGCAACCGATAGAAAGACAGCGCTCTACCAATTCATCAGGAAACGGAGCAGTTTCAATGCCGGTTCGCGCTTTTGGCTTTGCAGCGATGCTCCACATATCTTCATCTATTTTCTTTTCGATCAGCGGAGTCTTATCGAAATAGTATTTTCTAGACTTGGCCAGCATGAAAACGTATTCATAGCTTCTGCCAGCCCTATCTCGAACGGGCTCAGGGAGCGCATGCTTGCGGTGCCAGATAACTGAGCTTCTAAGGACCCATTTCTGCTCCGCAAGACGCATGGCAACGCGCCAAGGTACACCTATGAGCGACTTTCGCTGAAGGCCAATGCCCATACCACCGCTTCGGTCAACTGCTCGAAGACCAAAGCGACGTTTGCTGCTTTTGCGATCCGTACCTTGTGACTCTCCCTTTCCGGAATAGAAGGTATCGCCAATGTTTAAAAATAAAAGGCCGTCTGGCCGCAATACGCGCTGTACCTCAAGCATAACTTCAGCGAGGTTGGCGACGTACTCTTCTACGCTTCCCTCGAGCCCAATCTGCCCCTCCACACCATAGTCGCGCAACCAAAAATATGGCGGTGACGTGACCACGCAACTAATGGAGTTTGCAGGTAGCTGACGTAGGACCTCTAGGGCAGAGCCGTTGTATAGCGCCCATTCCGGTCCAGAAAGAACCGATCCGCGCCATTGGTCCCGTCCCTCAAGAAAAGGTAGAGCGACTACCAGCTCTCCCGCCTCTACGAGCTTTTTTTGATGTTCGTTCACAGTGCGACTTTAAGATTTGTGTTCATGTCGCATCGTAGTTCTTCATTGTCGACGAAGCTAGGCCGCCTTTCACCTTAGGTGGTCGACACCCACATTGTATCAAGAACTATTAGGTCTCATTCGGCGCTTCCAACGTATCCAACTCCATCTCCCGCAGCCGCTTGACCTCGTCGCGCAGCCGTGCAGCCTTTTCGAACTCCAGGTTCGTCGCCGCTTCGCGCATCTGGGTTTCCATGTCTTTGATAACCGCCGCCAGGTTGGCGCCGACCTGGACTTGTTCTTTGCCGTCGCGGCCTTTGCCAATGCTGATGGTGACGTGGTCGCGTTCGTAAACCGAGTCGACGATGTCGTGGATGTTGGATTTGACCGATTGCGGGGTGATGCCGTGTTCGGTGTTGTAGGCGACCTGTTTTTCGCGGCGGCGGTTGGTTTCGGCGATGGCGCGTTCCATGGAGCCGGTGATGCGATCGGCATAGAGCACGACCTTGCCATCGACGTTGCGGGCAGCGCGGCCGATGGTCTGGATCAATGAGGTTTCGCTTCGAAGGAAGCCTTCCTTGTCGGCATCGAGAATGGCGACCAGGCCGCATTCGGGGATGTCGAGGCCCTCGCGCAGCAGGTTGATGCCGACGAGGACGTCGAAGGCGCCGAGGCGGAGATCGCGGATGATTTCGATGCGCTCGATGGTGTCGACATCGGAGTGCATGTAGCGCACGCGAATGCCCTGTTCGTGCAGGTATTCGGTGAGGTCCTCGGCCATTTTCTTGGTGAGGACGGTGAGCAGGGTGCGATAGCCCTGCTTGTTGGTCTGGCGGATTTCATCGACCACGTCATCGACCTGGGCCTTGGCGGGGCGGATTTCGACCGGGGGATCGATCAGGCCGGTGGGGCGGATGACCTGTTCGGCAAAGACGCCGCCGGTCTGTTCCATTTCCCAGGAGCCGGGGGTGGCCGATACGTAGACCGATTGCGGGCGCATGGCGTTCCATTCCTCGAAGCGGAGCGGACGGTTGTCCATGCAGGAGGGGAGGCGGAAGCCGTATTCGGCCAGCGTCGCCTTGCGGCGCAGGTCGCCGCGATACATGGCGCCGAGCTGGCCGATGGTGACGTGGGATTCGTCGACGAAGACCAGGGCGTTGTCGGGCAGGTATTCGAACAGGGTGGGTGGCGGCTCGCCGGGTTTGCGGCCGGAAAAGTAACGCGAATAGTTTTCGATGCCGGCGCAGGAGCCGGTGGCTTCCATCATTTCCAGATCGAACAGGCTGCGCTGTTCGAGGCGCTGGGCTTCAAGGAAGCGGCCGGCGCCGTTGAGCTCCTGCAGGCGGGCAGCGAGTTCGGCGCGGATCAGCTTGATCGCCTGGTTCATGGTGGCGCGGGGCGTGACGTGGTGGGAATTGGCATAGACGCGCACGAAGGTGAGATCGGCGGACTTCTTGCCGGTCAGCGGATCGAACTCGGCGATGGATTCGATTTCGTTGCCGAACAGGGTGACGCGCCAGGCGGCGGCTTCATAGTGGGCGGGGAACAGCTCGATGGTGTCGCCACGGACCCGGAAGGTGCCACGCACGAAGCCGGTGTCGCCGCGCTTGTATTGCAGGGCAACGAGCTTGGCCAAGACCTCGCGCTGGTCGATCTTCTGGCCCTTTTGCAGGTCGACGGTCATGGCGGTGTAGTCTTCGACCGAGCCGATGCCGTAAATGCAGGAGACCGAGGAGACGATGATGACGTCGTTGCGCTCGAGGATCGAGCGCGTGGCCGAGTGGCGCATGCGGTCGATCTGCTCGTTGATGGTGGATTCCTTCTCGATATAGGTATCGGTGCGCGGCACATAGGCCTCGGGCTGGTAGTAGTCGTAGTAGGAGACGAAGTATTCCACCGCGTTGTCGGGGAAAAAGCTCTTGAACTCGCCATAAAGCTGGGCGGCGAGGGTCTTGTTGGGGGCCAGGATCAGCGCCGGACGGTTGGTGCGGGCGATGACCTGGGCAGCGGTGAAGGTTTTGCCCGAGCCGGTAACGCCGAGCAGGACCTGGTCGGTTTCGCCATTGTTGACGCCTTCGACCAGTTCCTCGATGGCGGTGGGCTGGTCGCCGGCGGGCTGGTAGGGCGTGACCATGCGGAACGGGCGGCTGGCTTCGCGCACCGGGCGGGTGGGGCGATGCGGGGCCCAGGGCGAGGAGCCTTCGACTTCCTTGCGGCCATGCAGGATGATCTGTTCGAGGGCTTTCACGGTCGCGGTGACGCCAACGGTGCCGGAGTCATCGAGGGTGGAGCCGGCGATTTTCGGGGCGCCGCGGGATTTTTTGGCTTTGGTAAGCGCTTCGCGGAGCTTTTCCTGCACTTCCGGGTTCTTAGCAGCTTCGCGACTGAGGTCGCGGGCAGTCATCTGGCCGGATGGCATGTGGCCGAAGCCGGCCTGTTCGGTTTCGCCAAAACCGTCAAGATTGGTCGGGCGTTCGACCGAGTTCGCCTTGGATTTGGGCGACTTGGCGGACATGCCGGTGACGGTATCGTGGCTGGATTTGGTGGTGCGGCGCTTTTCCAGCGCGGTCTTTGGCTTTGCCGCTGCTTTTTCCGCCTCGCGGCGGAGGGCCTGGGCCGCCTTGGCTTTCGCCTCATCCTCGGCGGCAGCGGCGGCCTGATCGGCGCGATCGAGGGCGCGCTTGTTGCGCATGCGCTCGGCATAGAGCGGCTTGGCCGCAATGCTGTCCTCGTGCTTTTCGATTTCGCCGATGAAATCGTCGATCGAGAACTCGGCTTTACCGGGGCGGGAAGCTGGCTTGTCGGCCATAGGGGAACACCGTGCGTCGGGGGAGGCGACTCAAATGGGGAACGAGCCGCGTCAATGCAATGTTCCCAACACCATATCGGCTATCGAACGGAGAGGGAACGGGGGCTGCTGACAGGGGGTGTCAGCAATGCTGCATAATGGACATAGGATTTTGGTGGAATGACGCGGCCCCGATGGCGGCGCAGTGTGGCTGCAGCGAGGGAGACGATGATGACGATGTTACGCGGCGTGAATCTGGGGCTGGCCTTTGCCCTGGAGCTGGCAATGCTGGCAGGGCTGGGCGTGTGGGCGTTCGGGCTATCGCAGGACCTGTTGATCCGCTGGGCGCTGGTGATCGTGGTGGTGGCACTGGCGACCGCCGTGTGGGCGGTCTGGGGGGCGCCGATGTCGGCGATGCGGCTGCCGGAGCCGTGGTTGCTGGTGTTCAAGATCGGCATGTTCGGCGCCACGACCCTGTTGATGCTGCTGGCCGGGCAGGGGTTTTGGGCGGCGGTGTTCGGGGTGCTGGTGGCGCTCAATCTTGGGCTGGCGCAGCTGTTCGGGCAGCATTAGGCGGCGCGGCGCAGAGCCGGCGCGCCGCCCCGGCCGTCACGCCGCGTCGGCGGCTTCGACGTCGAGAACCCAGGTGATGCCGAAGCGGTCCTTGAGCATGCCGTAGAGCGGCGACCAGCCGGCGGGGGCGAGCGGCTGGATGATGGTGGCGGCTTCGGCCAGCTTTGCCCAATAGGCGGTGATTTCGGCGGCTTCGCTGCCCCGGACCGAGACGAAGACCGGGATTTCGCCGGCATTCCAGCCCAGGGCCGAGGGCACGTCATAGGCCATGATGCGGAAGCCGTTATCGGCGGCGACCTGGCCCCACATGATCTGCTCGGCCTCGGCTGGGTTCTGCACGGCATGGGCATCGGAATAGGAGATCAGGGCCAGATCGCCGCCGAACACGGACTGATAGAAGGCCAGAGCGGCGCGGGCCTGGTCGCGGAAATTGAGGTGGGTGGTGGTCTTGATGGTCATGGCGGGTTCCTTTGTGTCGCCTGATGAGAGCTGATATATCGCTCCCCAACTGACAGTTTCCGACAGTTGGATGATGGCGCGACCGGACCGGCTTTTTCGATTGTTGCAGGCGATGCGGGTGATGCCGGCGCCGATCACGGCGGCGCGCCTGGCCGGGGAAATGGAAGTATCGCTGCGCTCGCTGTATCGCGATATCGACAGCCTGCGGGCGGCCGGCGCGCGGATCGAGGGCGAGCGCGGCTATGGCTATCGGCTGATCGAGGATTATGCGCTGCCGCCGCAGACGTTCGATCGGGCCGAGATCGAGGCGATTGCGCTGGGGCTGGCCGAAGTGCGGCATATGGGCGATCCGGCGCTGGCCAAGGCGGCAGCGTCGGTGCTGGCCAAGGTGGCGGCGACACTGCCGGATGGCCGCGATCAGCAGCTGTTTCATGCAATTTCGCAGGTCTATCGTCCCGATGGGCGTTATCCGCTGGCGATCGATATCGACCGCATCAGGCAGGCCTGCTGGGGCGAGCAGGCGCTGCACATCCGTTATGCCGACAAGGGCGATGCGGTGACCGAGCGGGTGATTTTGCCACTGGCGATTGTCTATACCGACCGGGCGCTAACGCTCTTGGCGTGGTGCTGTTTGCGCGAGGCGTTCCGGATGTTCCGGCTGGAGCGGATCAGCGATCTGCAGGGGACCGGCGACAGTTTTCGGCCACGCCGGGCGGCGCTGCTGCGCGACTATCTGGCCGAGTTGCGCGGGCGCGAGGCTAGGGTATGTCGGGATTAGGTGATGTCGGGCTGCAAACGTCGATTTTCTGCGCTTCCGGTGCTCACGTACCAAACGTACGTTGCGCCATAGCCCTTCGAGCGTAGCTCTACGGGCGTTCTTCGCTAAAAAGGTCCACAGGACCTTTTTCAAGAAGCTCATCACTTCTCGAAAACCGCCGTTTTCGCCTCGTCCTGACCTAATCCCAACACACCCTAATAGGGGTCCTGTACCGGCATGAGCGGCCAGTCGCCGGTGTCGTGATCGGGATGCTGGCGGTTGGAGGCGGCGATCTTGGGCAGGTAGCCGTTAGGATCGACGGTGTAGGTGGGTTTGTCGCCGGGCAGTTCGGGCAGGTGCTGATACCAGGGGACGCGGCTTTCGATGCCGTATTGCACCACCGGCGGCACCAGTTCGGGATGATCGAGACTGCCGGCCAACACGCCGAGATCGGGAAATTCGGGATAGTCGAAAATCAATGGCGTACCGCAATTGCTGCAGAAGCCGCGCTGCGCCATGGCCGAACTGCGGAAATAGGTGATGGCGCCGCGCGTGACGCGAAACGCGGATTTGAACACCGGGCAGATCACTGCGAACGGACCGCCCACAGCCTTCTGGCACATGCGGCAATGGCAGACATGAACGTTTTCCGGCGGGCCAGGAACTCGTAGCGGACGGCGCCGCACTGGCAGCCGCCGGTCATGCGGTAGTCGGACATGCGGGTGATCCTCTTGATGGTGCGGGCCATTGTTGCAGTTGGAGGCGGCGCGTCAAGCGGGCGGAGCGTCTGTTCAGACGCCTGCCGATAGCCAGATGTCGAGGGCGGACAGCGGCAGGTAGAGGCAGACGACTGCAACCTGCAGCGCGCGTTGGCGCAGGAAGAAGCCGAGCAGGGGCAGCGCATAAGGGGGAGTTCCATCATCGCCCAGAACGACAGCAGCGGCGCCCTGAAGAAGGACAGATTGGCGAAGACGCTCAGAATATGGAAAGCGGCGATTGCCAGCAGCGCGTAGCGGCCTTTGGTTTCGAAATAGGGACGGAGGCCCTGGCTCTCGTCCTCGGTTCCGCTGGGCAGCAGCAGCGCGGAGGCGGCGCAGCTTATACGTATCGGCGTGGGTGGGATATCGATGCCAAGATGCCGATCCTCAACGCGGAGCGAGACTGGCTACCTGCCGAAGTAAAGCTTTGATGCTGCCATCACTACACCAAGGAGCACCCAGGCGGCCGTCCTGATCCCAAGCGGTGCTTCTTTCCAACCGCGCGACACGGCCAACATATTTTGGGTAGCAAAGTTTGCCGACTTGCAGCCCAAGGGCCACGCGTCTGTTGGTCAAAATGCGCCAAATGGCGTCGGACACTGCACATAGGGCGGCAACAGCCATAAGAATTTGCAAAGGGGCAGTCTGCAAGGCGTTTTCTATGCCAACGATGCTGATGATGGCCAAGCCAGCGGTCGTAGTGATCAAGCCAGTCGCGACGAGTGTACTGAACATGTCGTGGCGCTTGTAATAAATCATGTCCATGGGCTCCCAAGCAGATGCCTAGGAATGACGGAGCAACTGGCAATTTCCTATGGTGATTGCCTGCCTTCGTTAACGACAAGCTAATACGCGGTTTTAGCGTTGGTCACCTTTAGATTGATCGGTGAACACCGCCAACTGCGCATCGAAGGCGCGCTGGAAGGCGGGGCGGGATTCGGCGCGGGCGACGTAGGCGACGAGGTTGGGGTGGTCCTGGAGCAGGTCCGAACAGGCCGGACGGCGCAGCAGGCCCACCATCATGATATCGGCGGCGCTGAACGCGCCTTCCAGCCAGTCGGCATCGCCGAGGCGGGCGGACAGCTGGGCCAGCCGGGCATGGACGCGCTGGTCGAGCATGGGCAGGCGCTCGGCGTGCCAGGGCTTGTCGCGCTCGGTGAGAATGGCGCCTTCGCGTTCAATGATCGGCGCCTTCACGGAGTCGCCGGCGGCAAACATCCAGGTGATGATGCGGGCGCGCCCGGCGGTATCGGCGGGCAACAGGCCTGGATGGTGCTCGGCGATATAGAGCACGATGGATGCTGACTCAAACAGAGCGAGGTCGCCGTCTTCGTAGGTCGGAATCTGCCCGAAAGGGTGAACCGCCAGATGCAGGGGCTCCTTCATCTGTTTGAAGGACACCAGCCGCACGTCATAGGGCTGGCCCACTTCCTCGAGCGCCCAGCGCACCTGCATGTCCCGCGCCAATCCCCGGCCGCGATCGGGGGAGGCTTCGAAGGCGGTGATGGTTGGGGTCATTGGCTGGCTCCGAGTTGGCGTCAGTTAAATAGTTCGGCACTCAATCTGCAAATCAATGGCACGGCGCGGCGAACATAATCCAGTTCGCCAGTGCAGAAATCTGCAGGCAGGGCCGTTGCTGTGCCGGGCCAGAGCTTTCTTCCAGAACGCCGATCCCTTGACGATTGTCTCAATTTGAGGTACGTACCTCAAATTGGAGCTGCTGTGGTATTGCTGTGGGGCAGGAGGGCATCATCGCGCCCGCGATGGAGCGCAGGCCCACTGGTCCAGACGGGCCAGGCAGCCATGATGATCAAACCAAAAGACACTTTCCGGGGGGGGAATTGATGAGTGAACTAGAGGTCAAGCCAGAATTCGTCATCGCGGATGAACAGTCGCTGCGCGGTCTATTCGAGGCCACGCATGACCTGGCCGTGGTGAAGTGCCAGGACAGGCTCGACAAGCATGCGCAGGCCTTCATCAAACGGTCGCCCTTCATCTGCATCGGCACGCAGAATATGGACGGCAAAGCCGATGTCAGCCCGCGCGGGGACCCGGTGGGTTTCGTCAAAATTCTCGATGAGCGCACTTTGGCGATCCCCGATCGGCCCGGTAATAACCGGCTCGACAGCCTAATCAATATCATCGCCAATCCCAGTGTCGGACTGCTGTTCATCATTCCGGGGTTTGACGACACCTTGCGGGTGAACGGGCAGGCGGTGCTGGTAACCGACCCGGCAATTCTTGAGGGCATGAGCGTCAACGATCGCATGCCCAAGCTCGCCATCGTGGTCAAGGTGAGCGCGGTTTTCATGCATTGCGCCAAGGCGTTCCGGCGCTCCAAGTTGTGGAGTCCGGAGCATTTTCAGGACCGTCGCGAGATGCCGTCGCTGATCAAAATCATTCTGGATCAGACCACCGGCGCTCCAAGCGGCGAGGGGGAGATGCGCAAACTGGATGACGATCTCGAAGAGGAATACAAGCGGACGCTTTACTGACGTGCCGTGAGGGGCCGCAAAGGCCTGACAACAGGAATTGGCGCTGGTGTAATTGCGCTATCATGGCGGTCGACTCACCCGGATCGGCGCCATGACCAACCCAGCCCGCTCGGCCGAAGGCCGGGCACGTTTCGAGAATGTGCAGCGCGCCGTGCGGCTTTCGGCGCGGCTGAGCGATATTGGTTTTGATGACCTCGATGATCTGCGCGCGGCATTTTGCGAGCTGATCGGCAGGCCTGTCGGCGAGCGGTTCATGATCATTCCGCCGTTCTCCACCGATTGCGGGCTCAACATTGTTGTGGGCAGCAACGTGTTCATCAACCAGGGCTGCCACTTCATGGATATGGGCGGCATCACCATCGGCGATGACGTGATGATTGGACCCAAGGTCAACCTGATTTCGGCCGGCCATCCGGTAGCGCCGTCCGAGCGCCGCAATGGTATTGTCGCCAAGCCCATTACCATCGGCAACAATGTGTGGATCGGCGCGGCGGCGACGATCCTGCCGGGGGTCACAATCGGCGATAATGCCGTGATCGCCGCTGGCGCCGTGGTCAGCCGCAATGTGCCGGCAGACACCCTGGCGGCTGGAGTGCCGGCCCGGGTGTTGAAGCACCTTTAGAGCGACGCCAGACGAAGCTTGACACTCCGGCCCCTTATGTAACATTAAAAGTTACGTGAGTGGAGATGATGCCATGCCTGCCTTGCCAATTGGCGAAACGCCGGTGTTTTCGGGGGCCCATGCGCGCTCCTATGCCCAGGGGCCGGCACGGCAGGTTCCGGGATTTGCCAGCCTGCATCGGATGACGTCGATGCTGCTGGCGGAGCGCGTGCCGGAGCAGGGGCGGGTTCTGGTGCTGGGGGCAGGCGGGGACTGGAGCTCGAGGCCCTGGCGGACGAGCATGCCGGGTGGAGCTTTGATGGCGTCGATCCATCGGGCGATATGCTGGCGGTGGCACAACAACTCGTGGCGCCGCACGCTGCGCGGATCAACCTGCACAAGGGCTATGTCGAGGTGGCACCGGACGGGCCATTCGATGGGGCGACCTGCCTGCTGACGCTGCATTTCGTGGCACGCGAGCAAAGGCTGGGGACGCTGCGGCAGCTGCATCGCCGGCTGGCACCGGGGGCGCCCCTTGTGGTTGCGCATATCAGTTTTCCGCAGACTGAACCGGAGCGGTCGCTGTGGATCGCGCGTCACGTGGCGTTTGGCGGCACGGACCCAGCCAATGTGGCGAGCGCCCGGCAGGCAATCGGGACCCGGCTTTCCATTTTGTCGCCGGAGGACGACGAGGCGATGTTGTGCGAGGCCGGGTTTGCCGATGTGGCGCTGTTCTATGCGGGCCTGAGCTTTAGAGGCTGGGTCGGCTACGCCTAGATAAAGCGGCCTTCGCCGGGTTCGCTGGCCGGCGTCTTGCGGCCGGCCGGGGTGCGACCCATGGCGGCGTGCAGGCGGGCATTGCTGACGGAGCCGCGGCGGGGCGTGGCGGGAGCCTGGGTGAAGTGGCTGGGTTCGCCGAAGTCATTGGCACCGTCCTGGCTGGCATAGCAGGTCCAGACGAGGATGAAGAGGCCGCCAAACGGGACAAAGTTCAGCAGATACCACCAGCCGGATTTGCCGATATCGTGCAGGCGGCGCACGGTGACGGTGAGCCCGGGAATAGCATGAAACAGCGCGACGACCGAGACCAGCGTCGCCGGATTTTCCGGGTCGGGCAGGGTGTGATTGAGCTTGAATTCGATGAACAGCGTGCCGCCGATGACCAAGAGCGAGATGAACTGGTAGATCCAGTATTGCGCGCGACCGGTGCGGCCGGAAAATTCGAAATAGCGCAGCATGGCATCGAAGTATGAGCGCATCGTCTGTCCCCCCGGGCGCAAGCAAGGGGCCAGCGCCCAGCATGGATAGCGGCTGCGGCTCTGCAAACAGCTGTGAAAGTGCGTACAATTTTATGGATGGGGCGGGCCACAAGGCTGGTCGCTGAAGCGGTAAAAGCAAACGCCGCCCCGGAGGGCGGCGTTGTGGAGCGGATGCGGCGCTGGTTACCAGGCCTGGTAGCTCGAGGTATCGTCGTCGAACGAGCCCAGGCTGGGCTTGCTGGTATGCACGACGGCGCAGCCGGCGGTATAGTTATAGCCACGGCAGATCTGCACCTGGGCGCCGCCATAGAGCTTGATCGAGGAGATCTTGTCGTTCCAGCTGAAGCCGATGTGGTTGTCATGGCTGCTGGCGGGAACGCAGAAGCTGGCGCCGGTGAAGTTCGGGCCCTTGAAGAAGCAGGCCTTGGACGCTGCCGGCACCGGAATGGGGGCCGGGAGCGGTGCGTCGCCGATGCCGAAGGAGATGGCTGGGCCGCCAGGGCCAAAGGTCAGGCCGAGGTTGAACGGAATGTCCTTTTTCGGGCTCGATGGGGTGGCAGCCGCTGGCTTGAGGTAGGATTTGGCGACGTAGCCATCCGGGCCATCATGCTCGATCTTGCACCAGGAGGTGTTACAGGCCAGCACGTTGACGGCCTCGCCAGCGTAGAGGCTATCGACCTTGGCGTAGCCGGTGCCCGGGCCGGAGCGGACATTGACGACGGATTTGGCAATGCCCGCTTCGGCGAAGGCGGCGCCGGCCGTGGTCAGCACCGTGAAAGCGGCGAGAGCAGATGCGATGGCGATGCGCTTGGTGATCATTTTCAGGTCCTCGATTTGGTGAACCGGCGTCCCTCTGGATCGCCGTTATTGAGGGTGAGTTGATACCTTGCCGGCTGAACCATGGCTGAACGTGCTGTTTAGCCGGGCGGGCCAACTGTTCAGAAAACCGGTGTTTTGGCGGTCCTTGAGCGCTATATCCTGAATTGACGCACAGCGCGGCAGGCGACTGATCGTTCCCTCCCTAGGGAGATTTCCCAATTGTCGGTGTGGCGCGGGACTTTACGGTGTATTGAGGTACGGTCATCATTTCTCCGGGGGGAGAGTGACGAATGGTCAGGTCGGAGCACAGAGCGATGCCAGAAGCATGCGATTGAGCACGGACCATTCCGACATTATCGGCTCCATCTATGAGGCGGCGGTTCTGCCCGAACGCTGGCCTGCGGTGCTGGACAGGCTGTGTGCAATCTCGGGAGCATGGGGCGGGGCGCTGGTGGCGGTGGATAATGCGCAGCGGACGCGCTTCACTACCACCGACAGCTACCGCGCCCCGTTCGAGGATCTGGCCAAATCCGGGCGTACTTACAGTAATACGCGGACCGAGCGCTTTCTGGCAGCGCGCTATTCGGGATTTTCGCGCGACCTGGATTTTTGCACGCAGGACGAGCTGGACGTGGATGCGGTCTATCGCACCCTGCTGCATCCCCATGGCCTGAACTGGACCATGGGTTCGGTGATCACCATGCCCACCGAAGATGTGCTGGTCTTCGATTTCGTGCATCGCAAGATCGACGGGCCGTTCGAACAGGAGGCGGTGGCCGCGCTCAACCCGTTTCGTCCGCATCTGGCGCGGGCGGGCCTGCTATCGACACGATTGCGGCTGGAGCGGGCCCGGCAAGCTATCGAAACACTGGCGATGATCGGTCTGCCGGGGGCGGTGCTGACCGCTGCGGGCAAGGTCATGGCGTGCAATGGGATGTTCGAGGCGCTGGCGCCGCGCATCAGCGTGGGCGCGCGCGATGTCCTTGGGATGCTGGATGGGCGGGCGCTGAGCATCGTGCAAAACAGCCTTGCGGCCGTGACCAGCGATGAAGCGCCCTCGATCCGGTCCATTCCGGTGGCAATGACCGGGGAGATGCCGGCGCTGATCATTCATCTGGTGCCGATACGGCGCAGCGCCCACGACATTTTCATCGGCTCCAATTGCCTGATGATGGTGACCCCGGTGCTGGCGCCCGATGCACCGCTGACCGAGATGCTCAACGGCTTGTTCGACCTGACGCCGGCGGAAGCGCGGCTGGCCAAGGCGCTGGCGAGCGGATCGACCAAGTCCGATTTTGCCGCCGGAGCGGGGATTTCCACCGAGACGGTCAAGACCCAGCTTAAATCGGTGTTTGAAAAGACCGGCGTGTCGCGGCAGGCCGACCTGGTCCGGCTGCTGGCCTCGACTTCGCCATTGCGGGGTGCAAACTGATCGCGCCCGTCTGGCTTGATGCTAGGCCGAGTAACCCGGCGCGGCGACTTACCAGACGTGGATCGAGGATACGGCGTTGTTCAGATATTGCTGCAGTACCGGCTGATCTTCGTTGATGCGGGCGCAATAGCTCTTGAAGAAGCGGTCACGGCAGAGGGTGACCGAAGCGCCGGGCGGCACCTGGATCGACGAATAGAGGTTGTCGGCGTGGCCGAGCAGCAGATCGTTGTACACAACGCCGCCGGCAAGGCACACGGACGAGCCGGTATAGTGGGCGCCTTCAAACAGGCAGACCTGACCGCTGCCCCCAGAGGCATAGTTGAGGCGCGGGCCGGTGAGTCCCGGGCGCGATTCCAGGCCGAAGCGGATCAGGCCAAGATGGGTCCAGCCCTTCTCGTGCCCGGCGTGAACCTGGCACCACAGGCGCTGGCAGCGGTCGACCAGGATGGGCTCGTCGGCGGCGATCGAGCCGGTCTGATCATAGCCTTCGCCGGGGCCCTGGAGCAGGATCAATTCTGCCGAGCTCCACGCATGCGTTCCAGCCATGGCCGGCGCGGTCATGCCGGCAAGGGCGCCAATAGCCAGTGCCGCCAGTCCAAGGGATGGCAGGACCGTGGCAATGGCACGAATGGATTTCAGCATGTGGGGCACCCTCCAGCAATATGGCCCAACATTAGCGGCTGATCAGCGCTTCTCCAAGCCGGAAAAATCCGCAATCCGGACGATAAAAGGCGCCACGCAGGGAAACGTGGCGCCTTAGGAGATGCGGTCGGAGCGCTGGTTTAGCGCACGCGGACCGAAACGATGTAGTCGTCAAAATCACCCAGCGAAGAGGCGCTGGAGGTATAGGTGCGGCAATCGCGATAGCCGGTGCCACAGACCTCAACGCGCAGGCCATCGGGATTGTCGATGGAAGAAATGCGCTCCGACAGATTACCGAGGTTGCGCAGGCGTTCGCCTTGTTCAGCGCAAATGCTGGCGCCGCGGAACCGGGTCCGATCATAGAAGCAGACTTCGCCGGTGGTGGCGGCCTGGACGACTGGCGGGCGCGGAGTGCCGATGCTGATGCCATTGGGGCCGATATTGATGCCGATGCCGCCGCCAATGGCAATGCCGGGCTGGATTGGGGTAGCAGTCGTGCCGCCGCCATAACCGCGCCCATTGGCAAGAAAGCTGGAGGCGATCCAGCCGCTGGTGCTGCTGGTGCGGACCTGACAGAACGAACCCTGACAGCGACCGACATCAACATTGGTGCCGCGCGACAGCACGTCGATGACGCCATAATTGGTGCCGGGGCCGGAACGAACATTGACGTTGCCGGTCACCTGACCGGGCGCGGCTTGGGCGGCCGGGATCATGACGATGGCAGCGGCTGTCGCCACGGCGGCGCCGGCGGCAATGTTGAGCAGTAGCTTGCGGGTCTGGCGTTTCATAAGGCGCTCCTGGTGTGCCCGGCACGCCTGATCGTCGGTAGGGATGACGTGGGCGAGCGGCGGATATTTGTTGGGAGAGCAACGAGGAGCGGGGCAAACAGTTCCGCTTAACTGCCGCGGCGGAGCAAACAAAACCGCCGGCCCGGAGGCCGGCGATGGAGCAGGGCGACAGCGATCAATACACTTCGAGAGAAGAGACGCGGCGATCGAGCTGATTGGCGATACGGCCCTTGCTGCGGGTCAGTGTCTGGCAAACGCCGACCAGATTGCGGTCGCCGCAGATGTCGACGGTGGCGCCGTTGAACAGCTCAACGGAGCGGATGCGGTCATTCCAGCCCTGGAGCGAATTGAGTGTATCGCCCTGTTCGACGCAGAAGCTGCTGCCAGAGAAATTGGTGCCGCTATAGAAGCAGGCCTGCGCCAGATCGTCTTCCGGCTCGGGTTGCGGAATTGGAATTGGCCTTGGGCGCTGGGGTTGCGGCAAAGGCTGCGGTTGTGGCTGGTTGATGCCGAAATTGATGCTCGGCTTGCCGTCTGGGCCGATCTGGATGCCGAAATTGACGCTGGGATCAGCGGGTGCGGCCTGGCCCGGCTTGGCAAGAAAAGTTGCCGAAACCCAGCCGGCGCCGCCGTTGGACGAGACATAGCACCAGCCGCTATCGCACTGGCTGACATCGACCATCTGGCCGGCGGGCAAGACGCCGACGACGCCATACTGGGTGCCCGGCCCGTTGCGAACATTGACGTTACTGGTAATCTGGCCCGGCGCAGCCATGGCCATAGCGGCGCTTGCCAAAAGAGCGACGGTGGCCAGGATCGAGGTCAGCGCGACACGGATAGTCTTCATAATGCTCCCCTTGGGTGGCCGGACGCTCGGCCATGATGATGTTTGACCACAGGCAAACTGAACGGCGGCTGAATATGCTCAGACGATAGCAGGCGGAATGGCGCGCTTCTGACCGTCTTCGCCCAGCGCGACATAAACGAAGCGCCCATCGGTGACTTTCTGGCGTTCATCGAGACGGTTGCGGCGGGCCCAGGCTTCCATCGCCACGGTGACCGAGGTGTTCCCGACCCGCTCGATGGTGGTATAAACGCACAGGATATCGCCGACCTTGACCGGGGCGATAAAGGTCATGGCCTCAACGGCGACCGTGACGACGCGGCCCTGGGCGCGCTCGACGGCGGCGATGGCGCCGGCAATATCCATCTGGCTCATCACCCAGCCACCGAAAATATCGCCGGCCGGATTGGTATCGGCGGGCATGGCGAGAGTGCGGATGGTCAGCGAGCCAGTGGGGCCGTCGGTATCTTTGATCACGTCATGGTCCTTTCACCGGCCATTGGCCGATCGCTTCTTCCCAATGCTTGCGGCAGAGCGAGACATAGGCCGACTTTTCAGCCGAGACCTGATCGCCGGCGGTCAGCACGCGACCATCGGCGCTTTGACGCACTACCATGGTAGCCTTGGCGCCGCAGGAGCAGATAGTGCGAATTTCGCGCAGCACATCGGCAAGGGCGAGCAGGGCTTCGGACCCCGAGAACAGATTGCCCTGAAAATCGGTGCGCAGGCCAAAGCACATCACCGGCACCCTGAGCCGGTCAGCAACGCGGGCTAATTGCCAGACTTGGTCGCGGGTGAGGCATTGGGCTTCATCGACGAAGACGCAATCGACCTTGGCCGCGTCGATATGGTCATGGATGATCTGATAGAGATCGTCGCCATCGGCATATAACTGGGCGGGGGCATCGATGCCAATGCGCGAACTGATGACGCCGACGCCATTTTCAGCATAGACGGCGCAGGTGAGCAGCAGCGCCCGCATGCCCTGTTCGCGATAGTTATAGGCCGCCTGCAGCAGAATCGTGGATTTGCCGGCATTCATGGTCGAATAGGAGAAATAGAGCTTGGCCATCGGGGTCCGCGCGGGTTTGGCCTGTTATTGCGGACGCGGGGCAAAGTGGCGAGTGCAAAGCAAGTTGCTCCACAGAATAGGCTGCGACGCTGCGTTGGGTGCAAGAAGAATAGGCTGCTATGCAGCCTTGGGGGCTCCACAAAAAAGAGGCCGCCCGGGTGGGGCGGCCAGAACCGGACCGGGGTCCGAGGAAAGGCGGGTTGGCAGCCAGGCCTTTCCAGAACCGAGCGCGGCGCATTTGGCGGGGCGCGGGGCATCGGCAGCAGACCCGGGCGCTTTGGGGGTAGCCCGGGATGATTAGGACGTTATTGGGGCCACATGACGGTGCGATGACGCCGATATCATCGGGTCATCACACATCGGCCTTAGTGTTGCGGCGTGATTGGCGCGCCGGGGGGCCGGAGACTGACGATGACGTTATTCAAGACCTTGATCGCTGCCGCCTTGATGTTCACCGGCACCAGCACGGCCTTTGCCCAGTTTGCCTCGCCGGTGGGGCTATGGGAAATCGAGATGCGCGATTCGCGCTATGACGTGGCAATGTGCGGGCCCAACAACAGCCAGCTGTGCGCGACGCTGGTGTGGCTGGGCAATGGGGCGGACAGCCCGGAAAACCTGCCCTATATGAACACCCTGCTGATCGACCACGCGCCACCGGCCGGCCCCGGAAAATGGCGCGGCAAGCTGCATATCTATGGGCAGAATGCCACCGGCACGATCACCCAGATCAACGACAACCAGTTCTCGCTCAAGGGCTGTGCGCTGCTGATCATCTGCAAGACCTACCAGATGTATCGCTATACGAAGTAAGTGCGGAAAGGCCCGCTCACCCGGCCGGAGGGCCAACCTCTCCCTCGAAGGGGAGAGGCTAAGAAGCTCAGGTTAGCGGGTGGATGATTTCCTCGGCATGGTCGGCGCGCCGCCGCTCCATGATGGCGGGGACGGCTTCGACCAGCACGATGGCGACGAGGATGAGCGCCGCGCCGCCGTAGCCAATCGGCGTCAGGCGTTCGCCCAGCACGAGGCCGCCGCCAAGGGCCGCGAACAGGCTTTCCGATGACAGGATGATCGCCGCATTGGCCGGCGGCACATATTGCTGGCCGACCGCCTGCAGGGTGAAGGCGATGGCGGTGGAGAAAACGCCGGCATAGGCGATTTCCTGCCAGCCGCCGAGAATGCCGCTAAGGGTTGGGGTTTCCAGGACAAAGGCCAGGATCAACGCGGCGGCGCCGGCCAGCAGGAAGCTGACGCAGGAGACCAGGATCGGCTGGCCGCTGGTACGGGCGATATAGCCCAGCATCAGCACCTGTACGGCCCAGAATACGGCGCAGATGACGATCAGGCCATCGCCGGAGTTGAGGCGATCAAGCCCGCCGCCATTGAGATAATAAATGCCGATCAGCGCCAGCGGTACACCGACCCAGACGATGGGGTGCGGCCAGGTGCGGAAGGCGATCAGCGCAATGGCGGGCACGAACAGCACATAGAGGCTGGTGAGGAAGCCGCCATTGGTGACGGTGGTGGTGAGCAGGCCGACCTGTTGCAGCCAGGTGCCGACGAACAGGAACAGGCTCATCACGGCGACGAAACGCCACTGCTTGCCGGTGAGCTTGACCGGGCTGCGGCTTCGTTCCCACAGGGCGACCGGCAGGATGACGAGGCCGCCCAGCAGATAGCGCACGCCGATAAAGGTCAGTGGCCCCATCGAGGCCATGGCGGATTTCTGCACTACGAAGGCAAAGCCCCAGAGCATGGTGCAGAGCAGGAGCAGCAGGATGGCAGCGAGGCGGGGCATGGGGGACTCTGTGATGAAGCGCCATAAATCACAGATTACTCTGCGCTGCAAAGGCCTTGACTTAGAGTTCGCTCGAAGCTGTAGGACAGGGGCGTTGAGGAAAACTGAGGCCGCAATGAAGATCGGTGAACTGGTAAAACGCAGTGGGCTATCGGCTCATACCATTCGCTATTACGAGCGGATCGGGCTGCTGCCCTATGCCGACCGGGACCGATCCAGCCACCGCGATTACGACACCAGCATCCTGGTGTGGATTGCGTTTCTGGAGCGCTTGAAGGTTACCGGCATGCCGATCAGCGAAATGCTGCGCTACGCGGCATTGCGGCAGCTTGGCCCGGCAACGGAAGGCGAACGCCGGGCTTTGCTCGAAGCGCACCGACACCGTGTTCGGGCGCACCTGGCCAATCTGCAATCGGCACTTGCTGCCCTCGATACCAAGATCGCCGGATATTCCGACGACATAGCAGGGACGACGCACAATGACACATGAAAGCCGGCTCGAACGCGGCAGCAGAATTTTGAGTGAAATCGATGGTTTGGCCGGGGAGCGCGTGGTCGATAGCCTTAGCGACATCGCGCCGGATTTCGCACGCTACATCCTGGAGTTTCCTTTTGGCGACATATATGCGCGCCCGGGACTGGACCTAAGGGCACGGGAGATCGGCACGATCGCCGCGCTCGTGGCAATGGGCACAGCGACACCGCAACTCAAGGTGCATATCGAGGCTGGACTCAATGTGGGTCTAGGCCGCGACGAAATCGTCGAAATCATCATTCAGATGGCAGTTTATGCGGGTTTCCCGGCGGCGCTCAATGGCTTGTTCGCCGCCAAGGAAGTGTTCGGGCTGCTTGATGCGGCTTAACGCAGTTCCGCATCGAGCGCAGCGATCAACTGGTCGATCTCTGCCGGGGTTGTGTAATGGGTGAATGACAGGCGCAAGACGCCGTGGTTGGGGTCGATGCCGACGGCCTGCAGCAGGCGGTAGGCGTAAAAGTGCCCGCCGCTGGCCATGATGCCGTGTTTGGCAAGGCGCTCGGCGACGGGGCGACCGGGTTCGGCAAGGCCCAAGGCGATGGTGGGGGCGCGCAGGGCCGGATCGGCCGGGCCGATAATGCGGACGTTGTTCTTGCCGCGCAGATAATCGAGCAGGGGTGTGGCGAGGGCGATTTCCTGATCGCGCATGGCGTGATGAGCGCGGCGGAACGGGTTGCCGGTGCCGTCGGCAATGTCGGCCACGGCTTCGAGGTAATCGGCGATGCCGGCGCTGGCGGCGATCTGGGCGTGATCGGGACCGGCGGGGGTGAGGCGATAGCGCGGTTTGTCGTCGTTGAAGAAATGGCCCTGATTGGGCAGCGCGGCGGCGAGCGACGGGCGCACGGCCATGATGCCCTGATGGGGGCCGTACACCTTGTAGGCCGAGAAGAAATAGATATCGGCGCCCAGCTCGACCAGATCGGGCAGGCCATGGGGAGCGTAGCTGACGCCATCGATGACGGTGACGGCGCCGACGGCATGGGCACGGGCGGAGATTTCAGCGATCGGGTTGATTTCACCGGCAATGTTGGAGCAGTGCGGCGCGGCGATCAGCTTGACCTTGTTGTCGAGCAGCGTGTCGAGATCGGCCAGCGCGAGGCGGCCAGTGACTTTATCGACACCCCATTCGCGTACCTCGATGCCCTTGGCGGCCAGCTTGCGCCAGGCGCCGCCATTGGCTTCATGGTCCTGATTGGTGACGATGACCACGTCGCCGGACTTGAGATAGCCGCCAAAGGCGTTGCCGAGCACATAGGTATTGGCCGAGCTGGAGGGGCCGAAATGGATCCATTCCGCCATAACGCCCAGCGCGGCGCCGATGCGCTCGTAGGCGAGATTCATGGCGTCGCCGGCTTCGATGGAGGCCGGGTAGGTGCCATAGGGCTGCACCTTGGTGCGGGTATAAAAATGGTTCAGCCGATCCAGCACCTGCCGCGAGGTATAGGAGCCACCAGCATTTTCAAAGAACGCCTGGCCCTGCAGCGAGGGTTCGGAGAAGGCGGGGAAATTAGCGCGGATGCGGGCGGGGTCGAGCGGCAGGGTCATGGAGCGTTCCGATCAGGTGGTATCTGATTGGTAGCGGGTCCGCTGCGGTGGTGCAACCGCTGCAAAAGCTGAACCCCGGCTGTTGAGAGCCGGGGTTCGCACTGCGCCGAGGCGGGGGCATGCCGAAGGGCGCAGCCTGGGCCGGTCCGGACCCGCAGGGGGATGCGGAGGGACCGGCTGGAGGGGTTTAGCCGTTGATCGGCGCAGGGGCGTCAGCACCCATCGGCTGTGGCTGGCCGTTCATCTGGCCCTTGTGCTCGCCGCCGGGACGATGCTGGCCGCCGTTGCCGCGTTCGCCCATTTCCGGGCGTTCGCCACGGGCTGGCGCCAGAGCGGCCTTCTGCTCATCGGTCAGGCTGGCGGTGAAGGCTTCGAGCTTGGGCAGGATGGTGCTCAGCGCCTTGGCATGGGCGGTTTCGACGGCAATGCGGGTCTTGACCAGGGTGGTTACGTCCGGCCTGGTGGCGGCATCGGCAGCCGGGCGGGAGGCGTCGAGCACGCTGGTGAACTCGGTGGCCGCGGCAAGTGCCGTGGTCTTGAGATCATCGAGCAATGGCTTTTGCGCATCTGTCAGCGTGATGGCGTGCGACAGGCGGACAAAGGCAATTTCGATGCCTTCAGTGCCGCGTTCGAAATTGAGCAGGCCGCCAAAGCCACCGCCGCGCGGGCCATTTTCTTCCCGACCCATTGGGCCAGGACCATTGCCCGGGCCCTTGTGGTGGCCGTTATCGGCGACCTGGGCGGCGGGGGTGGTGGTTGCTGCGGCATCCTGCGCCATGGAGGGGGCGACGGCAGAAAGGCCGATAGCGGCGGTCATGAGTGCGATGATAGCGGTTGAGCTAAACTTGTTCATCGGGGTCGGTTTCCTTTGCATGGGAAGCTGGTTTGTCCAGCACAGGAGCGACCATACAGGGGCCAATCTGTTCACAGCCTTGCGAGCAGATGAAGCTTTGGACAGGCTGGTAAGGTTTGGGGGCGCATCAGATTTGCTTCGATCGCTGCTGTGAGCGCCGACTGGCAGCGTAGTGAACGGCCGATTGTGGGCGGCGGAGTTTGCGGAAACATACCCCCTTCCTGCTCGATGACGGACTTGGCAAGCCAAGTCCTATCTCGCTTCCCTCCCCGCAAGGGGGAGGGTTGTCGACTGATGGTTCAGCAAAGCGATTTTTCAGGCGGCGGTGAAGCCGTTGTCGACGAACAGGTGGGTGCCGTTGACGAAGCTGGCGTCGTCGCTGGCGAGGAACAGCGCGGCGCGCGCGACTTCTTCGGGTTCGCCGATGCGGCCCTGCTGGGCGGCAAGGCTGGCTTCGGAAACGTCGACGCCGAGCTTTTGCAGTTCATCGACTTCGCGCAGGCCATGCGGGGTGCGGATGAAGCCGGGGCAGACGGCGTTGCAGCGGATATTGCGATCGCGGAATTCGACGGCGATGGCACGGGCAAACATGTGTACCGCGCCTTTGGTGGTATCGTAGAGCACTTCCATCGGCGTGCCGGCCACCGCCGAAATCGAGGAGGTGCAGACAATCGAGCCGCCGCCGGCCGCGATCATGCCGGGCAGCACGGCCCGGGTCATCAGGAACATCGAGCGGACATTGACCGCGTGCAGCCAGTCCCATTCGGTCAGCGTGGTTTCAAGGAATGGTTTGATGACGATGGTGCCGGCGTGATTGAACAGCACGGTGACCGGACCGAACTGCGCCTCGGTGGCCTTGACCGCCGAGATCACCGCCGCCTCGTCGGACACATCAGCTTGGAAGGCCGCCACGATGCCACCCGCGGCGCGGATTTCGGCAGCGGTGGCTTCTGCCGCCGCCAGATTGCGATCGATGATCGAGACCCTGGCACCTTCGGCGGCAAACAGTTTTGAGGCTGCCCCGCCCATGCCGGTGGCGCCACCAGAAATGATTGCCACCTTGCCCGCCAGCCGTCCACTCATGGTCGCCTCCAAAGATGTTTCCAGCAAGCACGCTATCTCAAGCGATTAAAACGACGAAATCTAATGGTGATGCCAAATCCATCCAAAAACTCGGTGTCACCCCGGCGCGGGCCGGGGCCCATCTCGAGATTTAACTACGAGCCGCACGACCGCTGAAAATGCCCGCTATGTCAGGATGGGCCCGGCCTGCGCCGGGGTGACACTGTGTTTGCGGAACAAGCACCACTGCACTCTCAGGCTCAGGCGATGCCGGCGCAGAAGGTCTGGATGCGTTTGACCGCTTCTTCGAGTTCGGCATTGCTGGCGGCGTAGCTGAGGCGGAAATGGCCGGGCAGGCCGAAGGCAGTGCCATGGACCAGCGCAACGCCGGTTTCTTCGAGCAGGGCCAGGACGAAATCCTCGTCGGTGGTCAGCCTGGTGCCGCCGGCGCTGGTCTTGCCCAACAGGCGGGCGCAGGAGGGGAAGACGTAGAACGCGCCTTCGGGCGTCAGGCAATCGAGCCCGGTATTGGCGGTGAGGCCAGCGACCACCATGTCGCGGCGTTGCTGGAACACCTGGCGCCAGTCATCGAGAAAATCCTGCGGGCCGTTGAGCGCTTCGACAGCGGCCCATTGCGAGACCGAGGTGGGGCAAGAGGTGGATTGGCCCTGCAGTTTGGTCATGGCGGCGAGCAGCGTCCGTGGACCGGTGCAATAGCCGATACGCCAGCCGGTCATGGCGTGCGACTTGGAAACGCCGTTCATGGTCAGGGTGCGCGGCTGCAATTTGGGCTCGACCTGGGCGATGGTGGCGAAGGTGCCGCCATCATAAACCAGCACTTCATAGATATCGTCGGTGAGGATGTGGACGTGCGGATGGCGCAGCAGCACATCGGCGAGACCGCGCAGTTCGGCAGCGGTATAGGCGGCGCCGGTGGGGTTGGATGGGGTGTTGAGCAGCAGCCACTTGGTTTTTGGGGTGATTGCCGCTTCCAGCACTTCAGGCGCGAGCTTGAAGCCGGTGGTCGAGTCGGCCACGGCAAAGACCGGCTCGGCGCCGCACAGGCGCACGATTTCGGGATAGCTCACCCAATAGGGGACGGGCACGATGACTTCGTCGCCGGGGTTGAGCGTGGCCATCAGCGCATTGAAGATGATCTGCTTGCCGCCCGAAGAGACAAAGCAATCCGCCGCCGTCACGTCGAGGCCGTTGTCGCGCTTGAACTTGGCGGCTACGGCGGCCTTGAGTTCAGGGATGCCATCGACATTGGTATAGCGGGTCTTGCCCTCGTTCATGGCGCGGGTGGCGGCTTCGCGTACATGGAGCGGGGTATCGAAATCCGGCTCGCCGGCCGACAACGCGATGACGTCGCGACCGGCAGCTGCCATGTCGCGGGCCTTCTGGCTAATCGCAATTGTCGCCGATGGCGCCACGCGCCCCAAAGCCTCAGACAAGAACGCCATGATCATCTCCCACGATTGCGCCGCTGTGATAGTGCGGCACGGGGCGGGGGGCAAGGTGCCACGCTCCCCGGTGGTTCGACAGGCTCATCATGAGGTCTGCCAGGAGGCGGAAACCAGCCAAGATGATCGGGGGGTGGAGCGGGATGGCTGGCTAGCACTGTGCCGCCTGGATTGCGGCCTTCGCCGGAATGACACCGGGTGTGGGAATGACGTCGCAGGTGGCCTTAGATGCCGACACCCTTCTGCTTTTGCAGCGCGACGCCGTTGATGCGCCAGCCGTCGGCTTCCTTGCTGATCTGATACAGCGCCTCGTACAGGCTCTGGTCGGGGCCGACAAACTTGACCACCTGCAGCACTTCTTGGGCGCTGAGCTTTTGGAACTTGCCGAAGCTGTGCGAGCGGGATTTGACGATCGGCTCATAGCCGCCGCTCAGGATGGCGGTGTAAAACAGATCTGGATCGGTGAAGTTTGCCTTGAAGACGGATGAGGCATATTCCAGTGCGGCGGCGCCGTCACCCTTGCGGAAGGCCTCGATCTGGCTGGTGACGATGGCTTGCCACGGCGCATCGGTTGCCGGGTCCATCGGGGTGGACGGGGCCGGCGTGGCGGTGGTGGCGGGCGCGCTTTCGGCAAAGCTCACACCCGTCAAGGCAACTAAAAGCATCGCAATCCCAAGCACGTAACGCATCACTGCCTCCTTGGCGTTCGACGTTTCATGGCTTCCAAACCACGGCCGCTGCCACAGTTCTGCCCTCAAATGGTACGCACATCACCTCTTTGACCGCAAACTCCCTGCGCATTTGGCAGGCTTAGTATGAGCATTGTGAACTCGAGTTGGACGACGATCCCATGCACAAATCTACGTCTGCCCAGCGGAAAAGTTTCAAACTCTATGCCATTGCCAGTTCCGTTCTTGCTGGCACAGGCGGGGTCGCCGCATTGTTTTTCGGGGTCAGCCCCAGCAATGCTGCCGATTTCGCTCAGACCATCGATGCACCGGTGGCCGTGTTCATGGTTCCGCTGAGTTTGCTGGTGTTCGCAATCCTGTTCGAAGTGGCGCGCATTACCTGGCGCGGCGCTTTACCGGAACAGGCGCCGGCGCGCCGCGATGCCAGCCAGTATTGGCAGGCAGGCCGGGGCGAAGGCTGACCTCCATAGACTTGATACTCCGTAGAAACTGGGTCGGCCCCGCGCCGGCCCTTCTTTTTTGTGTGCTTGTTTACGGGGCAGCAGAGGTGCAGACTCCACGTCCAGAGGGGAGGATTGCATCATGCTTGTTTCATCTATTCTTCGATCCAAAGGGGCCGTGGTTCAGACCCTGCCGGCCAGCGCCACGCTGGCCGATGCCGTCTCGGTGCTCAATACCCACAATATCGGCGCGGTGGTGATCACCGACGAGGGCGGGGCGATCATCGGTATCTTGTCCGAGCGCGACATCGTCCGCCGCCTGGGCAGTGACCCGGCTGGAACCTTGTCGATGCATATTGCCGACGCGATGACGCGCGGCGTGGTGACCTGCACGCCCGACGCCGAGATTGACGCGGTGATGGAGCAGATGACCAGTTTCCGTATCCGCCATGTGCCGGTGGCCGAAGCTGGCGAACTGCTCGGCATCGTTTCGATTGGCGACGTGGTCAAACACAAGCTCGATCAGGCCGAACACGAGACTGCGGCGCTGCGGGACTACATCTCGTCGTGATCTAGCCGCAACCTGATCAACCCGGCCTGCGTGGGGGCAAATCCGCAGGCGGTGTAGAATCCGGCCAGATGGGGTTCATAATCGACGTGCAGCCATTCGGCGCCGCCGGCCGTGGCTGCCGCGCGGGCGGCGGCGACGAGGCGGGTCGCAATGCCTTGTCGGCGATAGTCCGGATCGACGCATGTATCGAGCAAAAAGGCGTGAACGCCGCCGTCCCAGGCAAGGTTGACGAAGCCGATGAGACGGTCGCCATCAAAGGCGCCGATATAGGCGAGGCTCCGTTGCAGCACGGGTTGAAAGCTGTTTCGATTGGTGTCGCCCCATGCAGTTGCCCACAATGCCTGTAGTGTCGCGTCGGACAGTATTGGGTTGTGTACGATTTCGACCATTCAACTCTCTTTTGATGTTTGATACGCAGGTCTGGCGCGATGTGATAGTGAATCAGTTGATGATTTGAAACACGTGGCTTGATGGGTCTTCAGATAGAAATCGCAGCGCGGGGAGCGACGGAAACAGTCATTGCCTGTTCGGGCGACTGGACGTCCGCCAATGCGCGGGCGCTGGAGGCCGAGATTGCCGGCCTGTCGCTGTCGCCGGCCCAGCGCGGCAGCCTGAGCCTTGATATCCACGCAGTTGGAAAGCTCGATACCACTGGCGCCTGGCTGCTGACCCGGCTGCGGCGCAGCAACCAGCAGGCCGATTCTGCCTTTGCCGGCGCCTCGAGCATGCACCAGCGCCTGCTCGACCGGATCAACCAGTATGAGCCTGGCGACCTGCCGCCGGTGCGCCATACGCCGGCCCTGCTGGTGCCATTCGCGACGCTGGGCCGGACCGTGATCACCGCCGGACGCGATATCTACCTGGCCAATGTTACGCAGGGCCATCTTCTGGCAGCCCTGGTGCGTACGCTGAGCCTGCAGGCGCCGTTGCGAATGGCCAGTTTCGTGCGGCAATTCGAAGTGATCATCCTGCGCTCAATTCCCATTGTGGCGCTGATCTCGCTGGTGGTGGGCGCGATCATCACCCAGCAGACCATTCTGCAACTGCGCAATTTCGGCGCGGCGATTTTCGTGGTCGATCTGGCGGCAATCCTGATGTTCCGCGAAATCGGCGTGCTGCTGGCCGCGATCATGGTGGCGGGCCGCTCGGGCTCGGCGATTACCGCCGAGATCGGCTCGATGCGGATGCGCGAAGAATTCGATGCGTTGCGGGTGATGGGGGTTGATCCCTATCAGGCGCTGATGCTGCCACGGGTGTTTGCCCTGGTGCTGGGCCTGCCGCTGCTGGCGTTTGTCGGTTCGATGGCGGGGCTCGTTGGGGCAATCTTTGTCGCCAAGGTCTATGGCGACATTCCGGTCGATGTGTTTTTCATCCGACTGCGCAACGCCATGAGCATCACCAGCGTGCTGGCGGGACTGCTCAAGGCGCCGTTCATGGGGTTCCTGATCGGGCTGATCGCCTCGGTTGAAGGCATGAAAGTGGCCGGATCGTCAGAATCGCTGGGGCGGCGCACCACCTCGTCGGTGGTCAAATCGATCTTTGTGGTCATCGTTGCCGATGGGGTGTTCGCCATCTTCTTTGCGGCGGTCGGGTTTTAGCCATGGCAGTTGCCCCAAACACCGCACCAGCGATGAGCGTGCAGGACCTGGTGGTGGGTTTTGACAGCAAGGTCATCATCAACGGGCTGAGCTTTGAGCTGTTGCAGGGCGAAATCCTGGGCCTGATCGGACCGTCAGGCTCCGGCAAATCGGTGACCATGCGAGCGATGGCGGACCTGCTGCCGCATCGTGGCGGCGATATCATTGTGGGCGGGCAGAAATATGCGGAGCTAAACAGCCGCGAGCGCGTTCAGGTCAGGCGCGACTGGGGTTTGCTGTTTCAGCAGGGCGCGCTGTTTTCGTCACTGACAGTGCTGGAAAACATCGAATTCCCCATGCGCGAGCATCTGGACATGTCGTCCGGGCTGCGTCGGGAAATTGCCCGCATGAAAATCGATCTGGTCGGCTTGCCGGCCGAGGCGGCGCTCAGCTACCCGGCGCAACTGTCTGGCGGGATGATCAAGCGTGCCGCGCTGGCGCGGGCGCTGGCGCTCGACCCCCACATCCTGTTTCTGGATGAGCCGACGGCGGGCCTCGATCCGATCGGCGCCGGCAAGTTCGATGAGTTGATCCGCACGCTGCGCGACACGCTGGGCCTCACGGTACTGATGGTCACCCACGATCTGGACAGCCTCGAAACCGCCTGTGACCGCATCGTGGCGCTATCTGATGGCAAATTGCTGATGGCCGGGACCCTTGCCGAGATGCGCGCCGCATCCCATCCTTGGCTCCGGGACTATTTCCACGGCCCCCGCGCCCACAACCTCGAAGGCTAGACATGGAAAACAAGGCAAATTATGCACTGGTCGGGGCGTTGGCATCTGCCGTACTCGCCGCGCTGTTTGCTTTCGTGTTCTGGTTTGCCGGCCCGTCGAGCAGTATCCCGACCAAGCCTTATGATGTGATCTTCACCGGCACCGTCTCGGGCATTGGCCCCGGCACCGACGTGCAGTTCAACGGCATCAAGATCGGGCAGGTCAAAACCGTGGCGCTGGACCCGGCCGACATCAACCGCGTGATTGCCCGGATCGAGCTGGATGCCTCGGTTCCGGTCAAGGCCGACACCAAGGTGCTGATGGGATTTCAGGGGTTGACCGGGACTGGCTCGCTGCAACTTTCGGGCGGCTCCAAGGATGCGGGTGCCCCGCCCATCGAGCAGGGCCGTTCGGTGCCGACGCTCTATGCCAAGGTTTCCGATTTCCAATCGATCCTTGATGGGCTGTCGTCCACCATCAACGGCACCTCGACCGCCGTCGACCGGCTCAATGGGTTCCTGGACACCAACGAGACCAAGCTCAACGCGACGATCGCCAATGTCGAAACCTTCAGCGATGCACTGGCGGCCAATTCGGCTGGGGTGAAGGACGCACTGGCCACCGTCGCCGATGTGGGCAAGCAGATCGGCCCGATGGCGGAACAGATCACGGCGCTGTCGTCCGATCTCACCGACCTGGTGGCGGCCATCCCGCCGGAAAAGGTCACGGCCGTGGTCGATAATGTCACCACGTTCAGCGATACGCTGGCGCGCAATTCCGGCACCATCGATGAATTCTTCGCTTCGGCTTCGACGCTGTCGAAGAACCTGACCGAGATGAGCGCAAGCCTTGGCACCAGTGTCGACAAGATCAATGCGGTGACCGCCGAAATCGATCCCAAGGCCGTCAGCCGGGTTATCGCCAATGTCGATGACTTCTCCAGCCAGCTGGGGCCGATGACTGCTGATCTCAAAGGCATTCTCGCTGCGGCGCCGCCGGAAAAGGTGGCGTCCATCGTGGCTGATGTCGGCACGTTCACCGAAAGCCTGGCGCGCAATTCGAGCCAGATCGACTCGGTGCTGGCCTCGGCTGGAACGCTGTCGAAAACCCTCACCGACATGGTGACGGGGCTGGGGTCCAGCGTCACCAAGATCAACGAGGTTGCGGCCCAGATCGATCCGGAAATGGTGACGCGGGTGCTGGCCAATGTGGATACCTTCACCACCAAGCTTGGCGCCAATTCTGCCAATATCGACACCATTGTCGCCAATGCGACGGAGGTGTCCAATTCGCTGGTCGGCTCGGCGGGCAAGGTCGACGAGATTTTGAGCAAGCTCGATACCTCGGTGACCAGCGCCGAAGGGCAGGGCGTGTTCGGCCAGATTGGCGACGCAGCGGCTTCGGTCAAGGCGCTGGCGGACCAGCTTAACGCCAGCACTGCCAAAATCGCGGTGGGATTGAACGATTTCACGAGCAAGGGATTGTCCAGCTATACCGCGCTGGCGGTGAATGCCCAGACAACGCTCGACCGGCTTGACCGCGTCGTGCGGAATTTGGAAAACAATCCGCAGGGTCTGATCTTTGGCGGCGACACCGTCCGCGACTATAACAAGAAATAGGATGGCCATGCGCCCCACTCGCCGCACATTCATGGTTCTGGGCGCTTCTGCGCTGACGTTGGGCCTCGCCGGGTGTCTGGGCGCGGCACCGCCGCTGACCTTTGATCTGGGCAGCGCCGCGCAGATTCCGCTGCGGCGCCGTTCTTCCCGCGTGGTGGTCATCACCCTACCCAAGACCGTGCAGACCTATGACACCCAGCGCGTGGTGGTGCGGGAGCCGGGCAATATTCTGAGCTATCTGCCCGATGCACAATGGTCCGACACCTTGCCGCGGCTGGTGCAGACCAGACTGTTGCAAACGTTTGAGGCCAGTAATTTCCCCAATATCGGTCGTCCCGACGATCAGTTGCGGGTCGATGTGACGCTGGCGACCGAATTGCGGGCGTTTGAAATCGACGTGGCTGGCGGCAATCTCGCGACGGTCACCATCAGCGCCAAGCTGGTGGATGAGCGACGGGGGATGATCTTTGCCAACAAGGAATTCACCGCCAGCCAGCCTGCCGCCACCGATCCAACGGTGCAGGCGATCAACGGGCTGGACGGCGCGCTCAAGTCGGTGATGGAACAGATTCTGCAGTGGACCGCGCAGACGGCCTGAACTTAGGCGCTGGTGCCGAGCAGGCTGGACAAGCCGCCGCCGCTGGAAGAGCTGCCAGTGGCCTGGTTGAACATGCTCATCAGCTTGGATGTGCTCTGGTAATTGGCGACAGCTGCGGCATAGAGCGTGTCGGAAATGCCGGAGGCCTGGCGTTCTTCGGCTGACATCGAACCATACATGGAAATGATATTCTGGCTGAAGCCGGTGGGGTCTGAGCCCTTCGAGGCGCTCTTGAAGCCGGCCAGCAAAGCGGCGCTGCTGCGCGACTGGATGACGGATTTGGCGATCCGCACCTCATCGGTGGAGAATTTGCCGTCGGTATTGAGCGCGATGGCCGAGACCTGCCGGCTGTCGAATTTGGACAGATCGACCAATTCTCCAGACTTGCGCGCCTTGTCGATGATCGGCACCAGGCCCCTGGCCTTGATGTCCGCATAGGCTTTGTCGAGCGCGGCGCGCACGTCGCCAGCCACGTCGGAGATGTTGCGCGTGGGGCTGGTCTGACGGGCATCGACCAGCGACAGATAGAGCGCCACCGGATCATCCTCACCAGCATCGGGTTTGAGCTTGGGATCGGCGGCGAGCTGTTTTTGCGCATCGGCAATGGCGGCGCGGGCGGCGACCATTTCCGGTTCGGCTTTTTCCTCGGCGCTCAGGCTGTTGAGGTAATCGGCGGCGGCCTGATAGAGGCCGGTATAATTGCCGCTGACCTTGGCGACGGCAGCCGGACCCGAGAGGGCAGCTTCGAATCGGCGCTGCATTTCAAGCGACGCGCCTTCCTGCTCATCCTTGGTGAAGGTGTCGTTGGTAGAACTGGAGATGGCGAACAGTTCGCGCGGGTCCAGGCTTGCCAGATCGACCGCCAGCTTGCCGCCCTTGAGCGGGGAGGTAACGCCAGCGGTTTTCAGCAGGCTATCGAACTTGGCGCGCGCCTCGGCAATGACGGTGAGGAAGTCCTTGACCTGCAGGGCGGCCTTGGCAGCATCGGACAGGGTAATGGTGGTTGCGGCCTGCTCGGTGGTGCCGGTCAGCAGCGTGGCGCCGCTGCTGGTCTGCGCGCTGGTGCTGGTGGCTGCAGCGAGGGTGGCATAGCCGGTGCTGGCATAAGTCGATGCGGTGATCTGCATGGTGGCAATCCCATTGGTTAACAAAACCTATGCAATCACCGTGCCGGAAAATAATGCTGATATTTCAATGAGGCGCGAGGCCGCGCAGCGCCAAACGCGGCAATATTTGCCCTGCAGGGGGTCCGAATGCTGAAAAAGAAAAGGCCTCGCCCGAGGGGATGGGCGAGGCCAAAGGGTCATCTGCCGGGGCATCAGACCTTGGAGGCGCAGCACAGCGGGGGGCGCTGGCTGCAAATGCAAATTGACTATTCCCCATCGTCGGACTGGACACAAACGCACACTGGGAAGTGCTGGTATGCGGTCTGCGCAAAAGCCTGGGACAAAAAAAGGCCCCACTCGAGAGCGGGGCCTGATGATCGGCAAAGCCAGATCCAAAGTAGCGGCATCCGGCAAGGGAGGAGGATATGCCGTCTGCCAGGTGGGCCCAAGTCGAGGGAGGAGGATACGACTTAAACCCGGTGTTGCAACGGCGTGGTCCGAGGGAGGAGGATACGGAGGACGCTGCGGCAACGTCATCACCATAGATTTTGACCATTTGGTCAGCAATGGGGTTGAGGTTATGCCAGCCATGCATTTTTGACTGCGGCATTCTGGCAGGTGGTGGACTGCCGTTATGCCTATTTCTGCCTTCTCCCCTTGCGGGAGAAGGTGCCCGAAGGGCGGATGAGGGGTCTCTTGCTTTGAGCTAGTCGTATGCGGAGACAACCCCTCACCCTGCAATTCTGCTGGACGCAGAATTGCAGTCCCTCTCCCGCAAGGGGCGAGGATGCAGACTGTTTCGACAGCGGTTCGTCGGCAAAACCATCGGCACAAAAAAGAGGCTCCACCCGAGAGTGGAGCCTTATGACCGGCCTGAGCCAAATCCAAAGTAATGGCGAGGCGCAAGGGAGGAGGATATGCGCGCCGCCGGGTGGGCCAGGATCGAGGGAGGAGGATACGATCAAGGCCCGGTGTTGCGATGCATGGCCCGAGGGAGGAGGATACGGGGCACGTCTCAGCAACATGATGAAGATGCCTTGAAGTACGTTCGTCAGCAATGGGGGTGCTGACATGTCAGCCATGCGTTTTGCGGGGGAAATGAAAATGGCCTCGCCCGAGGGGGAGCGAGGCCATTACTGCATCCAGGCAAGCCCGAATGCAGGAAACGCAACGAACCACAAGGGAGGGAGGGAACGGTTCGTCGTGTTGGCGGTGATGTAATGGTGGTCGCGGCTGCCAGCAATCGGGTCAATCGTTATGGCAGCCATGCGTTTGGCGCGGGGCAAAAATTTGCGCTCAGAGCCAGCCTTTTCGCTTGAAGAACAGGTAGGGCAGGATCGCCGACAGAACCATGGCGGCCAAAGCGAGGGGATAGCCCAGCTGCCACTCCAGTTCGGGCATGACGCGGAAGTTCATGCCATACATCGAGGCGACCAGAGTGGGCGGCAGGAACACCACGGAGGCCACCGAGAAAATCTTGATGATCTGGTTCTGCTCCAGATTGATCAGGCCCAGCGTGGCATCGAGCAGGAAATTGATCTTGGTAGACAGATAGCCGGCATGCTCGCTCAGGGCCGAGGCGTCGCGCTGCAACACCTTGAACTCGTTGCGCAATTCACGGGCCGCCTTGGTGTTGGAGGTGTCCTTGGTCTGATGGAAGGTCGCCAGGCGCAAGATGCTGATCAGGCTTTCCTTGGCCAGGGTCAGCATATCGCCCTTCTGGCCGATCTTTTCGATCAGATGCTGCAGATTGTGCGCCTTGCGGGTGCTGGACTTGGTCCGGTTGCGGAACACCTCGCGCGAGATGGTGTCGATCTCGTCGCCGGTGTTTTCCAGCACCTGCGCCAGGCGGTCGATCAGCGCTTCGAGCAGGCCGACCATGACCAGTTCGCCATTGGCATAGATGCGGCCATTGGGCTTGGTGACGCGGCTGCCGAACAGCGTGAAGGGCAGCGGTTCGGCATAACGCACGGTGACCAGGGTCGATTCGCGCAGCACGAAGGTTACCGGGGTTTTCATCGGGTTTTCCTCCTGGATATTGACCAGCGCGGTCAAGGTGAGGAATTCGGTGCCGCCTTCGTGAAAAAGGCGGGCCGACGGCTCGATGTCCTTCATTTCGTCGCGGGTGGGCACGGAGACGCCCAGGCAGCGTTCGACGAATAGTTCCTCATCGTCAGTCGGGTCGACCAGATCGTACCAGACGGCGTTTTCGAGGCCGGTGACATTGGAAATGCCGTCGCTGACGGCGCGCACCAGATGGGTCTGGTCCTTGGTATAGATACGCAGCATCACTTAGTCCTTTGCGCAGGGCCGCGGGGCCGCGCCGGACCTGAACCTTCAGGGGCGCTGCAGCTCCGGGGCGATCGAAGATCGACTTCGACTGTCGGGGTTCATCGGGGTTGTCCTTGTTGACATGAGTTCGGCACGGGCCGAATTCGCCCGACACATGAGCGCCTTGAGGCACGGTGTCAATCCCGCGCCGCGTTGCGATGCGGGGGACCATGCCGGCTCACCATGACGTGAATTGAGGTCGCTCTATTGGGTCGCGGTGAGGCTGATCAGTGCTTGGGTCAACGTGCCCGGCTTTTCGGCATATTCGATGTTATCGATGCGCCAATAGGGATCGAAGCCGGTTTCGACCACGACCTTCCTGAGATCGAGCGTGTCGGTGTAATTGGCGTCGGGATAATCCTTGAAGGTGTAGTTGAGCGGCACGGTTGCGGTATCACCGGTGATTGCTACGGCACCCACCGTGCAGCCATCGGCATAGTCGGGCGCGGTGCGCCAGGGGACGCCGTCACCAAGCGGCGGCATGTCGCCCGGATTGGCCTTTTCATAGGCATCGCTCTTTGCCCACGCTGCGGCGATGGCTTTTTGCAGATCGGGCGTAAGTAGCGCGGCCTCGACCGGCGACATGTCATTGCCAACGCTGCCGATGCAGAAGATCTGCCCGACCTGGTCGGGGCTGAGGGTGATCATCTGCGCCGAAGCCGGCAGGGCAAGGGCCGCGAAAGCGGCAATGGCAAGAGGCAGGCGCATGGTGAAAATCCCCCGAAGTCGAGCGGAGGCTAATGGGGGCGGGCTGAATGCGCAATGAATGTGAATCGTCGGTGTATTGGGCTCTCATCCCCCCTCCCTGACCCTCCCCCTTGTGGGGGACTGTTCACTTTGGACTCAGTTTGAGATTTCGGTTGAAGAACAGGGCAAGTGTCACGTCGAGCATCTGAAGTGTTTTGGAGGCGCGTTTGGATCGGCGGGTGAACCGGGCCAGGTTGTCTC
>NZ_JBDSUA010000007.1:0-21038 GCF_039927955.1 Devosia sp. | reverse complement strand
CGGAGAGTTGGCCGGACCCAGTTCAATCGCACCAGCGGAAGGGAAGCGACCCTCCCTCCATCCGGCGTCCCCGCGCCGACCGTTCGTCGCGACCGCGCAGTAATGCACGGGGATGGGTGGAGTATGCATCGGTTCGTGGGGATGGGGATAAGGGGGATTGGCTGCACCCCTTTCCACTTTCACCGCGTTCCCTTCTCCCCTTGTGGGAGAAGGTGCCCGAAGGGTGGATGAGGGGTATCCCGGGCTTTCAGCATGGGATGGCGCAGCACCCCTCACCCTCGTCTTTCTGCTGGACGCAGAAATCCTTTCCCTCTCCCGCAAGGGGCGAGGGGTGACGACTGATATAAAGGCGCCGTCTGGATTCCGGCGTGCGCCCGGATGACATCGTGGTTTGAGCCAGCCGCGGCGTAGCGCAGCGATGATCGAGTATGGGCCCGATGCTCACCCAAACAAAAGGCCCCCGGCAATGCCGAGGGCCCCTGTTCATTCAGCCGGCCAGATCAGCCGTTTTCGAGCCACTTCACGTCAGCCGGCGACAGCTTGATGTCGAAGGCTTTGATGCTGTCGTCCAGTTCCTGCAGGGTGCGTGGCCCAATCAGCGGGATCACCGGGAACGGCTGCGCCAGCACATAGGCGAGGGCGACGTGGATCGGGCTCTTGCCGAGCTTCTTGCCCAGCTCGATAGCCCGGTCGCGACGCTGGAAGTTGCCTTCCGAGTACCAGACGCGCACCAGTTCCTCATTGTCCTTCTTGTCCCGACCGGCACGGTCGGTGAAGAAGCCACGGCCCTGGCTGGACCAGGCAAAGTTGGGAATCTGGCGATCGTTGAGCCATTTTTTCCAGTCGTCGTCCGATGAGGAAATGCAGCCGTCCCAGATCACGTCCTGCATTTCGGCGAGGGCGAAGTTGTTGGAGAGGGCGCCCGGCGCCTGCTTGCCGGTTTTTTTGGCATAGGCGATGGCTTCGTCCATGCGGGCCTGGGTCCAGTTGGAGCCGCCGAAGATGCCGCGAATGCGACCCTTCTTGACCTCATCGTCCATGGCATCGACGAATTCACCGACCGGAACGTTGAGATTGTCGCGATGCATGAAGTACAGATCGACATAGTCGGTCTGCAGACGATCCAGCGACTGGGTGAGCTGCTTGCCGATCACGTCCGGGTAGCACAGCGGCGAGTGCGCACCCTTGCCGATCAGCACCGACTGTTCACGCGTGCCACGGCTGGTGTGCCATTGGCCGAACAGCTTTTCGGTGTAACCCGAACCATAGACATAGGCGGTATCGAACAGATTGCCGCCGGCCTCGAAGAACGCATCGAGCAGAATGGCGCCGCTGGAGAAGGTGCGGAAATCTTCAAAACCCAGCGCGGCAACGGACGCCTGCTGCTTGAGGCCGGGGATCGAGCGCTTCGGAATGCTGGTGCCGCTTGGCCCGAGCTTGCGGCCCGAAAGCGTGTTGACGCGGCGGGTCGACTTTTCGATATTGAACTCGATGCCGGCATCGGCGCGCCACTTGTCGAGCACGCGGGCATTGCCCAGGCTATCGGCCCAGGTCATGCCCGGAGCCGCCAGTTCCTGCTTGCCGGCCAGAATCGCGTCGCCCGCAGCTTCCGCTTCGAACGAATAGACGTGGCGGGTTTCGTTGACGCTGATGGTTTCGCGCGAGCCATCGTTCTTGATGACCTCGATCTTGCCCAGGCCCTGGTCCCGGTTACCGCCGGCAAACCAGAAGTCCGGCACTTCGATGCGGCCCAGCGAACCGTGGATGCGCAGCACGTTGTCGAGGTTGACGAACACGGCGCACGAGACCTGCGCCACGATGCCATTCTCAAAGGTCAGGGTGGCTGCGGCCCAATCGTCGCTGCCTTCGGCATTGAGCTTGGCGGTGCCCGATACCTTGATCGGATCAAGGAATGGCTTGCCCGCGGCAACGCCGGCGATATAGCGCGACATCGACACCGGATAGCCGCCGACATCGAGAATGCCGCCGCCGGCCAGATCATTGGCGAACAGGCGGTGCTGCGGCTGGAACTTGCCCATGTTGAAGCCGAAGCTCGACTGGATCATCCGCACATCGCCGATGACGCCGGAGGCAATCAGTTCGCCGATCTTCCTGGTCTGCGGATGCAGGCGATACATGAAGGCTTCGCCCGCAAAGGTGCCGGCCTTGCGGTGGGCATTCATTACCGCGTCGATTTCAAAAGCGGTCAGCGCAAACGGCTTTTCCACCAGCACATGCTTGCCCGCTTCGGCCGCCTTGATCGCCCATTCGGCGTGGAACGGGTGGGGCGTGGCGATATAGATCGCGTCGACTTCCTTGTCGGCCAGCAGCGCATCATAGCCATTATGGATACGTGCGCCGGGAAATTCGGTGGCGAGGCCCGGCTTGCTGGGATCGCGCGTCGCGATGGCAACCAGCTTGCCATTGGTGGACCCGGCGACGCCGTCACGGAACGCCTTGGCAATGCTGCCTGGGCCCAGAATGCCCCAGCGGATGGTCGATGCAGACATGAGATATTTCCCTCTTGTGGCTGTCGGTTCGCGCAAGTACCGCGGTTTGAACCGGTGGAGTTGAATACGGGCAGGCAAGCCAGATGGCGCCCGCACGGCAGAATGAGCCGGGTGATGACGCGATTGCGCGCGCCGCACGATGAACTGTCGCAATCCTCCCGGCCGCTAGCCAAACTCGATCCGGAATCGCCTCCACGCTTCCATCCGGCTCGTCATGCTGATGGGCCTGCCAAGCCGAGCACGCAAGTGCCAGGTTTCGAGGCGCTTTTAGTGCGGGCCAAAGCCGCCCGATTGCGTCCGCGTCACCCGACCCTTTGGCCTCAGCGCGAACCTTTTCGTTTGCTCTTATGATGAGCGCTTTCTAGATTAGCGCAGCCGTTGGCGGCGTCTCTCCAAATCGGAACACCAAGTTGCTGGAAAGTAAGAACTCCAAGAAACGCTTTTGGGACGCCAGTAGCAGCTCGGTTGAACGCGTGCCCAACCAGCTGCGCGTCAGCCACCAGCAGCCCGGCATCATGCTGACGCCGCACTGGCACGCGCAGGTTGAAATCAACTATCTGTTCCGCGGTACCATGGACTACCGGATGCATGGGCATTCGGTGCGCCTGAAGGCGGGGGAGCTGTGCATTTTCTGGGGCGGCCTGCCGCACCAGAGCGTCGATACCTCCGACGACGCCTTCTACGTGGCCATGCACATTCCGCTGATTCACTTCTTCCGGCTGCGCCTGCCACCGGAAGTGACCGGCAAGCTGATCCATGGCGCGACGCTGGTCACCACCGCGCCGGATGGGTCGGACGACGACAACTTCAATCGCTGGTCCGACTATATGCGCAATGGCGGTCCGGCCAAGGCAGATCACGCCATTGATGAGCTGCTGCTGCGCATCGAACGGGTGCAGTTCGAGCCGTTCTACCTGATCGAGCCGGGCGGCATGACGGCCGGTGCGGTGGACCATGTGGACAACCAGTCATTCAGCAATATCTCCAATATCTGCGACTATATCGCCACCAATTTTCGGCACGACATCGACAGCATCGACATTGCCTCCTCGGTCGATATCCATCCCAAATATGCGATGAGCGTGTTCAAGAAATCCACGGGGATGACGCTCAATGAGTACGTCAACCTGCTGCGGCTCAGCTATGCGCAGGCGCTGCTGATGCAGGATGATGTCAACGTGCTGCAGGTGGCGATGGAAAGCGGCTTCGGCTCGCTCAGCGCCTTCAACAAGGCATTCCGCAAGATTGCCGGCATGTCGCCCAGCGATTTCCGCCGTGATTCGCGCTTCCGGCCGAGTGCAGCCAGCCTGCGCCGACCGGAACAGGCCGAAGAGCTCGGCTGACCGCCCTGATGGTCAAGCGGCGCATCATCGCCCTGGCGTTCGGCGTGGTGCTGGTGGCGCTGCTGGCGCTGCTGCGCGGCAGCGATCCGTTTCCGCTCCGGGTGGCGCGCGAAACCACCTTTGATTTTTACCAGCAGCTCAAGCCGCGTGCCGATCCGCAATTGCCGATCCGCATCATCGATATCGACGAGGCCTCGCTGGCGCAGATCGGGCAATGGCCATGGCCGCGCAATACCATGGCGACGCTGGCGCGACGGCTGACCGAACTGGGCGCGGCGGCGGTGGCGTTCGACGTGATCTTTGCCGAACCCGACCGCGCCTCGCCTTCGGCCGATGGTGGCAGCGCGGACTACGACGCTGACTTTGCCGCAGCACTGGCACAGGGGCCGACGATTCTCGGGCTGAGCGAGAATGCAGCCAGCGCCAAACTGCCTGGGGTCGCCAAGGCCGGGTTTGCGATCAGTGGCGCTGATCCGCTGGCGGCTCTGCCAGTGCTGACCGGGGCGGCGCTGCCACTGCCACAGCTCGGGGCGGCCGCGAGCGGGCTGGGTGTCGTCAGCCTGGAAAAAGGCACCGGCGGCGGCGTGGTGCGGCGATTGCCGCTGCTGTGGTCGAACGGGACGACGGAGTTTCCAGCGCTATCGGTAGAGGCCCTGCGCATCGCGCTGGGGGTTTCGACACTGGTGGTGCTCGGCGACACCGATGGCTTGGGCACAGTCGATGCGCTCAGGATCGGCGATATCGAAGTGCCGACCGGGCCGAGTGCCGATATCTGGCTGTATTACCGGCTATTGCAGCCCGGGATGTCGATCCCGGCCAAGGATATGCTGGCGGATAACTACCATGCACTCGCCGACCGGATTGCCGGACACATCGTGCTGATCGGGGCTTCGGCGACTGGGCTGCAGGACGTGCGCAGCGGAGCGCTGGGTGGCGCGGTGTCGGGCGTTTCGGTGCATGTGCAGGCACTGGAGCAGATGCTGAGCGGGGTCTATCTCAGCCGCGCCGATTGGGTTGGTGGCCTCGAAGTCGTGCTGTTCGCCATTGCGGCGCTGGCCATCGTCATCGTCATCCTGTTGACCGGGCCGATTATCGGCCTGCTGTTTTCCGGGATGATCGTGTTGGTGGCGACCGCGGCGTCGTGGTTTGCCTTTGCCAGTTACGGCTTGTTGATCGACCCCAGCTTTCCGCTGCTCGGCGCATTGGTTGTCTACGCGGCCATGGCATTCTTCCAGTTTGCGGTGACCGATGCCGACAAGCGGCGGATTCGCAGCGCCTTTGGCTATTATGTGGCGCCAGCGCTGCTGACCCAGATCGAGAACAGCGCTGGCGAGTTGAAGCTGGGCGGCGAGCTGCGCGACCTGACGGTGATGTTTTCCGATGTGCGCAATTTCTCCTCGATCAGCGAGCGGCTCGAACCAGCGCGGCTGGTGGGCCTGCTCAATACCGTGTTCGGCGCGCTGGGCGGCCAGATTACCGGCCAGTTTGGCACCATCGACAAGTTCATGGGCGATGCCATCATGGCGTTCTGGAATGCGCCGGTGGACGTGGCACAGCACCCGCTGCGGGCCTGCCAGGCGGCGCTGGGGATGCGGGCGGCTTTGCGGGCACTCAACCAAAGCCACCCTGACGCGCTTGGCGGCGAGGCCGTTGCCATCGGCATCGGCATCGCCACCGGCCCGGCACTGGTGGGCAATATGGGGCTGGAATCGCGGTTCGATTATTCCTGTATTGGCGAGACGGTGAACATTGCCAGCCGTATCGAGGGCGGCTGCAAGACGGTGGCCTACGATATTGTAATTACGGCGGAAACGCGCGACGCAGTGTCCGAATTTGCCACGCTCGACGCGGGGGCACTGGCGCTAAAGGGCATCTCGGCGCGCGAACCGATCTTTATCCTGCTCGGCGATGCGGACCTGGCGCAAAGCGCGCAATTTCTGGCGCTGAAGACACAGCATGAGGCGACCCTGGATGGATTGCGTCGCGGGGACGATGCCGAGGGGCTTGCGCGGTCCTGTGCAGAACTTGCGGAGCGGATCGACCCGTTGTTACGAAATTTCTATGCCGTGCTGCCGCAGCGGCGGGATGATTTTTTGGACACGTTCCGCGCCTAAAGCTTGGAAAATTCGACCGCCTGGCCCCGTCCATGGCCTTTGGCCGCATAGCAGGCAGCGTCCGCTTCGCCCATCAGGCCGAGCGAAGATGCGGGCGTCGCGGCGATGCTGGTCATGCCGATACTGATGCCGATGCGGTATGTCTTGCTGGCCCAGGTGAAGGCCAGGGCGGCAACGGCGCGGACGATCTTGTCGGCAACGATTTTGCCATGGCTGGCCGGACAGTCCTGCAGCAATACCGCAAATTCGTCGCCGCCGATGCGCGCCGCCACGTCGTGCGCGCGGCAGCAGCCACGAATGGTCAGCGCCACCTGTTTGAGCAGGGCATCGCCTGCGGCGTGGCCAGCATTGTCGTTGACCGGTTTGAAGCGATCCAGATCAAGATAGAGCAGGGTGTGTTCGCGATTGCCGTCGCGGGCCGAGGCCTGGGCGGTGCTGAGCTGGCGTTCGAACGATGCCCGGTTGGGCAGCCCGGTCAGATCGTCATGGGCGGCGGAGTGCGCCAATTGCCGTTGCAGTGCCCGGCTTTGGGTGATGTCCTGGAACACCACCACGGCGCCGGTGACCCAACCACTGGGCAGGCGGACTGGCGCCGCCGAGCAGCGGATGTCGCGCTCCAGCCCGTTTTTGCCAACCAGGATCATGTCATTCTCGATTTCGATCGGCAGGCCCCTGTCGAGGCAATCCTGAACCAGATCGGGCGCCGGGCGGCTGGATTCCGCACGGATGATAAAGACCTCTTCCACGCGGCGACCGATCGCCTGTTCCGATGACCAGCCGGTCAGCATTTCGGCGGCTGGGTTGATGAACACGATCTTGCCGGCCGCATTGGTGGAAATCGTTCCATCGACGATGGAATCAAGCGTGATCCGAAGCCGCTGCTTTTCCGCGGCGAGTTCCTGCTCGATCTGCTTGAGATGGGTGATGTCGGTGTCGGTGCCAATGGTGCGCAGGGCATTGCCGTCCTCGTCCCACTCGACCGGCCTGCCACGGCTCAGGATGTTGACGTAATGGCCGTCGCGGTGGCGTTCCCGATACTCCAGAATGTCGTAGCCGTCTTCGCCCTGCCCCTGTCGGTCGGCATGGGTCATCACCCATTCACGGTCATCAGGATGGACCCGTTGCAGCCAGAGATCGCGGCTATCGATGAGCACTTCATCGAACGGAATGCCCCGCATGATGCGCCACATATTGGAATAGAACGTGACATTGGTGCGGCGATCATGATCCCAGACACCCTGCCGGGCACCCTCAAGCGCAAAATTCCAGCGGTTCTCGCTGTTGAGCAGGGCTTCCTCGGCGTGTCGCTGGCGTTCGATACCGGTCAACTGCACGACAAGATATTGCGGCGTCTTCGACCTGCCCGAACGGACAAGGGATGCCGCCAGCATTACCCACAGTGGAGAACCGTCATTGTGGCGAAATCGGTGCTCGCCGCGATAGCGTTCAACCTCGCCGCGCGACAACCGCTCAAGCTGCTGGCGAGCTGCGGCGTCGTCATCGGGGTGGATTAAATCCCAGAGCGAAACCACGGCATCAGTTTTGCCGTCGTGCCCCAGCATCTCATTGAAAGCGTTGTTGGAATAGTGGATCAGCCCGCCAAGGTCGGCAACCATCATGCCGATCGCAGCATCATCGACAATAGCACGCAGCAGCGAGCCGTTCTTCTCGAACAAGCTGGTTGCCTGTGCCAATATTTTGTTGCCGGGCGAATTCATGCGGCCACTCTGCGCCATGGCCGTTAATAACTGGCTTATTGGAATTGGCGCGTTGTCAAATGTGAACAACTATATTGGCAAAGTCCGCGCCCCCGTTGGACTGGACAATGGCAACGGAATGTCGATGAAATTTGGCTCCATGATCGCCTTGGCGCTGCTTGCGGCAATGGCAAGCCTGATGCCGGCGAGCGCGCAATCGGTCATGCCTGCGGTCGACGAGGTGGTCAAAACCTATGTCGGGCACGATAGCCCCGGCGTGGCGGTATTAGTCATGCGCCACGGCAAGGTGCTGCTGATGCAAGGCTGCGGCTATGCCGATCTCCGCCGCAAGACACCGGTTGATCCCCATACGGTGTTCGACCTGGCCTCCGTCTCCAAGCAGATGACGGCACAGGCCGCGATGCTGGAAATCCAGGAAGGCGCGCTGAAGCGCGACACCAAAATTGCCGACGTGCTGCCCGTGTTCAAGCAGCAGGAGACTGGCGGGCGTCCGCTCAAGGTTGACGATTTGCTGCATCATGTCAGTGGGCTGGCCGATTATCTGGACGGCGGGCTCAATTACCAGAGTGACACCACCAATGCCGAGGTGATCGACTGGTTGGTGCAGCAGCGGCTGGAACGCACGCCGGGCAGCGGGTTCGGCTATTCCAACTCCGGCTACATCGTGCTGGCCAGTGTCGTCGCCGCTGCTGATCATGCTGCGACGCTGAAACAAGTGCTGGAAAACCGCATCTGGGAACCTCTCGATATGAGCGAAACCGGATTGGTGACGCCGGCCAAAGGCGTGGTGGTAGCCACGGGCTATGCTGGCACGAGCGGCGATTTCGAGCCGAGTTCCTACCCGACCGTGACCGAGGGCGACGGCAATGTGCTCACCAATCTGACCGATATGGCCAAATACGAGCACGCACTGGCGACCAATGAATTGTTGAGCGCCAAGGCCACCGCAGCGCTGTTTGTCAATGGCAAGCTCGATAACGGCATGCCGCTCAAGGACCCGGAATCTGGCACCGGCTATGGCTTCGGCTGGGAACTGGAGCATGCCGCCGGCGCCGATTACGCCCAGCACACCGGTAGCTGGATGGGCACGTCGACGGCCTATCAGCGCAATCTGGATTCCGGGCTGACAGTGATCGTGCTGGCCAATGGCGAGGACATGGCCGCCGCCGACCTGGCGGCAGAAATCGAAGCGGCAATCGACGAGTGACGTGGTCACCGGCATCAGTGCGCCAGGCCAAGACAAAAGAGGGGAAATTCAATGACGATGGAACGGTTTCGGCTTGATGGCAAAGTTGCGCTGGTCACCGGCGGTACGCGTGGCATCGGCTTCGGCATTGCCCGCTCATTGGGGGAGGCGGGAGCGCGGCTGGTCGTGTCATCACGCACGCCAAGGTCCGACGCCATCGAGGCGCTGAAGGGCGCTGGCTTTCAGGTCGATTACATTGCTACCGACATGCTCGATCCGGAAGGCCCACGGCGCCTGGTGGAACAGGCGACGGCGCTGACGGGGCGGCTGGATATTCTGGTCAACAATGCCGGCATTGCCGAGCACGGCGACACCGAGACCTTTCCGCTGGAAAAGTACCGGCGGCTGATGACCACCAATCTGGATTCGGTGTTCTTCGCCTGCCAGGCGGCGCTGACGCCGATGCGTGAACAACAGAGTGGTGTGATCCTCAATATCGGTTCGATCTCGGGCTATGTGTCCAATATTCCGCAGCGGCAGGCGGCCTATAATGCCAGCAAGGCAGCGATCCATATGCTGACCAAGAGTCTGGCCAGCGATTATGCGATCGAGAACATCCGCGTCAACGCCATCGCGCCGGGCTACATCATGACCGACATGACGGCCGATGGGTTCGACGATCCGGTGACCGCCGGGGTGTGGACCGACATGACGCCGATGCGCAAGGTCGGCAGCGCCGACGACATTGGCGCGGCGGCGGTCTATCTGTGTTCGGATGCGTCCAGCTACGTCACCGGCGAAGTGCTGGTGATTGATGGTGGCTATACCTTGCGATAGGCGAGATGGACGCGGGGTCTTTCCAGACTACGACTTTGGAAAGACCCCCATCCGGCGCAGAGCGCCAACCTTTCCCCAGGAGGGGGCAGGGAAAGGTATTAGTGGCCACCACCAGCACCAGCGGGTGGCTTGCCCGGCTTCTTCATCAGCAATGTGAAGGCAGCCAGACCGGCAAACAGCACCGTCAGGATCAGCAGGACGTCGATGAACGACAGGATCAATGCCTGTTGGCGGACCATGTTGGACAACTGGCGGGTCGCCGCTGCCAGGCCGTCGAGCCCGTTCATGGTGTTGTTGAAGGTCATCTGGTTGAGCTGCTGCACCGCCTGGGGATTAGACCAGGTGACGTTTTCAGCCAGCCGTTCGTAGTGATTGGCGGTGCGGTTGGTCAGGATGGTGTTGATGATCGCCAGACCGACGGCGCCACCCAGATTGCGGGTGAGGTTGAACAGGCCAGATCCGCCCTTGATGCGGCTCGGGTGCAGGGTACCCAGCGCCAGATTGTTGATCGGCACCATGCACAGCATCATCGAGACACCGCGGAAGATCTGCGGGATCAGCAGTTCCTGAAAGCTCCAGTCGGACGTGAGCTGGCTCATGCTGAAGGTGCCCGCGGCGAAGCCGAGGAAGCCGATCATCATCATTAAGCGCAGATCGATCTTGTTCGACAGGATGCCGGCAATCGGCGCCGTCAGGAACATGCAGAGGCCCGAGATGAACAGCGTTTCCCCGATCATCATGGAATCGTAGTGGCGGATGCGCCCGAGATAGAGCGGATACAGATAGGTCAGCCCATAAAGCCCGATACCCAGCACGAACGAGAACACCGAGCCAAAGGCAAAGTTGACGTTGCCGAAGGCCTTGAGATCGACAATCGGGAATTCGACCTTGAAAGCGCGCCAGAAGAACACCACCCCGCCGATCAGCATGGCAATGAACACCACCAGAATGGTCTGGTCGTTCAGCCAGTCATGGGCCGAGCCTTCTTCCAGCACATATTCGAGGCACCCCAGCATGGTGCCCATGGCGAGCAGGCCCCACCAGTCGAACTTGGCCATCAGGCCCTTTTCCGGCTTGTCGAAATCGATCAGCGTCCAGGCGGCGATCGACACCAGAATGCCGGGGACGACGTTGATCAGGAACAGCCAGTGCCAGGAAAGCGCGCTGGTCAGATAGCCGCCAACGGTCGGCCCGATGGTGGGCGCCAGGGTGGCAACGAGACCGATGATCGGCGAGACGATATTGCGCTTGGAGGGCGGGAACACCGTAAAGGCCGCGGCGAACACCGACGGGATCATGCCGCCGCCGATAAAGCCCTGCAGCGCGCGATAGACGATCATCTGATCGATATTGGTCGCGGTGGCGCACAGCGCGCTGGCGATGGTGAAGCCGGCGGCGGAAATGGTGAACAGCACGCGGGTCGACATGATGCGGGCGAGCGTTCCCGACAGCGGGATCATGATCACTTCGGCGATCAGATAGGCCGTCTGCACCCAGGCGATTTCATCCGAGCCGGCGCTGAGGCCAGCCTGGATTTCGGCCAGAGATGCCGAAACCACCTGGATGTCCAGGATCGCCATGAACATGCCGAACACCATCGCCACGAAGGCAAAGATCCGGCGTGCGGGAAGGGCGTCTTCGACCGGCGCCCGGGCGCCGGCAACCATTGTCTGGGCCATCGAACGATCCCCCGAGCCGCTTAATTGGTCGGGATGGTGCGGGTATCGGCGTCAACCACGACGCTGAGGCCGGCGCGCAGCTTGCCGCTGGCCAGAGCCTCGGCAGGCAGGGTGATCTTGACCGGAACGCGCTGTACCACCTTGGTGAAGTTGCCGGTGGCGTTTTCCGCAGGCAGCAGGGAGAACACCGAGCCCGAAGCCGGCGACAGCGAGTCGACGGTGCCGATGATGGTTTCGCCTTCGAGGGCATCGACGTGGATTTCAACTTTTTCGCCAGGCACCAGCTTGGTCAGCTGGGTTTCCTTGAAATTGGCTTCCACATACAGCGCACTGACCGGAACGATGGCAGCCAGACGCGCTCCAACAGCGACGAGATCGCCTTCCTGCACCGCCATATTGCCAACAATGCCGTCATAGGGCGCCTTGAGCACGGTGAAGCTCATGTCGCGCTGGGCCTTCTGCAGGATCAACTGCTGCGACTTGATGGTCCCCGCAGCCTCGGCGCGCTGTGCCTGCAACACGCCGATATTGGCTTCGGCGGCGGCGATCTGGGCGTCGGCGGCAACCAGATTTGCATTGGCCTGGTCGAGACCAGCAGTGGCCTTGTCGAGATCGGACTGCGAGGCCACGGCCTTGGCGGCCAGCTGGGTCGAACGGTCAAAGCCAAGCTTGGCATTGCGCTGGGCGGCTTCCAGAGCGGTCTTCTGGGCCTTGGCCTGGGCAACAGCTGCGTGGGCGCCCGTGATCTGCGCGTCGATACGCAGTAAAGTCAGGTTCTGGTTATCGATGGAGGCCTGAGCCTGCTCCTGGGCAATGGTGTAGTCGCCGTTGTCGAGCGTCACCAGCGGATCGCCAGCCTTGACGGCCTGATTGGCGACCACGTTCACCTTGGTCACATAACCGGAAACCTTGGGGGAAATCGTGGTGATATCGCCGCCGATATAGGCATCGTCGGTGGAGACCATGAAGCGGCCAACCGTATAGTAATTGTAGCCGAACCAGCCACCCCCACCGAGCACGGCGAGCGCGATGATTGGCACAACGACCCTGCGGCGACTGCCGCCCTTGGCCTTGGGCGCAATGGCAACCGGCGCTGCCACTTCGGGCGCTGCCTCGGTTACCGGCGCTTCGGCCTTGCCGGGATTTGGAAACTGGCGGACTTTGTCTGTATCATTGGCCATGGCGGCACCAACTGCTGGATTGATTAAACCGAACTGTTCGGTTCGATTGACATATGCCGGTCGCGATAGCATATCAAGAGAAATCGAACTGATCGGTTCGAACACGAACTATGCGGATAATGCATGATGAACGCGCCCCACAAGCCCGACGAAATCGATGAAAATGAAACGGGTTCCAGCAAGGGTCGTACGCCCGCCGGGCAGGACCCGGTCAAGCGCGACCAGATCCTCGATGGCGCCAAGCGTTGCTTCATGACGCTGGGTTTTGAAGCGGCCAGCATGAACGAAATCACCAAGGAAGCCGGGGTTTCCAAGGGCACTATCTATGTCTATTTCGAGAACAAGGAAGAGTTGTTTACAGCGCTGGTGGATCGCGAGCGCGGTATTCTGCTCGACAATGCCCATCATGAATTGGAGGAGGGCACCTCCGTTGCCGACTCGCTCCAGCGCTTTGGCGTTTCGATCACCACCCACCTGACCTCGGACAAGGTAATGAAGGCGCAGCGCATGGTGCTCGGGGTCTATGAGCGCATGCCGCAAATCGCGCTGCGCTTTATGGGACCAGATCCATTTTCCGCGATTGCGATTCTACAACGCTATCTCGTGGAAAAGGTCGCCAGCGGCGCGTTGCAGATCGACGACACCGAATTGGCGGCGCGGCAATTCATCGAGCTGTCGATGGCCAACACGTTCAAGCGCCGCCTGTTCGGCAATATGCCCAAGGAAGCCCCGCGCGCCGACATCGAGCGCACGGTAGCGATCGGCGTGGCGATGTTTTTGAAGTTCTACGGGGCCTGAGGGCCGAAACTAGAACTTGCCGACTTCGGCTTTTACCCTGTCGATAAACCCACCCAGCCGTTCCGGCGAATTGTTGTTCATGTCGTAGAGCGCCAGATATTTCGGCGGCGTCCTGGTGCTGAAGGTCGCCCAGGCCCAGCGGCGCGCGAGGCGGCGGGGCGGGTCGCCCATGATCATGGTGCGGATGCGGTCGCCGCCATAGGTGGTGACGAACATCACTTTCTGAATGTTTTTCAGATTGGGCCGGAGCCGGCCCCGATCGCCGCCACTGTCAAGCGTGAACGACACGCCGGGCAAAAAGATACGATCGAAATACCCTTTTAGAATAGCCGGATAGCCGTAATTCCACACCGGATGCACGAAGATCAGCGCATCGGCGGCCAGCAACCGATCGACATAGGGTTTGACCAGCGGCGTCAGGTTGCCCGGGATGTCGTGATAGTTCAGCCGCTCGTCACGGCTCATTTTGGCGTCGAAGTCCTCATCGTAGAGACTGAGCGCATCGACCTCATGGCCTTTCGCCTTGAGGGTTTCGACCACGGCGTTGAACAGGGTGCGGTTGTAGCTGCTTTCCACCGGGTGGGCGTGAACGACGTGAACCCGCATCAGGTCGCACCAACCGGGTTGAGGCCATCGAACAACCAGGCACGACCGGCGTTGAAATCGAAGTCCGGATCGTTCCAGGCGATCATCTTGCCCGGATTGAGCATGCCCTTGGGATCGGCCTCCTGCTTGAACGCAAGCTGCTTGCGATCAGTCCGCTTCATGCCGCCTTCTTCGAGCGTATAGCGATGCGGATTGAACACGTCGCAGCCATTGGCTTCGTGGATGGCGATGATTTCTTCCAGCCGCGCTTCGGTGGTGTAGCGCACCAGAGGCAGTCCAGCGAAGGTGACAATGCCGTCCTGCCGGGTGATCTCGATATGCATCGGCAACTCGTCACCGAGCAGGCCGACGATCTTTTCGACGTGCGCCACGCTCGGGTAGCGCGTCTGCAGATAGGTGATGTCGGGATCGACCTTGAGCGCGCGCAATGTGGTGTGGTTCCAGGCCAGCTCGTACACCGGCGGCAGGCGCTTGAGTTCTTCCTCGCTGGCCCTGTCGGAGCGGTAAAGCATCTCGCCCTTTTGGTGGCTGACGAACAGCTCCATGGCATCGACCGCCACCGGTGCCACCATCAGCAACACCACCGATTGGCCGGGCTTGATGTAGGATTTGTGCCGATTGAAATAGGCCTCCGGGATCGGCGCCGCGCAGGGCGATACTTCCTTGACCAGCAGGCCATCCTGCAGGGCCACAGCCTGGCCAAAGCGGCAGGCCTCCATGAAATCATCAAAGCCGACAATCATGTCGACCCAGTCATAGGAGGTGGTCAGTGGCATTTCCGCTTCAACGATAATCCCGTTGGTGCCATAGGCATGGGCGACCTTGAGGATATCCTCGCCGGTCAGGTCCAGCTCGCGCGGCACTGCCTCGCAGGTGATGACCTTGAGGCCCAGAATACTGCCCAGATTGCGCAACCCGCCCCAACGGACCGAGCCGACGCCACCCGAGCCACCGGCGATAAAGCCGCCAAGGCTGGCCATGCGATAGGTCGAAGGGTGAAACCGCAGCTCGCCGCCGACGGCAGCCCTGGTCTGGTGATCGATCTGTTCAAGGATAGCCCCGGCCTGGGCGCGGACGCGGTCCGGTTTGATCTCCAGCACCTGATCCATCAGCATCAGGTTGAGCATCGCGCCACCCGATAGCGGCATGGCCTGTCCGTAATTGCCGGTGCCGGCACCGCGCGGCGTGATGGCGATGCCATGCTTGTAGGCGGCGGCGAGGATGGTTTTGACTTCCTCATTGTTGCGCGGTGACACCACGATTTCAGCGGTGACGTGATCGAGCTTGGCCTTGAGCACCGGCGAATACCAGTAATGATCGCGGCTGCGCTGTTGCACGATGCGGGGATGGTCTTCGACGGGAATGTCGCCAAGTTCGGCGCGGAAATCAGCGATGCTCATGGTGTCGATCCCATCAAGTCGTCCAGTTCACGGTAATCGGGCAGGGTGGTGTCGATCGGCATCCCGGCGCGGATGACGACGCGGTCGGTCTGCGGGCGGCTCAGCAGTTCGGACCAGGCGCGGGCGCCAGTGATGACAAAGTCGGCCGGCGCTCCGACGCTGATCGTGCCCTTGTAGGCAAACTTGCCGTGGGCGGCGGGCGTTGCGGTGATGGCGCGCAGCCAATCCCACGCCTCGGCCTGCGGATGATCGAAATGCAGGATACGGGCGCCCTCGCGGAACACTTCCATGCCGTCCAGATCGCCATAGGCATAGAACGGATCGCGGGTGTTGTCCGATGCAATGGTGACAGTGGCACCAGCGGCCTTGAACTCGTTGAGCAGGGTGACACCGCGCCGGATCGGCGTGCGCACGCGACCGACATTGTCGCGGTCTTGAAGATACATGTTGCACATCGGCAGCGACACGATGGCGATGCCGGCTTTGACCACGGTGTCGATGGTGGTTTTGACTGTGGCCTCATCCTGCACGGTCAGCACGCAGCAATGGCCCGCCATCACCTTGTCGGTGAAACCGGTCTCGATCACCGCTTCGGCCAGGTGAAGCAAAGCGTGGGCGGCGGGGTCGCCGGTTTCGTCGGTGTGCAGATCAAGATCGAGGCCAAGCTCACCGGCCTTTTCGACCACGCGCAGCATGGCCTCCTTGGATCGATCAAACACCCCAACCGAACCGCCAAGAATGCCGCCCGATGCCTTGACCTGCTGGGCGACGGCATCGAGTTCGGCTGGGTTGACCAGCGTATCCGGGCCGACGATCGAGACGGCCTGCAACTCGATGCGGCCCGCCCATTTGTCGCGCATCTTTTCAAACAGCGTCCAGCTGATTTCATGCTGTGGCGGGGCTGAATCGAGGTGGGTGCGGATGGCGGCGGTGCCGTGGGCATAGGCGCAGCGCAGCGCAAAATCGAAACGGCGCTCCACGTCCTCGGCGGCCCACATGCTGGTACGATCATCCTGCACGGCGAGCAGGGCGCCCAGCCAGGTGCCGTCCGGATTTTCCTTGCGTGGCCAGATGTGGCCCTTGTCGAGATGGGTGTGAATATCGACAAAGGCGGGCAGCACGAGCCCATCGCCGCAATCATAGGCGGTGCCGCCCATGGTGATATCGATGCTGGGTTCGATGGCGGTGACGATGCCATCGACCACGGCGATATCGCGCTGAACCACGGCGCCGCCGATCTGGCCCAGGGCCGAGACCGGAACTCGGGCATTTTTGAGCACGAACGTGCCGGCGGCGGAGAAGGAAGAAGTCGCCACGTCTAGTTCTCCCGCTTGATGGCACTTTCGTGCCAGCGATGCAGCGTCAGCCACGAGATGAATGAGGTCAGCCCGAAAATGGCGATGCCCGTGCCGCACAGCATCAGCAGCGCCACGAACATCCGGGGCAGGTTCATGCGGTACTGGCTTTCCAGCAACCTGAAGGCCAGGCCCGAACCTTGCCCTGCCGACCCAGCCGCAAATTCTGCCACCACCGCGGCGATCAAGGACAGTCCGCCGCCGATCCGCAGCCCAGCCATGAAATACGGCATGGAGGCCGGAATTTTGAGGAAGATCAGCGTCTGCCAGCCTGATGCGCCATGCAGTTCGAACAGGTTGAGCAGGTTGTGATCAACGCTTTTGAGCCCCTGCGCCATGTTCGACAGGATCGGGAAAAAGGCGACGAGGAAGGCGCAGATCAGCAACGCCGTCTGGGTATTCGGCGCGTAGATCAGCAGCAGCGGCGCGATGGCGATCATCGGGGTGACCTGCAGGATCACCGCGAAGGGATACAGCGCCAGTTCGAGCAGGCGTGACTGTACCAGCATGATGGCAAGCCCAACGCCCCCGATCAGCGCAATCGCCAGCGCCATGAACGTGATGCGGACGGTCACCAGCAGCGCGGGCCACAGCGTCGAGGAGTCGGTGAACAGCGCTGTGGCCACGTCGACCGGCCCGGGCAGGATGTATTTGGGAATGCCATTGAGGGTGATCAGCAGGTGCCAGGCGATGATCGCCAGCACCAGCGCGGTAATCGGCACGAATATCTGCAACAGCCGCTCATTGCCGGTGGTGCGCGGCTGCAGAACCGGCACGGCGCTGTCGGTGCCCATTTCAGCTGGCAGGGTGATGGGAGCATCGGTCACGGGCGCACCTCCGCAGCAGTGATGGCGCTTTGCAGCGCCTCGGAAACGGTCTGGCAGGTCTGGCGATAGCCTTCCGAGGTGCGGTAATCGCCTTCGCGCGTCGGCGGCTGATCGATTTGCAGGTCGCTGTAAACCTGCCCCGGGCGCGCCCGCATCACCACGATGCGGCTGGAAAGATAGGCTGACTCATAGACCGAGTGGGTGACGAAAATCACTGTCATGCCGAACTGCCGCCACAGCCGCAGCACGTCATCATTGAGCTTTTGCCGGGTGATTTCATCAAGTGCCGCAAAGGGCTCATCCATCAGCAGCAGTTTTGGTCTGGTGACCATGGCGCGGGCGATCGACACGCGCATGCGCATGCCGCCCGACAGTTCACGCGGATAGGATTTGGCAAAATCTGCGAGACCGACGCTGGCGAGACCGTCCATGATCCGGTCATGGGAGTCGGCCTTGGCCACGCGCTTGAGCTTGAGTGGCAGGCGAACGTTTTCGTACACAGTCGACCACGGCATCAGCGTCGGGTCCTGAAACACGAAGCCGATATCGCCTTCGGGCAGGCCCTTCTGGTTGATCTTGGACGTCGGCCAGTCGATGCTGCCGGAGGTTGGCGCGCCGAGGCCAGCAATGATCCGCAGCGCCGTGGATTTGCCGCAGCCGGAGGGGCCGAGCAGGGAGATGAACTCGCCGCCGCGCACATCCAGCGACATGTCCTTGAGCGCCAGCGTGCCGTTGGAGAACACCTTGCTGACATGGCGCATCGAAACGATGGCGCGTGCGGGAGCAATTTCGGCCGGTTTGACGGCCTCTGCAGTTGATAAATCGGTCAATATATTGAACCCGGTTTAGGGTCAGAACGGCGCGGACGGTATTGTCCGCGCCGATAGTGTGGGCGGGTCGGCTTACTTGACGAGATCCATACCGACGCCCTTGCAGACGAACTTGGTGGTATAGGCCTTGGAGATGTCGATGCCGTCTTCATAGACGCCGGCCTTGACCATCTTGCCGTAGAAATCCGTCCAGCGGGCATCGGTCATGCAGCCGATGCCTTTGTCGGTGGCATCGCCGGAAACCAGAATGCCATATTCCTTCATCTTGGCGATGGAGAAGGCGATCTGGCCATCGGTCATTTCCGGATTGTCTTTTTTGATCAGATCGTTGGCGGCTTTGTTGTCACCGTAAAGGTAGTTGTACCAGCCGATGATCGAGGCATCGACGAAGCGCTGCACCAGGTCGGGATTCTTGTCGACGATTTCCTGGCGGGTTTCGATGGTGGTCGAATACGGGTCGTAGCCGAAATCGGCGAGCAGGAAGACCTTGGGCGCCCAACCGGTCTGCTTTTCGATTTCGTAGGGCTCGGAGGTCAGATAGCCCTGCTGAACCGACTTGTCGTCGGCAATGAACGGCGCCGGATTGAAGGTGTAGGGTTCATACATTTCGTCCTTGAAGCCCGGAAAGCTGGCCTTCATCCACGGCCAGTAGCCGGAAAAGAAGCTGTCCTTGCCCATGATCAGCTTGCTGGCCGTCGCCAGGCTGGCGATATCGGTGAACGGCGCATCGGGATGTGCCAGCAGCACCTGCGGGTCCTTCTGGAAGATCGATGCGACGGTAATGCCGGGGATGCCCTGCTTCACATCGTCGATGGTGGCCATGCCGCCCATGTAGAAATCGATCTGCCCGGCGATCAGCAATTGTCCGTTCGGCGCCTGTGGGCCGCCCTGGCGAATGGTGACGTCGAGGCCGTACTTCTTGTAGGTGCCGTCGGCCACGGCCTGATAATAGCCGCCATGCTCGGCCTGGGCGAGCCAGTTGGTGCCGAACGATACTGCGTCATCGGCATAGGCCATGCCCGACAGGCTCGCGGCCACGAGGGTCGCCGAAGCGACCAATGCATTCACATGCTTCATTTCTGACTCTCCAGGACCGCGAGCGGGAGGAACGCTTGGCGGTGGTGAATTGTTGTGCGCCGGGAGGGCGTGCCCAAATCTTTGCCCTTTCTGTTTCGCTTGTGAAGCCAAAAAAGCAGCAAATGCAAATTTTGCCCCTATCGTGTGCAAAGTAAGCGAAAAGGGCCTTTGCAACCGGTTTACTAGCCGCTACGATCCGTGCCTCAAGGATTTCCCGCCGATGGCAAAACCACTTTCTCCACCCCAGATTCATCCCCCCTTTGCGCCCTATAGCCACGGCATCAGCGTGCCGGCGGGGCAGCAATTGGTGTTTGTTTCTGGACAGTTGGGAATTGATGCGGCTGGAAATATCCCGCCGACCAGCGGCGGGCAGGCAGAAATCTGCTTTGCCAATATCGCCGCAATCCTGGCCGAAGCCGGCCTGGGGCTGCAACATATCGTGCGCGTCAACGCCTACGTCACCGGGCGCGAGCACCTCCCCGAATATATGGCCGTGCGGAACGGGCTATTTGCCGCACCATACCCGGCATCGACGCTGATGATCGTCTCCGGCTTCGCACGACCTGAGTTTTTTGTTGAAGTAGAGGCCGTGGCCGCCGGCCCGGCCTGAGGAGTACGCATGGCTCGTAAAATCTGGTGGACTGACTTTTCGGCGTCCGAGTTCGATAATGTCGATCCGCACAAGACCATCGCCATCATGCCGATTGCGGCGATCGAGCAGCATGGCCCGCACCTGCCGGTGGGCACCGATACCATCATCAATCAGTCGATGCTCGACCTGCTCGCGGCCCGCATTCCCGAGACGATGGACGTGCGCATCCTGCCGGTGCAGGCTATCGGCAAATCCAACGAACATATCTGGTCCAAGGGCACCGTCACCCATACCGCTACCAACCTGATCGATGCATGGACCCATGTCGGCCTCGAGGTGGCGCGATCAGGCGTGAGGAAGATCATCTTCATCAACTCCCATGGCGGCAATGAAGAGATCATGGGCATCGTTGCGCGCGAACTGCGGGTGCGCGCCGGCATGCTGGCGGTCAAGAGCGGCTGGCGGTTCACGCCGCCTGATGTTTTGACTGACCTGGAGCGCCGCCACGGCATTCATGGTGGCGATGCCGAAACCTCGCTGATCCTGCATTTCCGGCCAGATCTGGTCGATATGAGCAAGGCCGGGAACTTCGTTTCCATTGCGGCGCGCGATGAAGCCGAATTCAAGTATCTGCGCCCGACCGGAGCCTTCGGGCACGTCTATGCGTGGGTCTCGTCCGATATCAATCCGGGCGGCGCTGTCGGCGATGCTTCATTGGGCACTGCCGAAAAAGGCCGGCTTATTGCCGAAGCGAACGTGGCCGGCATGCTCGAAGTGCTGGCAGAGATTGAGCGGATGCCGCTGCCGGGATAGGGCGACGATAGCGCCAAACCCACCGGACGGCACCTCCCCCTTGACGGGGGACTGTTCACTTTGGACTCAGTTTGAGATTTCGGTTGAAGAACAGGGCAAGTGTCACGTCGAGCATCTGAAGTGTTTTGGAGGCGCGTTTGGATCGGCGGGTGAACCGGGCCAGGTTGTCTCT
>NZ_JBDSUA010000006.1:0-76417 GCF_039927955.1 Devosia sp. | reverse complement strand
ACGAACGGTTCGAAGAAAGCCCATTCCTCGTCCGACATCAAACCTCGTACCAAGCCTACTCTCCGCAAAGAGAAGCCTTGAATCACTCATCTACCGATTTGGGAATCCACTTTGTCCACACCGCCTAAACTCATTACCAGTACATTTGAGAGGCAGAATTCAGCTATCTCCCGTCTCTTCCGGTTCTCACGCGAAACTTGTAATATTCGATGAGAAAAAGTCCGGGAAATTTTGTGCAGTAGTTGGAAGTTGTAACTATCTATCATCCAACTTTGATTGGACTGAGGCCTCGATTAAATCTCGAAGTCAGAGGCTATGCGCTCAGTTATTGGGGCACGTTATAGCCTCACAACTGCCTTCTTCCGGTAGCTGGTCTCCTGTTGCGCGGCGCCTCAATCGGTTTTGGTCAAAAGCTATGCAATCGGCGCTTAAACACCCAGAAAGTGGCTCGCACAAAATTACCCTGTTAGTGGACAGTGACCACTATGCCTGTGTGACCAAAGCCCGCGACTGTGCACAGGATCGAATAGCAATCGCATGTGACATCTACGGTGTTGCTGCGGAAACTTCGGTTTTGGTCCCGATGCGAACTGCAGCGGGAGCGGGGAAGAAAGTTCAGCTATACTATAGTCGCCCTAGTAAAACGCTTGTGGAGCAAGGTAGGGCGCCTGTGGCAGGGGAAATTGTGTCAGGCCTTTCGCTGATCCATGCCAGTAATTTTCATGCCAAAATATTGCTATGGGACCAAGAAAGCGTCGCAATAAGTAGCTTCAATTGGATGTCAACAGTCACTGCTGGTGCGAAATCAAGAGGATCTGAATTAGGGTTGCTAATCCAGGGACCAAATATTTCGGACAGGCTTTGGGGGTTGCTGGATCACACAGCGTCGGCCTAAAGGTTCAAAATTACTTTTGTGCGTTTCCACTCATCTGATACCGAAGCATTTATTTTATTGAACACCTTGGTGGACAAGGAAATACCTGCCTTTGCTTTTATAGTTTCATACCTCACCACCAGTTGAATTGACCGTCCAGAGAATTCGCGTGTCGAAAAGTCAGTTGAACTTTGTATTAGGGCAAAGGCGCTCAAGTAGGTTTTCTCGAATTGATCCCTCAGCCACTCCAGCTTAATCCATCGTTCAAGTATGTCTTGGCTCAGGATAATTTGGGCTATTAGCGTTATAAACGAAATTTCAGTGCCCCTGATAAGCGCACAAATTACCCAGATTACCGAATAGAGCCCGATCTTCCATCGCTCGATGGCGAGCATTCCACGCGAAACTTCTTTGCTAAACAGTGCATTCTCTAAAATTGTGGCGGCTAGTCTTCGATATGTGTTTGACTCTTGGTTGTTGTAGTATCCCGTCGAGGTGTCCACACTTAAAGGAACCTGAAATGCATGCGATAACAAATCTGTGTAGCGCCCTTCATGCGCTCTCGCTGACCAGTATAGATTGGTAGCAATTCGACAGAAAAATAAACATAGGGTCGCCAAAAAGAACAAAATTTGGACTGTTTGGTAGGTCCATGCGTTTGTGAATTCGTCTACAAAGAGTATTATCAAGGACAGCGCTATTGAGAAGTAAAAAAGAAACTTTGCGACGTCCTCAGAAGTCTTGACAGAGGCATAAGCCGTCTTTGTGAGGGGATCGTTCTTTTTGGCCACGTACTAACTCTCAAGTGGTAGTAGTTGATAAAGGCACTGAGCTAGGCGATTGCCCTTAAATGGACGATTGAGGGCGGGATATTTTGTCAACTCTTCAAGCGCCTTGGCAAGCTTAAATTGCACCAGCCGATCGGAAGGCCGCTGTCGCTGCCGTCTGTAGCCGAAGTTGATAGAACAGATCCGCACACCACTGCTTAATGCGACCCGTTCTCTCCAGTACAGCGCTCGATTGTAGATGCACCTCAGCCCCGACCTCAATCGAAGTACAAAACTATGTGGGGTAAAAATGGGGCGAATTAAGCCTAAGATGGTAGATAAGTGAGTATAGTCAGGTATTTAACTGAGTGAAATGGCGGAGAGAAATGGCGTTCTGGATGACCGCACCGTGCGCTTAGGAATCTCGTGAGGGGTTAGGTCGGGCCATTGCTTCGGCAATGAGATTGCTGATCACTTCCGTTGCTGACGATATTGGGTTCGCGGCAATATGTGCGTATCGCTGCGTGGTCCCATGATCGGAATGACCAAGGATTGCACCTAGGACCAAGAGCGGCGTCCCGCTTACTGCCCCCACACTCGCGAATGAGTGGCGTAGGTCATGGATTCTAGTGTCGCGCATGCCGATGGTCTCCCTAAGCGCGGACCAAACACGCGGCGTGCCAAGATAGTACCCATTGCCAGTAGTTGCGGGAAACACATAAGTTGCATCGCTCTTCGCTTGCTGCCTACACTTGGATAACAAGGCGCTGGCGGCTGAGCTCAGCGGTATGTTTTTTTGACCTGTCTTCGAGTCGCTTAGCCGTAGCCTTTGACCAGCAGCGTCGAACTCGGACCACTTGAGCGCCTCTATCTCGCCTCTACGAGCGCCGGTTAACAATAGTAGCTCGATGATGGTGAGGGCCTTTTCGTTCACCCCCTTGCTTTCTGCCTTTCGTAAAGCCGCGCCGAGTGTCGATATCTCCTCCATCGATAGGAAACGTTCGTTCTTGTTGTCCGGAAATCGCGGCACACCATGAACAGGATTCGATGAAATTAGACCCAGTTCTTGAGCGTAGCTGAATATTCCGCCGAGCAGTCCAACCGTTCTGGTTGCCGTACCGCGACCGCCTCGAACTACGGCTTTCCCGCGCGGCTTAGTCTTGCTCACCTTGGCAGTAGCGCCATCCGCGACGCTTCGTAAAAACTTTCGAACATCAGCTTGCGTAACATCCGCTACCTTTTTGCTGCCGAGTAGGGGCTTTATGTGCTGCTCAATCCTACCTCGGTCAGTGGCCAACGTGCTTGGTTTCTTGAGGCCAACTCCTTCCAGCAGGTAAGTGTCGCACAGCTTGGCGACCGTTGGCATTTCGCGGGAATCCCTCCTAGCCTTCGCGGGATCTGATCCGTTGGCGACTTGACCAAGGATTCTTCGTGCCTCGTCCCGGGCCGTCTCGGCAGTCCACGGTGAGCCGTGCTTGCCTATGGTCACTCTCTTGGTCGTCCCAGACCTTCCCCCGGCGGTTCGATATTGAGCAACGTAAGATTTAGCGCCGCCCCTCGAAACTTTAAGTCCGAATCCTTTTAGCTGGGCATCCCACAGTATGTAATCCGCGGGTCGCGTTTCAGCTCGATCTACCTCTGTCTTCGTTATTCTGATCGACACCATAATTTCACCGCCAGTAAGCACCCAGCAAGCACCCTATCGGGAATTCCCAAGACGATGCAAGTTGGCGAGTGATGTGCTACAGAACCGTGGCGTTGATAGTACAATAAATTTCAGTTAGTTAGTGAGTGACCGTGAAATTCCGGGACAAGCGGTGAAGTCCGTCGCGCTGCCCTCCGAAGGCAGAGGTCGGGGGTTCGAATCTCTCCGGGTGCGCCAAGCTTGTCCACGCCGTGGCAAGGCTTCGAACTGACAGCTTGATTGTTCTGGAAGCCACGTCGCTCGCAGTCGATTTTCCGCCGGTGCTCCGCCAGCGGTCTTGCCGATCAGGCGGGCCTATGCCCGCCGTTCGGAGATTATCTCGACCAGTCGCTTGGGCAGCACGCGTTTCAGCGCTATGCGGAAGAACTGGTTGGCAATCTCCATTGCATAGCGCGCATCGGTCCCAAAGCCGGGAAAGAACTGCCGTGCCGTGCGCCAGTGCGACATCGTCGTGGGGATGCGCTGGGTGTCCGAGACACCGCCGGTGCTGACGATGGATAGATATCCCGGCACTTCCATAACCGGCGTTCCAGAGGACACCGCCTCGGCCAGCAGGGCGAAGTCGGCGCCGTTGCCATGGATCGGATCGAAGGGGTGCGTCCGCATATAGTGGCTTTGCACCAGTACCGACTGGTGCTGCACGATCATGCCGTGGCGCAGCGCGGACGCAGGTTTCGGGCGGCTCGCTTTGGTGTGCCCCCAGGGATATTCCACCACCCAGCCCGAATAGTAGATCACGGCGTCGCCCGCCATTGCGCCGACGAACTCTTCAACGGCCCGAGCGTCGAAAAACCGGTCGCCGGCATTCATGTAGATGATGAAATCGCCGGTCGCGAGCTTGGCCGCCTTGTTCATTGCATCATAGATGCCGGTGTCGCGCTCCGACACCATCACGTCGATCTTGTCGGCATGGCGTTGGACGATTTCAAAGGTCTTGTCGGTCGAGGCGCCATCGACCACGACATATTCGATTTCCGGATAGGTCTGCTCCAGTACGCTGGCAATGGTCGCCTCAACCACGCTTTCGGCGTTGCGCACGACGGTAACGACACTGATGCGCGGCAAAATCCGGCCCGGGGTTTCCACGTTAAATGCCATCCAGCCCGATATCCCCGAATGTCGTCAATTGCTGTTCGACCAGCGAGCACAGCGTGTGACCGATGAGGCAATGAATTTCCTGGATGCGCTGGGTGGTGGTGCTCGGCACCACCAGCGCCACATCGCAGAGTTCCGCCAGTGCGCCGCCGGTGCCGCCGGTAAAGCCGATGACGATCAGCCCCATGGCCTTGGCCTCCCTGACTGCCCGCACGATATTTTTGGAGTTGCCGCTGGTCGAATAGACCATCAGCACGTCGCCTTTCCGGCCCAGCGCCTGGATTTGTCGGGCAAACACGGTTTCGAAGCCGAAGTCATTGCTCCAGGCCGTCAAAAACGAGGTGTCAGTGGTCAAGGCGATGGCCGGAAAGCCCTTGCGGGCGTTACGATGATCCAGCGTTGCCGCATATTCGGCGGCCATGTGCTGGGCTTCGGCGGCGCTGCCGCCATTGCCGGCGATCAGCAGCTTGTTGCCGGCAGCGAAGGCCTTGATCAGCAACTGGCTGGCGCTGTCCAGTGGTTTGGCCAGCGCGACGTGGGCGGCCGAGAGCACTGAAATCAGTTCTGAAATCTCGCTCTGAAGTTTGTCGCCGGCATCGATAGCCATGTTAAATCCTTGAACTGTTGGCAATAGCCTGCCGATAAATTGCCGGAAAGTCGCCAAGCGCCCCGATCACCAGATCGGGCGAGATCGGCGCTAAACCGGGAGCGGCAAACTTGGCACCAAGCCCGACGCTCAACGCGCCAAAGCGGCTGGCGCACTCTATATCGCTGTATTGGTCGCCAAACACGACCCATTCATTCGGCGCAATACCATAGCGGGCCGACAGGTTTTCCAGCATGCCCGTGGCGGGCTTGCGGCAGGTGCAACCGGCATCGGGCAGATGCGGGCACATCTCGAAATGCTCGATCCGCAGCCCCAATGGCGCGATCGATGCGTTGATTGCCGCGTTGAACCTGTGGGCCGCCTCGACGTCGTAATAGCCACGGGCGATCCCGGATTGGTTGGTGATCACCGAAACCGGCAGCTTAGTCTCCGCCGCCCAGGCCATGAACTCGGCAAACCCGTCGATGATCTGCAGGTCCTCGAGTCGATGCGGATATTTTACGTCGACATTGATCGTACCGTCCCGATCGAGCGCGATCGCTCGAATGCGGGAAAATCTGTCGGCGAGCGGGTGAGGTGCGTCATCCATGTCGGTTTCCTAACCAATCAAGCCGGTTTCATCCAGAAAAATCGCCTCGCTGAAATGGTCAAAACTGCCCCTCCAACCCGCAGGTCAACAGTTGATGTGGGCCATGCTTTACCTTGGCCAAAGAATCGGCTTTGGATCGGCAAAGGCGCCAGTCTCTGCCAGAGTCTCGTCATCTCGGCTCGATAGTCGGTCTGCGCCTTGGCCCGCATCTGGTTTGAATGGAGTGGACGTTTGACGGATCGCGCCGACAACAAAATCCACGCTCTGCCACTGCTGGTACTGGCCGGCGGTTTTGGCACCCGGCTCAAGACCGTGGTCTCCGATGTGCCAAAGCCTCTGGCCCCGGTGGATGGCAAGCCGCATCTGGAACACATGATCGAGTTCTGGCGGCTCAGCGGGGTGCGTCATTTTGTGTTTCTGCTGCACTACGAAGCACAGGCCATCATTGCCTTCCTGCAGCAGCACTGGACCAGCCCGGAGATGAGCCACTGCACGCTCGATTGGGTGATCGAGGACGAACCCCTGGGCACCGGCGGCGCCATCACCAATGCGCTGACCAGCCTCTCGATCACCGGTGATTTTCTGGTCACCAATGCCGATACTTGGCTGGGCGGCGGCATTGCCGATGTGGCCGACACCGACCAGCCGGCTATCGCCGTGGTTGGCGTTCCCAATGCCGAACGCTACGGATCGGTCGATATTGAAGCAGGACTGGTGCGCCGATTCAGCGAGAAATCGGCAGCCACCGGACCGGGCATGGTCAATGCCGGATTGTACAAGCTGGGCCCCGATATTCTCGCCGCCGGGCTGCCCAGATCGTTCTCGCTGGAGCGCGATTACCTGCCGCTGTTGGTGCAAAATGGCCGGCTCCGCGCCGTCGCCGTGGATGCGAATTTCATCGACATCGGCATACCATCCGACTACCTACGCTTTCAGCGCTGGGTACAGCAGGGCAAGGCCGGACCGATATAAGAGTTTCAACGTGAATTTGGACATCTTCTGCATCAGCTCGGATAGCTCGGTTCGTTCCGCCATGGAGCGGATTGAGGCCAACGGGCACGGCTTCGTCATCGCCGTGAACCCGGATCGTTCGGTTGCGGGTTTGGCAACGGATGGCGATATCAGGCGCTGGTTGCTCGCCGGTGGCAGCCACAGCGACGCGATCAGCCTGTGCTGGAAAAGCGATTTCGTCTTTGCCGATCAGGGTGCCGCGCGCGAGGTTTTGCTCAAGCGCCTCGACTCCCAGATCCAGTTCATCCCCATCCTCGATGAGGCGCGGCGCCTGGTTGATATCGTCACCCGCGACTCGCTGCCGGCTTTGGCCGAGCGGCAGATCTATGCGCGAGCGCGTGCCCCGGCGCGCATCAGCTTTGGCGGTGGCGGATCGGATTTAACGGCCTATTTTGCCCAGTCCAAAGGCGCCGTGATCAACACCACAATATCGCTGTATACGCACGCCACCATGCGGCGGCGCGATGATCGGCGCATCCTGGTCAACTCGCTCGACCTTGATGATACGCTCGACGTGGAAAGCATCGCCCACCTGTCCGAGGCCGATCCGAAATTCGGGCTCATTCAGGCCGTCATCAACATGGTCAAGCCGGACTTCGGGTTTGAGCTGTTCATCCATTCCGATTTCCCGGCCAAGTCAGGTCTGGGCGGCTCGGCAGTGGTCGCCGCCGCAATGCTGGGCTGCTTTAACCAGTTCCGCGCCGACCAATGGGATCTGCACGAACTCTCTGAGCTGGCTTTCCAGGCCGAGCGCCTGCATCTGGGCATCTCCGGCGGCTGGCAGGATCAGTACGCCACGGTGTTCGGCGGCTTCAATTTCATGGAATTCGAGATGGACCAGAATATCGTCCATCCGCTGCGCATCCATCCCGATATTGTGCGTGAACTCGAAGAATGCCTGGTGCTCTGCGATACCGGCAAGTCGCACGAATCGGGCGAAATTCACGACGATCAGCGCCGCCGCCTGCAGGCCGGCGAAACACTTGGCACCCTCGGAGATGTCGTCTCCCTGACCTACGCTATTCGCAATCATCTGCTGCGCGGCCGTCTGCGCGAATTTGGCGAATGCCTGCATACGGGCTGGCTGCTGAAGCGCCAGTTCAGCGACCGGATTTCCAATCCGGCGATCGATGCCACCTATGAGCGGGCGCTGCAGCATGGCGCTGTTGGCGGCAAGCTGCTGGGCGCGGGCGGCGGCGGGTTCTTCCTGTTCTTCGTGCCGCCTTTTGCGCAGCACGATCTGATTGCCCATCTGCGTTCGGAAGGGCTCGTGGTGCGGCCGTTCAAGTTTGATAATGACGGGCTGATGTCGTGGTCTGTCCGCGAAGACAAGAGAGACGTATGACCATCAAGACCATCGATATTGCTGGATTTGAAGTCGGCAGCGAGCGCTGCTTCATTATTGCCGAGATCGGCAACAACCATAATGGCAGCGTCGAACGCGCCAAGCATATGGTCGATCTGGTCGCCGCTGCCGGAGCCGACTGCGCCAAATTCCAGATGCGCCACATCAAAGACGTCTATCGCGAGCGCACCCTGCGCAAGAGCGGCGAGGATCTGGGCACCGAATATGTCATCGATCTGCTCGAGCGCTTCGAACTCAGCGTCGAAGAGCACCTCGAAATCGCCGACTATTGTCACTCCAAGTCGATCCTTTACATGTGTACGCCCTGGGACAGCACCAGCGTCGATACGCTCGAAGGCTTCGGGGTCAAGGCCTACAAGGTTGCCTCCGCCGACCTGACCAATATGCCGCTGCTGGCAAGGCTGGCGCAGACCGGCAAGCCGCTGATCCTGTCGACCGGCATGAGCCGCGTCGAAGAGGTCCAGCAGACCATCGCGTTTCTGAACCAGCACTCTGCCCAATTTGTGCTGCTCCATTGCAACAGCACCTATCCCGCGCCGTTCCACGATATCAACCTGCGCTGGATGAGCAGCCTGCGCAAACTGCACCCGCTGGTCGGCTATTCGGGCCATGAGCGCGGCACCAGCGTCTCGCAGGCGGCCGTCGCGCTGGGCGCCTGTGTCATCGAACGCCACTTTACCCTCGACCGCCAGATGGAAGGCCCCGATCACGCGGCCAGCCTCGAGCCCGGTGAATTGCGCAGCCTGATCTCGGGCATTCGTGAAATCGAATCGGCGCTCGGCACCGGCGAAAGCCGCACCCTGTCGCAGGGCGAGATGATGAACCGCGAAAACCTCGCCAAGTCCATTGTCGCCGCCACCCCGCTCAAGGCGGGCACCAAACTGAGCGCGGCTGATCTCAAGGTGCGCAGCCCCGGCCAGGGCCTGTCGCCGCAGTTCCTCGACCAGTTGGTCGGCACTGTGCTCAAGCGCGATATGGAAGAGGAAGATTTCTTCTTCCGCTCGGATCTTGCCGGTCAAAGCAGCAGCCAGCCCCGCCAGTACAATTTCCGCCACCCCTGGGGCGTGCCGGTGCGCTACCACGATTTCGGCTGGTATGAAAAAGCCATCAAGCCGGACCTGTTCGAGTTCCATTTTTCCTATTCGGACATGGACCTCAAGCCCGACGATTTCCTCAGCGGCACCTATGACATGGACTTCGTCGTCCATGCGCCCGAACTGTTCGCCAACAGTTCATTGATGGATCTGGCCACGCCGGACGAAGCCTACCGCAAGCAGTCGCTGTTCGAGACCCAGCGGCTGGTCGATATCACCCGCGACCTCAAGCGCTTCTTCCCCAAGACCAAGCGTCCCCAGATCGTCGCCAATATCGGCGGCTTTACCATGGATGCTCCACTGCCCAAAGATGGCATGGGAGCCTATTACGACCGCTTTGCCCAAAGCCTGGGCCAACTCGATCTGGACGGCGTCGAACTCATCCCCCAGACCATGGCGCCATTCCCCTGGCATTTCGGCGGCCAGCGCTACCAGAACATGTTCGTCACCGCCGAGGACATCGTGCTGTGGTGCGAAAAGCTCAACCTGCGGATGTGCTTTGATATTTCGCACAGCTTCCTGACCTGCAATCATCTGGGCGTCGATTTTTATGACTTCGCCCGTCGTGTCGGCGCCCATACGGCCCACCTGCATCTTGGCGATGCGCGCGGGTTGAACGGCGAGGGCCTGCAGGTCGGCGATGGCGACATCGACTTTGTGCGCCTCGGCGCCATTCTCAACGAAACCTGCCCCGATGCGACCTTCATCCCTGAAATCTGGCAGGGTCACAAGTCGTTCGGCGAAGGCTTCTGGGTCGCGCTCGACCGGCTCGACGGATTGCTTTAGGACGGGATCGGGCAATGACCCTATTTGACGGCAGACTGGGCGTGATGCAGGGGCGGTTGCTGCCCAAATATAGCGGCCGCTATCAGGCGCACCCCCTCGGTTCCTGGCAGGACGAATTTGCCGTCGCCGCCGGCTTCGGGCTGAACCTGATCGAGTTCATCCTCGATCTCAACGACGCCGAGCAGAACCCTCTCCTCAATCAGGCGGGTCTTGATGAAATCGTCCGACTGGGCAAGAGCACCGGCGTGCAGGTCAAGACCATCTGTGCCGACTATTTCATGGATGCCCCGCTCCATGCGAGCAATGCCAGTGCGGCGGCCGACAGCGTCTCCGTGCTGTCCCGGCTGATCACCAATGCCGCCAGCATCGGCGTCACCGACATCGTCATCCCCTGCGTCGATCAATCCAGCCTCAAGACCGCGGCCAGCGTGCAACTGTTCTGCGATCAGGTCGCTCCCCTTGCCGAACTCGCCGGCACCAAGGCAATCAAGCTCTGCCTTGAAACCGACCTCGGCCCGCAGGAGTTCGCCGCGCTGCTCGATCGCATCGGCTCGCCCCATGTCGCTGTCAACTACGACACCGGCAACAGCGCCTCGCTCGGCTTCGACCCGGCTGAGGAACTAGCCGTCTATGGCGACCGGATCACCGACATCCACATCAAGGATCGGGTCCGTGGCGGCGGCTCGGTGGAACTGGGGCAGGGCGACGCCCAGTTCGACCGCTTCTTTGCCGCCCTCGTCGGCCTCGACTTCCGGGGCCCGTTCATCATGCAGGCCTATCGCGATGATGAAGGCGTCGAAATCTTCCGCCGCCAATTGCTCTGGGTCAAAGAGCGCTATGGCAGCCTGTCCAACACCGGCATATCGAGGGCCTGATGAGCAATCCGTTTCTTGAACAACTGATCGCGTCCAACATCACCGATCGCGCGTCGCTGTCGCTCTATGCCAGTGGCGCCCGCGACAAGGCAGACTGCCCGATGCTGGCCTGCAAGCGAACCGGCGCAATTTTTGCGCAAGACATCTCGCACATGACCAACGAGCACTATCAGGAAAAGCCGTTCGCCGATGTCGAGCAGCATTTCAGCGGCGGCGTCATCGACAAGATGGACCTCGATCGCCGCGCCGCCCTGTTGAACTCATATGTCCCGGGGAAGCGCTGGCTGGATTTCGGTTGCGGCTTTGGCGAAATCCTCAAGGCCGCAGGTCCATTTGCCGCGTCCACGGCGGCAACCGAACTCAACCGGACGCAGAGCAATTCCGTCCGCGCCGCCGGCTTTGACGTGCGCGACGACGTTGCCGAGTTCGGCCGGGCCGATTTCGAAGTGGTGACGCTGTTTCACGTGCTGGAGCACCTGCCGGACCCGGTGGCCATGCTGGCGCATATCAAGCGCCACTGCTCCCCTGGGGCGACCATCATCGTCGAAGTCCCCCATGCGCGCGATTTCCTGCTGATGGGTCTGCAAAGCGATGACTTCAAACGCAGCACATTGTGGAGTGAACACCTTGTACTGCATACGCGCTCGACGCTGAGCCTCGCAATCGAGGGTGCCGGCCTCCAGCTTGCCGCTATCACTGGCATCCAGCGTTATCCTGTCGCAAATCATTTGTACTGGGCACGATTTGGTTTGCCGGGAGGACATGAGCACCTGTCGCAACTCAATACACCTGAGCTTGGCAGGGCCTATGAAGCTGCATTGGCACGTGTCGATCAAACGGACACTTTGCTAGCGATAGCCGCCGTGCCTTAGGACTTGCTATAGCTTGGCGACAAAATATGTCCCCTTAGATAGCGGGTCGTCTGGCTTGGGCGTGGCAACAGTTCCCCATTCTAGGTAACTCAGCCCGAAATACTTGCGTATTTCCTCGTCATTGGTAAACCGGTCTGCGCCATATTTTTGCACTCCAGGCGGATATACTGCAAGCAGGTGAATTAGATAGGCTGGACGGGATCTATTTTTTGCCCAGGTACGCAGGTTGTCAAGAAATAGGTCAAGTTTATCCAAGATATACCAAGTTAATTCAGCCATAATGACTACGTCTGGATCGAGGTCGGTTAGGATCCATTCGTCTTCAATCGAGCCAGCCATGAAGGTTGTGCCGGGGTTAATTGTCCTCGCTCGTTCGATCGCTTCGGTCGAGATATCAATTCCGACCGCCGCAATTCCTCGTTGGGAAAGCTGTCCGGACAAATGTCCGAAACCGCACCCCAACTCCACAACCCGTGAAGCCCCCATTTCGGTTCGCAGCTTTTCGACCCAATGAACCGCTAGTTGTCGACGGCTGTCCAGCACGTTAGCTGTGTCAGACTGATGCCAAGGGTCTTCGAAATCCCTATAAAGACCATCGAAGTCGCCGATTAACTTGCCGTCGCGGATTACATAGTCTTGATACCGCTTCGGAGGAAGTTGCTCGATGGCCATCGCGACTACCTCTTACTTTTGAACTGGTATGGCGTCGGCGCAGTAATCGCCGGAGCATTCGAATTCCAAGCCTGAATTTGAGCCTGGATATCCACGCCCGTATTGGCACCCCATTTCTTCAGCAACAGGCTAAAAATTTCGCTGGGCTTACCAGTTCCGATGGGTTCGCCGTTGAGCGAGGTAACCGGCAGCATGCAGAACGGCGTTCCGGTCATGAATGCCTCGTCGGCATTGTAGACATCATACAAATCTATGTTCTTTTCGACGGCCCTGAGACCCAGCTCGGAGCACAATTCCTCAAGGATGTAAGCACGCGAAACGCCCCTCAGGACATTGCGACCTTCCGGTGTAATGACCACGCCATCCTTGACGATAAAAAAGTTGTCGCCTGTACCTTCGGCCACGTACCCGTCAGGGTCCAGCAGCAAAGCCCAGTTGTTGTCTCCTTCGACCTGAGATGCTTCGATATTTGCCATCAGATAGTGGATGCGGCTGCGGTTTTTTACTTTAGGGTCAAGAAGCGTCGCTGGGATGGCGCGCTGCGAGGTCACAACGGCATTGATGCCCTTGTCGAACAGCGACCCCATGCTCGCAACTGTCCATCGCAATGGAAAGTCGGCGATCACAACGTTCGGTCCCTTTCTGAGACCGGCAACGCCTTGGTAGATGCCGAGAAGGCCTCGCGACACGTCAATCATCAGCCGATGTTCGTCATCAGGGGCAAATGCATGCTTATTCGCCTCGATCGTGGCCATGCAAGCCTCTTCCATTTCGGCAGGGGTCATCTCCAGCGGGATTCGAAGGACTTTAAGGCCTGCATAGAGCCGGTCGATATGTTCTTTTAACTTGAACTGCTTGCCGTTAAACGACCGCGTCATTTCGAAAACCATGTCACCGAACATGAGCGCGGAGTCGTAGATCGATATCTTCGCCTCGCTTTCGGGAACGAAGCTTCCGTTCATATAGACAACGCGACCTTCTTTGCTGTTTTCCATCAGTCGTTCAACTTTCGGCTATCATGCCATTTGATAATTTCGCGGATTCCAAACGTATTGTCCTCACCACACAGGGCTTCGTACAACTCGCTCATTCTTTTGTACTGTTCTGCAGTATTGACGTCCAAAACGATATCGGGCCGCCTGATATCGGCAGGGCACGGCGGTGCGCTGATTGGACACCATTTTTCATCGATACCAGTGTCGGTGGCGTAATTGAAAAAATTGCGGTGAACGTGTTCTAATGCTTCTGGAAAGAAGTATTTCGTAGCGGCTTCCTCGAGCAACGACGTTTCAAAAACCTCGGCCCCGATACCATCCGGGTAACCGGAGTTCCTCAGTTGGGCCAGATTGGATGAAAAACCCCTGCGTCCAAGGTGGAGATGATAGTCTATCACCCTGTCGATTTCCTCGGGTTCCGGAGCAACATTGTCTGCCGGGATACGAACGATGATATCGGCTTTGGTCGCGGCGGCGGCACCAAGATAGCGAGCTCGCACATCCGATTCGGATCCCCTGAACACTGCGACATCCATCGATCCCAGATAATTGGCCAGCACGTCGTCCTCTGCGCCATCCGGCACTGCGGCAATAAGGTGATCAGGACTTCGGCAGCGCTTCAGACGCTCGAATATTCGGTGAACCAGTGGCTTTCCCGCTAGTAGCATCATGGATTTCCCAGGCAGCCGCGTGGAAAGCATGCGAGCCTGTACGATAAGAGCGATTGATGTCACCGGGCCAGCTCTTAATGGGTGATTGCAGACAAAGCAGATGAATTTCCAGTGTGAGTCGACATTCTCGACCCTCAGCCAGGATAGTTATTCGACAAGAGCGACGTGAAGCAAGGGCGGTGGATCTAAATTCCCATCGCATCCATCAACCTGAGTCTGGTCAAATTTATGACCCGACGGTTAGGGCCGCTCGCGACTTCGTTCTTCGGCATGATCTCAAAGCTTTGCAGTCGTCGCTTTGACAAGTCTTGCAGCCGGTCCCGCCTCCAGATGGCCGCGAAACCCGATCGCGAGGACTACCGCTATGGTGGCCGCTTCGAAGACCCAGATCGGGAAGACGCTGAAGGCCCGCAACTGCATTGGCAGCAGTATGGCAAAGGCTACCGCGCCCATGGTCAGGGGCAATAATTGCCGCCGGTTGGGGCTGCGCCAGACCCATAACAATGCCCAGAGCAGCACCAGCACTATCGGCACGAGCGAGTAGGCGGCAAAGCTGCCTAGCGCGGCGATCGGCGCCAGTCCATTGTCCGAGCCTTCGGCAGAGCTGATACGCCCGATCGCCGATTCCGAGGCGGGGGAGGCAATGTCCACCAGCGTGACATGGAACAGGCTGCCGATAACAGCGAGCAGCAGGCTGATGGTCTGTGAAAACCAGCGGTAATGCAGCCCGAACATGTTTTGCGCGAACGGCCACGTCGGCAGCAGCGCATTGGCAACGACCCCAAACAGGTCGACGACAATGGCGCTGACGACGGTTGTCAGGGCGATTGCTATCGATGACCTGAAATAATGGCGCGCGGACAGGACCAGGAAGACCAGCAACGCCCCGCCAGCGGCAGCGAACGCGCCACGCGAACCGGTGAGGTAAATCCCCAGAACGCCCAGCACTATCCCAAGATAGGCCCACTGCTTTTCCCGATTTTGCTGGATGCACCACGCACAGCACAGTATCAGCAGGGCGCACCAGTTGCCCTGCCAGTTCGGATTGTTGAACAGGCCGGAGGCCCGATAGGCACTGAGAATGGTGTTTTCCGGGTCTGCCACGGCATAAATCGTCGCCGCCCGCACCTTGGTCAGGGCAATTTCCAGCACCGATACCGCCACGCTCAGCGCCGCAATCCAGACGAAATAGCGCAATGCCGTCACATCGCGATCGGTTTGCTGCCTGTGCGAAACGAATGCCAGAAACATCATGAGGCCAACAAAGAACGACGCCATGATCGATGCAAATTCGGCGGTCAGCGCGGTTTCCCGCGAGAAGTAGGACAGCGAAAGAATGACGATCGAAATCACATAGGCAATCGCTGCGGGCGATTGCAGCGCTTGGCGGTTGGCGCTGGTGACGCCGGCGTAAAGCAGCATCAGCACCGGCAGTGCGCCCAGCACGGTATGCCACTTTCGCAGGAACGGCAGCGTATCATAGACCACCATCGGATTGACCGAGCCCGGCTCGCTATAGACCAGCGATGCCAGTGCATGGGGCGTAAAGCTCAGCGACAGCGCCAGCAGGGCGCCGGCAACAATGCCGACCTTGCCTTTGGCGACGAGAAAAATGGCAATGACCAGGGCCAGGATATCGAGCATTCCGAACAATATCGCTTGCAGCATCAGGTCTGGACCTCGTCGGCGCGGAGAATCGTAAAATTGTTATAGCCATTTCGCCACCAGCCGGAAGCGCTGGTTACGCCAAAATCGGGTATGCCGTGTCGAAGTGATCGGATTGAACAGTATCGGCGGCTCTGTCATCGGCCGCTATTGTTGTACGCCGTCCTTTACAGTCTTCGAGCGCCGGCCGGCCTGGGTCGGCGGCACTGCGCTTGGCACGGCGCCTGATGTGCGATAGCGGTTGGCTCGGGCAAGTCGATAACGGAACCCACTCATGCAGCGCAGCGCCGAATCGAACCGCGTTCTGATCACCGGATCGACCAGGGGGATTGGCCTCGCCATTGCCCGCGCCTTCCTTGCCAGGGGTGACCGGGTTTTCATCAACGGCCGGGACGCAGCGCAGGTCAGTGCCGTGATCGCCGACCTCGGGGAAAATGCCGCGGGCCTCGCTGCCGATGTGACCATGATCGAGGGGGCCAACCAATTGACCTCCGCCTGCGTGGCAGCGTTTGGCGGCATCGATATCCTCGTCTGCAATGTGGGCAGCGGCTCATCGGTGCCACCTGGCAAGGAGACCGCCGAGGCCTGGCAAAAGGCGCTGACGCTGAACCTGTTTTCGACCACCAATATGGTCGAGGCCGCAACCAGCGCGCTGGTCGACAGCCGCGGCGCCATTGTTTGCATTTCCTCGATCTGCGGCGTCGAAGTTATCCCCGGCGCGCCGGTGACCTATTCGGCGGCCAAGGCGGCGCTGAACGCCTTTGTGCGCGGCATTGCTCGTCCGCTGGGCAAGTCCGGGGTGCGCATCAACGCCATAGCGCCCGGCAATATCCTGTTTGACGGATCGGTCTGGGGCCGAAAACTGCGTGAAGACGCGGTGGCCGTGCAGGCCATGCTCGACGAAAATGTCGCCTTGGGCAGGCTTGGGGAACCAGATGACGTGGCGCAATTGGCCGTGTATCTAGCGTCCGAGCAGGCTCGCTTCTCCACCGGCAGTGTCTGGACGCTTGATGGCGGGCAGGTGCGGAGTTGAGCGATCGCCCGATTAAACTGAACGGGGCTATAGATGTCTGAGCTGACTATTTTTCGCCTCGATGGGCGGGTTGCCCTGGTCACCGGCGCCGGCGGGCTGCTGGGTTTCGAGCATTCGGCTGCGTTGATCGAGAGCGGCGCGCATGTGGTTTTGACCGATCTGAACGAGCAGGTGCTGCAAAAAAATATCGACCGTCTGCGCGCGCAGTTCGGAGCCGATTGCTGCACGCCGCACGCGATGAACGTCACCTCGGAACAGTCGATCCTCGATGCTGCGACAGCGCTGTCGGCCGCCGGCCGCCGGATCGACATCCTGGTCAACAACGCGGCGATCGATCCCAAGGTGACCGCCGAGCCCGGCGTAAAGGAATCCTCGCGGCTGGAAAATTTTGATCTGGCCAGTTGGAATCTGCAGGTATCGGTCGGCCTGACCGGCGCATTTTTATGCGCCAAGGTGTTCGGGACGCGAATGGCTCAGGACGGCAAGGGCGGGGTTATCCTCAATATTGCCTCCGACCTGTCGGTGATTGCGCCGGACCAGCGGCTCTACCGCCAGGACGGTCGCGCCGACAACGATCAGCCGGTCAAGCCGGTGACCTATTCGGTGATCAAGGCAGGCCTCGTTGGCCTCACCAATTATCTCTCGACCTATTGGGCCGACCAGGGTGTCCGCGCCAATGCACTCTCGCCCGGCGGGGTCTATGTCGGGCAGAACGACGCCTTTGTCGGCCGCCTGACCAACCTGATCCCGATGGGGCGCATGGCCCAACCCAATGAGTATCGCGGTATCGTCCAGTTCCTCTGCTCGGATGCCTCCGCCTATATGAACGGCCAGAACATCGTCATGGATGGCGGTCGCAGTGCCTGGTAGCGATGCTGATCTGCCCATGGGTGGGCAGGGGCCGGATGCCTCCTATTCCAGACAGACGGTGTTCTCCACGATCACTCAGGCGCTGATCTACGTCTCCGGTATCTTGCTGACGCCGCTGCTGTTCAAGATTTCTGGTCCCGGCGTTTACGGCGAATACGCGCTGCTCCTCTCACTGGCCGGGTTCCTGTTCGGCACCTCGACCATGGGTGTCGGCTTCGCCGCGCGGCGATACCTGCCGTCCGCCACTACCAATGCCCAACGCATCGCGCTGTTCTATCCGCAGTTCTGGGGGAATCTGCTGATCGTGGTCGGGGTGGGCGCGCTCATTCTTGGCGTCGGCGGATTGCTGTCGCGGTTCGAACTTGCCCACTCCTATCAGTACCTGTTCCTGTCCTCATACCTGCTGGCGCAGGTGCTTTACTCGCAGGGGGCGGATTACCTGCGGTCAACGCATCGCGTTTATGCGTTTAACTGCGTCACCGTTGCGCAGCCCTACCTCTATATCGCGGCAGTACTCTGTCAGTTTGCCATTCTGGGGCGGATCGACCTGACCGTGCTGCTGTGGACGCAGGTGGCCTCGCTGCTCCTCATCAGCATTTATGGGCTGGTCCGGGTGACCACGGAAATGCCGGTGAGTTTCGTGCTGCCCACGTTCAGGCAGGCCAGAAGCGATCTGGTATTGGGCGGTCCTTTAGTGCTGTCCTACATTATGGACGTGCTGCTGGCGTTCAGTGATCGTTATGTCATTGGCCTGCTGATCGGCTTTGAGGGTGTCGGGTTTTACGCAGTCGCCTATACCCTTGGCTCGGTTCCGCTGTTTCTGGCCAAGGCCCTGACGGTGGCATTGCCGGTGCGATTGGCCCGCCTGATCGATGGTGGAAATCCGGAAGCTGCACAACGCATCGTCGCCGATACGCTGCGCCTCTATCTGTTTATTGCCATTCCCTACGTGGTCGGCACCATTGTGCTGGGTCCGCGCATCATGGCTCTATACGCCTCGGACGCGGCTGCGGCCGAGGCCATCATCACCCTCCCGGTGATTGCGCTGGCCACCGTGCTCTACGGCATCTTCCTGGTATTCACGGCGATCTGTATCGTCGAACTGCGTTCGGCCGATATCTTCCGGGCCAATGCAGCGGCAGCCGTCATCAACCTGATTCTGAACCTGGTCGTGATGTATTTCGTTCGCGATATCGCGGTTGCTGCCTTCACGACCTTGGCCGCCTATGCGCTTATTTTGCAGCGACTGATGTCGAACACGTCGTCGCGCTGGTTTGCCGGCCTGTCGATCTCCATCATTGCGCGCACCGTTGCTGCCGCGCTCGTCATGGGCATCGTGATGGGATTGGTGACCAGATTTGCGCCGGTTCATCCCAATGATATTGTGACGACGCTGGCACTGGTCGCAATTGGCGTGCTGGTATATCTGCTTGCGGCAATCGCCTCGGGCGTTGTAACGCGAGACGACATGGGTCGCCTTGTCAGGGGTTTCCGGTAAAACGACGCACTGGGACGCTCTCCCTGAACAAGTCCGGCTCATGGTTTCGCTCAACCCGGAACTACACCTGGAACTGATGATCAGTTCGCTGAAATGACCACCGAGAAGGTACAATAATTGTCCATCACATCGCTAAAAAACCGGGCAGTTGAACGCCTGAAGCGGGCGTACCGTATTTCTCGGGGTCGTTCGCAATATCACCGCATCGGCGCATTCGACGTGGAACTGACACCGGACCACAAGCTCCCCGAATATCAGCAGAGCCACCGGCTCTACGACAAGTTCCTGCCGGTGCTGGTGCAGCATATGGGCAAGGGCATTGTCGTCGATGTCGGGGCCAATTGCGGGGACAGCCTGGCCTCGATGCTGAGCCTGAATAGCCAGCTCCACTACGTCTGCGTCGAGGCCGATGCCGCGTTTTTCCAGTACCTGACCCGCAACGTCGAAAAAATGCGCCAGGCGCGTCCGGACGCCTCGGTAAGTCTGGTCAATGCCATGGCCGGACCAGCCGGAAAATCCGGCGTCATGGAGGGCATCGGTGGCACCAAGACCGCCGTCGCGGCCGCTGACAGCGCCCACTCGATGACCACGACCCCGCTCGATGATCTGGCCGAACTCGCCACCGAACAGCGCGTGGTGTTGATCAAGGTGGATACCGACGGGCACGATTTTGAGGTCATTCAATCGGCTGGCAATATCCTCGCCAAGCATTCGCCGATGATCCATTTCGAATGCTATCTGCCGGACGCCCAGACTCACCAGAACTATGTTGCCGCCATCAAGGAGCTGTTCGATGACGGCTACAAGACCTGGTACGTGTTCGACAATTTCGGCTATCTGCTGATTGCCACCAGCGATCTGGCTGTGGTCAACGCGCTGATCGACTACAGCTACCTGCAGAACGCTGCGCCCGATGGCGGGGCCATCCAGTATCTGGATTTTCTCTGCTGCCGTTGGGCCCAGGATCAGGCTATCGCAGATGCTGCGGTTGCCGATTACATGGCGACAATTCGGCGCGGCAATTTCGCTCATTGATGGCGTCGGCGCGATGCCTTGCCTGCCGCAACCAAAGGAAATCCTAGCATGCGTCTGTTTGGCTCCCTGATCAGGAAGTTCAAGGCCCTGTTGCTGCTGTCCACCCGGGCCGATGAACGGTTTGACCGGATTGCAACCACGCAGGGTCTGGTACTGGCCACGCTCAATGCCGGCAAGACCAGTCGGGACCTGAAGGACTTCGAGTTTTCGGTCTTCTCCCAGTGGGGCGAGGACGGCATCATTCAGCGCCTGATTGACCTTGTGCCGATTAAAAACAAAACCTTCGTCGAATTTGGCGTCGAGACGTTTTCCGAGGCGAACTGCCGCTTCCTGATGGTCAAGGACAACTGGCGCGGCTTTATCATCGACGGCAGCAGCGATAATATCGCGGCGCTCAAGGCCTCGTACTATTTCTGGAAGTATGACCTGAAGGCGATTTCCGCCTTCGTCGACAAGGACAATATCAACGGTCTGATTGCCCAAAGCAATTTTGACCGGGACGTTGGCATCCTCTCCGTCGATATCGATGGCAATGACTACTTTGTCCTCGATGCCATTTCGGGCATCTCGCCACGGATCATCATTGTCGAATATAACGGCACCTTCGGTCCGGACCGCAAGATCGTCGTGCCCTACGACAAGAGCTTCTGGCGAAACTCGGCCCATTACAGCAACCTCTATTGGGGTGCCTCGCTGGGGGCGCTGGCCGACGTGGCAAGGTCCAAAGGGTATTCCCTGGTCGGCGTCAATTCGTCCGGGGTCAATGCGTTCTTTGTCCGCGATGACCTGATCACCCCGGCGCTCGAAGTGCTCTCGGTGAAAGACGCCTTTGTGCTCCCCCACTTCAGGGACAGCCGCAATGCCGAAGGCGGCCTGACCTATCTCGACATGAGCGAGCGGATGGCGGTCATCAAGGGCATGCCGGTTCTCAATATCGAAACCGGTGTCGTCGAGCCGTTGTAGGGGCGCGGTGTCCGCTTAGCCGACGAAGTGCGGGGCGATATCGCCCCCATTGGCGTCGTTGGGCATATCCAGAACACCGGGGAACTGCGCGACAGTTTCGGCCTCGACCTCAAAGCGGGTAAAGCTCAGTTCGAGCACGGTCGGCACACCATGCCGGCTGATCGTGCCGTAATTGTTGACGTGCAGGTGGCACAGGTTGAGTGGAAAGGCCGAGATGAAGGCCTCGATCTTGGGCATATGCAGATCGACATCATGCAGCTCGAGCGCCATGCCGCTGAACCGCGCAGCATGGGCAACGATATCCTCGAACACCCGATATTCCGAGCCTTCGATATCCACCTTGAGGAAGATGTCGGCGTCTGACGTCTGGCGCGCCATGGCCATCACGGTGTCAAACGACGCGCTGTTGGCGCTGTCGCGGTCCGACACATATTTCATGACGTGGGAATGCTTGCCGAAGAACTGCTTGTAGCTGCGGTAAAGCCGCAGATTGCGGGCGAATATGCCGGGCTTGTCGATCCGCGCCGCCGATTTGATCATGGTGTTGCGAAACTTGAGCAGGCCCACGGTAGGATCGAATGCCAGCACCGGTGCGCCGGTGGCCCGCGCGAAATCTTCCTCGAAACTCCAGTCATCATTGATGCCAAGACCGACCAGCAGTTTGGACGCATCCACGCTGCGCTGGTCGACGACATAGCCGCCGTCATTGTCCCGGCCAAGACGAACCAGGGTGTTGATCCGGTGCGGGTGCAGAAATTCGGGGAGGGAGGCTTTTTGCAGTTCGGGCATATGGATCTCTGTCAACAACGGTCAGTGCTGTCGCCCGCTGGGGTTCAGCGCAGCAAGGGTTGGCTCGAAAGGCACTGGCGCTAGCTATCGGCGCCGTACATGGCGGAAATAACCTCTCGCATTTTTTTGGTCGCCGTCCAATTGAGCTTTTCCCGGGCCTTTGCCGGATTGGCAAAGCCGGCGCGGATGTCACTCGGTCGCACCAGCGCTTCGGACAGCTCGACATGATCGTGCCAGTTTAGACCCGCCTGCTGGAAGGCGATGTCGACGAAGTCTTCCAGGCTATTGGTCTCGCCAGTCGCCACGACGAAATTTTCCGGCTCCGGCTGCTGCAGGATCAGCCACATGGCCTCGACATATTCGGGAGCCCAGCCCCAATCCCGCGAAATGTCGAGATTGCCCAGCCGGAGCGGCTCCTTGTCACCCCCGGCGATGCGCTTGACCGCATGGATGATCTTTTGCGTCACAAACCTGGTCGGTCGCAGCGCCGACTCGTGATTGAACAGGATGCCGGAGCAGGCAAACATGCCATAGGATTCGCGGTAATTATCGACGAGCCAGATTGCTGCCGCCTTGGCGACCGCATAGGGACTTCTTGGCTGAAACGGTGTGGTCTCGTTGGCGGCGGCGCCCTCGGTATTCCCAAAGCACTCGCTTGAGCCTGCGTGAAAGATGCGAACAGGTCGGTCCAGCAGGCGACAGGCCTCCAGGATATTCAACGCGCCCAGTGAGATGCTCTGGATGGTTTCCGCCGGCTGCTCATAGGACAAGCCGACAGAGGTCTGGCCCGCCAGGAAATAAACCTCATCGGGTTGCGCGCGACGCAGTGCCATGAACACGCTGCGAAACTCTTCGGGGTCCATCGAGAGCGTGCGAACCTGGCCTTCGACGCCCAGCCGGATCAGATTGCCGAAGGAAGCCCCGCCGGCGTCACGCGAGGTGCCCCAGACCTCGTAGGATTTGGCCAGCAGAAATTTGGCCAGCAAAGCGCCATCCTGGCCACCGACGCCGCAGATCAATGCGGTCCTGATTTTGTTGGACGAGATTATAGCAGCCTCCCATACACTGACAGCGTTTCGTCGGCGCATCTCTGCCAGCTGAATTCGGCGATCCGGTTTCTGCCCAAATTGATCAGCTCCCCGCTGCGACCATCGGAATAGACCACGCTCTCGATGGCACGAGAAATATCTTCCGGCTGGTTTGGGTCGAAATACTCTGCCGCTGTCCCGGCAACTTCGGGAATGGAACTCACCCGCCCGGTGATGACCGGACAGTTCTGGGTCATCGCCTCAAGCGGTGGCAGGCCGAAACCCTCGTAGAGCGAGGGGTAGATAAAGGCCTTCGCGCCGCGGTAAACCTGCCGCAACCGTTGATCATCGCCACGCAGGTGCCGCACATTGGCATGGTCGACGCCGAGATCCGACACCATGTCGTATTCCGACGCATCAAAGTCGTGGCTCCCGAAAGCGACGATATCAAAGTCCTTCCTGAGACGTGGCGACAGCGCATAGGCTTTTAATAGCCCTGAAAAATTCTTGTAACCAGCCCGGCTCCCGACAAACAGCAGGTATGGCCGTTCGCCATGAGACGCTGTGAGGCTTTCCAGCGGCCAATCCTCGGCGCCGAGGTAAACAACGGTCGCCTTCTCGGCCGGCAGTCCGGTCAGGCGGATCAGGTCGTCCTTGGTGCTTTGCGAAATGCAAAGCACATGGTCGGCCTGCCACACAGCTTGGCGCTTGAGCTCCGCCGTTCTGTCGCCGGCACCGAAGGCCGTGGGATACAGTTCATGGATCATGTCATAGACGGTCGTTACCGTGGGCACGCCGTTCGGCGCGCGGCGTCCTTCCTCGAAATAGGTCCGGTGCAGGACGTCGGGCTTCCATGCCGCAATGCTGATCTGGTTGACGATACCATTGATCGTCCGCACCACGCGGCCGCTGCCCTTGGGCAACCCATCAAGCGTTACGCCAAAGACCTCGCCCCGGCTCAGATCGCGCAAATAGCTGTTCTGGTTGATCGGGGCAAAAACCTTGGCCCGATGTCCCCTGAGGCCGATATGCTCGATCGTGCGCGCATAATATCGCGATATGCCACCATATTTTTGCATGACGAATGCTTGGGGATCATAAGCGATTTTCAAGAAAACGATCTCCGGATGAACAATTGGGCATTGTATCGACGGCGCTGGTCGGCGCGTTCAATACGAGCAGGATTAGCCTTGGGCGTCCCGGTTGCTTCTGACTTCGATGCCGTCGTAAGCGATGAGTTCGTTCCCGCCGGGATACCCGAAATAGTCAAAGCTGATGACTTTTTTGTCACCAATCAACGCAGCCCACCACAGCGCCGAGGATACGTCCCCAGCGACCACCCGGCTCGCTTCTATCAGCGCTTCAGCAGAGAGTGTAGGCGCAACCGCCGAGAGTTGCGCAAACGCCGCCTTCAGGTTCTGGATCGTGCGCATCCAGATCGGGTCATTGGCGGCGGCGGGATGAAGCTTGATGACCATGGGCCATGCCGGGTGTTCGCCTTCAAGCTCTGAAAGTGCAAGCGACCATGCCTGGCTCAGGTACCCGACGACCTCATCGTCCGTTCTGGTTTTCTGCAGTTCCGTGGTGAAGCCCACAGATGGCAGGATGACGATCTGATCGTGAACGATAGTGGAGCGCCCCAGCAGTTGCGCCAAATCGCGACGGTGCGCCTTGGCGGGGTGATCGATTGCGCGCACTCTGCGCAAGCCCACCTTGCGGTAGATATCGGCCTCGTATTCCACGTAGGCGAACACTTGGTCCGTCGCGGTGTTCCACTGCTCGCAATAGCCGCTGGTGATGACACCCGTATAGACATTATACCATGGCCGAAATTGCTTTCCGGTCAGCAGCATTGGAAAAACAGTATAGTTCAAAAATGAAAGGACCATGCCCCTCAGTTTGACCAATGCAGTTGCGATCGGCCATGGCAGATGCATTTTTTCATGAATTATTTTTGCGTCCATCGCGATGCGATACTGGAAGTCGAGCCTGAAATCTCCGGTCAGGCGGCCATTCTGGAAAAATACTCTGGTGATGCCTTCGCCGCGCGATCGAAAAAGGCGAAGCAGGTAGAAATCTTCGATGTAGTTCATGTTGTGGAGATACAGCAGGTCAGGCGGGTATTTTGCCGTCGCAGCTTCTAGCGCGCGCTTGACCAGCAGATGCCGGGACAGCAGCCTTTGTCCGACGATCTGGACATGCTCGAGAACGAATTCCAGTTCGCGGATCGTCTGAAAATCCGGGCTCTGGTCGTAGCGGCCGTCGTCGGTGACAATAACCACGTCATGTGTGCGCCCCAGCTCCAGCAGGTGAAACACCCCGGTGGTCCAGAACAGGTGGGCAGGACCTGGCATGAAGTAGGCGATTGGTCGTGGCGTGGTCATTTGGTACTCGCTGTGAAATCAGCGAATAACATGACCGGCTAGACAGCGGCCAGCCTTCTGTGGCAACGATCTTGCGCATCGATCCCGTCATGTTTTTTGGTCTGCTCATGATTGTTGGTATCGACGCTTCAAATATCCGGGCAGGCGGTGGTGTCACTCACCTCAAGGAAGTGCTGGGGGCAGCGCAACCGGCGCGCTTCGGGTTTGAAAAGGTCGTGGTCTGGTCGTCGGCGGCGACGCTGGCAAAACTCCCTGACCGGGAATGGCTGGAAAAGCGCTCGGAACCATCGCTTGAGGGTGGCTTGCGACGGACCATGGCCTGGCAGATGTTTGATCTGGCCTCGCGAGCCACGCAGGCAGGTTGCGACCTGCTCTTTGTTCCCGGCGGCTCGTTCACCACGGCGCGGCGGCCCATCGTCACCATGAGCCAGAACCTGCTGCCATTCGATTGGCGCGAATTGCTGCGCTATGGCGTTTCGGCTATGACCTTGAAACTGATCGCCCTGCGCATCAGTCAGTCGCGATCGTTTCGAAAGGCCTCCGGAACGATCTTTTTGACCGAGGCGGCAAAACAAACGGTGCTGGCAGTGACCGGGCCACTGTCCGGCGCCACGGTGACGATCCCGCATGGTATCGATCAACGCTTTGCCGAGGCCCCGCGATCGCCCCGCTCGCTAGCCGATTGCAGCGCCGCCGATCCGTTCCGCGTGATTTATGTGTCGGCTGTCGAGCACTACAAGCATCAGTGGCATGTCGCCGAAGCCGTGGCCGCCTTGCGGGCCGAAGGTCTGCCCATCAGTCTCGATCTGATCGGACCGGCCAATCCGGCGGTGCTGCCCAAGCTGCAAAAGGTGCTGGCCCGGGTCGATCCCGCCGGCGAGGCCATCCGCTATACTGGCATGGTGCCCTATGACGAGCTGCACACCAGATATCGCAGCGCGGACCTGTGCGTGTTTGCCTCCAGCTGCGAGACCATCGCCAATATCCTGATCGAAGGCATGGCTGGCGGCGTTCCCACAGTCTGCTCCGATATCGGCCCGATGCGTGAAGTGCTGGGCGATGGCGGGATTTATTGTGATCCCGAAAGCCCGACCAGCATCGCGGAAGCTATTCGGGCCATGGTGGTCTCGCCTGAACTGCGCCTCGAAAAAGCCCGCATCGCCTTCGAGCGGTCAAAACACTACTCGTGGACGCGCTGCGCCGACGAGACCTTTGCCTTTCTGGCCAGCGTGCTGTCCGGCACGGCAAATGAAACGAGTGGCAAGCCCTGATGCGTATTCTAGTCGTTAGTCAGTATTTTTGGCCGGAAAGCTTCCGCATCAACGATGTGGTCACTCAGCTGCATCAGGCCGGATGCGACGTGGTGGTGCTGACCGGCCAGCCCAATTATCCCGGTGGGCAGATTTTCGACGGCTACAAGGCCAGCGGGCTTGGCCTTGATCCGGCCATCACCGATGCCAAGGTCTACCGTGTCCCGATGCTGCCCCGCTATCAGGGCAAGGGTCGGCAACTGGCGCTCAATTACCTGTCCTTCCTGGGCTCGGCGACGCTGTTCGCGCCCTGGCTGTTGCGCGGGCAATCGTTTGACGTGATTTTCGTCTATGGCGTCTCGCCGATCCTGCAGGCCATACCCGCCATCGTTTTAAAATGGATCAAGCGTGCCCCGCTGGTCGTCTGGGTGCAGGACCTGTGGCCGCAGAGTCTGGAAGTCACCGGTTTTGTCAAAAACCGTGCGATCCTTGGCGCAGTCGGCGCCGTGACCCGCTGGATCTATCGCCGGTCCGACCTTGTTCTGGGCCAGTCGCGGGCCTTCGTGCGCACCATCACGGCGATGTCTGGCAAGACTCCAGTCCGCTATCACCCCAGTCCGGGCGATATTGCATCGACTGTCGTGCCGGCCGCAGACCCGCTCGGGCTCAAGCTCGATCCGGGCTTCAACGTGGTTTTCGCCGGCAATCTGGGGACGGCGCAGGCGCTGCCCACCATTCTGGACGCCGCCACCGCGTTGCGCGATGACGCCAATATCCGCTTCGTGCTGGTGGGCGATGGCAGCCGGCGCGACTGGGTGGCTGACGAAGTCAAGCGTCGTGGTCTGGCCAATGTGCAATTGCCGGGTCGGTTTCCACCCGAGGCCATCCCCGCCATTCTGCAACAGGCGTCCGCCTTTCTCGTCAGCCTCAGCCGCTCCGATATCCTATCCCAGACCGTGCCGGCCAAAATCTCGACCTATCTGGCTGCCGCAAAGCCCATCATCGCCTCGCTCGATGGTGAGGGTGGCCAGGTCGTGACCGATGCCAATGCGGGCATCGCCTGCCCGGCCGAAGATGCCGTCGCTCTGGCCGCCGCAGTGCGCAAAGTGGCCGGGATGCCGGAACATCAGCTGGCGGCATTGGGACGATCCGGCCGGGTCTATTTCGACGCCAATCTTTCCCCCGGCGTGCTGAACGAGCGCTTGATGGCGCTGTTCCAACATGCCATTGACTCGCGCGGTTCCGCAAAAAAGAATTGAGTTCGAAGACGTGGCCGATACCGAAGCGATGAAAATACTGGTGCTTGGCGCCTCCGGCATGATGGGTAACACCATCCTGCAGGTGTTCAATGCCGAGCCCGGTCTCAGGACTCTTGGAACGGTCCGCTCCGATGCCGCGCGAGATCGGTTGCCGGCTGCGCTTCGCGATAAAGTCATCGTTGGCGTCGATGCCCAGGATCTGCAGGGGATCGACGCGCTGTTGCGCGATCACCAGCCCCAGGCCGTCATCAATTGCATTGGCGTGGTCAAACAGCTTCCCGAAGCTTCCGATCCGCTGGTGACGATCCCGCTCAATGCCGTGTTCCCACACCAGTTGGCACGGTTGTGCGAAAAGCACGGCGCCCGGCTGGTTCACCTCAGCACCGACTGCGTGTTTGATGGCAAGGGCAGCATGTACACCGAGACGGACTTTGCCTCCGCCGACGACCTTTATGGGCGGGCCAAATTCCTCGGCGAAGTCGATTATCCCCATGCCATTACCCTGCGCACCTCCACCATTGGCCACGAACTCGGTCATCGCCACGGTCTGCTCGAGTGGTTCCTGTCGCAGGAGCAGGAAGTCGGCGGCTTCACCAGGGCGATGTATTCGGGGCTTTCCACCATCGAATTTGCCCGCGTCATCCTCGACATGGTCTTGCCGCGCCCGGACCTGCATGGCCTGTTGCAGGTTTCCGGCGACGCCATTTCCAAGTATGACTTGCTGGTGCTGATCCGGCAGATTTACGGCCGGTCAACGCCGATCCGGCGCAATGACGCGTTCAGCATCGATCGCACGCTGGATTCCACGCGCTTCCGCACCGCAACCGGCTACCGTCCGCCGTCATGGCACGATCAAATCCTGGAAATGTATCGGGCCCATCAAGGCTCGAACTGACGCCAAAGGGATAACAATGTTCAACGACAAAGTCCTGCTGATCACTGGGGGTACCGGCTCATTCGGCAACGCCGTGTTGAACCGGGTGCTCAGCTCCAATTTTGGCGAAATCCGTATCTTCAGCCGGGACGAGAAGAAGCAGGAGGACATGCGGATCGCCACCAAGGACGATCGTGTGAAATTCTATATTGGCGATGTTCGCGATTACGGATCAGTCGATGATGCCATGCAGGGCGTCGATTATGTGTTTCACGCAGCGGCCCTCAAGCAGGTGCCCTCGTGCGAATTCTATCCGATGGAAGCTATCCGTACCAATGTGCTCGGCGCCGAAAACGTCATGCGCGCCGCCATCGAACGCAAGGTACAGCGCTGCGTGGTGCTGAGCACCGACAAGGCGGTCTATCCGATCAATGCCATGGGCATGTCCAAGGCGATGATGGAAAAAGTGATGATCGCCAAGTCTCGCCTCAGCAACAATGGCGAAACGGTGCTGTGCGCCACCCGCTATGGCAATGTCATGGCCTCACGCGGCTCCGTGATCCCGTTGTTCATCGACAAGATCAAGGCTGGGCTGCCCCTGACGGTCACCGATCCCAATATGACCCGGTTTCTGATGTCGCTCGAGGACTCCGTCGACCTGGTGTTTCACGCCTTTGAGAACGCCCAGCCCGGTGATATCTTCGTGCAGAAGGCGCCGGCATCAACAGTTGGCGTACTCGCGGAAGCCTTGCGCACGCTGTTGGGAAAGTCCACCGACATCAAGGTCATTGGGACGCGCCACGGCGAAAAGCTCTACGAATCGCTGGTCTCCCGCGAGGAGATGGCGCGCGTTCAGGATCTGGGCGGCTATTACCGGGTTCCCGCCGATAACCGCGACCTGAACTACGACAAATACTTCGTCGAAGGGGCCGAACAGGTCTCGCAAATGGAAGACTACACCTCGCACAATACGCGTCGCCTCAACCACGACCAGGTATGCGAACTGTTGTCAAAACTCGATATCGTCCAGGAGGCGTTGCGTGCTTAAAGTCATGACCATCGTTGGCACGCGGCCGGAAATCATCCGGCTGTCGCGGGTCATTGAGAAATTTGATCGCCATTTCGATCATATCCTCGTTCATACCGGCCAGAATTACGACTATGAGCTGAACCAGGTCTTCTTCAAGGATCTGGGCATTCGCGCGCCCGACTATTTCCTTGAGGTCGCCGGCGCCACCGCTGGTGAAACCATCGGCAAGGTGATCATCGCTGCCGACGCCTTGTTCGAAAAGCTCAAGCCGGACGCTTTGCTGATCCTGGGGGATACCAATAGCGCGCTGTCGACGATCCCGGCAAAGCGCCGCAAGATCCCGATTTTCCACATGGAAGCGGGCAATCGCAGCTTCGATCTGCGCGTCCCCGAGGAAATCAATCGGCGTATTGTCGATCAGATGGCCGACATCAACATGCCCTATGGCGATATCGCGCGTGGCTATCTGCTGGCCGAGGGTTTCCCACCGGATCGCCTGATCAATACCGGCAGCCCGATGCGCGAAATCATCGAGCACTACCGTGAAGGCATCGACGGCTCGCAAGTGCTTGAGACCCTTGGGTTGAACCCGCGTGAATATCTGCTGGTCAGCGCCCATCGCGAAGACAATGTGGATTCCCCGGAAAACCTGCGGCGCCTGCTGGACGTACTCAACAGCCTCGCCGAAAAATACGACCAGCCGGTCATCGTCTCGACCCATCCGCGCACCCGCAATCGGATGGACGCGCTTCAGTCCAAGCCGCACCCCAAGGTCAATTTCCACAAGCCGTTCGGGTTTTTCGACTATGTACAACTGCAGATTTCGGCGCGCGCCGTTCTCTCCGATAGCGGCACGATCACCGAAGAATCCTCGATCCTGAATTTCCCGGCCCTCAACCTGCGCGACATGCATGAGCGGCCCGAAGGGTTCGAGGAGGGCGCCGTCATGATGGTGGGGCTGAACCTCAACCGCATCGTGGAGGGTCTCGATATTCTGGAAACCCAGCCGCGTGGCCAGGAGCGCCTGCTCAACATGGTGGCCGACTACGCCGTGACCAACGTCTCCGACAAGGTCGTGCGCATTGTACAGAGCTATACCGACTACGTGAACCGCAAGGTGTGGTCCAAGCCCATGTCGGACCGGCGCGCCGACGGTACGCCCGGTTAGCCATATGGCCGACTTTGATCTGGCAATTGTCGGAGGTGGTGCGACGGCGCACGCATTTCTGCTTGGATTGCCGGAACAGTCGAGGCGCAAGGTGGTGATGATCTCGCCAATGTCCGATCGCACGGACCGACCTGTGGCCCGATCGTCGACGATGGCGTCTCCGAAGATGAACAATCCGCTGCTGCAGCAGTCAGCGGCGGATTGGAACGCCCATTTTCCAGCCGAACTGTCCGTGACCGGTGACTTTGCGTATATGGGCTTCGGCAATGGCGGGGGCACCCGCTTCTGGGGCAATTCGGTCGGCATTTTTGATGATGATGACTTGCGCCATGTGCGTCTTGATCCAGATCGCATGCATCATGCCTATGCCGAGCTCGGGCGGCGCCTGCAGATCTGGGGTAATGTGGAAGATGCCCATGCCGGCATCTATAAAGATTTGCAACCTTCCAGAGCACCGTTCCGCAGCGGCCGAATTGCTCCGATAGACGGTGTGTATCGCGGCGGAAACTTACGCGTCGGCACCGCGCGCAACGCTGTGAAGTATCATGGCGAAAACGCCTGTACAGGATGCTCGCAGTGCATCAACGGCTGCCCGATTGGGGCGCTTTGGCAGTCGGCTGCCCCGAAAGTGGCGATTGGCAGAACCGATACTACCCTTTGCGATGATTGGGTCAGCAGCATCCTTCCGTTATCAGAAGGCTATCGCCTCCATCTACGGTCGGCTGAAGCGATTTCGGCAAACCAGATAGTGCTTGCTGTTGATCCATTGGCCTGCTTTGCGCTGCTGGCGCCTCTGGCAGGAGATGTGCCGACTGCTGCCTTGGCCTACAACCCCGCCGTTGCGTGGCTGGCTCTTTCCCCCAGACGTCAAGAAAGGGACGAAATATTTGGCTTGGCCCACTCGCAGGCAATCTACGCCGATGCGGGCAGCACTTTCGCATTCGGGCACATCTTCGATGGCTACCCGATGACCCTGTCCTCCACTCACGTTCTGAGCGAGAACAAGCTCATTGAGGCGGCGTTCAAGCTGGCATTGCCAAATGCCCTACTCGGCAACATGTTTTTCCGTTCACCGGCAAGCCTGCCGCAATTGAGCTTCTCAAAAGCCAGCATCCGGATTGAGGCGCCAACCGCGACGCGGCCTCAGGAGAGCGATGAGGTTTTGTGCGGTATTCGCGAAATGTTGCTGCGCCACGGCATTGTCATGGTCGCGTCGAAATTTTCGCAACCGGGATCGGATCTGCATTTCGCCGGCGGCACCCCGCATCAACTCCAGACCGCGACGGCGCACCACACCAGCCTGCGAGGAATATTTGTGGCAGGCGGCGCCGCCATGGAATCTCTGCCGCCGCAAAGTCCGACATTTACTTTCATGGCTGCGGCCTTCGATCTGGCGCGGCACTGGCAATGAGCACCGAGCCCAAACGGATGGTCATTACTGGCGCGACCGGCTTTATTGGGAGCCACCTCTGCGGCCATTTTTCCAGGCTGGGCTGGGATGTGATCGGAACCTTCCATACCGCGCTCCCGATCGCAACGACCAGCCAATGGCTACACTGGGACCTTAAGGATGCACCGCCGCCCGCGCTCGCCGAGGCCGACGTCGTTTTGCACCTGGCTTGTGCCTGTATTGCTGAACCCGCACCGCGTTCCGAGGAGGCGCAGTCGCCCGACGTTCGCGCTACACTGGCGCTTCATGCACAATGGCATGCGGTGCATAGCAAGCCAGCGCCACAGCAGAAGTTCGTGCTTTTTTCCAGCCGGGCATCGCATCCCCATGCCGCAAATCAATACGGCCGCGTCAAGCATCACTGCGAAGGCATCTGCGACCAGCCTGACGACATCATCATCCGCCCGGGCGTCGTTGTGGGGGAGGGCAGTCGCGGCGTTTATAGCACCCTGCGGCAAATTCTGCGGCGCCTGCCCGTAGTCCCGGTACCCGCCTCCCGGAGCCGTTTTCATCCAACGACGCTCGCCGATCTCGAAGCCGCGCTTCACGACGCCATTGCCGCGCCCGCGGGGCAATCTGCACAGATGCTCGCGCCGGCGGCGGCAGAAGACATGACGCTCAGGCAATTCCTTGAATTTATCTGTGAGCGAGAAAGCCTCAAACGCCCGGCTTTATTCGAAATTGATGCGCGATTGCCGGCGACGCTCCTTGCCGGTCTCGCCAGAATCTTTCCCCGATTGCGCTACCTGGAAGAACGGTTCTGCGGGCTTCTGCCGCCAACGCGATAGTATTTGCAGCGTTCAGAGCGTCAGCATGACGATGCCGACAATAATCCCGCCGATACCCAGTGCATGCATCGGGGAGATAGTTTCGCCCAGAAACGCGACCCCGGCTATTTGCGTGCCGACAATCAGTCCTGCAGACGCAATCGGAAATGCCAGCGACAGCGGCATGGATCGAATGATCAGAAACGAAAACAGGATATAGCCGATGCCATATAAAAATGTGCCGAAGGCATACTGTATCGAGATGACGTTCTCGCTGGCCTTCATGAACGACAGCCCAGTGGTCGTTACGATAAAATAAAACATCAGCGTCGCGGCACTTGTGAGGTTCATTCGGACGATCGTTTCACTGGAGTACGCGCCGAGGTAATTGCAATCGATCTGGCCAGGGCGGTGACGATTTCGGAGTTCGCCCGGATCCGCAGATGCACGTTCAAAATGGCGACGATGAAGATCAGAATGAACATGTAGAGGATCAGGTCCGAACCTCTGCCCACGCCCATCGCGACTGCGATATTAGTGGTCAGCTGCGGCGCGAGCGTGAAGACTATGCCAATGACCGAAGCACACAGCACCGTCAGGCTGAGCGCTGGTGCCAACTTGCGCTGCACCACGGAGTAAACGGACATCAGCAGGAAAAACAGAATCAGGATGAACTGAATAATCAATTCCGTATCTTCTCCACGATCAGGTCGATGATTATCGCAATCGCGCCTGAGATTTTCTGGCCTTTGGCTTTTGAGTGTTCCGTGTAGGTGATGGTATTTGGCATCTCGATAAAAGAGAGCTTGGCGGTGCCGATCTGATGTAGAATTTCGGAGGCATGCGCCATACGGTTTTGCCGCATGTGGATGACTTCGGCAGCACGCCTGCTCAACACCCGCAATCCGTTATGCGTATCGGTGACGTCAAGGCCGGTGGTGAGCCGGGTGAACAGCGTCGCCGCGCGCAGCAGCAATCGCTTTGAGACCGGCATGCCTTCGGTATGGCCGCGAAATCGCGATCCCAGAACGACATCCATCCCTCTCGTCTGCATGGTTTCCAGCATGGCGGTGGCGTCATCGACGCTGTGCTGGCCATCGGCATCGAAGGTAACGATCGCCTGCGCTCCCAGCGACAGTGCGTATTTTATGCCTGTAGTAAGGGCCGCACCCTGACCCAGATTGACGGGGTGCCGGCATACATGCGCACCGGCCTCAAGCGCCAGATCGCCGGTAGCATCGGATGAGCAGTCGTCGACGACCACGACATTTTCATATCGGGCTAGCACGGTTTTAAGGGTCGTGCTTATCGTATTCTGGGCCGCCTCGTTGTAAGCGGGTATCACGAACCAGATAGTGTCGCCTGTCATCGAGAACCGACCGATCTTATAGAAAGCATTCGCGCAATGGCCTCGCCAAGCACATCGATGGACGCCACCGATAGCGGCAACCGGCCAACCATATCACTCGATATCTTCGCGGCGCTGGTCAGCATTGTGAGCTATTGGTGCAGCCTGCAGCGCTATGGTGTTTACGACTATTTCGACGGTATCCGCTACCTCGCAAGTGGCGTTGCCCTCCTGGTCGATGGCGCCGCCAGCCCCATTCCGATTGCTTACCAATCCAATGCCGTCGTCGCCGATTTTGTCGCCCAGCAGTCGCTGAACTACCCCTCGATCCCGTTCCAGCTCTGGGCTGCCGTCACCACCGGATTGGGATCGCTCCCGCTGGTGGCCACCAGCATCGCTGCCGTGATTTTTTACATCATACACAACATTGCCTTTGCGCGGGTGGCAAGACAGTTTCTCCCCTTGAAGCTGACGGTCGCCGCACTAGCGATGCTGTGCTTTGCCCCATCCATCTTCGTGCGCACCATGACGCGCCCGCTGCCGGACAGCTTTTTGTGCATGACATTTACGCTGGGCCTGTGCCTGGCGTTGAGCCGCCGGCCGATTTCGGCCGGGGTGGTCGCGGGCCTTGGCAGTGTGGTGCGGTTCCAGGGACTGCTGTTTGCCTGGTCGCTGGCGTTCCTCAATCGAACGCCCCGGAGCACTATTGCGACACTGGTCGCCTTCGCCGCCGTTGTCGGCGTCACCAGCGTCCTGCTGTCGCTGGTGTCGGCCGGCCTGCACGTGGAAAAGTCCGCCAGCAATTTCGGATTTTATCTCAACCTGATGTCGCCCGAACTTGCGGCCGCCGCCGTGCGGAAGATTCCGGCGGACTTAATGATGACGGTGTCGGCGCTGCTGGCGGTCAGGGAATTTGTTGTCCTGCTGCTGTCTGTGCCGGTGATCGGCCTTGCGATATTTCTGTCCTCGAACCGACTCGAAAAATCGACGCTGACATTTTTTCTGCTGGTGTCGCTCTACATCGCCTTTTTCAGCTATCACGTCATGACGGTCACGCTGGGGAGCGGACATGACGCACGCTATATCGTCTATACGATGCCGCTGCTGGTTCTGGCTGACTTCGTGTCGCTGTCGATCATTGCCCGAAGGCTCAACATCCTGAGGCCGGTAGCGCTCGTTGCGCTCGGCGTAATGGCGCTCTATGGGCTCTCGGTGGTGTACTACGCCGCCAGAATGGACCCGCTATTGTCGCGGGACTACCTGCCCGAAAGCGCGCTGTCGTTCATCGGCCCGGACAAGACCATTGCGCTCGCGGCCTCCGAAGAGGCGGCTTCCGAACTCTACATCGTCACCAAGGCCCGTCACCTGATGTGGCTGCCCGAAGATCCAGCTCAATTCACCGCGGGAATCAATCCCACCGTCGATTATCTGCTCGTCGGCGGCTATTGGAATTCGCCCTATGACGCCAAATGGTCGGCTGTGCGAAAATTGGACGCGCCCATCCGCGACGCCGGCGGCAACGAGTTCCGCAAGGTAGCCAAGACCGCCTACTATGACATTTACGCCAGAAGCGCCGGCGCTACGCCTTGAAATCCTCGACACCTGCCGGTGCGCCGCTCGCAAATTGGTGCTACTGGCTCGCGACAGCCGAACTTGCAGTGCCGCTGGTCGAACCCCGCGCTCAAACAAGCCGACGTGGCAGGTGATGCACGCCGCCACTTTCTAAAAGGAAGCCTGAATTCGTGTATGATCTGACAGGGAAGAAGGTCTGGGTCGCCGGACACAGGGGCATGGTTGGCAGTGCGCTGGTGCGTCGCCTGGCAGGCGAGAACTGCGATGTCGTCGTCGCTGGACGGGATGTCGTGGATCTCAAGCGCCAGTCCGAGGTCGAGGCCTATCTGAAATCGAGCCGCCCGGATGTCATCATCATGGCGGCGGCAAAGGTGGGGGGCATCCTCGCCAACGATACGCTGCCGGCCGAGTTTTTGTACGACAACCTGATCATTGAAGCCAATGTGATGCAGGCCGCCCACGAGGCGGACGTCAATCGCTTCCTGTTTCTGGGCTCAAGTTGCATTTACCCCAAGTTTGCCGCCCAACCCATTCGCGAGGATGCCCTGCTCACCGGGCCGCTGGAGCCCACCAATGAGTGGTATGCGATCGCCAAGATCGCCGGCATCAAGCTCGCCCAAGCCTATCGCAAGCAATATGGCCGCGACTACATTTCGGCCATGCCGACCAATCTTTACGGTTTTGGCGATAATTTTGACCGCCAGTCCAGCCACGTGCTCCCGGCCCTGATCCGCAAGGCCCACGAAGCCAAGATTCGGGGCCAAGCCACGATGACCATCTGGGGCACGGGCACGCCACGACGCGAATTTCTGCACGCCAATGATTGTGCCGACGCGCTGGTTTTTCTGCTCAAATCCTATTCCGGCTACGAGCATGTCAACGTTGGCTCGGGTGAAGATATCGCCATCCGTGATCTGGCCGAACTGGTCTGCGACGTCGTCGGCTTTAAGGGCGAGATCGATCAGGACCTGAGCAAGCCGGACGGAACCCCGCGCAAGCTGATGGATTCCCAGATTTTGCGCGGCATGGGCTGGGCCCCTTCGGTAGAGCTGCGCCAGGGGATAGCGGACACCTATGCCTGGTTTTTGCAGCATCAGCCCAACGGCTAGCCCGCTCCCGGCGCAGTCTGGGTGGCGGGCAGATCGAACAGCGCGATCACTGTTGTCCCTGCAAAAGTGTGATGTGACTTTATCCAAAGGCGTTTCTGTGCAAAGCGGTTCTGGGACTTGGTCGGCGCGATGTCTGCCGTGCTCCCCCGTTGAATTGTGTGGGTCACGAAACTCGAATGCTTCCAGCAAGCGTGCGCTTTAGATAAAAAGAAAATCAATGACCTACGAAGTGATCAATTGGCTGGGCAATATACCGCGTTTCTGGAAACGCGTTATTATGGTCGCGTTCGACAGTCTTGCCCTGGCCTTTGCACTCTGGGCCAGTTTTTCCCTCAGGTTCGGGGCCTGGACGCCGCCCAGCAACATTGCCCAATTCGCGCTGATTGCCACTGCGCCGCTGGTGGCGATCCCGATCTTTATCCGGCTCGGACTCTATCGCGCCGTCATTCGCTACCTGCCGGAACGCGCCTTGTGGACGGTCCTGCAAGCCACCACCTTTGCCGCCATCGGTTGGGTGCTGCTGCTGTTCCTGTCGGAAATGGCCTGGCGCGCCAATATCCCGCGCTCCGTGCCGGTTCTGTATTGGGCGATCGCTACCATCCTGATCGGCAGCAGCCGGTTTCTGGTCAAGCGGTTGCTGTGGTCCAGCGGTTCGCAAACCAAAAACCGGCAAATACTGGTCTATGGTGCCGGTGAGGCCGGTGCCCAGCTGGTCGGTGCATTGCGGGGCGGTCGCGAGCGCGTTGTTGGGTTTCTCGATGACAATCGTGGCCTGCATGGCCGGGACGTGGCTGGCGTTCGGGTGTTTCCGCCCGAGTATTTCCCCCGCTTGGTCGAACAATACGGGGTCGACGAAGTCATCCTGTCGATTCCCACCCTGTCTGCCGCGAGGCGCAAGGAAATTGTCGCCCTGGTTTCGGGGCATGGCGTAAAGATCCGCACCATCCCCTCGGTGTCCGACCTGGTCAGTGGAAAATACGCCGCCAGCCAGATCCGCGAAATCGACATCGACGAATTGCTGGGACGATCTTCGGTGCCGGCCGATCCTGACCTGCTGCGGACCATGATCGAGGGCCGTGCCATTCTGGTCACCGGCGCTGGCGGCTCGATTGGCTCCGAGCTGTGCCGGATGATCGTGAAGTGGTCGCCGCGTGTCCTCGTGCTGTTTGAGGCCAACGAGTTTGCACTCTATCAGATCGAGCGCGAGCTCGGGCCCGTCAGCGATGTGACCATCGTTCCGGTGCTGGGCACCATAACAGACGCCCGCCGGCTGCAGCACACCATCCAGAAATACGGCACCAACGTGTTGTTCCATGCTGCGGCCTACAAGCATGTGCCGCTGGTGGAGGCCAACGTCATCGAAGGCATCCGCAACAATGTCATCGGCACGCGCAACGTCGTCAACGTCGCGCTAGAAAATGGTGTCGACAATTTCGTGCTGATTTCCTCCGACAAGGCGGTCCGGCCCACCAATGTCATGGGCGCCACCAAGCGCTGGGCCGAGTTGATCGTCGAACAGGCATCGCTCTCGGCAGCCCAGCGCCAGACCGGGCAGCGCTTTTGCGCCGTGCGGTTCGGCAATGTGCTGGGCTCCAACGGTTCGGTCGTGCCCCTGTTCAAGGAGCAGATCGATCGCGGCGGACCAGTGACGCTGACCGATGCGGAAATGACCCGCTATTTCATGTCGATCCACGAAGCGGCCGAACTGATCATCCAGGCGGGCAAGCTGTCCGAGGGGGGCGACGTGTTCCTGCTCGAAATGGGCAGCCCGGTGCTGATCCGCGATCTGGCCGAAAACATGATCCGCCTTGCCGGCCTGACCGTTCTCAACGACGCAACCCCCGATGGCGACATCGAGATCGTCATAACCGGCAAGCGCCCCGGCGAGAAGATGTACGAAGAGATGTTTTACGACGCCAACAGCGCCGTCGCCACCAGGCATCCCAAGATCATGCGTTCTCCACAGGGCAGCAATATCGCCGATCTGGCGGCCTGGATGGATAGACTGGCAACCGCGATTGACGAGGACGACGAGGCCGCCGCGCGGGCGGTTATTTTCGAGGCGATTAAGCATACGGAATAAGCGGTGTGGTGCAGGGTGCCTGAGGCCTCATGCGGGCCGAAAGCCGGAGTTCGGACCAACTCCTGGTGTACGGGGTGACTAACCCTGTGCTAACAGGCACACACTCTGGGTTTATGAGGGATGGTTGGGTGTCAAAAGTCGCGCTGATTACCGGTGTAACGGGCCAGGACGGGGCATATCTGGCGCAGTTGCTGCTCGACAAGGGCTACATCGTCCATGGTCTCAAGCGGCGCTCCTCGTCTTTCAACACCGGCCGGATAGAGCATCTGTATCAGGACCCGCACGAGGCCAATCCGCGGTTCTTCCTGCATCACGGCGACCTGACCGACGCCACCAATCTCATCCGCATCGTGCAGGAAACCCAGCCTGACGAAATCTACAACCTGGCGGCCCAGAGCCATGTCCATGTCTCGTTCGAGACCCCGGAGTATACGGCGAACTCGGATGGCCTGGGCGTGCTGCGGATTCTCGAGGCCATCCGCATCCTCGGCATGACCAAGCGCACGCGATTCTATCAGGCCTCGACTTCGGAACTCTACGGTCTGGTCCAGGAAGTTCCGCAACGCGAAACCACGCCGTTCTACCCACGCTCGCCCTATGGCGTTGCCAAGCTCTATGCCTACTGGATCACTGTGAACTACCGCGAGGCCTATGGCATGTATGCCTGCAACGGCATCCTGTTCAATCACGAAAGCCCGCTGCGCGGCGAGACCTTTGTGACCCGCAAGATCACCCGCGCGGCGGCGGCGATCCATCTGGGCCAGCAGGACAAGCTCTATCTGGGCAATCTTGACGCGAAGCGGGATTGGGGTCACGCCAAGGAATATGTCCAGGGCATGTGGCTGATGCTGCAGCAGGATGAACCCGATGATTTCGTGCTGGCCACCGGGGAAACCACCGAGGTCCGGCAATTTGTGGCCTGGGCCTTTGAAGAGCTTGGGATCGCGATTGAATGGCGCGGCAAGGGCGTCGAGGAAAAGGGCTATGATCAGGCGACCGGCAAGTGCCTGATCGAAGTCGATCCCCGCTATTTCCGGCCGACCGAGGTGGAGTTGTTGCTGGGTGATCCCAGCAAGGCCAAACAGAAGCTGGGCTGGAGTCACCAGACCACGGTTCAGGAACTGGCCCGGGAGATGGTGCAGAGCGACCTGAAATTGATGCAGCAGGGCGCCAAGGCGGTCTGAAATCTATTTTGCCGAAGGGTCCGGCTGCGTTCTGACATGAAGTGATGGGCTCGCGTCGCCGTTGAACAGCGGAGCCGATGCGAGCGAAAAATATGCCTTGAGAACACCAGTTGTAAACGTTTTCGAGGCAAATCTGGTTCAATCGTTCGGAACCGGAATATTAGTGATTGGCCGACTATCTCCCATTGCTGCGTGAGCGGCCAGCCTGCAATTGGCTGACAATGACTCGCGCCAGCCGTCAGAACCAGTTGCCGATGATCGCTCAAGTGGTGTCGTCATCCTGCAAAAAATCTGCTGCGCGATTTTTGGCGGCATCGCGGTGGCAACGTCGCCCTGATGTTTGGATTGCTGCTGGTGCCGTTGCTGCTGGCGCTGGGCATGGCGGTCGACTATTTGCGCGTCTACAACGCCCAATCCGAGATGCAGACCGAGCTTGATGTCGCGCTCATTGCCGCCATCAAAAAGGTCGATAACCTCAATTCCACGCAGCTCGGCGACGTTATCAAGACCTGGTTTGCCACCCAGACCCGCGTGAGCAACTACGGCTTCAGCAACATCACCGTTGATACCAGCAACGCCATGATTACCGCCCGCGCCACGGCCAGCATTCCAACGACCTTCATGAACCTGGCGGGCATCAGCTCCGTGCCGCTGGCGGTAACCAGCCAGGTCGCCGGCCCAGCCACGTCTTACCTCAATGTCTACCTGGTCCTCGACAAGTCCGCGTCGATGATGCTGGCGGCAACGCCGGCTGGTCAGGCCACCATGCGCGCAAAAATTGGCTGCGAATTCGCCTGTCACACCGGAGATCCGCAGGTCGTCAACGGCGTGAATTATGCCACCAACTATGCGTTCAGCACCGCCAGCAACATAACCCTGCGCTCCGACGTTCTGCTGTCCGCCGTCGATGAAGTCCTCAACACGGTGAACGGGTTCGATCCTTCCCATAGCCGGATCAAGACCGGCCTCTATCGCTTGTCCACGACGGTAAGCCAGGTTCTGGCACCCACCGCCTCGACTTCGGCAGTGTCCAGTGCGCTCCGTCTGGCGTCGAACCAACTGACGAGCGCCTCCTCAACGGACGGAACCCGCTTCGATACGGCCATGACATCGCTGGCTACTCTTGTCGGCACCGCCGGTGACGGCAAGACCGCATCCACCCCGCTGAAACTGGTGATGATGATTACCGACGGGGTACAATCGGCGCGCGCCTGGGTGACGATGGGCTCGCCCAGCAACTGCAACTGGACGTCCACGCCGACCTGCTCGATGAGCGCAGCGTCCAAGCAGGTTACCCCGCTCAACCCGGCCTGGTGCAGCGGCGTCAAAAGCAAAGGCGCGACCTTTGCCGTGGTTTACACCAGTTACCTGCCCCTGACTTCGGACTGGGGCTATAATGGAACCGTCGGCAATTCCATGTCGAGCAGCGTTTGGACGACGACTTGGGGCGGAACGATGCATTCCGGAGTGCCGACCAGTACCACGCGCGACAACTATATTCCGATTGCCCTGGGGGACTGCGCCACGTCCTCCGATTATTTTATGCAGGCCACCGATGCCGCGGCGATCCAGACCAGCTTGAATACGCTGTTCGGTCGCTATCTGTCCTCGGTGCATCTGACCCAATGATCTTCCGTCGGCGGTCTGGTCCAAAATGGTTGCGTGGTTTTGGCAGCCGCACCGATGGCGCGGCGGCGGTGGAATTTGCCATGGTGGTGGTGCCGTTTCTGATTTTCCTGTTCGGGCTGCTCGAGATGGGCCTGATGTTTTTTGTCAATGCCTCGTTTGACGCCGCCTTGACGCGCGCGGCGCGGCAGGTGCGCACCGGCCAGGCCCAGCAGGCGGCCATGACCATTGGCGGGTTTCGCACGGCGGTCTGTTCGGGGCTGCTCAACCTGTTTGACTGCAGTAATCAGACCTATTTCACCGTTGCGGTGATCAGCAATCTGAATTCCGTCACCTATACCAACCCGATCGATTCCAGCGGCAATGTTTCGATTACCCAGACATTCAATCCGGGCGCGGCAAGCGACTTCATGCTGGTGCGCGGCTACTTGCATTACAAACCACTTTTTAACGTTTTTGGAGTTTTGCACGCACCCATGAGTGATGGCGGCTATCTGTTCGTTGCAACGGCGTTGTTCCGCAATGAACCGTTCTAGCTTTCCCCGCTTGGGTAGTGCCCGAGGTTTCGCTGCCGATCAACGGGGCGTATCGGCCATCGAGTTCGCGCTGCTGCTGCCGGTCCTGATGCTGCTTCTCGCTGGCACATTCGACCTGTGCCAGGCGCTGACCATCAATCGCAAGATGCGCCAGATATCATCGACGGTCGCCGATCTGGTTGCGCAACGCAGCACCATTTCGGCAGCGGACGTTTCCACTTTGCTTGCCGGGGCGGCCACCATCCTGGTGCCCAACGATACCACGAACCTGAAGATCGTTCTGTCCATCGTCGACGTGACCAACGGTATTCAGACCATCAACTGGTCAAAAGCCTACCAGACCACTGCGCTTGGTGCGGGCATCGTCAACCCCAACCCAGTTCCCGTCGCCATCGCCGAAAACGGCATCCAGATGGTGTCCGTCAAAGTCGACTACCAGTTTACCACGATCTTCTCGAGCTATTTGCAGGGGGTCCTGGGTCGCATTGGTTATTCCATGTCCGATACCCTGTATGAGCGGCCGCGCGTCGGCGACAGCATCATCCTGAACTGACGCAACGTCTTGCCGCCGCTTCAAATCCGGGCGGTGCTCTGGCGCGCCACAAGCTCGAAACCCAGATCGATGCTCGGCTGGGCCGGACGCCGTCCTGCGATGGCATCGTTCAACATCTCCATGGCCTTGCGACCCATCTCATAGCGGTGCGTCACCACGCTCGTCACCGACGGGCTGGCAACGCCCATGAATTCCAGGTCGTTGAACCCGACAATGCCGAAATCCTGCGGGATGTGCATGCGACGGCGCTGGCATTCAAACATCGCGCCCAGCGCCACGTCGTCGTTATTGGCCTGCACCGCATCCGGGTCCACTTGGCGCGACAGCAGTTCCGAGCAGAGCGCAGTGCCCAGCACAACCGAAGAGGGCTTGGATGAGGTGACGATCAGGGCCTCGTCAAACCGCCCGGCTTCGTGCATGACGCGCGAATAGCCGGCGAGCCGCCGCTGGGTGCGCGGGTCCATCTGTCCCGCGAGAAAACCGATACGGCGATACCCCTTGGAGAGCAGGTGGCGGGTGCCCGCACCCGCCGCATCCTCGTGCGAGAAGCCCACCTGCATATCGATGGGATTGGCGCCGACTTCCATGATCTGCACGATCGGGCAATCATTGCCCCGCAGCAGGCGCCTGACTTCGTCGCCGTGATCGGAGCCAGTGATCAGCATGGCAGCGGGACGCTGGCTGACAAACAGCCGCAGCAATTCCTGTTCTTTGAGCCGGGAATAATTGGTGATGCCCAGTTGGATTTGAAACCGCGTGCCCTCGGCGGCGTCATAGATCCCGGTCAGCACGTCGGCAAACACCGCATTGGTCAGCGAAGGGATGACCACGGCGATGACATCGGTGCGTGCCGAGGCCAGTTGGCGGGCGGCGGAATTGGGCACGTAGCCGATGGAGCGTACGGCACTCTCGATGCGTTCGCGCAATTGGCTGGAGACCGAACCGGGATCCCGCAGGGCGCGCGATACGGTAATGGCGCTGACGTCGGCAGCCTTGGCGACGTCAGCCAGGGTGGGGTTACCGGAAGTTTTGCGTTCTCGGGACATGGGCGGTTCAACAGCCTTTGCAAACAACCAGCCTCGGACATCGCCGGCAAGCTCATCGAGCCGGGTTCAAAAGTAAATTAACTCCCTTGTCGGGCGTCACAATGGTGCAGGGCCGCATGGCAGGTTCGCACCCTGCATCAGCGCCCGGATTTTTCTCGACCGTACAGCAGCAGCATGGCCACGATCACCACGCCATAAATAATCTGGCGGCCGAATTCAGCGATCTGCATCACTGACAGGATCGACTGCAGCAGGGTGATCAGGATCACCCCGGCAATGGTACCCAGATATTTGCCGCGCCCACCCAGGATCGATGTGCCGCCCAGAACCACCGCCGCAATCGCCGGTAGCAGATAGGCATCGCCCATCGATTGCGCCGCCTTGCCGGCATAGCCGGCCAGCAGTACCCCGGCAAAAGCAGCAAGACCTCCGCTGAGCGCAAAGGCCAGCATCACCACGCGCTGCGTCGGAATGCCCGAAAGATAGGCCGCGCTTTCCCGGTTGCCGATGCCATAGACGGCGCGACCGAACGTCGTGCGGTTGAGCAGGAACACCGCCAGCGCCCCAACTACGATCCACATCAGCACGGCATTGGGCAGCCCCAGGATAAGCGTGCCGGCCGCGAGGTATTTCATAGCCGCAGACGCTGAATCCTGCGGTGCAAAGCCGCCGGTATAGGCCACCATCAGGCCTTGGGCGACGGCATTGACCGCCAGCGTCACGATCATCGAAGGAATGCGCAGGTAAGCGACGCCGATACCGTTGACCAGGCCCATTGCCACCCCGCACAGGATGCCGAAGGGAATCGCCAGCACTTCGCCGGTCGGGCCATAGGCCGCTGCCGCCGCAGCCATCATGGCGCCCATGGTAACCGCCCACGGCACCGACAGGTCGATTTGTCCGATCAGGATGACGATCATCATGCCGGTGGCGACAATGCCCAGAAAGGCGCCGACCTTGAGCTGCTGCAGCAGGTACTCGGGCGACAGGAAGTTGCGCGAATAGAGGCTCCCCACGATCAGCAGCACGATGATGCATCCGAAGGCGATGGCGACCGGCATGTCGATGCGGCTGGTCCAGCTCGGTCTGCCTGGGGTTTGCGTGTTGGTGGTCATGGTGGGGCCTAGCTGAACAGTTCGAGGCGGTTACGGATCCGGAACAGGCGGGCTGCTCCAAGCGACACGGCGATCATCAGGATGATGCCCTGGAACAGCGGCTGCCACAGCGGGTCGATATCGAACACGAACATCAGATCGCCGATGGCGCGGAACGCCAATGCTCCCAGAATGGCGCCCACGGCACTGCCGCGTCCGCCGAACAGCGACACGCCGCCCAACACCACCGCAGCGATGGAATAGAGCGTGTAGGTATTGCCATTGGCCGCCGAAGCCTCCCCCGAATAGGTGAAAAAGGTCAGGAACAGCCCACCAATCGCCGCCATCAGGCCAGACAGCACATAAGCGGCGAACTTGGCCCGCTTGATCGGCATGCCCGACATATAGGCTGCCGTTTCCGAGGACCCCACTGCATAGACGGCGCGTCCGAGCACCGAGCGGCGGAACGGCACCCAGATCACCAGCACGATGCCCACCAGCAGCATCAGGCTGGCCGGGATCACCCCGAACACCTTGCCGGTCAGCGCATCGGCCAGATCGGAGCCGAAATCGCTGGTCGAGCCGGGGAACGGCCGCAGCCACAGGGCGATGCCAAAAAACACCGCGCCCGAAGCAATGGTGGCAACGATCGGCTGCAACCGCCCGAAGATGACGATGACACCATTGATGGCGCCGCAGATCATGCCGCTGAGCAGCACGCCAAAGACGCCGACCGTAACCATCACCGGTGAACCGGCGACGATGTAGGACGCCAGGCAATTGGCGAGGATGAACACCGCCCCCACCGAAAGGTCGATGCCGGCGGTCAAAACCACGAAGGTCTGCGCCATGGCCACCAGAGCCAGCAGCACGCCCTTGTTGGCGGCGGTCTGCACCACATTGGCGGTGAAGCCAGCCGGGTGGTTGGCGACATAAAGGGTGAACATCACAAGGAAGATGGCGAGTGCCAGCAGCGTGCCGCGATGCTCGGTGAAGGCGAAGCGGAACCGGGTCATGCCGTAACCGGCGCCGGGCCGGCTCCCTCGTTGACGTCGATGTTGAGGGCGCTGGCAATCAGCGCCCGTTCGGTGATGGCATCGCCCACCAGTTCGCGCTTGACCGCGCCGTCATACATCACCAGCACCCGGTCACAACACCCGATCAACTCGTCATAATCGGTGGAATAGAGCACGATCGCCGCGCCCTGGTCGGCCAACTGGCGCAGCAGCAGGTAGATTTCCTGCTTGGTGCCCACATCGATGCCGCGCGTCGGATCATTGAGCAGGATAATGCGCGGATTGTTCATCAGCCATTTGGCGATGACGATCTTTTGCTGGTTGCCACCCGACAGCGATCCGGCCGTGGCCGCGCTCCCCGCAGTCTTGATCGCCAGCAGCTTGATCATGGCATCGATGGATTGGTCTTCCGCGGCGCGATCGATCAGCCCGGCCTTGGAAACGCGGCCGAGCGAAGCAAAACTCAGATTGTCGCGCACCGACATCGGCAACATCAGCCCTTCGGTCTTGCGATCCTCCGGGATCAGCGCCATGCCGACATCGGCGGCCTTGGCAGCGCGCGGGCCGTTGATGGACTTGGGCTTGCCATCGATCAGCACCTGCCCACCCATGCCGCGCAGCACGCCAAAAAGTCCCAGCAGCAATTCGCGCTGGCCTTGCCCATCCAGGCCCCCCAGGCCCACCACTTCGCCGGCGCGCACCGAAAACGACACGTCGTTGAGGCGCGGCGCCCAGTTGAGGCTTTTTGCCTCCAATACCGGCGCCTTGCCGATATCGAGCGGCTTGGCCTTGGGCGGAAACATTGCCGAATATTCGCGCCCGATCATCAGTTCCACCACTTCGTTGTCCGATTTGGTGCCGGCCGCATAAGTCGCCACATTGCGCCCATTGCGGAACACCGTGCAGTCATCGGCCAGTTCGGCGATTTCATGCATGCGATGGGAAATATACAGCAGCGCGATGCCCTCGGCGCGCAGGCGCTTGAGCACACCGAACACCGTGGCGACGTCGGCGGCGGTGAGCGCCGAAGTGGCTTCATCCAGGATCAGCACGCGCGGCCTGCGTGCCAGCGCCTTGGCGATTTCCACGATCTGGCGGCGCGACAGCGGCAGATCCTTGACCAATTCGTCGGGATGAATATCGCCACCACCGGCCCGTTCGAGCGCCTCCATGGCAATGCGGCGCTGCGCCTTGCGATCGATCATGCCGAAACGGGTCGGCGGATTGGACACCACGATATTGTCGGCCACTGACAGGTCGGGGATCAGCGAGAGTTCCTGAAAGATGCAGACGATCCCGGCGGCATTGGCGGCAGCGGGATTGGCAAACGTCACCGGTCTGCCATCGAGCAGCATCTGCCCCTCGTCGGGCGATACCACGCCGGACATGATCTTGATCAGCGTCGACTTGCCGGCGCCGTTTTCGCCCAGGATGGCGTGGACGCGTCCGGCGTGAACGGTGAGTTCCGCCTGTTCGAGTGCCCGCACCCCGCCATAGCGTTTTGAGATGCCCTCCATGCAAAAGAGCGGCGTCAGTTCAGTCATACAATGCCCCTAAACCAGAATGCCGCGAGGATTGCTCCTCGCGGCGATCATTGCCTGTCGAACGACTATTGGTCGTCCTTGCTCTGGCCCATGATTTCTGCGGCATTGAAATTGATGCCGCAGGTGGGGAAGGAATTGCCGACGAAAAAATTGTCGGACTGGTCGGCGTAGAAATTGTCGCCATCCTTGAAGTTCGGGTCTTCCACCACCGACGTCGGCAGCTTGACCGACTGTGGAATGACTTTGCCCTGCAGCAGGTCGATAGCGGTCTTGACCGCCACGGCCACCTGGGCCGGGCCGGTGCCCGACGACGAGCAGACCAGGCCAGCGGCAGAGTACTGGGCGCAGAACTTGCGGAAGCCGTTCTCGGTTTCGCCCGCAAACGGCACCCATGGATGCTTCGCGTCGATCATCGCCTGAACGATACCGGTATCGCCGCCCTGGGCAGCGATGGCGTCGAACTGACCCTGTACGGCGAACGCGTCGGCCGCAGCCTTCTGGGCGGTGCCGTCATCCCACTTGCCGACAACTTCGACGACGTCGAACTTCTTGCCCGATGCATCAAGCCCGGCATGCAGGCCGTTGTGACGGTCGGTATCGACCGAGGTGCCGGCGACGCCGCGCACTTCGAGCACCTTGCCGCCCTCGGGCAGGTGCTTGAGGATCCACGCCGACTGCAGCGAGCCAATCCCGACCTGATCGACATTGACGTTGATGGCGTCCTTGGTGTCGAGGATATTGTCGAACGCCACCAGCACCACGCCGGCTTCCTTGGCGCGCTTGATCACCGGGCCGAAAGCCTGCGGATTCTGGGCGTTGACGATAATGGCGTCGTAGCCGCTATCGATGAAGTTGTTGATCGCCGAGATCTGGGCGGCCACGTCTTCACCGGTGGAGACCACCTTGAATTCCTTGAGCATGGCAGCGACTTCGGGCTGGGCTGCGTAGGCCTTTGCCGTCTGGATCATCTGGATGCGCCAGGTATTGGCGATATAGCCGTTGGCCAGCGCCACGCGATATGGCCCCGGCTTGGCTGGGTATTGGAAAAACTGCGTATCGGCAGCCCAGGGTGCATAGCACTCCGCATCAGCAGCCGGCCCGGCGACCATTGCCGGTTCGGCCTGGGCCATCGTGCTCAGCGCCGTTGACATCACCAGCGTAGCGGCAGCGCCGCCGGCCAGTTTCAGAAGCGTATTCAGTTTCATCGGTAAACCTCCCTTTCCGATTGAACAGGGCAAGTCGCGCAAATCGCCTTTCGGCCGTTTCGTGGCCGTTAATATTTATTGGCGGATTGTCGCGTCCATCCCCATCGCTCACCAGCAAACCAACAAATGATAGCGCTGTCAATTCGTGCGGAAGCGGCGAGCTGCATCGTTTGCGCGCGCTAAGCTATTGATATGTAATATACTATAGACTGCGGATTTGACGGCGTCGTTGTTATACTTTGGTAGCGCTAATATATTACCAAATGTGCCGACGGGATGAGTTTTCTCATGCTCCGGCAGAAGCGCGGGCAACTGGTCAGGTGGCGTCGCTGATTGGTCTTCGGCCCCTCGGGGCAACCCCGGCTGCTGCCTCAAGGCAGGCGCCTGGGCAACATCGTGGCCCGCCTCGGCGGCGCAATTACTGCCGGATTCAACCCTGCAGGGTGTTCTGTTCCGCTTTGTGCGGTTTCGGTCAAATCGCAACTTTGCCCGGGGCTTGGCGTTACTGGCCTGAGCCGGAGGCGAAAATGTCCCGTTATTTCTTCAATATGGTCGATGGTATTTCCATCTCCGATCCCGAAGGGCGAGAATTCGCAGGCGACCTTGATGGCCTGCGCGTGGAGGCGATCAAGGATGCTCGTCAACTGATCAGCGACGCGGCGCGGTCGGGCAGTGACATTTCCGATCGGCGCTTCGAAATCTGTGATGAACAGGGCAGGCTGGTACTGATTGTGAACTTCACCGAAGCCCTGGACCCTGAGCCGCAGCGCCCTGCGGTCGCCGCCGTTCATCGGCGGTAGACTGGCGCTGCCGTTTCACCGCGACAGCCGTACTGTGGATCACCATCGCTGAAAGCGGTTCTGCCTTGGCCAATATAACAAAACGTCATTTACATCTGCCATAATGGTACGATTGCCGCTGCGCGGGGCGCGGTCACCGGATGCCAGCATGAGTTTGAGTTCCTTCCCCAATCAACAGGCTCCAGCCTATCCCGGCTTTTTCGACATGACGGCGGTGTTTGCGCGCATCGGTTGCCTCAGCTTTGGCGGACCGGCGGGACAGATCGCCTTGATGCACAAGGAACTGGTCGAGCAGCGGCGCTGGATTTCCGAAGAGCGGTTTCTGCATGCAATGAACTATTGCATGCTGCTGCCCGGCCCTGAGGCGCAGCAATTGGCCACCTATATCGGCTGGCTGCTCTACGGCACGCGCGGCGGCGTGGTCGCGGGAACACTGTTCGTCATTCCCGGCCTGCTGGTCATGCTGGCGCTGTCAACCGCCTATGCGCTGTTCCATCAAACTGCGTTGCTCGACAGCCTGTTCTTCGGGCTCAAGGCGGCGGTGCTCGCCATTGTCATCGAGGCGGTGATCCGGGTCAGCGGCCGGGCGCTGCGCAATCGGTTCATGCTGGTCGTGGCAGCCCTGGCATTCGTTTCGCTCTTCGTTTTTGCCGTGCCGTTTCCGCTGATCGTGCTGGCCGCAGGTCTGCTCGGTTATGCCGGCACGCGATTGCGGCCTCAATGGTTCGCTACCCCCGCCAGGAAGGCCTCCGATGCTGCCGGCGGCAGCGCCGTAATCGACGTCAATGTGCCGGACGTCGAACCGACGCTGGCGCGTGCCATACGGGTGATCCTGATCTGGGGTGCTCTCTGGTTGGCGCCACTGCTTGTCATCGTGCCGCTGCTCGGCTGGTCTAATACCTATGCGGCGGTGTTCGGCTTCTTCTCCCAGATGGCCGTGGTTACCTTCGGCGGCGCCTATGCGGTGCTCGCTTATGTGGCGCAGCAGGCCGTGCAGAGCTTTGGCTGGTTGCAGCCGGGCGAAATGATCGATGGGCTGGCGCTGGCCGAAACCACGCCGGGACCGCTGGTGCTGGTGCTGAGCTTTGTCGGATTCCTGGCCGCCTATCGCGCCCCCTTCGGCCTTGATCCACTCTGGGGCGGCATTGTCGGGGCGGTGCTGACCGCCTGGGTCACCTTCGTGCCGTGCTTTTTGTGGATATTTCTGGGTGCGCCTTATATCGAGCGGCTGCGGCAGAACCGGGCCTTGTCCGGCGCGCTGGCCACCATCACCGCCGCCGTGGTCGGGGTCATCCTCAACCTGGCGATCTGGTTTGGCCTGCATGTGGTCTTCGCCCACGTCGGCACTTTGCGGTCCGGACCGATCACCATGCCGTGGCCCGATTGGGCCAGCCTTGATCCATTGGCGCTTGGCCTGAGCCTGCTGGCAGCGCTGGCGCTGTTCCGGTTCAAGCTGGGCATGCTCAAGACCCTGGCGCTGTTTGGTGTCGCGGGCCTGCTGGTCGGTCAGTTCCTCAGATAACCGTGCCAACCAGCTTGCCGATACCAGCGGTGACCAGCATTGCCAGCGCCCCCCAGAAGGTAACCCGCAGCGTCGGTTTCCAGATCGGGGCGCCACCGGCCTGCGCCCCCAGCGCGCCAAGTGCTGCCAAAAACAGCAACGAGGCCAGCGACACCGCTGGCACCAGCCAACTGCCACGGACCAGCACCACCATCAGCAAAGGCAGCGCCGCACCAATCGAAAATGTCGCCGCTGAAGTCAGCGCCGCCTGCACTGGTCGCGCGGTGGAGATATGGGAAATTCCCAACTCATCGCGGGCGTGGCTGCCCAGCGCGTCCTTGGCCGTAAGCTGGACGGCAACCTGCTGGGCCAGCGCCGGATCGAGCCCGCGGCCAACATAGATATCGGCCAGTTCCTGCAATTCCAGTTCGGGCTGTTCGCGCAATTCCTGCCGCTCACGCGCCAGGTCGGCCTGTTCGGTATCGGCTTGCGAACTGACCGATACATATTCGCCGGCCGCCATCGACATCGCGCCTGCCACGAGGCCAGCAATGCCAGCCAGCAAAATGGCGGATTGACCGGCGGCGGCCGCCGCGACGCCGATGATCAGGCTGGCGGTCGAGACAATCCCGTCATTGGCGCCCAGCACCGCTGCGCGCAGCCAGCCGACGCGGTCGACCTGATGGGTTTCTGGATGGGCAAGCGGCTCGTTCATCTGCGCGTCCATCCTTACGCGGACCGGCCGCTATTGACGCCTTCAGCTTGCTGCTGCACCGGAGGTCAGTCAACCCTCGCATACATGGTCAAACCACAGCGCGACCGGTTCATTGCGGTCCGGGTCGCTTTACCCTTTTCCACGGCGGCGAATTGTCCCATGCTGGGGGACCATCCAGTTCCTGCTCAAGATTTGCGCGAGGTCAATTGTCCCGGGCCGAGACACACGATATTTTTGAAGCCGGCGCCAAGCGCATGGCCGCCTCTGGCCTGCGCCAGAACAATGAGCGCGCCGTGCTGATCGCGGTGGCGACGCAGCCTGGTTCTTCCAGCGCCGAAATTGCCCGCCGCACCGGGCTGGGGGCGCAGTCGATTTCCCGCATTCTGGGTGATCTGGAAGTCGAAGGCATGGTCATGCGCGGCGAAGCGCGTCGAGGCTACCGTGGCCAGCCCGCCATTCCGATCTATCTCGATCCCGGCGGCGCCTATTGCATCGGTTGCGAAATCGGTTGGCAACATCTGGAAATTGTCGCGCGCAATCTCAGCGGCGAAATCCTCGGACAGCAGCGCCGCGACTATGCTTTCCCCGATGCCACAACCATCGTTGCCGAAGTGACAGCGCTTGCCCGGCAAATGACCGACCTGATCGCACCCGGGCATCGATCGCGATTGATCGGGCTGGGTCTGGCGCTGCCCGGCGGCACTGCCCGCCATATCAATAGGTTCGGTGGCACAGAGGCCGACGCTGCGGCGTGGAAAAACCTCGATATCACCAACCAATTGGCGGCATCGACCGGCCTGCAGATCTTCGCCTTCAATGATGGCAATGCCGCCTGCTGGGCCGAACTGGCGGCCTCTCCGGCGCCCCGGCCCAACAATCTGGCCTATTTTCTCGTCGGCTCGTTCATTGCCGCAGGCATTGTCGCCGAGGGGCGCCTCTGGGAAGGGCCGAGCGGCAATTCCGCCAATCTGGGCTCCATCCTGGTCACTGACCGCCACGGAAAGCAGAATTTCGTGCATCTGATCGCTTCGATCCACGCGCTGGAAAGCCTTTTGCGCGCTGCCGGCAAGCCGGTGCCGGTGGGAAGCCCTGCGCAGTGGGATTGGCCGACGCTGGAGCCAGAGGCCTCGCTTTGGCTGGACGAGGGGGCCAAGGCGCTGGCCAAGGCCATTGTCAATACGGCCGCAGTGATGGAGTTCAACATCGCTATTGTGGATGGAGCAATGCCCCGGCCCATCGTGCAGCGGCTGGTCGATCTGGTGCGACACCACAGCCAGGACCTGCCGGTACTAACCACCGACCGCCCAAAGGTTGAGATGGGTCGGCTCGGCGCCGCCGCTGCGGCGCGTGGCGCGGCCTCTATACCGCTCTATCGCCGGTTTTTCTCGCGCGAACGCGAGGACATTCTGGCTGCCACCGTGCGCTAGAATGCCGCGAAATTCATCATTTTCTTACCCTGAGTGATAAGCCGTCCTTAAGAGGTTTAATTCATCTTGGAGAGGAATTAATCTTCGGCGGCCGGTATCCTCCATCCGCCGGTTCGGAACTATCCATGGAAAAGCCAACCGCTCGTTATGTGTTCGATGCGATCCTGGGCTGGGGGAGGGGCACCGTGCTGGAGAACGGTACTGAGGAATTTCCGGTGCCGTCCGGGCCCGTCATCCTCAACGCCGACATCCTTGCTGGGATCCGCGACGACTTGCTGGCCAATGCCGAGCAGCTGCTGATCGAAATCGAAAGCGCCCTGGCGGGCGCCGATCTGCGCGCGGCCGATCAGGGATTGCGCGCCCTCAAGACTGCCGCCCAGACGCTGGGATATCGCGGACTCGCCCGCGCCGCCCAGACGGGTCGAGGCATTCTGGGCATGGCGCCGGGCCTGGATATGCTGGCCCTCCGCACATCGCTCGATCTGGCTAATGCGGCCACCCGGCCCGACCTGGCAACGCCGGCCTATTGCGATCTCGGATCGTCCCCGCTGCGCGCGATGATCCTCGACCAGGAGCAATACTGGACCGCCATCGAGATGCACATCGAGCTCCAGAGCACCGAGCGCCCCCGACACTGATAGGTTCAGTCGGCCGGATCGTCCTCGGCGCTAAGACTATGGGCTTCCCATTGTTCCGGCGGGATCAGTTCGCCCACCTCGAACTTGAAATCGGCGACACCCTGATAATCGGGCGAAGCGGTGCAGGAAAACCTGAACCTGTACCATTGCCGCGCGTCCCGGATCGCCCCGCCCTCGGCGGTCAGCGTCTGGCCGGCGACGGTAGTCTCGGCAAAGGCATAGGGCACCAGCGTGTCGGGGTTCAGCGATGGCTTCCAGGCATGGACCTGCTCCAGCGCCTCGATATTGCAGAGCTGTACGATGCGCTCGTCACTCGCCAGCAGCGGCAGCGTATCGCGGATTTCCTTGTTGGCCGGTTCCGACAGGATCGAGGAGGCATAATACTGGCTCGATTGCACCATGCCGCCGGCCTTGGCGGCCGGTACAACAGCCGCTGCCGCTGCGGTCCTGGTCGGCGCGGTCCTCACCGGCACGAGCGGTGCAGCCGGGGCGATTGGCGCTGGCTGCGTCGCCGTCCGGTATTGCCGCTCGCTCACCAATTGTACCGCAATGGCGTGTGGACGCGGCACCACCAGCGGATGCACGCTCCCCACCAACAGCCAAAGTCCACCCAGCAGCAGATGCAGGCCCACCGACACCGGCAGCGGCCATCGGGCATCGCGCGCCTCGGGCCTGAATGCAACCCAACTCATGCCCGTCGGCAACAAGGCAGGGCGCAGGCCGAGAGCCTGTTGCACGACGCGGGTAATGGCATCAAGAACCGGCAAATCGGCAACCGTGGAAAATCGCAATGGATTACTTGCAGGTGTTTACGGCTGTTTTTGGGAGTGCCGAAAATTCAGCTCAGCGTGCCCCAATCGTTAACGAATTCGTCCCCAGATGCGCATCGACGTTAACGTTAATGTGGATCGTCTTTTGCGGTTCGTATCCAGCTTGCCAGTGTGAACGGCGGATGGCCGGTTCGGTTCAGCGCTTGGTCTGCAGCCGTAGCACGATGTCCTGATCGTAATTGCCGTAGCCACGGCCAAAGATATTGATCCCGCCCGGATGTCTGGCGTCTTCGCGCACCCCGATGCGCAGGCGGATCGAGTGATGGGTTTCAAGGTCCAGGTCCTTGAGCGACACCGGGGAGATTTTTACCCCGTCGACAAAGGTGCCCGTGGCGGTAATGCGCCAACTCTTGAGCTTGCCATACTGGCTGCCCTTGAGTTTCCACCAGCTTGGCGTATAGACGCCGCGCTTGTCGCCGAAGTCGCCCGGCGAGGTCCAGGTGCCCACGTCCTGCCCGTTGACCGATACGGTAATGTCGGAGGGCCAGTCGGCCGAGGTGCCCGGCACTTCCGAGCTCAGCTCCATGGAAAACTCCATGGTTTCAATCTCGTTCTTGGCCAGCTTGGCATTGTTGGGGAACTGATATTCCACATAGCCGCGGGTAAACCAGATCAGCCCGGCCTTCATCCGGTCGGGGTCGAGAAAGGTATCGGGCACATCGAGCAGCCCGATAATGCCATCGACTGAACACAGCCCACAGGGTGAGGAGACTTCGCAACTGGTATAGAGCCCCAGCGGCATCGACACTTCGATCGTGTCCGAGTTGGACACGGCCACCCCGGCCTTGAACATCACCATGATTTCGTCGAACGTCGAATGACAGATCTTCTGGTTGCCCTTGCGCGCCTTCTGCGTTTCGGTGCGGATCAGCCCGGCGGTTTCCAGGATTTGCACATTCGAGGACACTGTCGATTGCGGCAGGTCCAGTGCGTCGGCAATGTCGTTGACGTTGAGCGCGCCCTTGACGTGCAGCAACTTCAAGATCTTGACGCGGACGGGCGACGCCAGTCCCTTGAGCACTTCGATATCGTCTTCCGGATCGACCACCAGGAAATTGCGGCTCATCGGCAGCTCGCCTCGGTTAGCGGATAAACTGTACCCGCGCACCCCGTCTGTATCAACTATTCGGATTTAATCAATCGTCAAAAAACAGCCCCGCCGCTCCGCCAATCTGGCGCAGAGCAACCGGGCTATTTGTGCGGATCAGGCGCGACCGAACTCGTCTTCGATGCGGATGATATCGTCTTCGCCCAGATACGAGCCAGTCTGTACTTCGATCAACTCGAGCAGGATTTTACCCGGATTGGCCAGCCGGTGTACACAGCCCAGCGGCAGGTAGATCGACTGGTTTTCCGCCAGCATCGTGACATCGCCGTCGATGGTGACTTCGGCGGTGCCGGAGACCACGATCCAGTGTTCGGCGCGGTGATGATGCTTTTGCAGCGACAGTTTCTTGCCCGGCTTGACGAACAACCGCTTCACCTGGAAGCGGTCGCCATGCAGGATCGACGAATAGCCGCCCCATGGCCGATAGGCGGTGCGGTGGATTTCGGTGAGGCCGGCGGTCTCGGGGCTGGCGCTCAGGGTCTTGACGATCTGGCCGACCTTTTGCGCCTGCGACAGCTTGCCGACGAAAATCGCGTCCTCGCTGGCAATCACCGCCACGTCGTCGAGCCCCTGCACCACGACATGGGCATGTTCTGAAATCACCAGCGAATTGGTGGTATCGGACAGGCTTGCCTTGCCCTGGGTCACATTGCCTTCAGCATCCTTGCCGCTGGCAGTCCACACCGCGTCCCAGCTGCCAAGGTCGGACCAGGCATAGCTGACCGGCACGATCGAGACGCGGTCCGATTTTTCAAACACCGCATAGTCAACCGAAATATCCGGCGCCTTGGCAAATTCGGCCGCGTCGAGACGGATGAAATCGAGATCCGCCTTGGCTGCGGCAACCGCTGCCTTGCTGGCGGCATAGGTGTCGGGGCCATGCTTTTCCAGTTCGCTCAGGAACGTCTGCGCGTGCAGCATGAACATGCCCGAATTCCACACGAAGCCGCCCGAGGCCAGCATCTGTTCGGCCTTTTCCAGCACCGGCTTTTCCACGAAGCGCTTGACCTCGTAGACACCGGGCGCGCGTTCCTGGCCGGATTCGATATAGCCGAAGCCGGTTTCGGGATGAGTCGGGCGAATGCCGAAGGTCACCAGGCGGCCCTTTTCGGCTTCGGCAGTGGCCTGATCGACCGACAGCCAGTAGCCCTCATCAACCGTAATCGCATGATCGGACGGCAGCACGTGGATCAGCACGTCGCGGCCGAACTGGTTGACGGCCTGCACGGCGGCAACCGCAATGGCAGCGGCGGTATTGCGCGCAATTGGCTCCAGCAGCATGCCGGCCAACGGCCGTCCGGCTTCCTGGGCCTGTTCAGCCACGAGGAACCTGTAGTCATTGCCGGTCAGGATCAGCGCATCGGAATAGCGTTCATTGGCGACGCGCAGCAGGGTCTGCTGGAACAGGCTCGAAGGCCCCATCAGCGGCAAAAACTGCTTCGGCCGCGCCGAGCGCGACATTGGCCAGAGGCGCGTTCCCTTGCCACCAGCAAGGATTACCGGAACGATGGGTGAAGGCATGCATGCTCCTCAAGTGATCTGCGGCGACAGCCAGTATTACTGCAAAGCAATTAGACTAAACGCGGCCGGCAACGTATGGCGGAATTTTCATACGGGCTATGCGAGCCGCGACCAATACCTGTCACATGGCAGAGTTAATTGCGGCGACTGCGGACAATAAAAAGGCGCCCGTGGGCGCCCTTTTGTCGATCAGGTCTGGCGCACTCAGAGCGTGCGCTGGATGGTTTCGACGCGGAAGCATTCGATGACGTCGCCAACGCGCATGTCTTCGTACTTCTCGAAGGCCATGCCGCATTCCTGGCCGGTCTGGACTTCCTTGACTTCGTCCTTGAAGCGCTTGAGCGTCGACAGCTTGCCCTCGTGAACCACGACGTTGTCGCGGATCAGACGCACGCCGGCGCCACGTTCCACGATGCCTTCGGTAACGCGGCAACCCGCGACCTTGCCGACCTTGGAAATGTTGAACACTTCCAGGATCGAGGCATTGCCGATGAAGGTTTCGCGGCGTTCTGGCTTGAGCAAGCCCGACATGGCCGCCTTCACGTCATCCACGAGGTCGTAAATGATGTTGTAATAGCGGATTTCGATGCCTTCGCGGGTCGCCAGATCGGTGGCCTGCTTGTTGGCACGCACATTGAAGCCAATGATGATGGCATTGGATGCCGTCGCCAGCGTCACGTCGCTTTCGGTGATCCCACCCACCGCCGACATCAGCAACTGCGCCGAGACCTCGTCGGTCGACAGCTTGTTGAGCGATGACGTGATGGCTTCGACCGATCCCTGCACATCGCCCTTGATGATCAGTGGGAACTTGGCAATGCCGGCCACCTTGAGCTGATTCATCATCTGCTCAAGGCTGGTGGCGCCGCCGCCCGCGGTCTTTTCGCGGATGGCGCGCTGACGGTATTCGGTGATTTCACGCGCCCGGGCTTCGTTCTCGACCACCGAGAAGCGGTCGCCGGCATTTGGCACGCCGGTAAAGCCCAGAACTTCCACTGGAACCGAAGGACCGGCATCCTTGACCTGATCGCCCTTGTCGTTGATCAGCGCACGAACGCGGGCAAACTCGGTGCCGGCCACGACGATATCGCCGATGGCCAGGGTGCCGCGCTGCACCAGCATGGTCGCCACCGCACCGCGGCCGCGATCCAGCTTGGCTTCGATGACCAGACCCTCGGCGCGCCCGTCACGGGCCACCTTGAGTTCGAGCACTTCGGCCTGCAGCAGGATGGTTTCGAGCAGTTTGTCGAGACCCGCCTTGGTCAGCGCCGACACTTCCACATCGAGCACGTCGCCACCCATCGATTCCACGAACACTTCGTGCTGCAGCAGCTCGGTGCGAACGCGGGTCGGGTTGGCCGATGGCTTGTCCATCTTGTTGATCGCCACGATGATCGGCACACCGGCCGCCTTGGCGTGTTTGATCGACTCGATGGTCTGGGGCATGACGCCGTCATCGGCGGCCACCACCAGCACGGCGATGTCGGTCGCCTGCGCGCCACGGGCACGCATGGCAGTGAACGCTTCGTGGCCGGGGGTGTCGAGGAACGTGACTTTTGCCCCGTTCTTTTCCACCTGATAGGCGCCGATATGCTGGGTAATGCCACCGGCTTCGCCCGACACCACATTGGCTTCGCGGATCGCATCGAGCAGCGAGGTCTTGCCGTGATCGACGTGGCCCATGATGGTCACCACCGGCGCACGGTTGGTCAGATCCTCAGCCTTGTCGTCAGCGACAATGTCGTAGAGACCTTCTTCCACGTCGGCATCGGACACGCGCTTGACCGTATGGCCCAGTTCGCTCGCGATCAGTTCGGCGGTATCGCTGTCGATCACGTCGTTGATCGTTGCCATGGTGCCCTGTGCCATCAGCATCTTGATGACCACAACCGAACGCTCGGCCATGCGGTTGGCGAGTTCCTGAACGGTAATCGCTTCCGGGATGATGACTTCACGGCTGAGCTTGGGCGCGGACTGCTGGTTGCGGCCCATCTTCTTGTCGCGGCGACGACGCATGGCGGCCAGCGATGGCCCCTTGTCGCGGTCACCTTCGACGCCAGCATTGGTCACCGTCAGGCGGCCACGCGCATTGGCATCTTCGCCAGCGCGGCGCACCGGACGTTCCGGTGTCGCACGCGAGGCGCGGCGGGCATTTTCGATCTCGGCTTCTGTCGTTGGACGAGCGGAGGGCGAGCCGGTGCGGACCTTGCGGCCATCGGCTTCATTGGGGCCCGCTGGCGGCACATTGCCGATCGGGGCCATGCCGGCGCCAGCCGGACGGCGTTCGCCGGGTGGACGCGTTGCCGTGCCAGCCGGGCGCGCAGTGGCGCCAGCCGGGGTGCGCAATGCAGCGCCAGCGCCACGTTCGCTTTCCGGACGGGCATTGGGATTGGGACGATCGCCGGCCGGACGGGTCGGGCGCGGCGGCTGGCCAGGACGGCCGGCAACCACGCGCACGCTGGACGGACCCGCCTGACGCGACGGTGCTGGTTCCGCCGCTCCAGCTGGCTCCGAGGCGACAGCAATTGGTGCTGCCGGCTCGGCCTCGGCGGGCGCTGCCGCCGGTGCAACTTCGGCAACCGGGGCTTCGACGACTTCGCTGGCCTGGCGGCGTTCTTCTTCCTGGCGGGCCGCTTCTTCGCGGACCTGACGACGGCGCGCATCGTCTTCGATGCGGCGGGCCTCTTCGGTGGCGAAGCGCTCACGCTCTTCGACCTGACGGGCGCCGGCATCGCGCAGCACATTGCGGCGTGCTTCAGCTTCGGCAGCCGATAGCCCGATGGCGGGACGCTGCTGCTGGACTGGGCGTGCAGACTGCGGTGGGCGCTGCGCGGAAACCGGCGCTCCCTGGGGGCGCGTTTCAGCCGGGCGCTGGGACTGCACTGGCACACCGCTCGGGGCGCCCGGAGTTGGCACGCGGCGCGTACGCTTTTCCACGACGACCGTGCGTGACTGTGGGCGCGACATGCCCGGGCGGTTGCCGAGGCCCGGCCCACCCTTCAAAGTAAGCGTCTTCTTGCCGCCAGCGCTGGAGGTATCTTCGGTGCGCGTGTCGTCGTTATCAGCCATGTAAATCGCGTCTCTTGTCTTGGTGTGTCGAAAAATCGATCGGGCAGTTACATCGCCATTTCGATTCTACTCCGTAGCATTCGACAAAATTTCAGCGTCAACCGCATCGCGGCCGCTGTCATTTTGACCTGGTGTAGCGATGAAAAGGGCCAGTCTGCGGGCCTTTTCCACTGCCGAGCGGGCTGCTGCCCCCTTCGTGAGCGCAGCATGTATCACATTTTCGAGCCCAAGTGCCAAACCCAATTGCTCTGAACTGAGCAATTCGAAATGCGGCACCTCAAACCCGTCGTTTCCCTCTTCCTCGGCCGCATAATGGAGGGCCTTGAGCGGCCCCACCATCTTGCTGCGTCCGTCGGCCGAGGCATCGTCTGCCGTCAGCAGGGCGATCAGATCGCCGGTGGCCAATGCCGAGCGCACCTTGGTGGCGCCTGATATCAGCTGCCCGGCCTTCCGGCACATTGCCAGCGCCGACAGGAACCGCTGTTCCAGCCGCAACTGGGTGAGCCCGGCGAGATCGTCGGGCACCTTGACGTCAGTCTTGAGGCTTTTGGCAAAAGCCTTCTTCTTGACGGCCTGCTCCACCGAAGATCGGTTGAGCGTGATCCAGACGCCGCGGCCTTCGGCCTTGGCATCGGTATCGGGCACGATCTCCCCGTCGGGGCTGACCACGAAGCGGATGAGCTCGGCCACGGGCTTTTCTTCCCGCGTCAGCGCGCACATCCGCGTCGTTGGCTCGGGCCGGGCCATTGCGGACCCTCCCGCCGGGCCTCTTAGACCGCTTCCTCTTCGACCGCGTCGCCTTCGGCAACGGCGGCTTCATCGGCGGTGATCCAGCCGGCCGATACGCGGGCCTGCAGGATCATGTCTTCAGCTTCTTCGCGCGATACCGGGAAGTCCTTGAAGGTGCCGTCGAAGCGCTTGGTTTCGCCGTCCTTGCGTTCGGACCAGCCCACCAGATCGTCGGCCGCGCAACCGGCGAAGTCTTCGATGGTCTTGATGTCTTCCTTGCCCAGGGCCACCAGCATGGCAGCGTTCAGGCCGGCAATGTCATAAAGCTCGTCGGCAACGCCCAGCTTCTTGCGCGCATCATCATGGGCCTTGTCGATGGCCGCCAGATAGTCGATGGCGCGATTCTGAATTTCCGACGCGGTCTCTTCGTCAAAGCCTTCGATCGAAGCGATTTCGTTCAGTTCGATATAGGCCAGTTCCTCGACAGTCGAGAAGCCCTCGGACGCCAATAGCTGGGCAACCATCTCGTCAACGTCAAGGGCCTGGATGAACAGCGCCGAGCGCTCGGTGAATTCCTTCTGGCGGCGTTCGCTTTCTTCCTGCTCGGTCAGGATATCGATATCCCAGCCGATCAGCTGCGACGCCAGGCGCACGTTCTGGCCGCGACGGCCGATAGCCAGCGACAGCTGCTCGTCCGGCACCACCACTTCGATGCGTTCGGCCTGTTCGTCCAGAACCACCTTGGCAACGTCAGCCGGCTGCAGGGCAGACACGACGAGGTCGGCGATGTTGTCGGTCCACGGAATGATGTCGATCTTTTCGCCCTGCAATTCGCCAACCACGGCCTGCACGCGTGAACCGCGCATACCAACGCAGGCGCCCACTGGATCGATGGACGAGTCGGACGAGGTCACGGCGATCTTGGCGCGCGAACCCGGATCGCGGGCAATCGAGCGGATGGTGATGATGCCATCGTAGATTTCCGGCACTTCCTGCATGAACAGCTTGGCCATGAACTGCGGATGGGTGCGGGAGAGGAAAATCTGCGGCCCGCGCTGTTCGCGGCGCACGTCGTAAACGTAAGCGCGGACGCGGTCGCCATAGCGGAACATTTCGCGCGGGATCAATTCGTCGCGGCGGATGATGGCTTCGCCACGACCCAGATCGACGATGACGTTGCCATATTCGACGCGCTTGACCGAACCGTTGACGATTTCGCCGATGCGGTTGAAGTATTCGTCATACATGCGCTCGCGTTCGGCATCGCGCACCTTCTGCACGATCACCTGCTTGGCCGACTGCGCCGCGATACGGCCGAATTCGATCGGTGGCAGCGGCTCCGTCAAGAAGTCGCCAATCTTGGCGGTCGGGTTCTTGGGCAGCGCGTCCTTGAGCGAAACCTGGCGGGCGTGTTCTTCCACGACCTCGACGATTTCCAGCAGTCGCCACAGGCGCAGTTCGCCCGAGCGCGGATTGATTTCCGCCTTGATTTCGGTTTCGGCGCCGTAGCGGGCCTTGGCAGCCTTTTCGATGGCGTCCTGCATGGCTTCGATCACCACCATGCGGTCGATCGATTTTTCGCGGGCAACGGCGTCTGCGATCTGCAGCAGCTCAAGTCGGTTCGCGCTAACGGCCATCAGTGTATCTCCTCGGAAATATCGTCGTCGGTGTCATCGTCGTCCAGATCGTCTTCGTCATCGAAGTCCTCATCCAGATCGTCGTCTTCGGTCTCGATCTCGTCGTCATCGAGCGGATTGTTCTCTTGCTGGGCCGTCCGCGCCATATCCATCAGCGCATCGGTCATCAGCAGCTTGGCGTCGGCCAGCATGGCAAGCGGCAGCTTGAAATCGGGATCGGTGCCCGCGGGCACTTCGGCGATGCGGATGGTGACGCTGTCAGCGTCCGCCGCCACGATCGGACCACGGAAGCGCCGGCGGCCATCAAGCATATCGGCCAGTTCCACCTTGGCCTCATGGCCGATATAGGCGATGAAATCGCGCGCCCGCACCAATGGCCGGTCAATGCCGGGGGAGGACACTTCCAGATGGTATTCGCGCTCGATCGGGTCTTCGACATCGAGGGCCGGAGAAACGTCCTTGCTCAGCTTTTCGCAATCGGTGATGCCGAAATTGCCATTGGCGTCTTCCGCCATGATCTGCAGCGTGCAGCCGTTTTCCTGGGTGATCTTGATGCGCACCAGCGCATAGCCGAGCCCATTGGCAACTGGCTCGACGATGGCGGAAATCCGTGCTTCCAGCCCGGTTTCCTTGATGTAGCGCTTTTCCTTGAGGTCGAAGCTCATGGTTCCTTGGGTAATAAAAAAGAGCGGGGCCGGGAGGCGCCCACTCTGCAAACTTGCTGAGATGTTGACGCCTATATAGCGCCGAACCGTGCCCCGCGCAAGGCGGCGCACTTATCGCCGGGTGAAGCTGAAATAAAAGCTGATCAACCGTCCCTCACGGCGGGCCTTGGTTTCATAGCGGGTTGAAACCCAGCCCGGATACGGCTGATGCCAGCTTCCTGGCGCCCCGGCTTCAAACCGGAATTCCGGTTCGCGCAGGATGTGCGCCAGCGTCGAATTGGCATAATCCTCGATGTCGCTGGCAAAATAGAAGGTGCCGCCCGGGCGAATGACGCGCGCCAGTTCTTTCAGCGTCGTCGGCGACACAAACCGGCGCTTGTGGTGGCGGGTTTTGGGCCACGGATCGGGATAGAGCAAAAACACTTCATCCAGTGACGCATCAGGCAGCGTCACCAGCAGCTTGAACGCATCGTCGGTAAACAGCGCGATGTTCTTGAGTTGCTGCTCGTTGATCGACTGCACCATCTTGCCGATGCCGCCGGTGAACACTTCGCACCCGATGTAACCGGTGTCTGGATTGCGGCTGGCTTCCAGCGCCAAATGCTCGCCCCCGCCATAGCCGATCTCCAGCGATAGCCTGGTCGCGTTTGGAAACCGTTTTTGCGGGTCAAAAACCTGTTCCTCGAGATGAATTTTCAGGTCGGGCAGCGTCGCATCATAGATCGCCTGCTGCCCGTCATGCAGCCGCTTGCCGGAGCGGCGGCCAAAAAACGCGCGCGGGCTGCCATCAAGGGTTTTGGGAAGCTGGTGGTCGCTCATCGTGTGGCTCCATTGTGCCACGCCCTCGTGGTTCGAGGGTCGCTGCGCTCCCACCGCACCATGAGGGCTGTTGGAAGCGCCATACTTAGAGTAGCCCTCATGGTGAGGCGCGAGTTCTTACGAACCTCGAACCACGAGGGCGGGTTGCCGAATTACTTCACAGCAGCCTTCAGGGCATCGACCAGATCGGTCTTTTCCCAGGAGAACGAACCGTCACGGCCCGGCTTGCGGCCGAAATGGCCATAGGACGAGGTCTTGGCGTAGATCGCCTTGTTGAGGTCAAGCTTGGTGCGGATACCATGCGGGGTCAGGTCCATGACCTTGGCCAGCGCTCCTTCCACCACTTCTTCGCTCACCTTGCCGGTGCCGTGCAGATCGACATAAATCGACAGCGGCTGCGCCACGCCAATGGCGTAGCTGAGCTGGATCGTGGCGCGATCGGCGAGGCCGGCGGCAACCACATTCTTGGCCAGATAGCGTGCGGCATAGGCTGCCGAACGGTCAACCTTGGTGGGGTCCTTGCCCGAAAACGCGCCGCCACCATGCGGGGCAGCGCCACCATAGGTGTCAACGATGATCTTGCGGCCGGTGAGGCCCGCATCGCCATCCGGACCGCCGACGACAAACTTGCCGGTCGGGTTGACGTGCCAGACGGTATCCTTGGAAATCCAGCCTTCAGGCAGGGCCTGGCGGATATAGGGTTCGACGATCTTGCGCACGTCGGCCGAGGTCAGGCTGGCATCCAGGTGCTGGGTCGACAGCACGATCTGGGTCACGCCGACCGGCTTGCCATCTTCATAGCGCACGGTGACCTGGCTCTTGGCATCGGGGCCGAGAACCTTGGCCGGACCGGTGCCTTCCTTGCGGGCATCGGTCAGAACGCTCAAAATCTTGTGGGCGTAGTAGATCGGCGCCGGCATCAATTCAGGGGTTTCGCGGCTGGCATAGCCGAACATGATACCCTGGTCACCAGCGCCGACGTCCTTGTTGCCGCCTTCGTCCACGCCCTGCGCGATATCGGCCGACTGGCCATGCAGCAGCACGTCGATCTTGGCGGTCTTCCAGTGGAAACCCGACTGTTCATAGCCAATGGTGCGGATTGCCTTGCGGGCGATCGCCTTGAACTTGGAGGGATTGATCACCGGATTGCCGGCAGCATCGAGCAGGACCTTGCCATCCTTGCCCTTCTTCAGCAGCGTTTCCGGAACCCGGACTTCGCCGGCGATGACGACGCGGTTGGTGGTCGCCAGCGTTTCGCAGGCGATGCGGACCCGCGATGGGTCCATGCCGGTCTTCTTGGCTTCGCGGAATACCAGATCCACCACCTCGTCGGAGATGCGGTCGCAGACCTTGTCCGGATGGCCTTCAGCGACCGATTCCGAGGTGAAGAGGTAAGACGAACGTGCCAAGCCGGCCCCCAAAAATGCAAAAAACGCTCAAAATCGAGCTCTTAGGTGCGGTTTGTGACACCGCGCCACACTATGGTCAAGTGGATATAAGGAAACCTTTATGCGGCGTTTGCAGGCAGAAAACAAAAATCGACCCTAGCGGCGGCGTCTTTTGCCGCCGCGTGTTACGGCGACGCTGACCAGCAGCCCGATCAATAACGCAATCAGTAGCGGCCAGTAGCGATACTGCGCGAACAGCGTCCGCGGCAGCTTCTGGTCGGGAACGACGTCGAGCACGTTCATTTCCTTGGGGGCCAACTGCGCCGTGACGCGGCCTAATGGATCAACCAGCATGGTGATCCCCGAATTGGCGGCGCGGATCAGGCTCATGCCTTCTTCGACGGCACGCACCTTGGCGTGCTGGGCATGCTGGGCCGGGCCGATGGAATCATCGAACCAGGCATCATTGGTGATGTTGAGCAGGAACTGCGCCTGCTCGGTCTCGCCCAGATCGCCTGAAAACAGGATTTCGTAGCAGATCAGGGCCAGGAACGGCGGCGTATCAGGCAGGCTCATCAGCCGGCGGCGCGCGTCGCCATGGGCCCAGCCATCGGCGCCCGGCACGAACTGCTTGATGCCGAGCTTGCTGAAGAACTCCTGGAACGGCAGGAACTCGCCAAACGGCACCAGATGGGATTTGTCGTAGCTGTCGAAAATTTCGCCATCGGAATTGATCGCCAGCAGTGAATTGTACGGCGCATGGGTGGTCACCGCGCCGTTTGGCTCGTAGTCCTGCCGCGGCGCGCCGGCCAGCAGCACCACTTTGTCAGGCAGCATGCGGGCGATGCGCGCCAGCGCCTCCGGATATTGCGGCAGGAAAAACGGCAGTGACGATTCGGGCCACACCACCTGGGTTACCCCCGCAAGGCCCTTGTCAGTGGGCGATGTCTGCATTTCCGATAGCGTCAGCAGCTTGTCGACGATGGCGACTGGATCGACCTTGCCCCAATCGGCATGTTCGTAGATCAGCGGCTGCACCAGCCGCATTTTGACGTCGGTGCGGGGGGTGACGGTGGTGCCAACGAGGCGGGTGTGACCATAGCCCAACTGGCCGGCGAGCACGGCCAGACTGAGGAAAAACGGGAACAGCCGCCGAGTGAGGTTGCGCTGGTCGGCGGGCCAGATCAGGGCCGGCGTCAGCGCTAACAAAGCGGCCAAAAACGTTAACCCATAGATACCCGTGACCGACGCAAGTTGCAGCATTTCGTCAGTTGGCGTTAGCGCATAACCCAGAAGGTCGAATGGAAAGCCGCTCAGCACATGTCCGCGTGCCCATTCGGCGATGGTGAGGAACGTCGCCAGCGTCACCACGCGCCAGGCGCCGTTGGACCAGAACAGATGCGCCAGCGCACTGGCGAGCCCCCAGAACAACGCGATCAGCGCCGCCAGGGCGACGATGGCAAACGGCATCAGCACCAGTATCATTCCGCCATCGACGAAGAAGGCATCGGCCAGCCAGTGGAACGAGACGGTGAAATAGCCCAGCCCGAAGGCAAAGCCGATGGTAAAGGCCGGGCCGAACAGGCGCTGCACGCCGCGCCGGTGTTCGGCGCCATCCAGGCACCACACCCAGATCGGGAAGGTGACAAAGATTGCTGGCAGGATGAACCATGGTGCGATCGACGTTGCAGCCAATGCTCCGGCGACCAGCAGCAGCAGGAAGCGCCGCCAGCCATGGGACAGCATGGCGGTCTCGGCCAGCCAGGTCATGAACGGGGCGCTCGCGGCGAATCAATGTGCATGCGGCAAAGTCGCTGGCAGGAAGGGGAGCGTCAAGGCTGGACGGGGCGGCCAAGCGCCGCTAGACCCGAGCCATGACCATCGTGCTCGCCATCGATACCGCTGCCCCCCGCCTGCAACTGGGATTGCTGCTGGCTGACGGGCGCGTCGACACCAGCGTCGATGATATTGCCACTGGCCACGCCGAGCTGATCTTCGGGCGGATTGCGCAGCTGCTGGAGCGCAATGGCGTCGGTTATGCCGATCTGCAACGGGTGGCGGTAACCACGGGACCCGGCTCGTTTACCGGCCTGCGCATCGGGCTTTCGGCGGCACGTGGTATCGGGCTGGCGCGGGCCATCCCGGTGATTGGGGTGCCGAGCCTGTTGGCAATTTCGCTCGCTGCGCCAGCGGCGGTTTCAGTGCTGCTCGATGCGCGGCGCGGCGAAGCCTATATGCAGAATTTTTCGGCGCCGGGGGTGCCGCTCGATGCGGCGCAAATCCTGCCCATGGAAACGGCCCGCGCCACGATCCGGTCCGGTGCGCCGATTGAAAGCCCGTTCGTCGATATCGGCCTCGTGGCCCGATACGGCGCGACCGCCGATCCAGTTGCACACATGCCCGAGGCTGCCTATGTGCGGGAGGCCGACGCCAAGCCGCAAACGGCCGCGCGGATCGAAAGAACCCATCAATGATGAAGCTCTGGATGGCCCCGGCCGGGCTGCATATCGAGCCTGCCCGCAGCAGCGATGCCGAAGATCTGGCGCGGTTGCACCAGCAGGGCTTTTATCGTGGCTGGCCGCGCGAGGAGTTTGCCTCGTTTCTGGCCGAAGACGCCACGCCCACCTATATCGCCTGCGATGCCAAACGGCGGGTGGCGGGCTTTGCCATGATCCGCATCGGCGGCGACGAGGCCGAGCTGTTGACCATCGCGGTCGATACCAAATGGCGCAGCAAGCGGATCGGCACGGCGCTGCTGCGGGCAACTTTTGCGGATTTGATGATGAGCCCTGTTCGCCGCATGTTTTTGGAAGTGGACGAGCTTAACGCCGCGGCGGTCAAGCTCTATACCCGCGAAGGCTTTGCCCAGGTCGGCACCCGCAAGGGCTATTATCCCAAGGCCGACGGCAGCGCTGCGACCGCGCTTGTCATGGCGCGCGATCTTGATTAACTCAGTCTCAGAGACGGTTGGGAAACTCTACTCTAGCGGCCATCTGACGCGATTTTCTGCGCTTCCGGTGCTCACGTACAAAACGTACGCTGCGCTCCGGTTCTCGAAAACCACGCCAGCTGACACCCCAGAGCGACTTTTCAAAACATCTCTTAGATCACCAGGAGGGCGGCGGTGAGCAAGAACCAGACCGAGCTGACGCTGGAAGAGGCCTGTGCCCATCGCGGCATGCGGATGACCGACCAGCGCCGCATTATTGCGCAGGTGATCGAAAATAGCGCCGACCACCCCGATGTCGAAGAATTGTATCGGCGCGCCTCGGCCATCGACAACAAGATCTCGCTGTCCACCGTCTATCGTACGGTCAACCTGTTCGAGGAAGCTGGCCTCGTCACCAAGCACGATTTCAAGGACGGTCGCGCCCGGTTCGAACTGATCCCTGATGAGCACCACGATCACCTGATCGACATCCGTAGTGGCAAGGTCATCGAGTTTCGCAATGAAGAAATCGAGGCAATCCAGGAAGTGATCGCCCGCAAGCTGGGCTATCGGCTGGTGGACCATCGGCTGGAACTTTACGCGGTTCCGCTGGAGGGCAAGACGGGAGACGACGCCAAGTGATTTTTCGCGTGCTGTTTTTTGTCTTTGTCTTCATTCCTGTCATGATCGTGGTCATTCCATTGCAGGCGCTGGTCAATGCGCTGAAACTGCCATTCTGGAATGTGCTGCCGCGATTTTTCCACAAGGTCGGTTGCGTATTCCTGGGCCTGCGGGTCACTGTCATCGGCCAGCCGGCCACCGGGCGGGCCACGCTGCTGGTTTCCAACCATATTTCGTGGACTGACATCATCGCCATCGGCTCGGTGGCCGATGTGACTTTCGTGGCCAAGCGCGAAGTGGGTGACTGGTTCTTCGTCGGCATGATGGCGCGGCTGCAAAAGACCATTTTCGTCGATCGCACCCGCAAGACCGATGCCAAGCGCACCTCGACCGAGATGGGCGCGCATATGGCGGGCGGCAATGCCGTATTGCTGTTTGCCGAAGGCCAGTCCGACATCGGCACCCACGTACTGCCGTTCCGCTCGGCGCTGGTGGGCGCGGCGCAGCACGCCATGATCGAAGCGGGCGCTACCGATGTGCTGATCCAGCCGCTGACCATTGCCTATACGCGGCTGCAGGGCCTGCCGGTGGGGCGCAACGAGCGCTCGTTGATCGCCTGGGTCAAATCCAGATCGCTCAAGCAGAATGTCGTCGAAATCCTTGGCGGCGGTGTCAAGGACGTCACCGTGGCATTCGGCGCTCCGCTGTCGCTGAGCCAGACCGATGATCGCAAGGCAGTGACGCGCGCCGCCGAAAACCTGGTGCGGGCCAATCTGGTCGCGCTCAATCGTGGCCTGCAGCTCGCGGTGGCGACCAATCGGTAAAACCCCACCGATTAAGTTTAACGACGGCTTGCATTGGGCATTTAAGGTTTTGTTAGCTATCACCGACCTGTCGAGGCAAGCAGGTGCGGATCATGGTTTTGCAAGTTGTGGGTTTGTGGATCGTTGTTGGTCTGATCATGGTCTGGTTCGTCAGGGACGAACAGCAGCGTCGCGATCTGGCCGCGCGTCAGTTGGCCGCGTCGACGCGACAGCCGTATCGCTACAAAGCGCCGGTGGAAAAGGTAGCCGTGACGCCACCGACCCCGGTGCGCCGGCCAGTGCTGACCGACGCTGAGCGCAACTTTATCGCCATGCTCAACAATCCGCAGGCCTAAGCCAGATCATTCGGCCTGCGCCGCGTCGCTGCGCTCCAGCGTCGCCTTGACCCTGCCGACAATGTCGGCTGCCTTGAGCAGCAGGGCCATTTCAATGTCCTGTTCGCTCATCTCGGGACCGGTTGGCGTCCACACTGAAATCGACAATTCATGATTCTGGCCGCGGTCGATCTGCTCTTCGTTCAATACGGCGCGAACCGTGCCGACAGTGCGGCTTGCCAATGTCGGGTGGCGATGGCTTTCCACCACCGCAATATCAATCAAACTGTACGGCAACTAACTTGCTCCGGCTGAGGAGCCCCCGTTGGCAAACTCGGCCGCTGGTGGTTCACAGCGCGTTAATGCGCCAGGCCATGGATTGGTTCATCCACAGCTTCCTCATTCGAGCAGTTCAGGCGGCTAATGCGCTGCCAATTCCCGAAGGTTTGCGACCAAGGCAGCGGGATTGTAGGGCTTGGGCAGAAATTGTGCTCGAGCCGGCAGGTCGGCCTGATCAACGCGTCGGTGCCCTGACGTCACCACGATCTGTATCGGTGGCCAGCGGTCGCGAACCGCTGCGGCAAGCATCAGGCCGTCCATCCCGCCGGGCATATCGATGTCGGTAAACAGGATGGCGATCTGTGGATTTTGAACGAGAATTTCCACAGCCTGCGTCGCATTGGCGGCTTCAAAAACTGTAAAGCCTGCATCTTCCAGGTAATCAACAATCCCCAGCCGCAGCAGGGCCTCGTCTTCAACCACGAGAACGACGATTCTGTTATTGCCCATAAATGCGCCGCTTTCGGTTAAGTTGAGTGACCAGTGCCGACGCTTGCTGCTGGCTGTCATCTCAACACTCAACGCCGCGGCGGGCCATTCGATGCCGACACCACGATCACATTGCCGGTCAATTTATTGGCACGTGCGATCCCTCAAACTGATCGGCGACGATCTTCAGATTTGCGCGTCACGGCCACGGCAGTCCGCCGGGAGCTTTCCAGATGGCCGCTGTTTTGTAAAATCTCGAACTGATGCTGGGCGGCCAAGCGGGCGTTGGCGGCGTCACGAAACATTCTGGCGATCCGCTGGCCCTTGACGCTAACGGTGATCATGGTGCCGATTTCAAACCGCAGCGTCGCAACCGTCTCGCCCCGGAACCGGCCGATCTGGATCGGCTCATCCGCGCTCGCTTCCCATTCGATCAGATGCCGAAATTTTGGCATGGGTACGATGCCTTCAAACCAATTGTTCGGAAGCGCACAATGTGAACCGGCTCGGGTGGTTCCGCGTTGGTGCAAAAATCACGTCTGCCAGTTTCTTATTGCGAATGATTTGCAATTGCATTATTGGCTGGAGTGCATCCCGCCTTTGCCAATGATCCGGATTCTCAATGTCAGACCTCGTCGCACCGCCGCCTGCCCGGACCGATTGGAAATTTTCCGGCCCCGAAGAGGATCGCCGGCCCAGCCTGGAAGATGTTCACGCCTCCATCAAAGTGCCCAAAGGCGGGGTCTGGTTCCGCCGGCTTCTGGCTTTTGTCGGGCCAGGGTTCATGGTGTCGGTGGGCTATATGGATCCCGGCAACTGGGCCACTGATCTGGCTGGTGGCGCGCAGTTCGGCTATACGCTGCTGACCGTCATCCTGCTCTCCAACCTGATGGCCATCCTGTTGCAGGCGCTGGCCGCGCGGTTGGGCATCGTCACCGGGCGCGATCTGGCGCAGGCTTGCCGCGACCATTATTCCCGGCCGGTGAACCTCATGCTCTGGTTGGCCTGCGAAGCGGCGATCATCGCCTGTGATCTGGCCGAAGTCATCGGCACCGCCATTGCGCTCAACCTGCTGTTCGGCATTCCGCTGATTGGTGGGGCACTGATTTCGGCGCTCGACGCCTTCCTGCTGCTGTTGCTGATGAACAAGGGCTTCCGCTTCCTCGAAGCCTTCGTCATCGCGCTGTTGGCGATCATCGCCATCTGCTTTGGCATTCAGATCGTAGCTGCGGCGCCCCCAATCGCTGCCGTGATGGCGGGCTTTTTGCCTTCCACCGAAGTGGTCACCAATCCGGCCATGCTCTACATCGCCATCGGCATCATTGGCGCCACGGTGATGCCGCATAACCTCTATCTGCACTCCTCAATCGTGCAGACCCGCGCCTATGAACGCACCGACGAAGGCAAGCGCGACGCCATCAAATGGGCGGTGACCGATAGCACCGTTGCCCTGATGCTGGCGCTGTTCATCAATGCCGCCATCCTGATCGTCGCCGCGGCCGCATTCCATGAAACCGGCCATTCCGATGTAGCCGAAATCGGCCAGGCGTTCGAACTGCTGTCCCCGCTATTGGGGCTGGGCATCGCCTCGACCCTGTTCGCCGTGGCGCTGCTGGCCTCGGGCGTCAACTCGACGGTGACCGCGACGCTGGCCGGCCAGATCATCATGGAAGGCTTCCTGCGGCTGCGTATCCCGAACTGGGCGCGCCGCCTGCTGACCCGCGGCATTGCGGTCATTCCGGTGGTGATCGTCACCTGGATCTATGGCGAAAAAGGCACCTCGGAACTGCTGGTGCTGAGCCAGGTGATCCTGTCCATGCAACTGCCGTTTGCCATCGTGCCGCTGATCACCTTTGTCACCAACAAGGACAAGATGGGCGCCTTCGTCATCCCGATGTGGATGGCGGTGCTGGCCTGGGTTATCGCCAGCATCATCATCGTGCTGAATATAAAACTGCTGTTTGAGTTTTTCTTTTAGCAGCGCTCTTGCTTACCTCCACGCCACCTCACTATCTGCGCTTTCCCTCGGGCTTGACCCGAGGACCACTCTCGACAGGGTGACCGCTCTGAACGGCCATCGGCTCAGGCCCGAGGGAAAACAACTGAAAGTCTGGGGCCGTAAGTAAGCCTTAAACCGTCTTGCCACGCGCCGCGACCGGCACGCTTTCCAGCCAGTCGCGGCCGGCAATCAGATGCACCTCATCATGCAGGTTCGACACCGGGCAGGCGTGGTTGGGAATGATGCGGATGCGGTCTCCGATGCGGGGGCGATCATTGGGCACATCGAGTTCGATTACCCCGTGCTCTTCCGACAGCGATTTGACCGCGATGGTCGTGTCGCCCATCACCACGCCATAGCCGGTGAGGCCGAACAGGTCGCTGGTCAGCGATTTGGAGCCGGCATCGATGACGATGCGGTTGGCGGTGGGGCGCGAAACGACGGTGGTCAAAACCGTCAGGGCGCAATCGTCCCAGGTCGCGGCGCCGAGCGACACCTGGCCGCGATCATTGTAAATATAGGTGCCGGGGCGGATTTCGGTGACCACGGATTTTTCCAGCCGATAGAGGTCCGGCGTATTGCCCCCGGTCACCACCGGGCAATCGAACCCGGCGTCATCCAGCAGATTGATCGCGGTCGCCAGCCACGTGTCGGATTGTTCGATCTTGCCGGCGGCCGGATAGGTCATCAACCCGCCAAAGGCCAGGCCCGGCGACATCACGATCTGCCGCGCCAGCGCCAAAGCCTGCGCCGCCGTCTGCACCCCGCAACGGCCAAGGCCGGTATCGCATTCCACCAGCACCGTCAGCGGCTTGTTGGCATCGGCAAAGGTCTGGGCATAACCCATCACCGTGTCGGGGCTGTCGGCGACCACCTTGAGCACTACCCGCTCATTGAGGGCACGCAGGCGGGCGAGCTTTTTGGCGCCAACGATATTGTAGGTCAGCAGCATGTCGGTCAGCCCGGCATCGGCCATTACCTCGGCTTCACCGAGCTTTTGCACGGTAATGCCGACAGCACCCAGCCCGACCTGCAATTGCGCAAAGCGCGGAATCTTGTGGGTCTTGATATGGGGCCGCAAGGCCACGCCCAAAGCGTCAGCCTTGGCCTGACCGCGCTTGAGATTGGCTTCGACGCGATCGATGTCGATGACGACGCAGGGGGTTTCAAGATCGTCGATCGATTTGGGCATTCGGTGCACTCCAGCGGTTTGTCGCACCATCGTGGGCTTGCCCGGTTCGATCAAGAGTGATGAGACTGGCGCCATTCATTTTGGGTGATTTCATGGCCTATGGCGTACACGAATATGCCGACGACAAGCGTAACGCGACCATCCAGATCGCCGTCAACGATGCGCTGCTGCCGCGCGACAAGGCGGTGGTCTCGGTATTTGATTCGGGCTTCGTGCTCGGCGACGGCGTCTGGGAAGGCCTGCGGCTGCACCAGGGCGGTATTCCATTCCTGTGGGCGCATCTGGAGCGGCTCTATGAAGGCGCCAAGGCGCTGGATTTCGAAGTCGGGCTGAGCCCCGACGCGCTGGTCAAACGCATCTTCGATTGCCTTGGCGCCAACGGCATGACCGATGGCGTCCATATCCGCCTGATGGTGACGCGCGGCATCAAGGCGACACCCTATCAGGACCCGCGCGTGACCATCGGGCCTGCGACGATCGTCATTATCCCCGAATACAAGGCGCCATCGCCCAAGCCGAACGGCATAGCGCTGTTCACCTCGACCATTCGGCGTACCGCGCCCGATATGCAGGACCAAAAGCTTAATTCGCACTCCAAGCTCAACTGCATCCAGGCCTGTATTCAGGCGGCCAAGGCGGGGGCGGACGAGGCGCTGATGCTCGATCCGCAGGGTTTTGTCGCCACCTGTAACTCGACCCATTTCTTTATCGTGCGGCGCGGCGAAGTGTGGACCTCGACCGGGGATTATTGCCTGGGCGGGATCACCCGCGGCAACATCATCCGCGTCGCCGAAGCGGCGGGGATCACCGTGCGGCAGAAGAACTTTTCATTGACCGATGTCTATGGCGCCGACGAGGCCTTCGTCACCGGCACCTTTGCCGGGCTGACAGCGGTGCGCGAAGTCGATGGACGGGTAATGGGCCATCCGCTGACCGGGCCGGGGCCGATCCCCGGCGAGATGACGCTGCGGCTGCAGGGGCTTTATCGAGCCCTGATCGACCAGGAGATTTTCCGGCCATGACCGATCCCGTCCGCCGGATTGCCATGTGGTCTGGGCCGCGAAACCTCTCCACCGCCATGATGCGCGCCTTCAGTTCGCGCCCCGATTGCGCCGTCAGCGACGAGCCGTTTTATGCGGCTTATCTCAAGGCCACCGGGCTTGAGCATCCGATGCGGGAGGCGGTGCTGGCGTCGCAACCGCAGGACGCGGGGCAGGTAGCGGCCGATATGCTGGGCCCGGTGCCGGGCGCCAAAAAGGTTTGGTATCAGAAGCACATGGCCCACCACATGCTACCGCAATTTCCGCTCGGCTGGATGGATGGGGTGAGCAATGTGTTCCTGCTGCGCAGCCCCGAGCGGGTGCTCGCCTCCTACGCGCAAAAGCGCGAAAGCGTGACGCTGCGCGACATTGGTTTTGCCGAGCAGGCCACGCTGTTCGAGCGGGTGGCGGACCGGCTGGGCACAGCGCCGCCGGTGATCGAAGCCGAGGACGTGCGCCGCAATCCGGCCACGGCGCTGGGCGGCTTATGCGTGGCGCTCGGGCTGGATTTTTATCCCGAGATGCTCGCCTGGCGCATAGGTCAGCATCCAAGTGACGGCGTGTGGGCACCACACTGGTATGGCGCGATTTTTAACAGCACCGGGTTTGCGCCGCCGGATGAGGTAGAGCCGGTATTGCCGGCGCATCTGCGGGCGATCGCCGACCAGGCGCGGCCGTTTTATCAGCGGATGCGGGGCTTCAAGCTCAAGGCGGAGTGAAGAAACCCCCTCCCTTCCCTCCCCACAAGGGGGAGGGTGACATCCAGTTTGCTGCACAATCAAGCCAAAGCCACAGGGTTCACCCTCCCCCTTGTGGGGGACTGTTCACTTTGGACTCAGTTTGAGATTTCGGTTGAAGAACAGGGCAAGTGTCACGTCGAGCATCTGAAGTGTTTTGGAGGCGCGTTTGGATCGGCGGGTGAACC